>JAWBQF010000001.1:0-96732 GCA_038845975.1 Methanomethylicia archaeon
AGGATTAGAGGCTTATTAATGCCTTAAGGACTTGCTTCAGGAAGAGATCTGCATCCAGTATGCTTCTCCGCCATGAAGCCCTTACTGCTAGAAGCTCTTGGTCTTAACGTCTATTGCAGCCCATAATAGAAATGATGCCCAGCCTCCTCAGCTTCATCTCATCAATAGCTACCATCCCCCTATTGGATTCACATCAATCCTTACGTTTCAATCTTTTGAATCCAACACCATACTGATACATGGCTCACATCAACAACCCGACAGACGTAACAATATCCCTATAGCTAAGCCATGTAGAGAATACATGCTCTCAACTTCTTTTAAGCGAAACCTTATTACGCCTGAAAATACCTCTATCCCTCAGGGCTTTAAGAAGTCTATCTACAAAAATCACCTCCAAGAGATAGCTTCCTAAAGCCCCCTCAAAAATCTAAAAGTAACAGTATCATCAGTATGATAAATAAGTATTTAAATGGTGGGGGTATGTTTGAACATGTGGATAAATGTATAGATGAAGACTCTGAGCTAGAAGTAATTTCATTAATAGAAAAACTAAGTAAAAAGTTTGAGGAATTAAGGATAAGTAAGAGAAAGCTTAAAGAAAACATACGGAAAGCAGTTAATGAATTAAAGCTTATGAAAGCTTCTTTAAAACAAATAGTTGAAGAAGTTAAGAATCTAAAATTAGAAAGGGATAAAATCAATGTAGAGGTGCGTAGCTACAAAAATAAAAGAGATGCTATAAGACAGCAACAAAGAAATATTATTCAACAAATTAAAGATTTAAAATATGAAATAGCTACTCTTAAAAGACAAGCTAAAATTCCTGAAGTAAATGTTACTGAGCAGTTGAGAAAGCTTAAATGGATATATGAAACAAGCCCTGTAAATCTGAAAGCTGAAAGGAAAATTGTTAACGAAATTAACCAATTAGAATCTATAGCTGAAATATATAATAGAATTAAAGATCTACAGATAAAGATGATTGAGCTTAAAAAGCATTATTTAAATCTTAATGATGAGGCTAATAGAAATCATGAGCTTCTGCTTAAACTTTCCCAGCAATCCCAACATTTACATGAGTCTTTTAAGAATAAATCTAGAGAAGTTAAAATGTTAAGAGTTAATCTGCAGAGTAAAAACAATGAAGTTAAAAGCTTAATACTTCAATTAAATAAAATCAATGATGAAATCAAGGATACAGTGTCTAAACTACATGAGTTAAAAAATACTCTTACAAGTATCCGTACTCATAAGAATTCAGTTAAGACTGCTAGAATAAAAGAAAAGCTAGCTAGAGAAATCCTTAATAAGATAAAGCGTGGTGAAAAACTTAGTTTTGATGAATTTAAAATAGCTCTTGAGTTAAAACTACTTAATAGTAACTAAATTTTCTTAAACTTATTGATTGTTATAAATAGGTTTATAAATATTCTTGATTTATAATATAAAGGGAATTAGGATTGGAGGAGAAGAAAAGAATTTTAATTCTCTGTATTGATAGAGATAACGATGTAGGGTCGAAGATAAATGTTGAGACGCCAATAATTGGATATGAGGAAAACCTTAAGGCTGCATGTGAATTTGCATTAGCATCTCCTGAAGACTCTGATGTTAATGCTATGTTTTCAATGTTAAGATTAAAAGGCTTGGTTGAGCGGGAATATCCCAATTCAATTATTGAAGTGGCAACAGTTACTGGTCACCCATCAAGTGGTATTAAGGCTGATAGTAAGATTTCAAGAGAGATAGATATAGTTATCAATAAATTCAAACCTGATGGTGTTATTGTTGTTTCAGATGGAGTTGATGATGAGCTTGTTATACCTATAATTCAGAGAAAAACTTCTATAATATCAATTCATAGAACAATTGTTCAACAATCACCAAGAATAGAGGCAACATATATTTTATTTGGAAGATATCTTAGAAAAATTGTTGAGGAACCGCGTCTGTCAAGAGTATTCATAGGTCTTCCAGGAACCTTAATTCTAATATTTGCAATACTTTCGCTACTAAAAATGGAAAGTATTGGGTGGATTATATTTGGGGTTATTGTAGGATTGTTTATGGTGATTAAAGGCTTATCTATTGATAAGCTTCTAACCTCTTGGTTTTCCTCTTCACCAATTATGTTTATAGCATCAATAACTGCTATAATTTCATACATGATAGGCATATACATCGGTATTCAATCAGTAATCGATTCTACTAAGGGAATAGATGTTGGAAAAATCATTGGGAATCTTTCTCTTTATTCCTCCTTATTCATTGAAAGAATAAGTGGACCAGTAATACTTGGAACAGGAATAGTACTTGCTGCTAAAGCTGTTATAAAATATGTTGAACGTAATCCTAAATTATGGCATAACATTGTTGAAATAGTCTTTTTAATTATGATGTATCCCACACTTCTCGAAATATCAAGAATTCTTATTTACCCTGGAGTTTCTGAAATTTTATTATATTGGCTCTCAATAACAGCAGCTGTATGCTTTTCACTAATTGTAATATTTTCCCTATCTGAAAGAGTTGTATTTAGACGGAAATTTCATAGTTAAAACATAATATATCAAATTAGATATTAGCTATAGTAAAACAGTTACTAGGCTCCAAACCTTCTATTACGACGTTGATAACTTCTAATGATTCTCCAGAAATCTATTTTCCTAAAAGATGGCCAATGAACATCTGTAAAATAGAGTTCAGAATAGGCAGATTGCCATATTAGAAAGTTGCTTAATCGTTCTTCCCCTGACGTTCTTATAATTAAATCTGGGTCCGGCTCTCCTGCAGTATATAAATGCTTTGAAACTTCTTCTTCATTCACATCATCAACCCTTAGCTTTCCATTCAAGATCTCTACAGCTATTTTTTTAATTGCATCAACAATTTCGCTTCGTCCACCATAACCTATAGCAATGAAAAGCTTTCTCTCATTATATGCCGCTGTTGCTTCCTCAGCTTTTTTGATAGCCTCTCTTAAACTTTCTGGAAGGCATTCAATTCTGCCAATAGCTTTAACCCTAACTGAATATTTATGTACCTCTGGATTACTAGGAATTTCCCTAAAAGCTTTCTCAGCAATATTGAAGATATGTTCTACTTCATTTTTACTTCTCTTAAAATTCTCAGTTGAAAAAACATATAATGTTACAGTTTTAATGCCAAGTTCAAGACACCACCCTAAAACTTCTTTAGCTTTTTCAAAACCATATCTATGTCCTTCCTCCGGCTCAAATCCTAGAGATGAAGCCCATCTACGATTTCCATCCAGTATGAATCCTATATGTACTGGAATAGATTTATCCTTAATTTCTCTATAAAGCTTCCACTCATATACTTTATATACTGGTCTCAAAATTAGATTCTGAATTTTAATTAATCTAGCTTTAATATTTACCATGTTTTCACAGTAAACTTAATATTATCTCCACTTAAGCTTTAATATCATCCCAACATATTAAATTTATCTTAGAGATGATTTTAAAATATTTAAGCTTTTCATAGCTCATACCTCATGCATATCATTATGTGTGAATGTTATTATTGATTTTATCATTATGTTAATCTTCCATATCTTACTACTGCTTTTCTGAATGTTTTTATCCGTGAATTAAACCTTTGTATTGTTGTCCTTATCCTCCTGCATCCCTTATTGTATGATATGTCATTTCTACTATTCCTTGGATTTACAGTATATCTGCTTCATCATCTCCTAATCTACTCCTTACCCATTTGTACTGTATGCTGAGCCTCCATGTCTTTTAGATTTATACTCAAAATCATCAACAATTACATACTCCTCATATTCTTCCTATATTTGAACCCATCATAACCTGTAATTCCTCTCTTTTAGCCTCTATGGTTATACTATCCATAACAGTGTCACTCACTTATTTAGATGAGAAGAGACTTAATATCCCATTTCATACTTAACCTCCTTAATTCTCTATACAGTGCGAAGCTCAACATGATTTCTATTTAAGTTTAATAAGTTGTTATAATCTAGGTTACGTCTTCTCCTACTATATGAGAAAGATTAATATATTTGGATATTAATTATAGCTAGATCTAAAATGGGGATCTTTCAAGGTAATGATCTAAGGAAGCCTAGTGGTGGGAAAAAAAGATCTTCAAGAACTAAAAAGAAGCGTGAAATAGGAAGTTTACCTGTTGAAACTGTTTTAAGCTCTGAAGAGAAAAGAGTTAAAACTAGAGTATATGGTGGAGCTTATAAAATTAGGTTGCTAAGAGCTTTATATGCTAATGTAGCTATGGGTAGTATTACTAAAAGAGTTAAGATATTAAGTGTAAAAGAAAATCCGGCAAAGATAGATTGGTCTCGTAGAGGTGTTATTTCAAAAGGAGCAATAATAAATACTGAGCTTGGACTTGCAAAGGTTACATCGAGGCCTGGAAGTGATGGCATTATAAATGCTGTTTTAATTGAATCAAAGTAAATTTTTGAAGCCAGTACATATGAGGAAAATTATTGTTTGGCCAGCTTACTTAAATCTGAAAAATTCAAGATCAATGGGACGGAGAGTTCCTAGACATTTAGCTATTGAGAATCCATCAATAGAAGAAATATTTAAAGCTGCTATCGATTTAAATCTTTCTCCTGAAATTGTTAATAAAGCTTATCCTAAAAATTGGCTTGAAGTTAGGAAAGCTATAGTAATGAACAAGAAGGAATCTAAACTTAAGACATTAAAAGAAATATGCCTAAAGATAAAACAGTATAGAACACTAAAACATAAACCGTCAAGAAGCAACACACCAGCCTAAAGTAAATTCTTACATAAATATTTTCAAAATTCAGAAGTCTAAAGAGGCTTTCTTACTTTAAGTTTCATTATTACCTTCTACATATTTTAAAATATAATATCTTGAGATAAATAACTATTCTTCGTCGTCTGGCAAGTAGCTAGTAATACAAGCTATTAACTTTATGAAAACTGAATAAATTTCGGTGTCTTTATTGACGTCCGTAGTAACAAGTTCTTTTAAATGTCCGGAATGTGGTAGTACAAATTTTCATAAGGATTTTGAAAGAGGGGAAGTTACATGTATAAGTTGTGGTATAGTTTTAGCTAGCAATATTGATCTTAATGATACAACCTGGAAGGTTCTCGCTCGAGAACAAGTTAGAGTCGGGCCATCAATTTCAAATACTTTACATGACTATGGATTAACAACAGATATTGATGTTAACAGTATGAATAACTCACCGTTAACTCTTAGAGAAAAATTAAAAATAGTGAGGCTTGCAAGATGGCATAAAAAAGTTTCAATGTCAAGTTCTCTTGATAGAAATCTTACTCAAGGATTTTCCGAAATTCAGCGTTTAATTAATCAACTTAGTCTTCCAAAAAGCGTTCATGAGCTAGCATGTAAAATTTATAGAAGTGTTGCAAAAAGGAAACACTTTAAAGGTAGAAGTATAGCTGAAGTTGCTTCCGCCTCTGTATTTATAGCATGTAAAAAACTTGGAATGCCAAGAATGTTCAACGAAATTATTAAACACTCTAAAGTAGATAGAAGAAAGGTTATTAGAGGCTACCACTTAATAGTTAGCACTCTTAATGAAAAGCCAATAGTAAATAGTCCGGAAATATATATTCCAAGAATCATGAAGACTCTAAATTGCTCACCACAAATTGAGGATAAAGTTAGAAGTATTGTTGAGTCGGTAAGACCATTATTTAATGGTAAAAATCCCGTAAGTCTCATAGCAGCAGCCGTATATATAAGCTGTATAATAACTGGTCAACGTAAATCACAACATCAAATTGCACAAGCAGCTGGTATAACTGAAGTAACACTACGTAAAAGAATGAGAGAAATCTTAAATAGAATCCATGTTGAAGTTAAAATTTAGTTCTCCTTTTACCCATCAGAACTAAAATATTTTTATTTCTAAATCGTTATTACCTATACTTTACGGATTAATTCTGAAATTCGTAAATCTAAATTACATAAAATACGAGAAATTCTAATATGGATTTCTATAATCGTAGTATTTAATGGATAAAGTTACAGAAACAAGTATTAAGCTACAGATCTTTACCTATTATTTACAGATACATTACCTCCATATGGTTTCTTTAAGCCTAGATTCTATTTTATTAATATGCATGTTGAATCTGTATGCATTCCTAGGTTTTCATTCAAACTTATTAAAAATCTTTTAAATCATAAATATTACTTAAACTTGCCATTAGTGCTATTTTGTCAATAAAATACATGAACCCTAATACTTTTCTATGTTAAATAATCATACTTATTATCTTGCTTCCTTATCTTTAGAAAAGAATTTAAGTACGAGCTAAATATAGTTAATGGATATGTAGTGATGATTAGTGGGTTATATGAATGACATCATTGAAAGAGCATTGTTAATAATTAAACAATGTGGAAGCAATGGTATATTAAAGAATGAACTTGCAGAAAGACTTAATATAGATTTAAATATTCTAAATGAAGTTGTTAACGACTTAATTAAATCAGGGGCCGTAAGAGAAGTTAGAAATCCATCTAGAAATGATGTGAAACTTATAGCTGTTGAAAGAGAAGCGTATGAGGAATTTTTAGAAATCATTAAGGAAGTTCCATGTTTTTCATGTCCTAACATATTATCATGTGGTGAAGGTCAGGAAATAACCCCAGTTAAATGCTACATATTAACTAAATGGCTTGATAATATGGTTAGTAAAGTTCATTGAGGCGTATTATTTGAAGAAAATATTAGGAGATCCATATTATAAGCTTGCTAGAAATTTAGGTTATCGCTCTAGAGCTGCATTTAAACTTTTAGAAATAAACAAGAAGTTTAAAATTATTAAGAATGGTTTTTCAGTTCTTGACCTAGGCGCAGCTCCTGGAGGCTGGATTCAAGTTGTGAGAGAAGCCGTTGGAAGCAAGGGGCTGATTGTAGCTGTAGATTTAAAATATATTAAGCCTCTACCATGGTCTAATGTAGTTACTATACGTGGCAATGTTGAAAATGAAGAGCTTATTAAGGCTTTAAAGAATAAGTTTAATGAGAGATTTGATGTAATCCTATCAGACTTATCTCCAAATATTACTGGTATCTGGGAGATAGATCATGCTAGACAGATATTCCTTACATACTGTGCCTTAAAGATTGCTAATAATCTTCTGAAAAAGAACGGAGCGATGATCGCTAAGGTGTTTCAAGGAGATCTATTTAATAATCTCTTGATGGAGTTTAAATGCTTATTTAGTTCTGTTGCGATGGTTAAGCCTAAAGCATCAAGAACACGTAGTGCTGAAGTTTATGTAGTTGCAAGGGGATTTAAAGCCTACTAATAACATCCATTACAACATCAAGAGGAGCATTTGTTTTAAATCCTTTAGGATCTATATGTGTTGGCCCAGCTTCATATTTTAATTTTTGTAAGCTATATATTATATCTCTAATTTTCGGTGGTTTTTTCTTAATCTTTGAACATAAATGATCAACATTATAAAATGTTGGCGGAAGTATGCTTTCTTCTAATAGAATATTTAGAAACTTACCTATTTTCTTTTTAGTTTCTAAGTTAAGCTCCTCATTATTACGAATCATATTCGTGCAAAAATCTCTATTTATAATTGGTCCAATCCATAAAGGTCCTGAGTATATTAATTCTCCACTACAGTAAGGACATTTCTCTTTATGAGCTATTATGTCTTCAATTACAAGTCTGAAATCGCATTTAAAACAATGCATAATAATTCCCCTCATATTTAATGCTTTATTGGCTTTTAATGCTCCTTTAAAAATTCTAAGGTGTGTTCTTATGTAATGTTCATAGGCATAGGATATTAAAGGCTCTACTAAAATATTTTGTTGCAATGCTTTAGTACTTATCATATTTATTAGAAGCCTTAAAGCTAATTCACGGCAATAATAACTTCTTAAAGGTTTCCCTAAATATTTTCTTTCACATGCATCACTCTTAATACCACATAGTGGTATTAAATCTGTTGCTGTAACACATAGTACTCCTCCGTTTCTTAATGCTTTTAATGCTGGTTCAATAAATTCCACAGGTGAACCAAAGGGATCAATATCTATGATATCGAACCTTAATTTTTCACTTGCAAGCTTTAGTAATAGTAGTGAAGCATCTTCATTGTATACTTGAACTATGTCTTCTATATTGTTGAGTTTAACATTGCGTTTTATAAATTGGTATGCAATAGAGCTTCTATCATTTAGAATTACGCTCCTAGCTTTACATTCAAGAGCATATCTTATTCCTCTAACTCCAGTTCCTGAAAGCGGTTCACATATGTTTAAGTCTCTATTTAGCATTCTACTTATAGTATTTGCAAGAAGTATTGAAAGATCACGATTGAACTTCATGTTTGGATTGTAAAATACAGGCGTTAAGCTAGGTCTATAAGTTCCTCCACTACCCCTAAAAAGATTTAGTTTCGGAATTATAATTCTTGCTTTTCCCTCATTAATTTCCTCAACTGGAAAGCTGGTTTCCATATTTTAGCCTAGTATTTTTCTAACTGTTTTCCATGATCTTCTAACAATGTCAGGTACTTGACCGTACTCTTTAATCCAGTTTGTAATGAATTGAATTGTTTTAGGATCTGTAACATAGCCAGATCCAAATTCTCCATATCTCCCCTTTAATTCATTAATTATCTCATCTCTTCTAACTTTAGCTAAAATCGATGCTGCACTACATATAGGATACATAGCGTCTGCATGATGTTTAGATATTATCTCTACATTAATCGTTAATGTCTTCATGATGTTTTCCTTAAATCTTTCTTCATTAATATCTGATGCATCAACATATACAATATCTGGTTTAAGTCTATTTATTACTTTGCCCATCACTTCCGCTTCAAGATAATTTAATCTTCTATACTTCTGGGCTTTTAATACTACTTCATCGATTTCCTTAGGATAAATTTCCTCTATAGTATAATCTAATGCTATGTTCTTAATTTTTTCAGCCATTATTACTCTCTGTCTTGAAGTAAGTTTCTTCGAATCTTTAACTCCGATTTCAGTTAATTTTCCTAGTTTTTCCTCTTCTATAAGTACGCCAGCTATTATAAGTGGTCCTATTACTGGTCCTCTACCAGCATCATCTACTCCAGATATTTTTCTCGAGGTCTTCATAGTTAGGTGATGTTGAAAAACCAATAATTACTAAGCTACTAAACTTTCTTTTTAGCTCGAATATCTGTGGGCAATATAGATATTTTGAGTTACTATCAATATCTAGCATTTTCTTAAAGAACTTTATAGCGTCTTCATTACCGATTAACTCATAGACTCCTATTCCTAAATCAATTCTTCTTAAAGCTATTACAGGGAGCTTTACGTCTTCATGTTTTTCCTCAGGTATAAATTTAGCAAGCATTGTAAGCTCATCTTTTAGAAATATGATGTCATCTCCTCCTTTAGTTTTTACTGAAGGCGTCTCCTCTTTAAGCAGTTCTTTTAAGGATTTGTATGAAGTTGGAAGATGATCGTTAATTTTCTTTATTTCAACGTCAATTATTTTCGATATTGTTTCTATTCTAGATGGTTCAAACATTATTTATCATACCTCGCTACAACCATCGCATGGTCTTTATCGTAAGGTTCAAGATGTACAGTATTTTCCTTTTCTATTGTAAATCCATGAGATAAGAGGTAATTAATCTCCGTCTTGTATACCTTAGACGGTTCCTTCGTCACATCGATGCTTCTAGCCTTAATTGCAAGCATAATCCATCCTTTAGGTTTTAAGTATTGTTCAGCATTGTTTGTTAGCAATTCTGCTTGGTTTGGTTGAGCCACATCACAATATATTACATCGACTTCATCTACAACATTGCTATACAGATTAGGATTTCTAGCATCTGCAAATATTGGTATCATGTTTCTTCTAAGTTCGCATACTTGTATAAGCTCTCTCATAACTCTTGCAGCAAATTCAACACAGTATACAACACCACTTAATCCAACTATATCAGAAACATGACTTGATGTTGTGCCTGAAGCAGCACCTAGATATAAGACCTTATATTCTGGCTTTATGGGCATGTAGGAAATACCATTTAATATGCTTGCAGCCAATTTGCTCCTAAACGGATTCCATATCCTATATTCTACTTCTCTATACTTTTCTAATGCTTCACCATATACTTGTACTCCAGGTGTTAAGTTTATTGTTGCAAGCTTTTTCGTATTATCTTCATACTCTATCCAGAATATCCTAGGAAACTTTTCATGCTCATATATGTTAACAATTTCAATTCTTCTGGTTGACATATTCTCACGTTAATTATTATCTGTAGTATTTAACTTCTACTTTTTTCTTTTCAGTTTTTTAACTTCCTCTCTTTTAGGGGGTTTAGTATATGTTTCCCTTATCTGTTTTATTCTTTCTTCAAGTTCGGCTTTAAGCTGTTCTCCTATAAATTCTCCCCCAAAGTAATCGATTCTTGCAGCTATAGCTAATTTACTAGCTAGTGCTCTAGCAATTTTCCCTCTTTGCCATCTTGGTGCACTTCTCAACTCTGGATGTCCAAATATAACTCCATGTTTTGGCGGCTTAGTTTTACTTCTTAGAAATCTAAATAATGCTTTTTCCGCGCCTAAAACTTGTACTCTACTTGCAGGTGACTCTGCGAGTTTTTCAAGTCCACCTGCAATCGATATTAATCTAGCTGTTATAGCTCCACCTACAAGACACTTCATATTGGGTGCTATTTCACCAACTGTTTTATCAATATAATTGCTTAAATCATTTCTATATGCTATAAGATCTAGAGTTTTCTCAGCAAGTTTTCCTACAGCTTCTAAATCTATATCAGTAATTTCGGCTCCGATTGATTTCTTAGCGCTTGATACTATAAGCTCAACAAGTTTTGTAGGTACTCCAATTTTAACTAAATCATCTCTATTAATATTTACTCTTGAAAGCTTTCTAGAAACTATATTTAAATATACTTCATGATCTTCAACAATATCGCTAAGCTCAGGAAAATGTATTGAATACCATTCTCTTATCCTATTTATGTTTAAATTTATTATTTTATTAATATCATCTAGGGCCTTAACAGCATTTGCAATCATAAGATCTCTTTTTGCAGCAGTTTCTCGAAGCTGAATTTTAACAAGTTCTATTTGAATACATCTTATAAGGTTATAGTATTCCTCAATATTTCTAACTAGTCCTATTTTAATTGCTTCGTTTATGATTGTCTTCTTAAGTCTTCTAAAAATGGTATTTTTAGGATTTACTTCTACTTCAATGCCTGTACTAGCTAGTGCTCTTTTAAAACTTTCATTTTCAATATAGATACGTCTAATCCCAATTGAAACTAAATTACTACAAAATTGCTTCAAATCATCTGGAATTTTTTCCTCAGTTAATAGTTTCATTTGTTGTACAAGCTTAGATATGTCTCTATCAATTAAAGTAGAGATAACTTCACCATTAATGTTTGCGGCAACATATCCTAAATCATGTATCAGTAAATAAGCCTCCATCATCTACCACTATAAGATTCTATAAGTAAAGCTTTTAAATTTATCTAATATAAATCCCTAAAAAATAGGTATTTTAAGGTAGGTTTTCCAGCTATAATTGTTTGTGATTAAGTATGCTATCTTAATGGTAGTGCTTATAATTATTTTAAACTACATAATTTCATATTCGTATGCACTCATTACAGGTGAGAATATCGAAAATGCTAAAGAGAATTCCTTTTCACAGATTTTTGCATTAACACTACTTTATGTAAATAATTCTATGTTAAGGTTTATTGTAACCTCATGCAAAATCTTATGGTTCCCAATTTTAAATATTGGAGTATTGTTATATTTTCTAGGGTTAAAACAATTAGGATGCAAAACAGCTATTTTATCTCTTTCATTAGCTATACTAAATGCTACTTCAGGATAGCTAAACAATTATATTGAGAACTTTGTAAACTCAATCATATCTTTAAAACGAACTATGGATCAAGACTTAATAATGCTTAATTTCTACATGATAGCATATCTAAGAGTTTTGTAATGAATTTAATTACTGGTTACCCTTTTAATGTTGGGGTCTTTCTAATGGTTGCTGCTATTCTCCCTACAACTTCTCTAAAGAATAATTTAACTGATTCAATTATCTTTTTAAATCTAGACATGATGATTCATCCACCTTATGGTGTTTGTCTAGCTTATGAGTCTACATCCTAAATTCTCACTCTATATAGTTATTTTGAATCGTATTTTTACATCACTCTTTTAAGTCTATCATAATGTTTATTGTCCAATAGTCCTGATCATATCCTAGACTTAAGCTTTCAGTAATAACCTCTAAGCCTTTATAGACTGATTTAGGTTTATCTCTTAAAGCTTCATTAAACTTCTTAACATTAAATCGTACATGATTTCCATTTAAAGTCTTCACAGTATTCACATTATCTCTGTAATATATAGCTAATTTTCTCACTTTATAGTATTTAATTTCATTAACACTAACATCTTCACAATAGCATTAGTAAAGTCCATAAAATACTGAAAGCAAAGTTGCAAACTTCATGAATTACTAAGGGCATCAAATCAACTTAGTAAGATTTATATAACTGTAATAATATATACATTATATGCCATCTCATGGTAGTCTTACTAAAGCTGGAAAGGTTAGAAGTCAAACACCTAAAATTCCAGCTAAACCTCACAGAAATCCTATACCTAGACATAGGAATAGAAGAAACTATTTTAAGAGAGTACAGTATTCCATGTTAAATGATAAAAAATAATTGTTTTTAAGATAATTTATAGCTTATTTAAGGTGCTTTTGCTCTAAACACATGGCCTTTAGAACACTTATAGAGCCCAACTTTTACTTTCTTTAACATCCATGTCTTTGATGGTTTAGCTACTTCTTCACCACATTTTGGACATTTAGCCATAATATCACCTCAGAGCTGCCCAATATACTACTTCTAAAAACTGCTATATAAATCTTTCCCAAGATACTATATAGTATTCAGTCTGTTTTAATGTCAAAATATTGAAAAATTACACGTAAATAATTATTTTACATGCTTTTAGATTTAAAATATATAAGCTTTCCAATAAGTAATCTTTTAAACAAAGTTTAAATCTTTCCATACATAACGTAATCTTAAGGTGGATACTATGTCTGAATATTTTGGAGAAGCATTAGAGTTGATAAGACGTTTCAATGTTCATGTTGGGGATTTGGTAGATATAACTCTTGATACAGGTATTGTTCTAAGAGGTTTCCTAATGCCTAGAAGTAGATTGCTTGATGATAAACATGTTGTTATCAAACTTGAGAACGGATATAATGTTGGATTATCTATTAGTAAAATTAAGGAAATTAAGCTGGTTAAACATGGCTTAACCACTCATCACATACCCTCTACTTCGGTCGAGCAACTACAGGATCTTCCACTGATTTCAATAAAGGGTTGTGGCGGAACAATTGCAAGTAAAATTGATTACATTACAGGCGCTGTCTATCCCTCATTTGATGTTAACGATATTCTAAATCTAGTACCAGAAATTAGAAACATAGCTAGAATTAGAAGTGAGGAAATTCTTAATATTTTCAGCGAGGACATGACATCTAAATACTGGAAAACAATAGCTGAAAGAATTTTCTATGATTTAAGCGAAGGAATTGACGGAGTTATTATTGCTCACGGTACAGATACTATGGGTTATACAGCTGCCGCCTTAAGCTTTGCAATTCAGAATTTACCTGTTCCCGTAGTACTTGTTGGCTCTCAAAGATCTTCTGATAGGCCCTCAACAGATGCATCTCTAAATCTTCTAGGTGCAATTATTTTCGCAGCCCAATCATCAGTTTCAGGCGTATTTGTTGCTATGCATAAGTCGACATCTGATGATGTGATAGCTATACATAAAGGCACAAGGGTTCGTAAATGTCATACAAGTAGGAGAGATGCATTTAAATCAATTAATGAAAATATTATTGCTGAGGTTAAAGGGTTTAGCATCACAATGTTATCATATAATGAACTACCTAGAAGAGATAAAAATAGAAGTCCATTTTTGAAAGCGGATTTTGATGATAAAGTAGCACTAATAAAAACTTATCCTGACTTCCCATACGAAATTATAGATTATATTGTTGATAAAGGCTATCATGGCTTAGTTATAGAGGGAACAGGTCTTGGACATACTCCTACGTATGCTTTTAAATCAATAAGTAGAGCTTGTGAGGTTATGCCGGTTGTAATGGTTTCACAGTGTTTATGGGGTAGAATAAACATGAATGTCTACAGAACTGGAAGAGAACTTCTAGCTATGGGTGTTATTCCAGGTGAAGATATGATTCCTGAAACTGCATATGTCAAGTTGAAATGGGTTCTTGGTCAGACTCAGGATATTAGAGATGTTAAAAAGCTTATGTTAACAAATATTTGTGGTGAAATTAGCTATAGACATTCAGAAAAACTTTTTACTAGTGTAATTTCATAGTATGGTAGAGCTATGGTGCTATTATGGAAAAAGCTTCGAACATTGATTATAAATCAATTGGGTTAAAAGTCGGATTAGAAATTCATCAACAAATCGATACCAAGCGAAAGCTGTTTTGCCATTGCCCAACAGTTATTCAAACAAGGTCTCCCGATTATGTTTTTAGAAGGATACTTAAACCAACTCAAAGCGAACTTGGAGAAATAGATAAAGCAGCAGCTTTTGAAGCTGAAAAAAATAAAGTATTTGCTTACTATTCATTCTACGACTCCAACTGTATGGTTGAGCATGATGAGGAGCCTCCTCATCCAATAAATGAGGAAGCAGTAGATATAGCTTTAATTGTAAGTCTTATTTTGAACGCATTCTATGTTGATGAAATACATGTAATGAGGAAGATAGTTATAGATGGCTCAAATACATGTGGTTTTCAGCGTACAGCGATTATTGCTTTAGGAGGCTACATATCTGATGCTGAAAATAATATTCCAATACAAACAATAGTATTGGAAGAGGACGCTGCAAGGAAGATTGAAGAGACTCCTGAAGAGATAAGATATAATCTTGATAGACTTGGTATTCCACTTATTGAAATAGCAACAGCTCCAGTAATTTCAACTCCTCAACAAGCTCAAAGAGTAGCTTTTAAAATCGGCCAACTGTTAAGAATGACTGGAAGAGTTAAAAGAGGAATTGGAACAATAAGACAGGATTTAAACATATCCATTACTGGTGGTGCAAAAACGGAGATTAAGGGAGTTCAGGAACTTGAAATGATATCTAAATGTATTGAGTATGAAGTTCAAAGACAGTTAACTCTATTAAAGATTAAGGATGAGCTTTTGAGGAGAGGTGTTGAAGATAAGTTAATCTTTAATCCTATAGATGTAACAAGCATTTTCATAAATACTGAATGTAAAGTAATAAGAAACATAATTTCCAGTAATGGTAAAGTTTATGCTCTTAAGCTTCCATGTTTTAGAGGAATACTTAAAATTGAGATTCAACCTAAACGTAAATTTGGTGCGGAGCTTTCTGATAGAGCTAGAGTTTTAGCTGGTGTAAATGGTATTTTTCATACTGATGAAATGCCTGCTTATGGAATTACAGAAGATGAAATTAGAAAGCTACTAGAGACTGTATCAGCATCTCAAGATGATGCTGTAGTTTTTGTTGCATCTCAGGAGCATCAAGCTCTTAAGGCTCTTAAGGCTGTTTATGAAAGATGCATTGAAGCATTAAAAGGTATACCTGAAGAAACAAGAGCAGCTAATAATGATGGAACAACATATTATACTAGACCTAGACCTGGAGCAGCAAGACTTTATCCTGAAACAGATATACCGCCACTAATTATAACAGAGGATAGAATTAAGCAGTTAAAAACACTATTACCTGAAATGCCTGATAAGAAATTTGAGCGTTTCACCAAAGTGTTAGGACTAAGTAGTAAGCTTGCTCAGGAAGTTTTAAATTCATATTATCTACCTGTCTTTGAAAAAATAGTTTCAAAGTATAATGTAAATCCAACTATTGTAGCAACAACATTAACCTCAACACTAACAAGCTTAAGAAGGGAGGGTGTAAATATTGATTTAATATCCGATGAGCATCTTGAAGAAATATTTAAGCTTCTTCAAGATGGTATTATAGTTAAGGAGTCAATACCGGACATCATAAGATACTTATCAGCAGACATTAATAAAAACGTTACAGATATAGTTCATGAGAAAAATCTATCTGTTATGCCCCGTGAAAAAATAGAGGAAGCGGTTAAGGAGATAGTATTAAAAAACATTAATATTGTAACTGAGCGTAAGGATAAAGCTATAGATTTGCTTATGGGTCAAGCCATGAAGATCCTAAGAGGTAAGGCTGATAGTAGCGTTATTAGAAATTTTATAGTTAAAATTGTTAGTGAGGTGGCTGGTGGAGAATAGATGTGTGGGATTTTTGGATGTATAGTTAATGGAGTGAAAGCTGCACCGCTAATTCATTCAGCTTTAAAAAGGCTTGAATATAGAGGATATGACTCTGCGGGTATAGCTACTATTTATAACGGCTTATTATTTTTAAAGAAGGATTCTGGAAGAATAGATGAAATTCATAAGAAGCTCGATTTAAATAATCTTCCAGGAATGATCGGCATTGGTCATACAAGATGGGCTACACATGGAGCTCCAAGTATGGAAAACGCTCATCCACATACTGATTGTACAGGAAAGATAGCTATAGTACATAATGGAATAATTGAAAACTATATTGAAATTAAAAAATTACTTGAATCTAAAGGTCATATCTTTAAGTCGAGGACTGATAGTGAAGTTTTCGCTCATCTTATAGAGGATAATATTAAAAATAATATGTCATTTGAGGATTCTGTAAAGCAGGCTGTAAAGCTAATCAGTGGAAGCTACGCTATAGCCGCTATACATGCTGATGAAGATAAAATACTATGTGTAAAAAACGAATCTCCCTTAGTTATAGGAGTAAATGATAATGGTGTTTTCTGTGCATCAGATATTCCAGCTCTTTTACCATATACTAACAGGGTGATAGAGTTATTTGATGGTGAAATGGCTGTTTTAAGCTTAAGGGACATTAAAATAATTCGGATAGAAAATGGATCAATAGTTCAGCGGCATGAAACAATTATTGACTGGACAATGGATATGGCTGAGAAAGGCGGTTTTCCTCATTTTATGCTTAAAGAAATATATGAACAGCCAAGAGCAATAAGAAATACCTTAAGAATTGATAAGCGCCTCATAAATATTGCCTCAATGCTTATTGAGAATTCAGATAAATTATTTCTTGTAGCATGCGGGACATCTTATCATGCATGTCTAGCTGCATCCTATATATTCTCTGAATTATCATTAATTAATGTAATACCATGTATAGCCTCAGAATTCTTAAAAAACTATGCACAACTAGTAGATGAAAACACAGTAGTAATAGCAGTATCTCAATCTGGTGAGACAAGAGATACTCTTACTGCAGTTAGGAATGCAAAAATGAGAGGTGCACAGATAATTGGTGTGACAAATGTTATAGGGTCTGAGTTAACAAGAATATCAGATATATATTTAAACATACAGGCAGGTCCTGAGATAGGAGTAGCGGCAACAAAAACCTATATATCTCAGTTAACACTTCTAAGTCTACTAGCAATAAATTTCTCTCATAGTTACGGCTTAGTAAGTGAGAACACATATAGACATTTATTATCGGAACTGTATGAAACATCAGTAATAATAGAAAAGTATCTGAGACATATAGATAATGAAGCTAGAAGAATAGCTCAAGCAATAGCTCCAAGAGAAAACATATTTTATCTAAGTAGGGGAATTAACGTTGCATCAGCTCTTGAAGGAGCGTTAAAGCTTAAAGAAATAAGCTATATACATGCTGAAGGATATCCAGCTGGAGAGAGTAAACATGGTCCAATAGCCCTTGTGGAAGAGGGTTTTCCATGCATCTTTATAACTCCTGCTGGTGAAACATCGATGAAAATGCTTGGCAATATTATGGAAATGAAAGCTAGAGGAGCTAAGATAATTTCAATAACTCAAGATAATGCACATGAGGTTAAAGAAGTTTCAGATATTACTATAAGTATAGAGTCTAATCTTTCTGAAATATTGACGCCAATAATATTTTCTCCACCATTACAATTAATAGCATATCATACAGCTATATTGAGACTTAAAGACCCAGATAAACCGAGAAATTTAGCTAAGTCAGTAACAGTTCCATGAATTGATTTTAGCACTCCATTTATATGTAATTCAAGCAGCATGTTATATTTAATGATGTATTCTCTTCATTTTTACCTTTCTTCTCTCTCTTAATAATAGGTTTTCATCTCTTACTAGTACTCTAAAGTCATCTATTACTTTCTCAATATATAAGAAGCGTTTGGTCAATGTTTTAACGTATTCCTTATCTATATCTTCACCCTTCAAAATAATGTTTTCCCCATCATTAACTACTTCCCCCTTCATCCTATTTCTAATATACTCAATAAGCTTACTTATCTTTTCCTTATTATATCTACTTAACTCTTTAGCATCTATCCTCAACTCTCTAGACATAAAGGCTATCATGTTCTCTTGTTAATAAATCTTACTAGAAACTAAAGGGCTTTGTTAACTTAAGCATGTTTTATCATCTCTATTTTGGTATTGTATCTTCTATGAATTCTTTAGCTTTTATTTTCTTGTTAATCCATGTTTGTTTAGTATGTATATTATTGATTATAAGCATTAATACATGTTCACCATCACATCTATCCTTCATGCATGGTATATAATTATCGAATAGCTTAGTTCTATCCTTAACATACTGTATTATTCTCTCCATTAGATTCTTAACCTCTAAACTATACAATGTTTTAATTTTAATATTCTACTGCTTTATAATAATGAGCTCCATCACTTAATAAACTATATTTGAACCATAAATAGCTCTAATCTTTTAAGGAATGTTAGTGATGTAAGCATGTTGCAACATCACAAACCCATATGTAGAGAATTCTCCTCAATAATGGCTCAAACGCAACGTAAACAATCTTCCTCTTAGAACCTACACTAATAATAGTATCATCAACCATAATCCTAACATCCCTCCTATCAAATTCAAATAGGAAGCTTAAAGATCTAAACCACGATAGTATGGATACATAACTCCTAACAATAATGAAGCTTAGAATATCCGAAGCCATTCTAGATGAACATGAACGAAAATATATATAAGCACCATAACAACTAGAGTAAATGGAGTTCTCTCCCTAACAAACTTAACAATTTTAGACATACTAACACCATAAATAAGGGAGAGAACTCCCAAATAAATCTAAAGTTAACAAAGCCAACTAAAGTATCCTGTTAACTTTGGATGTTTATTTGGTGTATTTTGCTCCGTATTGTATGATTTGTGATGGATTCTTTAGGAGGTTAAAACACTATTATATTTATACTTCAATTAACTTATTTTTCTAAATATAGTTTAAGGAGTGTGAATAGATTATTAGCTATTAAGCTATGAATATGTATATGAACTCATAGATTTAGTGATTTACCATTAATTATTCATATTGGTATAGGAGATATGTTAATAAATACACTATTAAGATCATTATATGAATACATTCAAAAGAAAAATTACATTCATTCATTATTTTCACACATCAACCACAATACATACATAAACTTTAAAGAAATATAATGTTAAGCCACTACTACTAATAAGATATTACATACAGAATAGATTAATCTATCAAGCTAATAAACACAAAACTTCTAAAATAGCGATAAACACGTAGAAACCCCATAGAAAAATAATCAATACATACCATACAAATAAAAACACTACAACTAAATAAGAACACACCAATAAACAACCAAATACCACGTAGAAAACAAAAATTAAAATCCTAAAGAAATAATAAGAATATAACATCCAAAGTTGTCAGAACAAGTTAGAAGACTTAATGAACTTAAATATAGAAAGCATAATATAGTCATGGCTTAAGTTTACGAGCAAATTAATCTTAATATGATAACATACTATGTCTTAGTTTCTAAATCAATCTAGCGAGCTAATATTATGTATTTTTAGCCCCAACCTTTTAGATTAACTTTAATTCTTTTCTTCTATCAATAGTATCATAGATATTCGGTCCTGTACCTATTATTGTAACCGGTACCTTACATATGTTTTCAATTTCCTCAATGAATTTTTTAGCATTTAATGGTAGGTCATCATATAATTTTAGACCTTTAGCTTCAGGAAATATTGAGTCAAGCTTTGTTAATGCTATTTGAGTTGCACTATTAATCATAATACTTCTCTTTGCAAGATTAAAGTTAAATGGTGCACTCCTCCTTTTCCTACCTGTAACTGTTGCTACTTCAAACCATCCCCTTTTCATAGCTTCCTCTTCACTTAATTCACCTTCTAAAGGGCCCCCTCCAACTCTAGTTATAAACGATTTAAAAACTACGATTACCTCATCGATCTTTTTAGGCCCTATACCTGCTTCACTACATATTCCTGAAGCTGTTGTATCCCTTGAAGTAACGTATGGATATGTGCCATGGTAAAGTGATAGATAGGTTCCTTGCGTTCCTTCAACAATTACTGTTCCTCCATCATCAATTATCATGTTTACTTCCTGAGATACATCTGTAATAAACGGTTTTAACTCATCTATTTCCTTTGCTGTTTTAGCTATACGTTTAACTCGATCTTCAATAGCAGGTCCTACTCCACTTCCTGTTGTTCCTATCTTATCTTTAAGATATTGTGAAGATCTATCTCTTTCAACATGTTCCTGATCAATTATTGAAGTATTATAGTCAATCCAGATTCTACCGTATGTGTTTGTTACCTCAACCTCCTTAAGGAATATTGATGGACTTACATTAGCTCCAGCAGCAATGTAAAGCTTTGCATAGTTATTAATGAAAGCTGATGGCACAATTCTAAGCTTAACCTCTTTATTGTTAATGGTAACTGTATGGCCTGCATTTATAGAGCCAACTCTTACTGCAGCATTAACATTACTACTAAGTGCTAAATAAGCTACAATTTTTCCCTTTCCTTCATCGCCAAAAAATCCTCCAACAACTACATAGCATGTCATAACTACTCCCTTACCTTCTCATATATCTTCTCAATAATTTTCTCATCTACTTCTTCTATTCCTATAGGCCACTTCAATACTTGTTTTTCACTTTTCTTTCCAGCTAATTTTAGTAGTTCCTCCTTTAGTGTTCCAAGCCTTTCAGCATCAAGCTTTGCACATCTCTCCCAATAGCTACAATCTTTTATATCACATCTACTTGTTGAGATAATAGCATATCTTCCTTCACAAATACTTCTAACTTTAATTATTGGAGGACATATCTCTCTTACACCAATAAATATTATCTCATCATCAACTCCTATACTCTGAGTATAATTTCCCAAAACTCTTCTAATTGCTTCAGTGATATTTTCAAGTGTAGACTCAACCACTAAATCCTTACTAGACTTCATACTTCACCATTACACTATACTAGTGTAAAAATATAAATTTATATCTGAAACAGTAGACTTAGTAACTTGAGTTTCTCTTCTTAGGTAGTTATAGTATAATTGTTTTGATGAATAATTCCAGAATTTAAATATCCTCTATTATAACATTCTCTTGTATTCTTCATTGATAATGCATTACGTCTTTTCAAACCTTTCGAATAAATTAAGCTACTACACATTAAAAACATCTTCAATGAGAGAAACATAGTAGAATTGTATACTCATCATTCAGCAAAGGGCAAAGTATTCTTTAACTAAATAACATCACAACAATCACATACTAGACAATAGGAGGATATTTAAATTCTGGAATTATTCATCAGTTATCTATAACTGTTTAGAAGATTAGATTAAGCTGTTAGATCCGGATTATTGACCCATACAGTTATATTTAACCTAATTAACTTAACTTATATATGTTTGGTAGTCTAAATTAGGTTAGGTGTTAGATATGACTAATAGAAATAGTATAGTTATAGCGGCAGTAGGTGATATTCATTCTCCAAAGTTCTTGAAGATCTTTAAAAATTCACTTCATAGTATTCCTTTAAATTATATTGACCTATTTCTTCTTGCAGGAGATAATGTACATAGAAATGCTGTGGACCAAATGGAGAATGTGGTAAATGCTATTAGAGATATTGGTAATATACCTATCGTATCATGCTTTGGTAATGAGGAATACACTCCTCAAAAGTATAAGGATGAGTATTCATCAGTAACATGGCTTGATGATGAATCAATAATATTAAATATTAAGGGATGGAATATTAAGATTATAGGTACTAAGGGTGTTCTCGATAAGCCTACAGCATGGCAATCTAAAAATATTAAGGATATAGATAAAATCTATACTGAAAGACTTAGAAAGATTGAGTGCTTAATAAGTGAGGGGAAGGCTGACTTTACCGTTCTTCTATCTCATTATTCTGTAACTTATAAAACTATGATTGGAGAGCCTGAGAGTTTATGGCCATTACTAGGTAGCAAAGCCGTGGAGGACATTATCCTAAGAACTAATCTTACACTATGTATACATGCTCATGTCCATAGATCTAGAAGAAAAATAATTGAAGTAAATTCAACAACAATTATCAATGTTTCGCTTCCATCTACAAATAATATATCGATCATAACACTTCCAATATCGCAAACACTACAAAAGACTCTTACAAACTTTCTTTAAAGCTTTAATAACTTAATAGTTAAAGCAGATCATAGTATGACATACTTTATATTTGTGACAGGTGGAGTTCTTTCAAGTGTTGGTAAGGGTATTTTAACAGCTTCTATAGGTAAAATGATTCAAGCTAGAGGGTTTAAAGTATCCGCCATCAAAATCGATCCATATCTTAATGTTGATGCTGGAACAATGAATCCTCTTGTTCACGGTGAGGTCTTTGTAACTGAGGATGGTGGTGAAACAGATCTCGATATAGGTCATTATGAACGTTTTTTAAATACTAACTTAAACAGGGAGAATAATATTACAACAGGTCAAATATATCAAACCGTTATTGAGAGAGAGAGACGAGGCGACTATCTTGGCCTATGTGTTCAAGTTGTACCACATATTACTGATGAGATTAAGCGTAGAATTAAGCTTGTTGCTGAGAAGTCAAATGCTGATTTTATTATAGTTGAAGTTGGTGGAACTGTTGGAGATATTGAAAGTCAGCCATTTCTTGAAGCTATAAGACAAATGGCTCTAGAATATCCAGGGAAAACACTTTTTATTCACATAGCGCTTGTACCAATACTTGATGTCACTGGTGAACAGAAAACAAAGCCTTTACAACATAGTGTTAATGAGCTTAGACGTATAGGAATTCAGCCACATATTATTGTTGCACGATGCAAGGTATCTTTAGATCATGAGGTAAAGAGGAAAATAGCGTTGTTCGGAAATGTTCCGGATGAAGCTGTATTTACCTCATACAATGTAGACTACATATATGAGCTTCCTCTAATACTTGACTCACAGGGAATGGGAGACTATATATGTAAACTACTAGGACTCCACTTCCGTAAGGCTAACTGGAATGATTGGTTAGAGATTATTAACTCCTTTAAGAAGTCAACGGCGAAAGTTTCAATAGCGATCTGTGGCAAATATGTGAAAACTACAGATGCTTACATAAGCATTAATGAAGCTTTAAAACATGCAGCTGCAAGTCTTGGTGTTGGTGTTGATATTGAATTTATAGATGTTGAAAAGATTGAAAGAGAAGAGTTGAATGCTAGTATTCTATCTAGATTTGATGGCGTAGTGATTCCTCCAGGATTTGGTGCTAGAGGTGCTTTAGGAAAGCTTGAAGCAATAAGATTTGCACGTGAAAACAATATACCATTACTTGGAATATGTTTTGGAATGCAGCTTTCAATAGTTGAATTTGCAAGAAATGTTTTAGGACTGAAGAATGCAAATACAACGGAAATAGATCCTAATACCCCATATCCTGTAGTAGATTTACTTCCTGAGCAGCGTGAAGTATTGTTTAAAGGAGGTACAATGAGGCTAGGCTCATATCCAATAATACTTAAAGAAGGGACCTTAACACACTCCCTATATAAAAGGAAAATAATTTATGAAAGACATAGACATAGATATGAGGTTAATAAGGATTATTTAGAAACACTAGCTAGTCATGGACTAATTGTTTCCGGCTATAGTCTTAATGACCAAAGAGCTGAATTTATAGAGCTTTCATCTCATCCCTTCTTCCTTTGCACTCAAGCTCATCCAGAGTATAAGTCAAGACCTGGAAACCCATCACCAGTCTACATAGGGTTTATAAGAGCATCTATAGAAAGACTTAAATCACGTAGAAACATACCATAACCATAATGAAACTATGATGATTTATTACTAAAGATTCATACTAGGAAAGTAAGTATCTACTTCTCCAAATACTTATACTAGGTTTTACTAATTCAAAATATCTAAGCTTCTACATCCTAATTTAAATCCTATATTGACCTTATCTTCTAACCATTATGTAGAGGTTTATAGACTAATAAAGGATAAGCCATCCCTAAATATTTATCAACATATATATATAGACCTTTTAAATCATGCTTTACTAATTTTTATAGAATCCTAATTCTAAATTGTCTTGTAAATCTAAGCTACAGCTAATTTCATACCTAAAGTTTACAAAATCTTCTAAATCAGCGAAAATTATTTATTTTCTCATCTATAACACTATACTACTAGACACTTAATTATAAATTTAGAAGCGATAATACTATGGCAGTATATGCTGCCCAAATATTGAAAAAGCTTACTAATGAAGACTTCAGAATTCTTATAGCTATAGAGAGGGGAATGAGTAGATATAGTTATACACCATTAAACCTAATAGTTAAAATTTCAGGTTTAAGTCTTAATGATACTATTCTTCATTTATCGAAAATTCACGCTCTTAAATTAATACTAAGATTTATTGGGCCATATATTGGTTATAGGCTTAACTATAGTGGTTATGATGTGCTTGCACTTAATGTTTTATCTAAGAGAAAAATCATTGAAGCTATTGGTGGTGTTATTGCTAAAGGTAAGGAATCCGATATTCATGAAGCTCTAGCTCCTGGAGGAATTAAAGTTATAGCTAAGTTTTTCCGTTTAGGTAAAACAAGTTTCAAACAAGTTAAATGTACACGTTCCTTCATAGGTTTAAGGAGACATACCTCATGGCTCTATAAATCTAGACTTGCTGCATTAAATGAATTTAAAGCACTTGAAATTCTTTATAAACATGGCTTATTTATACCTAAACCAATAGATAGTAATAGACATGTTGTTATAATGTCCTACATTAACGGTGCCCCACTCTATACCCTAAGTAAATTAGAGGATCCAGCTAAAGTTTTTGAAGATATAATTGATAATTTAAAGCTAGCCCTATCTATCGGTTTAGTTCACGGTGATTTAAGCGAATATAATATTATGTTAACCCCAGATCATTCAATATACATTATTGATTGGGTCCAATGGGTTAATGTTAATCATCCAAATGCTCATAATCTTCTTAAAAGGGATATTAAAAATATAACTCAGTATTTTGCTAGAAAGTACGGTATTAAGGGTGATGTAGATAAGATATATGGTGATTTGCGGGGTGTTATGAAACGATAAGTAATGATATAGTAATCGGAGTAGACATCTTACCGATGAGCTCTTCACAGGGAATTAGAAAATATGCTGCTACCGTTATACAGGGGTCTAAAGTTATTGATAGAGCTGATAATATATCCTTCATGGATTTAATTAAGTTTATTAAGAAGTATAATCCATCAGTAGTAGCCTTAGACAATATATTTGAATTAGCGGAGTCTATTAGAGACTTAAAGAAGATAGCTTTAATGTTACCCTTAAACATAAAGATCGTACAAGTTACCGGCTCTCCTGAACATGGATTTAAAACATTAGAGTCTCTTGCCTTAGCTAATGGATTAACATGCAAGTCGAAGCTATCCCCACTTGAGTCTTCAGAGATAATAGCTAGACTTGCATCTATGAATATCGGCTATATTGTTGAGGTTTTTGAGCCTAAAACAATAGTTACAATATCTCCATCAAAAATAACCAAGAAAGGCGGTATGAGTAGTGAAAGATATAGACGTGGAATTGAAGGTCAAATATTGATGCTATGTAAAGATATTGAATCTAAGCTTAAATTATCAGGTTTAGACTATGATTTATACATAAGGAGAAGCTATGGTGGTATTTCAAACGCTAAATTCGTAGTATTTTGTAGTAGGGAGAATCTCCATGGAATCATTCATGGTAAAAAAGGCTATGTTAATATTAGAATATATCCTGCTCCAAGTAAAACTCTAATATTTAAACCTATTAGTGAAACTGCATTAATGTCTACTCAATCTAAAAGAAATGATTACCTTATTGTTGGTGTAGATCCTGGAATGGTTACTGGAATAGCTGCATTAAATGTTAATGGTGAATTGCTGCTTTTAACTAGTAAAAGAGGTATTGATAGAAGTGAAATCATAAAAATAATCTTAGAGTATGGAACTCCTATTGCAATATCGTCCGATGTAAATCCTCCCCCTAGACTTGTCGAAAAGCTAGCTTCCTCTCTTAATCTTATACTATATACCCCATCAAGATCTCTACGAGTATCTGAGAAAACGTCATTAGTTCAAAGTTTCGTAGATGAGCATAAAGTAAATCCCCCCCAAGATCCTCATCAGAGAGATGCTTTAGCCGCAGCTATTAAGGCTTTTCAAAGCTTTAAAAATAAGATGGAGCAGGCTGAAGCACATGCTCAATCACTTGGGTTAAGTGTTTCACACAATGATTTAAGAGCTTTAATAATTAAGGGGTACTCAATAAGTGAAGCTCTAAATATGCTTAGTAAACCCATCAGTATATCTGAAACCCCTCCAGCTATTAAACTACCTATTTGGCAGCAGCCCAATGTTGAAAACTTGATTAAAAAGCTAAGTATTCAGAGAACAATTATTAATACTCTAGTTAAGAAGCTTAAAAGTTCAAATGATGAAATATCATATTTAAAGCTTAAAATTAGAGATTTAGAATGTGAGATTGAAAGAATTAAGAGTGAAGAACATTTAAAGATTAGAAAAGAGAGAGAAATTGAAACTTTACGAAGTAGGATTGAAGAACTATCAAAAAGCTTTACAGCTCAATCACTGTACATTGATAAGTTAAGAAGTGATATTGAAAATGCTAAGAAAAACCTAATGGCTCTAGTTAAAGGTGAAATAGTTCCAGTTAAGATATTACGTACAATACAACAATCATCAATTAAAGAAATTCAAAATACTATAGGCATAGGCAGATTTGACATACTCTATGTTCAAGACTCGTCAAGCTACAGTATTGAAGCTATTAAGGAACTAGCTAAGCTAGATATTCTCGGAGTAATTTCTAAAAATCCTCCAAACCATTTGGTAGAGGCTTTTGAAGGTAATGGAATACCCATAGTAAACTACGATGAAGCCAACATAACCTGGATTTTTGACATTCCCTTTATTAATATTAACGCTATAAATCAAATAAAAGAATTAAAAAATAAGCTTAATGAAAAAGTAAAATCTATAAAGAGAATTCAGCTTGAAAAGCTGATTTCAGAATATAGAAGTAAACGATTATAGTTATGAAGCCTACATTTTACAATTTATTCTACTTCATCATTACTGAATTCATCAATAATACTTAAAGATAGAAGTTAAGTCATAAATAATCAAAGAGAAATATATTACGTGAAATGGATTAAATTACTAGAATAAGCTGCATTTTCCATTAAGTATCATTCCAGTTAGTTTTCTAATATTATTGAATTCACTATCAACAATATTGTAAATTTCACTTTCAATATTTGCTTTAGGTCTTGTATTATCAGGTATGAACTGTATGTTTGCGATTAGAGGTTTATCTATTGGTGACCCAATTCTGCTAAGAAGTTTTACATATACCTCTTCTATTCCATCAACTTCCTTATATATTCTATTAGCTATAATATCTGCAAGTACATTATATAGCTTACCAACATGATTTACAGGATTTTTACCGGCTGTAGCTTCAAGTGACATATATCTGCTTGGTGTTATTAATCCATGTACTCTATTTCCTCGACCAGTATTACCATCATCACCAGCTTCAGCTGAAGTACCTGTAACGGTAAGATATACTATACCCTTACTTGGCTTATCAGCATCATTTACAATAACCTCAACAGGTATATCTGTGATTTTTGAAGCTAAATCCTCAATTCTCCTTTTAACCTCCTCCTTAATACTTAAGTAGTGACTTAAGTCAGGTATAAGCTTACTAATCATAGCTACAGCTACTGTTAACTCTATTCTTTCATTTCTTCTTAAGCCCATAACCTTTATATCCTCACCTACTTCTGGAAGACTCTTCCTAATATCTGGAGAATTCAGATACCTTTCAGTTTCTAATACTAGTTTCTCCAATTGAGTTAGAGGTGCGAAAGATACTCCAAATGATGTATCATTAGCAAGAGGTACTTCTCTTTCAAGATTAAAAACACTAACCAGATCCATGGATCCAGGTCTTATTTTATAATCTATTATAACATCACTATTAACATCGAGAAATCTAAGGCTACTATTAAGAAACTCTCTTACTGAACTTAAAACTATCTTACCTATAGGTACATACTTTATATCAGAACTAGATGCAACACTTGTTATAGCTCTACCTGCAATGATGATATGTATTGGCTCCTCAACTCTACCCCCACCAAACCATACTGTTGCTTTACCGCCTACAAGAAGGCCCTTATCAACATTATGATGTAGTATAGCTCCAAACTCGCTAAGATAGTATTTACTTAAAGCTTTACTTACCGCTTCACATGCACCATCTATAAGATAATCCGGATGCCCTACTCCCTTTCTCTCAACAATTTCAATACTCCTTTTAGACACTGGTTTTTGATCAAGCACTTCAATAACAATATTTCTAAACATACCATAATCTAGAAAACTTAGCTACTCCTTCTTATTTAATTTTCGCCATATTTTATTCCTAAAGTAATCAAAATGATGGAGAAGCTAATGAATTAAGCCATTAGTTAATAACTTATTCATTTCAGGCTTTGATAAGAGCTAAAGCTTAACTACAGAAATTCTAAATGATTCAATAGGTATAAATTGTCTCTTTAAGAGTAAAGAGCAATACTCTGAAAATACTAGTAGATATTATTATGTTCTTTCAAACATAAATTAGATAATGATTTCAAATCAGTTAGATTCTTAAGCTTACCCTAAATAATTACCATTATAGATCAGTCTTAATATATAGTATATTATTACCTCTAATAAGAACTTTACCGAATTTTGTTTTAATATCTCCATTATTATTAAGCTCCTGCGTATCAGTCATTGTTAAGTTCATGGTTGGATCGCATTTAATAAGTCTACCCATGTATTCACTTCCATCCTTCAGCTTAACTATTATTGTCTTATTAACAGATCTAAATAGTAGTTTTAGCGGTTCACTAGGCATTAAAGTCCCTCAGCTAGTTCTAACTTAGGATTCACCTATTTAAACTTTATCTCACTAGGGTTGGATTCTATTAAGTTAAGCCTTAAATTTTACAAGCTTAGTCATGCTAACCTGTTAATATCTTGAAGTAAATTAGACGTATCACTTTATTAGTGGTTTAATCTATTCCTATTGTAGAAGTAGTTCAATATATTTAAATCATAGCTTTTCACCGATTAATGTTTAATAATTCAATAACTCAATTTTGACAAACTAGAAAGCAGCAATATTTCACATAATATAATAATACATAATAGGATATAAGGTTATGAAGAGCTTAAATGTTTTAAACTATCTATTAGGTTAAAATTTAAATTCTACTTTCTAGATTATAAATGAAGATGAAATCTTACAAGGAGGAGAATAGTTTAAATGCTTTCTTAATTAGTGGAATCAATTAATTACCTATCATTTATATTTAAGTTATCTAGTGTTAGTTTTCCCCTCTCAGCTTCATGAATTATTTTACTACATATTTTAGGTGTTAACTTTACATGTTCTAAGTTGGTTTTTACGAGTAAATGCTTAGCTGAGGAACTTATTGATGGTGATACTATTATGCCTCTAATACTTGGATTATTTTTCCTCATTCCTTCAACATATCTATAGAGTTGAATAACATCATCTTTTAATGCCATATCCTTTTTTACCTCAATAACTACCGTATTACCCTTAGAATCTTTACCGTAGATATCAATAAATCCTGATGAAACATGTTTCTCATCAGTAATCGGTATAAATCCCCTCTCAATGATGTTTGGATTCATAAATATTGCCTTCTTCATGTCCTCTTCCGTAGCATACATGGAGAATTCAGCCTCATCCTCTAACTTCATAAATGATATTAAAACAATATTTTTAAAAGCAACATTTAAAACTTCACCTTTAAAGTATGAACTTATTTTTAATATGTTTCTACCATATTCACATTTAATGATTGATCCACTAGGCTGCCAGTTAACTGGTTTAATACCTCTTGGTCTATGTATAATTACTGAGCTATCAGATTTAACTATTAAAATTCTTTCACCAAAACCAATTTTAGATGATGCTCTACCGTTATAATCAATAATACAGTTACCAACTATAATTAGAACAGCTTTATTAGATAAGGCTTCATGAATAATTTCACCACACCTATCCAAGCTAGGATTAACTTCAAGCTTAAATCTACCCATACATTCAGCTAACATAAATTAAATAAAAATCTAACGTTCCTTATCGAATCTACTATATTATTACGCTTTACCTCCTTAATAGATTAGGTTTCTGTTTATGTTATGGTATTAAACACTATATTGTAAGTTAACTTATTAGCATAATATAAGTTAGAGTAGTAAGACATCATTCACTAGAAGTATAAGAGTATTAATTAAATTCATTTCCATTATTGTCTAATAGGAAACTTAAGGTATTCTTCAATTTAGCAATGTTAGTCAGTAAATAAATAATGATATGAAACATCAAAATACTTATATTACAGTTTCATAGTACTTACAATTGAGGAAGTGAGTAAGATTAGCTTAATATTTAGAATGCTATCATGAGCTAACCTTACAAAGCATCGATTACATGTTAGTATTGATATAATTAAGTATATATAGGCTCTTTTAAATAATTATGTGGTGTCTCTTATTGGTATCAAAGGATAAGAAGCTTATAGCTGTTCCTGGAGATCTTCTTGAGAAGATATATGCTGTATCTGCAAAAGAGGGTAAAACCCCCTTCCTATATATAAATGAAATATTTGAGCAGGCTTTAAGAGCTCATGATATGGGTAAGTCTCTACGTCAAGTAATAGATGCATACATAATGATTGAAACAGTAAAGAATGCTGGCTCAACAATTATATCTTCAGAAAGTCTTCACGCAATAATTCAAAAAATATATGAAAACAGTACTGATGAATTAAAGAAGAAGTGGCTTGAAACTGGTGGATGGTATGGGAAGTACATACTAGCAAAATTTGGAGAATTAAAAAACCCAGAGGAGTTAAAGAATCTTCTTGAAGCATATCTTTGGGATATGAATGAAATCCATTTAGTAAGGCTTGATGGTAAATTATTGCTGAGATGTATATCCCCTCACCAGCCAATAGAGCTTACAGAATTGTCAGCAAGCTTTCTTGAAGGAGTTATGTCAGCATTAGGATATAAATGTATACGGAAAGATATTGTTAAAGGAGTTATTCTTATGGAGTTTAAATCTATAGAATAGCAAACGTAAACATTAATATATTTATTGATGTAAACTGTGGTAAAACTTATATCGTTTTAATCTATAACTTTAGAGGCTGATTGACTTGAGCCGTAAATTTTTAGCAGCTAGAAAAGATATTGCTGATGAGTTTATTAATCTTGCCAGAAAGAAGGGAATGACTGTAACAAAACTTCTTAATGAAACGTTAAGAAATACCATAGCTCTTGAAAAAAACGGCTTAACCCTAAATAAAGCTGTAGACGAATATCTAATAATAAAAACAGCTCAAGAATCAGGATTCATACTAGTTCCAGCTGAACTTGTATACAGTCTACTTGATAAAGCAACTCCAAAAGCTATAGAAGAGATAATGGATAATTGGAGAAATATTGGTAAATGGTGTGGGAAATGTTTCTCAACAAGATTTACAAACAATCCACATGACTTACTAAAGATTTACATAGCAAACATTATATGGGGTTTAAGCGACTTTATAGTTGAAGGTAATGGTGAATCAATAAGTATAAGATGTATAGGCTCATCCCTAAATGAAAAATATACACGTGGAATAGCTAACTTCATAGAGGGCTTCATGGAATCACTAGACTATAAATGTATACGGAAAGATATTGTTAAGGGAATAATATCTCTAAAACTAAGAAGAACATAACATTAATAAACCTTAATAAAGTCTACAAACCCTATCAACTAATATTTCATATTGAAGCATCAGCTGAATTCTAATTTAAGCATCATCACGACTTGATTGGAAACTTTCCTACTAAACTCTAGGTGTTAAAGTGAATACTAATACTGAATTAATGCTATTATTAGAAACTTATACATCACTAAAATTGTTTATAATCAATTAAAGCCATATAAGGTCAACATTCATTATTGGTAGAGCTGAATGGTTAAGTGGAGAACTTTAGGAACTTAATTTACACATCAATATAATGCCTTTAGTCCTAGAAGTAGTTAGAATCAATCTTTCCATCATTCAAATAGAGGACAGAATCCTCTTAACACCATATAATAAACATAGAATAAACAAGATTTAAAATAGGTAAACATCCAATACCAAGATTATTCTACAAAAATATTCATACTTTAACACTCAACTTGAGAAGATGAGTTTAAGTTGCTGCATTCTAAGCTCCATCAATCATTCCTGATTTCGTTTATTAAGTATTTATTACGATGTAGTGCTCAGCTAAGAATGTAAAGCTTAACCTAGTATTGGACATATCCTTTATACCTCTAATTTACGATATTAAGGTCTATCACTTCAATATAGCTTAGCTAGTCAGGAGTAATCAACTGTAATCAACTGTAATCTAGCTCTCAGCAAACCTATATATATCCCACATTAAAGACTAATTTGGGAAACTCTGGTGTAAAATATGAGGAAGACAATATTAGCTTTAATACTAGTCCTAACAATAGTGTTTAGTGGACTATTTATAGTCCCAGTAACATTAACTGCAGAAACATACGATGTAAAAATGAAACTAATAAGGGTAAGAGATGGAAGCGTTTGGGATTGTGGTGAACTCATTATAGAGAAATATGAATCTGTAAGAATCAACATTACTGCTCCATCAATAAATACAAGATATGGAAAGCCAGTATATAGATACAACTACTCTATAACAGTACTGGACCCAGAAGGACATATATTTAAAGACTGGTTTAATCTAGCACCAGGAAAGTACACGATCTTTACATATCCAGGTGGATTTACAGGTGCTACTACAAAGTATGAAGGTACATATACTATTCTAATTCATGAATACTACTTTGATGAATATGGTAACCCATGTATAACTCTTAGAGGTGAATGCACATTCATAGTAGAGCTGGAATTAAATGTTGAAGTAGAAGTTTACAATACAACAATGGAAGTATCAGAGAAGGATGTTTGGAGATGTGATACTATAGTAAGAGTTGAAGCTATAATTACCCGTGCAGCAACAGGAGATGCTCCTAAGACTCCTGCAACTGTATATCTTACAGTTCACGACTCTACTGGTGTACCACTAGGATCATGGAGTATGATGCAGATAGGTCCTACTAGATGGAGAGCCACAATTAATATGAGAATAAACTCTACAAATCCTACTGGAGACTGGGTTTTCGTAGTTGAAGCTACAGATGCTGATGGATACCATGGTAGAGGATCAACATACATAACAGTTGTAGAGAAAAAAGATCAAGAACCAGACTGGGTTAAAGTCTATAAGCAGTGTGGTGGAGAAGAACCAACATTCCTAAGTGAAGGGAAAGGTATTCCTAGATGTGTAACCCTACTAATAACTACCAAGCTGACTGAATGTGATGGTAAAATAGTTACTGGAAAGAATGGAACTGCAACAGCAATAATACAGAGAAAGGTAAAAACAACAGTAACAGTATGTGATGAATGGGAATGGGTTTGGGATCCTGAAGCTGGAGAATACGTTAAAGAGTGTAAGAAATCTCATGAAGAAACAAGATATACATGGGTTGAAGTAGCATCAGTCCCTATGAGCTATGACTATGATGATGAACGCTGGGAGGCATTATGGGATGTTCCATTAGACTTCCCAGTAGGAGATATGAGAATTAACATAACAGCTTCAGATACTGCTGTTAAACCAAATACATGGAGGTCTAGAGCTTACGAGTATAAGGTTACTAAAGCCAATGTTGATGTTAATGTATCCTTCGATAAGGATGTTGATGAAGAAGCTTATGAAAGATGTGAAACAATAACTATTACAGTTAAGGCTAGATACGACTGCTGCAATAAGCCATTTACAGGTACAGGTACAAACGTAACAGCAGTACTATCATATAAAGGTACACTCATAAGTAAGGTGTATTTAAGCGATACAGGTATATCTGATGCGGAAGGATATGAGGTATGGAAGGGAACTTATAAGATAAAGCTTTCAGATCCAGCATTTAAGGACGCCTTAGATGATGAAGCATTACAGTGGGATATAATAGTTAGAGCATTTGATTCAGCAGATCCTGTAAATGAGGGGTATGTTTACGATAAGATTCCAGTAGAACCTGCAACAATAGATGTTAAAGCATCTATATGGTCTACAATGTCCTACGTTAAGGATGATACTGAGGAATGCAGAGCATTCATATACATGTGTATAAGCGGAACACTATGTGGTGAACCGTTAAATGACACATACTGGGAGGATGATACAAAGATTGGTGAAACAAGAGTTGAAATAACTCTATATCATGAAGGTAAACCATTCCTAACCATAACCAATAAAGAAGAGCCACCAGCTCAATATAGAGATATAGTTAGTAAAATACTGTGGAGTGAAGATACTAAGACATGGTGCTTTAATGCATGCATATCATGTCTTGGCTATGAATATCCAGGTGTATGGAATGCTACAGTAAAAGTTAAAACAATATTCTACAAGGTCACAAGCGATCCTAATGAAGGATCTAGAAAGGTAGGAACTCCAGTAGCAATACTTGGACTTAAGAGCTGGAATGAAGAATTTGTATATGAAGGTATTGAGTATCCAGTACAGTATCGTAGTAGTATTGTATGGCTAAACCTAGACTGTCCAATACGTCCATATACTTATTGTGGTGATAAGAGATATGTTCCTTCAGGCTACCTATACTTCGGAGTTAACCAAACCACTCCACTCTACTTCAACGTTACATTAATAGATGGTACGTTAAAGGCTGAATCCGTTACTGCTGAAATATGGAAGTATGTAGATGGTACTCCTACAGTTGTTGTTCCATCAATTACCTTACAGAAGGTCGATATGATAAAGGATGAGAAGAATCTATATCCATCAGGTACCGATAAGTATATGGGTTCAGTAACACCATGCTTATCTCCAGGAACATACTATGTGAAGGTTAAGGTTACATATCCAGGTACTTATGTTTCAGATCCTGTTGAATGCTGTCTCGTCTGTCCAGGATGCCCAGTTAGAGAAGTATGCTGCCCAGCTATACCATCCCTACCTGAAGTTCCAAGTAATGTTGTTGAGGGACATCTAGGAAGGGTAAAGATTGCTCCAATAATAAGTGCTACCAACTCAAAGATATCTACTGCAGCTGAGTATAATCCAGGTGATGTAATCGCCTTTGAGGGAGTAATTAAGGATGTATGTGCAGGACTTAAGGATGCTACAGTATCTATAAAGGTTAAGGATCCTGATGGAGTAATCATATTCACTGATGAAATAACTACAACAACTGGAGGTGCATTACCATGGTTTGGATTTACACTACCAGCAAATGCAAAGCTAGGAAAATACACATGGGAGGCTGAAGTATCCTATGCTAAGAATTACGCCTACTACGAGGCAAGAACTCCATTTACTGTAAGCAAGTTCGGTGTTGAAAAAGTTAAACTTAGTGGAAGCTTTAATGTTGTAGCACTGCTTAAACCGAAGGTTTACTTAACACTTCCATCATGGGTATATAGTGACTCTGTTGTAAAGATAACTGCAGACGTATATAATGAAGCAACAGGAGCTAAGGTTAAGGGTGTGGTTTCAGGTGAAGTTGTAAGACCTGACGGAGTTAAGGAGACATTAACATTTACAGAGACAGCTCCAGGAGCATACTCTGCAACATATAAAGCACCAAGCATTGCAGGAACATATACGGTAGCCGTTAAAGCAACTGTAGATGGAAAAGTTGCCGAGGCAACAGGTAGCTTCTACGTAGAAATTAGACCAACAACTCCTCCAGTAACAACTCCTCCAGTAACAACTCCTCCACCAGTAACAACAACAGTAGTGACAACAGTAACCCAACCACCAGTAACAACAACAATAGTTGCTCCAGTTGATTTAACACCAATCTACATATTGTTAATAATAGCAATAATAATAAGCTTAGCAGCATTAGCAATAATACTAAGAAAGGTTAAATAAATACTAAATACAAATATTTTTTATTTTTCATTCTTACTCAGGTATTGTTGATGTTTATTTCTATTATTAGATTATTCTTGCCTCTCTTTGAAGTTTGAATGGATTTATGTATGTTTTATGTTTTGCTTTGATATTCCTATGGTATGATGAGGATTTATCAGTATAAACATTTAACCTGTTTTACCTACTCTTTAAGAACTTAACTATGGCGTTCTCTTCTACATTTTGATGTTATGTAATTTTATAATCCATTATACTCAACAATTATGATTATGAATAATCCTCTATTTATACACCTTCTACTACGTATACTCTCAGTTTCTCTTCCAGGATTTCCACCTATAAATTTAATCTTGGCATTACTACTTCTACTCTTCAATTTAGCCTTAATGCAGGTTTCATTAACCCTCATTGAACCTACAATTATATGTTTTAATCTAACCCTATAGAAAGCATCCATAATTCTTCTAGCTACTCAATACATGATACCCGTAACTCCTACTTAATAACTCCTTATAGACAATAAGTATTGATGTATGTAAACATTTTAATAGATATATTAAGTAGAACTAATTCTTAAGAAGAATTCTTAGATATGGGAAAATGGTCTTAGTCTTATCGTTAAACATCTTAAAGCAATTCTTACAGCAATACCTACAATATTACTCTCCATGTAATTCCACTTAATAACATCATATGAGCTACAATAAAACATCTAACATCATTAATCACTAACCATGCTTTGTGGCTTAATTCTGAAATTTGCAAATTCAAGTTTACATAAAGTACGAAAAAGCTTAATAAGCATTCCTATAACCATAGTATTTAATGATATAGATTACGAGAAATGAATATTAAGCCACAAAGCTCTAACCAACCTAAATAGTATAAACTCCACTTAGAAAGAAGATAAAGAAAATCACATAAACTAAGATAGGAAAAAACATTAACAAATACCTGAGGAAAGACAGTATTTTAATAATGTGTTAGGTTGAGATGTGGTTTACTTAATGAAAATTTATAAGCTTGTTTTCTACTTTCACTTTATGTCGTCTCTTGCACCGTTTGTCCCAACCCCTCCTGATGTTATTTATAGAATGCTTAAGTTAGCTAATGTTGGTCCTGATGATGTTGTTTATGATTTAGGATGTGGTGATGGACGTATATTAATAGCTGCTGTTGAGGGGTTTAAAGCTAAAATGGCTGTTGGTATTGAAATTAGGGACGATCTTGTTAAGAAAGCTCTTATTGAGGTTTCAAATAAAGGTCTTGAAGGAAGAATTAAAATAATAAATAATGACATATTTAATGTAGATATTAGCGAAGCAACTGTTGTTACACTATATTTAACCTATAGTGGTAATGCTAGACTTAAACCTAAGCTTGAAAGAGAGTTAAGAAATGGTGTAAGGGTAGTATCTTACACATTTGAAATTCCAGGATGGAATCCTAGGAAAATCGATAAGTATAGTGGTTGGCAAACCATATATCTATACCAGCTATAAGTAACTTCACTTTTAATTTTCAAATAGTATGGCTTTATTAACTTAAGCATGTATCTTTTCATTAATCCATGTTTGTTTAGTAGATATACTATTGACTTAATAAGCATTAATACATGTTCATTATCGCATTTATCCTCATGCATTATGCATAATTATTGAAATATACTGTAATTATTTTCCCATTAGATCTCTAACCTCTAAACTATACTTCATGTTTAGATTTGATATTCTACATGATGCTTTATAGTATTGAGCTCAATCACTTAGTACAATTATATTAGCCGTAGATAGCTCTAATCCTTTAATGTTAGTGGTAAAGTATATTTACAACATTGCAAAATCCATACGTATAGAATTCTCCTCAACAATGGTTCGAATACAACATACATAACCCTATTCTTATACTACATTTATAATAGCATCATCAACTATAGCAATCCTAACATCTTCTCTATCGAATTCAAATAGGAAGCTTAAAGAATTAAACCAGGACAAAAATAGATACATAACTCTTAGTACAATAAACTTAGAATATCCGAAACCATTCTAGAAGAACATGAACGAAAACATATATAAGCACCATAAACAACTAGAGTAAATGGAGTTTCCTCCCTAATAAACCTAATAACTTTAGACATAGATTCATCATAAATAAGGAAGAAAATTTCAAAAAAGCTAAAGTTAATAAAGTCAATAGTATTAGTAAAAAAGTTAAAAAGGGTGTGTGGTACTGCCTATTGGGGTTTAAAATTGAGTGACTGGATCCAAACTAGTAGGGAGGTTTTAAAAAGGCTTAAAGAACTTCAAGAAATACCTAGTGCTGATAGACTTGACCTTCTTAAATCCATGAACTATTCTCTCAGAGCTATTGAAAGAAGCATTATTGGATGGCTTGAATGGATTAATAATCCAAATCTTATGGCTAGCTTTTCACTTGAGGAAATAAAGGAAATGCATAAAACAATACTTGACTTTGCAATAAAGTTTCTAGAATATGATATTCAAGTTACTAAGATGGGTGAAGAAATAACTGCAAGAAAGGAGGGTAGGAGAGGATACACGTATGTTTAAGTGTTAACATGGATGCTTTAAATGTTATACTGCTCCAACTTGGAATTGGAGGTATTGGAGGCTTTCTCGTAGGATACGCTGTTAAAAAAGTAGCTAAAATACTAGCTGTAATCTTAGGACTTGGATTCCTATCCCTCCTCTACCTATCATATAAAGGTATTATCCAGATAAGCTATGATAGGCTTCTAGGTGAAGTTGAAAGTGGACTAAAATTTATTGGTATTGGGCAATCAGTAATTTCAAGTATAATTGCAAATATTCCATTTGCTGCAAGCTTCATTACTGGATTCATTTTAGGCTTAAAGAAGGGTTAACAACTCCAACACGAATTCCTATGAAGTTATGAATGTCTATTAAATGAACTGTAGAAGTTAATTCTTCATCGTTAAACTCTACTCCTGTAGTTTATTATTATTTTACGTAACTCAATACAATGTTTAAATACTATCTTATTATTCCATCTTCATCATCTGAATGAACTATACTTCACCATACCAGATTCTTGAATAATCCTATAGGTATTCTTTAATTCATAAATATAAAATATTTAGATAAGTAAGTCGTAAAGCTTAAAGTAAATATTAGAAATATATGGATTAAGCTAGAACATCAATTTTTAATAATTAATTTATTGGTAATAGTCCAATTTAGTTTGAGACCTGTAATACTTTATGTAATTTGCCAAGCTATAATATTATCCTAACATACTCTGATAATCATCAATTATAGGAATTAGGATGAAGCCAACTAAGCTTACTATTAATGTTACATATTAATTGAGTTTTTCCTATATTCTTGTTAACCCAACCATTAACTATTACTTCATACTTAAGTTTCCCATCATGTAGGTTAAGCTTTTAAAGCTATTAATATTAGTTTAATGGATGATTAAAGATTCAGATATTGAAAAATTTGCAACAGTAATTTATTATCAAAACCTACCCGAAGCTGAAAGAATGCTACTTAGACTTCAACAATACGTAAATGGTGAGTATGTTGAGGGAGTTTTTAATGCATTGAAGGGTATTTGTAGTGCTGTAAGATTTCAGGATAAATCCTCAGTAATAATGAAAATTTACGGTAATTACAACCCAAAAAAGATAGATAAATTGATAGCTAAGATCCAGATGAGTTTAAATAGGGAGTTTATATCAAGCTATGAGAAAGGATATTTTGAAGCTTGGCTACAGATACTGAAAACATTTAAGAAGCTGGTGGAGAAGTAGTGAATATATTGAAGAGTTCTCTTTCAGCATATGATATATACTTCATAGTAAATGAGTTAAAATCCTTAATCATTCCATCAAGGATTACAAACATATATCAACTATCTCCATCTATTTTCATTATTAAAGTTTACAACTCAAAACATGGAACTCTTGAAATATTAATTGATCCCAAAAGAAGAATTAATATAACGAATTATCCATATCCTAAGCCCGGTAAGCCCCCATCTAAGTGCTTAACATTAAGAAGATTAATTAGAGGCTCTACTATAAAGAGTATTGAGCAAATAGATTTTGAAAGAGTAGTTGTATTAATCCTCTCTAAAAACAATGAAACTTACAAGCTAATACTTGAAATATTTAATAGTGGAAACATAATACTTGAAAGAAATGAAAGAATAGTATGGATTCTTAAAAGTAGAAGTACTGGGGATCGAAAGCTGGAAGCTGGACTTCCCTATACTCCTCCACGAATAGTTAAAGATATTAATAGTTTAATACTTGAAAATTTTAGAAATACTGATAAGTCATTAGCTAAATTCCTCCTCCTACATGTAGGACTACCTATAGAGCTGACTAAAGAGATACTATACAGATTAAATCTAGATCCCAACATTAAAGCCAGTGAAGTTTCTGAAAATCAGATAGTTCAACTACTTGATAAAGTTAAGGAATTACTCAATGAGGAAGCTAATCCAAATATTGTAGAGACAAGCAAAGGATTAACTATTCACCCTATATTGTTCAAATCCGAATCTGGTAGTGTAAAGCTATATAAAACATTTAATGAAGCTGTAGATGAATACTTTAAAAATACTACAATTATGGAGATTTCTGAGGCTAGACTTGGAAGCATTAGGGATGAAGCTGGAAGATTAAGATCTACAATTAAAATTCAAGAAGCTAAAATAGCTGAACGCTATGAGGAGGCAAAGAAACTAAGACTTCAAGCTGAAAGGCTAAAATCCAATTTAAAAGTAATTAGTGAATTGTTAGAGTATTTAAAAAGGTATATTGATGACTATGGATGGAATAGTCTTGCTAGAGATGTTAGGAATGGAGCTGTTAAGCCACCATTAAATATTATTAGAGATATTGATTTGAAAAATAAGATTGTTAAGGTTAAGATTGATGATGAACTAATACCTATCATAGCTAATAAATCCCCATATAAAAGCATAGAGGCTCTATATACTAAAGCAAAAGAAATTGAAGAGAAAAATAGAAGAGGGGAAGAAGCTCTAAAAACTCTTAGAGAAAAGCTGAAAGCTCTTGAAGATAGGATTGAGAAGAGTGTTGAAGTTAAGATATTTAGGAAGAGTAAGGCATGGTATGAAAAGTTTCATTGGTTCATATCTTCTGAAGGATTTCTCGTAATAGCTGGTAGAGATGCTACGCAAAATGAGGTTTTATATAGGAGATACATTGAGGCACATGATATAGTACTACATGCAGATATTCATGGCTCACCATTAACAGTGGTGAAAACGCAAGGTAGACAAGTAGGAGAGCAGACACTTATTGAAGCATCAATATTTACAGCTTCATATTCAAAGGCATGGAGGGAAAATATGATTGTTGATGTCTACTGGGTATATCCAAATCAAATATCTAAAACCCCACCTTCAGGGACATATTTAAGGAAGGGAAGCTTCATAATTACTGGACGTAAAAACTATATTAAAATACCTGAAATTAAGATATCAATTGGACTTGTTAAAAATGAACATCTAAATATAATATATGGACCTGAATCAGCAGTCCGTTCTAAGACAAGATTTTATGTTTCAATATCTCCTGGAAACATTAATGTTGAAACCACATCAAAAATGGTTAAGAAACTGCTAATGGAGAAGGTAGAACCAAGTCTTAAAGATGAGTTAAGCAATATTTCTGAAGATGAAATAAAAACACTAATACCTGGGAAAGCTTCAGTTGTGTATAGCTAGACACAGTACTTATCTGGAAAAATATAAATAATATCTCCCTATACTTACTTAGATAAGTATGACCTCTATTAGATCAAGACTTCTCGTTAAGGATGTTATGACTAGAAGCATCATATCCATTTCCCCTAAAGCCTCCATTACTGAAGCTGCAAGAATTATGAGTGAGAAAGATATTGGAGGTGTACTTGTAATTGATGAAAATAAGCCTGTTGGAATGCTAACTGAAAGAGATATTGTTAGGAGAGTTGTAGCGCAAGGGTTAAACCCATCAAATACTAGAGTTGAGGAAGCTATGTCAGCCCCACTATTCTTTATAGATGCAAACGCTGAAATTTCAGATGCTGCAAGGCTCATGGCTACCGAGAATATTAGACGTCTACCAGTAATGGATAAAGGTAAGCTTGTAGGAATATTAACAACATATGATATTCTTACAATAGCTCCAGAACTATTTGATACTTTATCAATACTTAAAGCCCAGCCTAAATCTAGAGAGTCTAAATCTAGACGTAATGATTTTATGATTGGATGGTGTGATAGCTGTAGTGAATGGTGTGACGATTTAAGGGAGGTTGACGGTCAATATCTATGTGGTGAATGTTATTTTGAACATGTAGGCTCAGAAACGTAGATCTAAATGGCTTTTATAACTTCATCAAAATTAAGCTCAACATTAAATTATGAAATTAAGGTATTATTGAAGTATGGCTGATCCTATATTCATAGTTGATGGAATGCTTGGCAATCTTGCTAGATGGCTTAGAATACTTGGATATGATACTATGTACTGTCCTCTTTCAGATGATATAATATTGGAGAAAGCATATAGTGAGGGAAGAATACTATTAACTAAGGATAAAGCTTTATTTAGGAGTGCTGTTAGGAAGGGAGTTAAATCAATACTTATAGATGGTGAAAATATTGCAGATATCTTACTAAACATAGCTTTAACTCTAAATATTAGAGTTAAACCTCAAAAAACGTCACGCTGCCCAATTTGTAATGGATATCTTAATGAGGTTGGAAGCAATAATATAAGAAATCTTGTTCCAAAAAATATTCTTAGTAAAAACAGTATTTTCTGGATTTGTAGAAGTTGTGGAAAAGTTTACTGGCATGGCTCACATTGGAGATTAATAACATCAACGTTAAGTAGAGTAGATAAAATGATTAAAAACGTCAACAAAGCTGAAATTTAGCTTTCCAACATTAATTTAAAGTATAATATTCTCTTAAAGCAATGATTTAAGACATTTATCATAAACCCTTCAAATCCACTAGTACCCAGGAAAACTTATAAATCCTTAGGATACTGTCTATAGGGTGGCATAATGTTAAGTGAGGCTGATGGTGCTTTCCTTGTATCTATTGCTAGACGAGCTGTTGAAACATATTTGAAGCATGGATATAAAATCGAGCCCCCTAAAGATACTCCGGGACATTTAATGGAGAAAATGGGTGTGTTTGTTACTATTGAAAGAATATATTTTGTTAAAGGTCAACGTAGAAAGGAGCTTAGAGGATGTATTGGATACCCTGAACCTATTCTACCACTAGTTGAGGCAACAATAGATAGTGCATTAAATGCCGCATTTAATGATCCTCGCTTCAATCCCTTAAAGGAGAATGAGCTTAACAAAGTTATTTTTGAGTTAAGCGTTTTAACACCACCTAAATTATTAAGTGTAAGTAGACCTGAAGAATATCCAAAAATGATAAAGGTTGGAAGGGATGGTTTAATCGTTGAAAGAGCATTTTATAAAGGATTACTTCTACCACAAGTTGCTGTTGAGTGGGGCTGGGATGAAGAAACATTCCTTGCTGAAGTATGTCTTAAAGCTGGTTTGCCTCCAGATGCATGGCTTTTAAAGGGGACTAAAATCTATGTTTTCCAAGCTGAAATATTTACAGAGCTTGAACCGAATGGACATGTAATAAAAATGGACATCTCTAAGGGTATTGAGAAATAATTATTTCAACTCCTTTACTACTACTGTTTTATACTCTTTATTAACAATACTTATCCAATTAATATCTTCTAAAATTCCTATAATGTTTTTAAGATCAACTTCTAGAGCATATTTTCCTGTAGTTAAACTACATTCCTGTACTTCCCAATCATTGTATAATCCAATTTCTTCAGCAATTCTTCTAATTTTATATTTGCTAAGTCCTTTTAAAGGTTTAAATATAGGCACATTGATGAATCCATCTATAGATAATATGTTTGATTTGTATGATCTATATTCTTCACAAACTACAATACCATTAGCTTTAATGTCCTTACAAAGCTTCTCCACTACCTTATACATTATCATTCTACATACAGTACAAATCATTTCTCTAGATATCTTCCTGTTAAGCTCTTCAATAGAATATGTATGGTTAAATAAATATATCTTAAGCTTTTCTTCAGGTATATATTCCCGTAATCTCCTCAATATATTAGTAATCCTAGCTTCATATTCTCCTGAAGCATATTGATCTAAGCTAAACTGTACAGGTACTATTACGTATCCTTCTCTAGCCATAATCCATGTAGAAATAGCACTCTTAATATCCCCTAGTATTATCGATAAAATTTTTCCTCTAATACCATATGGTAACCCTCCAACACCTTTATACTTTTCAAAATATATGTATGATTTTCTACCTTTAACATTAACAAATACTTTAATGTGAGGTTTCCTTAAACTGGTTTTAACATTTTCAATTCCCTTTTCTTCAGCTCTTGATAGTATTTCTGCACTAAGACAAACTTCAATATCCCTACTTGTAAATGATAAGTTTTCAAGCTGCCCCCTAACCCTAACAGCAAACGTACTTCCTCTACTAATTCTTCTAGCTACAACTTGAGATCCTATACTTGTAATTTCATGAATATCTGTCTTAACTTCAACAGCTGGAATTATTGATGCAACACCAAAAACTGTTATTATATACTTTAAAATGCTTAAAGGATCTTCAGAGTAAATAAATACTTCACTACTTCCAACAGCTATTTTAAACCTACCAATATTATATTTCAAAAGTTTAAACTTTAGGTTTTCAGCTAGCTTATTTAGTACCTTTCTATAGGTATATCTGCTCCCAAAAATATTCTCTCTACATTTAATAATTAAAACATTATAGTCAACCATACCTAACTCTTACTCTAGTTAAATGTATGTTTGACTGTTAACTTAGTTTAAATGCTAACTATGTCTCACCACATTCACACCATACTTCATGTATTAAACCGTAAAGCTCCTCAAATCCTTTACTAGTAGTTGCTGATATAGGTATTATTGTTTTTATCGGGGTTATGTTGATTAGGACATCAGTACATTTTAAGGCTAAATCTCTCTGAACACCATTAATTTTCCTAATAGCCTTTCTAAGCATTCTTCTATTAGAAACTATTTTAATAACTTCTTTAGATGTCACTAAGTCAAACTTATTTATAACAGCTAACGTTGGCGTTTCAAGCTTAAGCCTAACAATAAGATTTAATAATTCCATCACTACTACTTCAACTGGGCTTATTAGCGTTTTTGGGTCTATGAGGAGTATCGATATAGTCCTAATATGTTGTCTAATAGCTCTTATAATTTCTACCCCGCTCCTATGGAATAAAAATATTTCCATTTGACCAGGTGTATCGATTAAGTACATGTTCTTATTGATATTCAGAATATTATTAACGATCTCTCCGCTTTTAGCTTCCATAAGCTCAGCAGCTCTAATTACAGCTCCATTAGGTCCCAGTTTCTCTTTAGTCATTATATCCTCAACATCAATTATCGATCTAATATCATAATCTGCATTATAAGGTATGTTTCTAGCCGCGGGATCTAAGTTAATTAATGCCGTATCAATATCTAGCTCTGAAAGCCAATAACCGAATCTATGTGTAAGTGTAGTTTTTCCACTACCCGCAGGGCCAAGAAGTACAATACATGTTTTATTTTTACTCATGATTACACATAGACTATTAAGCTTAAATACTTATGACTCTAACCATTATTTTCTCTGAAACTAACTACCTTTATGATCTTATGTCTTAATGATTGCTAGAAGCTAAGATGAAATCTCTAGATTTAGATAACTAAATAATTTAGATATTCATTATTAACTTAAGCCATTAATTACCTCTACTTCCATATCTAAGCCTACCATAAATGTTTTTACTCTGAATACTCAGAAATTTGTAAAAATAAAAATCACAATTTCTAATTACTATAACATCAGCTAACCGTTATTGTACTATTTCCTCAAATAAATAAGCCCAATTTCCTCTAGAAAACACCTCCTTAATGAGGAGTATACAATAAAGCCGGAATATATCTACTAGGGAGTTTAAAACTAAGTTTAATTAACTCTAGTTTTTAGAAGTGAATTTACATTCAATCGAATTAAGAAGGCAAGTACTTCAAGATAAGCCTTAAACCCTTTAATCTATAAAAGACATTAACTCATTCTTAAATTGTTTAAGAATTTAGAAGTCAAAACCTAGGCATTGAAGGTTGTGAAGAAACTTTTAAACTGATTAATGAATCAAACTTGTAAGATGGGAGTCAATAAACAACTCATAATCCTAGTTTGGATTTAAACCATGGAATATAGTCATGTAATGCATATATAATATTGCATCTACCAATTTTGACTGCTTTCTTGTTAGTGTTTCTTAATCAAATAAATGGGTAAGAAGAGTAGTAATATTTAAAATGCCTATTACGATAAATAAAATCCTAATCTATAGGTAATAAGAGGACTATTGGCTGAAATTCTTCTGAAAATTATAATACTACTAAGTCATATTATAGCTAGAGGTATGAAGACTGTTAGTAATTCTACTAATCTATGCAGTATTTCAAGAATAGATAGCTACAATTTTAAATATTTTCATGCTCTAGATACATTAATATTGCTCTATATTAGAAATTGTAAGCTATGATATACATAGTGCTTTTATGTCCGTTTTGTAAATCACCTAGAATTGTTAGAGCAAACCAGAAAACAGCTTTATGCTATACATGTAATAAGAGATTTAGTATTCTGAAATGTAGGAAACTATATTCATCAGATAACCTTAAAGTTGCTATGGAGATCCTTAAAAAAGTAAAGACTAATAGGTAAATCTATTCTGTATCTTATGAACTTAGATGTAAAGGTAGTGTAGTTGATGGTTTAATTCAATACAATCCTAGGTACAGTAAATTTTTAAGTCTTAATTTATACTATACATGGCGGATGAAGATAACTCTCTATCTGATAGATGAAGATCGATGGGCGAATTGACGCCATAATTTTAAATTTTTAAGTATAGAAAAGCGTCGACGTCTAGAAGCTCTATACTATTTAAGAGGTAAAGAAATTCTTGATGTTACTACCTATACTATCCGGTAATGGGATGGCAGAGTAGTATTAAAACGTGTTGGAACAATTGATGGTCATAGAAGAAGTCTTAAGAACAAGATAAAGCAAATTTAGGGTTAGGAGAAAAATAAATTATTACGGATACGTAAAGCTTTTTTCAACATAAAGGGATAATTTGAAGAGGTAAAAGTAGCTATTAGTGGATTATACTAAATAGAATGGTAAAGTTCAAACTCCCCAAGATATTAGCTCTGAACTTAATGAGAGGGAAGTATTTTCTAAAGTTTAGGTTTCTAAGGGAGAATTTCAAAATCATAGTTGCTTAGGAGGATGAGCTTACAAGAACTGGATTTAAAGATTTAATTAAGCTTATGATGTTTAGAGTTTAGGCTTCCTCAATAGTCTTTTCTTTAGTTTCAGTAACTACTTTTCTTTGGGAATAGTACATTTCTATAACCTCCTTAATTGTCGTTGCTTGTTCAGGTGATTTATCCGCTCTAAAGCTTACTAAGCGTGGAAATCTTAAAGCTAGGCCTGCATCTTTTTTAATGATTCCATATCCACATGTATGCAAGGGTGAGAGAGTGATTTCATCAGCTTTTACTTCAAGAACAAGTTTTGGTATAAACCATACATCTGCCTCCATATTAGTATTAACTCTGGCATGTCTATGAGGTATAATGTAGGGCTTAAATATTTCTGGTAGTTTCTGTAGGTCTTCATCTGTAAATCCACTTCCAAGTTTACATATACTATAGAACTCATCCTTCTCTTCATCGTACGCAGCCATTAGGAGTGCACCATATGATCCTGCACGTTTACCCTTACCGTAAAATGCTCCAATAGCTACTAGATCCAGTGTATCTGCAAGCTCCCCCTTATATGATCTCTTATACTTAATCCATAGGTATCCCCTTGCTCCAGCTTGATATACTGAATCATTTTGAATGGATTTACACATTATTCCCTCACAGCCATTGGATATGGCCTCGTTCATATATTTTTCAAGATCATCAGATGTTTTAGCGATTTTATGCATTGATATTTTAACCCAATCTGTTTCCCTTATTATTTTTGCAAGTGTTTCTCTTCTTTCCAGAAAAGGTATTAATGTATAGTCCACTCCGTCAACATATAAAACATCGAATGCAAAAAAGACAACTGGAAGTTCTTTAGCTACCTCCTCAACATCGTATTTTCTACCTCTTCTATGAGCAACCATCTGGAATGGAAGCATTTCACCAGTATCTGGATTAACTGCTACTCCTTCCCCTTCAATTATTGCTTCTCTAGCTATAATTGCATCTCTAATGTTTTTAGCTACATCTGGAAATTGTGAGGTTATGTTCTCAAGTCTTCTTGAGAATAGTCTAACATCTTTGCCTTTAACATGTGCCTGTATTCTTATACCATCATACTTATACTCAACGAAAGCTATACCATTAAGTTTTTCCAGAATTTCCTCAGCCGATGTAAGTCTTTCAGCAAGCATTGGTCTAATAGGGTTTCCAATTGATATTTTGAATTTTTTAACCCCATTTATTCCCTCTTCAGCTAATACTCTTGCAACTCTACCTATATCACTACAAAGATTGTATGCTCTTTCAATATATTCCCTAACTTCCTTACTGCCACCGAATGCTACGGCTAATGCATCAAGAATTGTCATGTCAGCAATACCAAGCCTTAGTTTTCCAATAACAAATCTTGCAATAAATTTAGCTTCTTGAGGATTTGCATCATTGAAGAGACTTGTTAAAATCCTAACTTTAATGTCTTGAGCTCCCTGTCCAGTAGCTCTAGCCATTTTCTCAAATCCTTCATAAACTCTCTCAACAGTAAGAGGTTCTGAAAATAGTGATAGCTGTGCTTTTCTAGAAAGTATTTTCTTAGCTGTTTCTCCAAGATCTCCTATTTTTTCATATTCTTCTTCAACTATTTTTTCATTTATTCCTGCTGATATTGCTAATGCCTTCATTGCAAGTTTTTCAGCAACTCCAATTTCAACTCCAGTAAACGGAGGATATAGCTGACCTAGAGTAAGATTAATAACTTTCTCAATAAGGTTTTTAGGTGTTTTCTTTATAAGGTCAGCAAGATAATATGTTATTTCATTTCTTTTTGTTGTCCCCTCAATTTTATCATAAGCTTCTATGAGTTCTTCAAGTCTCATTAACCACCGCCCTGGGTTTTTTCAACCATTCTCTCTAGAGTCCATCGTATAGAATTCTTTAATTCCACTATTCTTCTTCTATCAGTAATGTTTTTAATTTCAAGTCCTTTAAAAACATTGTCTTCAATTTTAACATTATACTCTATGATTTTATCCGCTGGAAGCTGTCCCTTCTCAACTTTTTCTAGGTCTGCATTTCTCATTCCCTCTAAAACCTTATTTATAAGAAATGTCCTTAAGGGAGGTATTTCAGGATCTAGTTTTAGGTTTTGTGAAACTTCAACTCTAATGTAGTTATCTCCCTCTATAAATTTTCCAAGAACAGCTCCTGTTTTTAAAGCTCTTAGAATACTTTCAACTTCTCCTGCTTTAGGTGTTGAAATTTGTGATGGTGTTGGTGCTGTTATCATTTCTGCAGCTGTTTTAAAAGAGGATTTTGAAAGCTGATCATCAACAAGCTTTAAACATATTTTTAAATCGTTTAAAACCTTTTCATATTCTGTAATACGTTCCTCTAATGATTTTTTAAGGTTAGCGAGTTTTTTAATTTCCTCCTCGTTTAACGACATTATAATCAATATACTATGATTAGCTAGGGTTAATTAATATTACGGTATTTTAATAGTATTATTACGTTACTTCATTAATGTATTCCTCAATATTGTCTCAGCATATTTTAATAGTTTATCTAGATCCTTCAATGTCTTTGCTTCTACTGTAATCTTTATTTGTGGTTGTGTATTTGACGGTCTTATAAGAATCCATCCATTATCAAGAATAGCTTTAACCCCGTCGATTTCAATAGTTTTATAACCTTTCTCCTTAAAGTGTTTCTTAATTTTCTCTACAATTTCAAACTTTAAATTATCGGGGCAGCTATATGTTTTTACTGGTGATGAGTAATATTTAGGTATTTCATCTACAATCTCTGAGAAGCTTTTATTACTTAATGATAATATCTCAATCATTTTCATAGCTGCATATATTGAATCGTCAAAGCCATAAGTATCTTTAAAGTAGAAGTGGCTACTTTTCTCCCCTCCGATTTCAGCCTTTTCGCTAATCATAAGCTGAGTTATATATGCATGTCCTACTCTGCTTTCTATAGGTATTCCACCGAGATCTCTTACGACTTCCTCAACTATTCTTGAACAGCTTACTTCAAATACTACTTTACCTCTCTTAGTTTTTGGTAGGTAATGTTTTGCAAATATAACCAATGCTATATCTCCTGGAACTATGTTTCCATTATTATCTATAAATACTGCTCTATCAGCATCTCCATCAAACCCAATTCCTATATCAAGCTTTTTATCTACAACAAGATCTTTGAGTTGTTTTAATGTTTCATCATTGGGTTCAGGTATATGTCCTGGAAACCTACCATCAGCTTCTCCATTTAAAACCAAATATTTGCATTTAGCTATTTCTAATAGTCTTGGAACTACAAATACTCCAGCACCATTACTTAAGTCAACACCAACTTTTAAGCTACGTTTAATCTTAATTAGCCTCATAATGAAACTCACATAGTCATCTATTATGTTGTAGTATCTTGTAGCAATTCCTCTTGAAGCATTTGGTTTTAGATTTGGATTTAATGTAAGGCTTTTAATATTTTCCATCCCAATTCCTTCACCTATAACTAGTCCTCTTTCCCTACATAGCTTAAACCCATTCCATTCAGGTGGATTATGACTAGCAGTAACCATTACTCCACCGTCATATCCACCATGAACTATTGAGAAGTAAAGTATCGGAGTTGCAACAATTCCAATATCTACTACGTAGCATCCAGCATCTATAACTCCATTAATGAAGTTGTTTTTTAGGGATTCTCCACTAATCCTAACATCACTACCTATGGTTATTCTTTTTCCCTTCCCAATGTATTTCCCGTAAGCTAAACCAATCCTATATGCATCATCATCTGTTAGGTCAATACCGTATACCCCACGTATATCATAAGCTCTAAATATACTATCCTTAACCATAAAAATGAAGTTATTAAAGAAATTTAAATGTTATGAAGTATTATCAATACTTTTCTAAGTGTATTTTTCTTGATAACGGTATTCTTTCAGGTTTAAGTGGTTTTTCAGCCGGTATTCCAATAGGTATTATAGCTACAGGTCTAACATGTTCTGGTATGTTGAGGATTTGTGAAACTTTTCTCTCACTAAATGCTCCAATCCAGCATGCTCCATAACCTAGAGCATATGCTGCTAGAATTAATCCATATGTTGCTGCAGCTGTATCTTGAATACAGTATAGGTTTTCCCCTCTATCTCCATAACGTGATGATGATATACGTTTATTAGCGCATACAACCACGACTATAGGCGCCCCACTTATAAAATCTTGTCCGTAAGCTGCATCAACAAGCTTCCTCTTAGTTTCTTCGTTTTTAACTATTACAAACTCCCATGGTTGAAGATTTCCAGCTGATGGTGCCTGGATAGCATAATCCAAGATTTTCATTAAGTCTTCTTCAGGAATTGGACTACTTTTAAAACTTCTTATACTTGTCCTTTCATAAATAGCTTTAAATAAATCCATCCTCCCACTAGTTTCTGTAGTTTAGATACTATATTAGGTTTTCGACAAATTACTAGCGACTTTAATGAACCCTAAATATGGAAGGTATATGTGTTAATGGCTAGTTAACAAGATGTTACTAGTATAGAACGTCTCGTGAACTTAAGCAATCACCATACTCCCCATATCTAAAGCTAACGGAGCTGTCTAGAGTTCATGTAAACTTGATATGCCCATTAATAAATAATTTGCAGATCCTATATGGCTTAGCATATTAACGTTTATAGCCTATATCTCTTAAGAACTTTTTCCGTTCCTCCTTCTCTTTTTCTCCCTCTACACCTTTAGATTTAAATCCATCAACAACCCCAAGGATCCCTCTTCCATTTTCAGTTTCAGCAATTATAACTTCAACAGGATTTGCTGTTGCACAATATATAGTACATACTTCTTGAATGTTTTTTATAGTATTCAGAACATTTATTGGATATATGTTTCCAAGAACAATTATGAAAAAATGTCCAGAGCTTACTGCTAAAGCATTTTTAACAGCTATATTTTCTAGTTCAGAATCTGTTCCATCATGTCTTATAAGGCATGGTCCTGAAGACTCGCAGAATGCAACTCCAAATTTGGCTCCAGGTACTGATGTTACTATTGCCTCATAAATGTCCTCGACAGTCTTAATAAAATGGGACTGCCCAAGAACAACATTACATCCCTTAGGAAAATCTATTTTAACAGTTTTTATTTCAACCATAAATTTTCTAGTATTCAGCCTCTCAAATACTTTTCCACTAAATTATTGAAGGCCGCGAAGTTATATAAAATCTGTAGAGTAGTAGTGTTGAGAGGTGTTCTTATGTCTAGGAAATTTGCTAAGAAGTGGGTTAGTGAGCCTAGTAAATCAATGATTGAAAGAATCATGGAGACTGTTCATCCAAGTCCAAGTCTAAGAGAGAAACTTGCACAGACATTGTATAGAATTTCTATATTAAAATCCAGGCTTGAGCAGGAATCATATAAGCTTCAACAACGTGATAAAGAGCTATTTAATAAATGTGTTGATGCGTTATCTTCTAAAGATGAATTAAGAGCTAAAATCTATGCTACTGAATGTGCTGAAGTTAGGAAGACCGCTTCTCTCATATTGAGAAGTCAGCTTGCACTTGAACAAGTTCATTTAAGACTTCAAACAATACAGGAGTTTGGAGATATTACAGCTATTATTGCTCCAGTAACTAAGGTTGTTAGCGCTGTTAGGAGTCAGCTTTCAGGAATTATGCCTCAAGTAAGTTATGAGCTTAGCGAAGTAGGTGAGACCTTGAACTCGATAATGATTGATGCTGGAGTAGCTATTTCTGGAGGTATTGAAATAGAGGCTTCAAGCGAGGCACAAAGTATTCTAAGTGAAGCATCAATAGTTGCTGAGCAGAGAATGAGAGAAAAGTTCCCTGAAATACCTGTTTCACAGGCAATACCTGGAAGTGAGAAAACTGGAGGTTGATTTAAATGTTGTTTGATAATATTAAGCATTTCTTATCGAAAACCATTAAGGATAGCTATGGAAGAGATGTTGGGCAACTTATATGTATAAACCCAAATACTAAGAATGAAGTTGTATCTCTTAAGCTTAAACTAAGTGATAGAAACTTTACCCAGTTTCCAATTAGATATTTTAGGCTTGAAGGTAATCAGTTAATATTCTTATATGATTGGATGATAGATTCCGAGGATTTAATTAAAGAGTTTACATTATTATCGAAAAGAATGGAGGCACTTGAAGGTCTTCTCAGTAAAGGTGAAGTTTCAAAGGAGGTTTACGACGAGCTTAACAATATCTTTTCAAAACAATATGATACTCTTAAGGAAAAGCAGGAAAGCCTTATTAAGGAGCTCTCCAGAAACCTTGAAGAGATAGAAAATAGTATTAAGGAGCTAAATATTGCTCTTGCAGTTGTCAAAATGCAGAGAGTTCTGAAAGAAATTGATGAGGAAACATTTAAAAGCATAAGTCTAACCATCCAAACAGGTATTAATAAAGCCATAGCTGAGAAAAAAGATATTGAGCAGACAATTCAGAGAATAAAGAATCTATCAACTAAACCTATACAGCATCCAGTTGTTGATTCTAAGAAGGAAGGTAGAACTGAACAACCATTAACTGTTCAGGTAATTGATTAGTAGTGTGATGGCCCCTATGACCAGATGGACTAAGAATAATGGTTCAGGTAGACTTGGAGAAGTTAGTAAGAAAATGCTTAGTAGATTTAGGAGGGGTCAATCATTAAAGGAGAAAATAGATTTTGCTATTATAAGACTTAAATCACAGCTTGAAAAACTTGAACAAACAGGATTTAAGCTTGAGAACAGAGATAAGGAAATGTTTCAGAAGGCTGTTAATGCAATTACAAGTAAGGATTTTGCACATGCAGTAATATATGCTACTGAATGTGCCGAAATTAGGAAAATGGCTAAAATAGTTCTATCAACTCAGCTTGCTATTGAAAGAGTAATACTTAGACTACAGACTGTTGAAAGCCTAGGAGAACTTATAGTTGCTATGGGTCCAGTTGTAGGTGTTGTTAGACAGCTTAAGGATCAAATTATAGGTATTATGCCTGAAATCTCTTTCGAGCTTGAGAACGTAAACTCTATGCTTAGTGGTCTTGTAGTTGAAGCAGGATTATCTGATGTAAAATCTATTGAGGTAAATGTTGAAAACCCTGAGGCGAAACGAATAATTGATGAAGCCAGCCTAATAGCTGAACAAAGAATAAATGAAAGATTTCCTTCGCCTCCATCACTACCAATACTTGAAAAGCAGCAAGAAAGAATATTGGAGGCTGAAAGTATATCTCTAGATACCGTTAAGCCCATAAACTTAAATATTAACAAGTCTACAACCATAGATGATGACTTGATAGAGTATATTAGAATGAAAGGCTCTCAGATAAGCATATCCGAATGTGCAAAGGAGCTTAAAGTATCTCCTGATGATGTTAGGAGGGCATTATTTAGGCTTCATGAGTCTGGAAAAATTGAGATAAAGTAACTTAGTGGAGATTTATGGCTGCAGAAGAACTTGAAGCTATGGCTGCAAGATACGCTAAAGAAGCAATGCAGCTTGATAGCCAAGGCTCAAGGGGATTAGCTATTCAAAAATATCGTAGAGCTGTTGAAATACTACTAAAGCTTGTTAATTTATATCCTAATACACCCCATGCAAGAATATATCTTGAAAGAGTTAAGCAATATCAGGATAGAATAAATGATCTTCAATCTCAAATATCTTCTCAAATACCTATTGAAAAAGCATCACCAGGTTCTGAGGCAAGATATGATCAGCTTGTATTAAAAGAAAAGCCTAACGTAAAATGGGGTGATGTTATTGATCTTGAGGTTGTTAAGAGAGCATTACGTGAAGCTATAGTCTACCCTACATTACGTCCAGATTTATTTCCTCTAGGTTGGCCTAGAGGAATACTATTGTTCGGTCCTCCTGGATGTGGTAAAACATATATAGCTGCTGCAGCAGCCACAGAAATAGATGCTATATTCTATGTTGTTGATGCAGCAAGTATAATGTCTAAATGGCTTGGAGAATCTGAAAAAAATATTGCAATATTGTTTAATGATGCTAGAAAGATTGCAGAAAGCGGTAAACCAGTAGTTATATTTATAGATGAAATAGACTCACTAACAGGTATAAGAATACAGGAAGTTGGAGGTGAAGTTAGAGCACGAAATCAACTTCTTAAGGAGATGGATAGCATCCACGATAAAAGTAAAAATTACCAAGTATACGTTGTAGGAGCAACTAATAAGCCATGGGCTCTTGACGATCCATTTATTAGAAGATTTCAAAAAAGAATTTATGTACCATTACCTGACTATACAGCTAGAATTGCACTATTTAAATTATATACAAAAAACCTAAAGCTTGACTCAGATATTGACTTTAAAGAACTTGCAAAGAAGTGTGACGGATATTCCGCAGCTGATATAAGAGATATATGTCAAGGTGTACAGATAAAGGTTGTAAGGGAGTTTTTTGAGTCAAATGATGATATTAGTAAGGGTGAGCCACGCCTAATAAGAATGGATGACTTTCTTAGTGTTATAAGTGGGAGGAAGCCTAGCGTTTCAAGAGAAATCATTAAAGCTTATGAAAAATGGCTAGAACAATATGTTGCATTGTAAATTTCAAGCTTAGTACTTAGAAACTAAGTAAATATGATTAGTTTAATGACTGAATCAATTAAAAAGCTTCTCAATAAAATTCACCAATACCTCCTCCTACAACTCTAATATAGCTTATCAAATCTATGAATTAATCCGCGTATATGTTTAACTTCTTATAGAATATACTTCGAAATGTTTCAAATATATTACGCTTTTCATAGTCTACATTTCATGTAAACTATTATACATGTGAGTATTATCGTTGTTCTTTGAATATTTTTAGTTATGCATTAAATTTTCTATTATTGACATCGTTCTCCTATAGCTTTTTCATTGTATGAACCATTCCTCTTTTCCATTCCTCGAGTTTAGATGGTTTGCTTCTACTTCATTACTCCTTAACTTATCTGTACCCTATACTGAGTTTCTATAAAGTCCTTAGACTTATACTCAATATTATCGTAAAGTTCTCTAAAGGCTTTTGAGTCATGAGTATTGTCGAGACTTATTGCTGTAATAATTGGTAAAGAGCTTTTATCAATAATTACATGGATCTTCATACCTTCCCTTCCTATGTTTAAATCAATCATAACCCATCATCTTACCCTATTTTTAGCCTTTATGGTTATACTATTTATTACTCACTTCTTTAGGTATAAAATGTCTAATATTCTATACACCATTCTCTTGAAGTCTTCCAACATCCTTCATACAGTAACATAGGAACCATATTTAACAAGACACATCCATTCATCTATAACCAGTATTAACCGCGTATAGAATGTCATAATCGTTGATTTATCATTAACCATATGTCTACCACCTTTAGTAAACCTAAGAGGAAGAGAAGGTCTAATAAGTCCACTCAAAATCACTAAACTCCATAAAACATTAGAAAACAAAACTCAAATATTTTGAAACTATTTTCCTAAACATACCATAATAGTATCCTTACCACCCTAGGGAATTCATGTTCATAAATCATAACAATATAGAATAAAAACACCTCTAAATAAAACTTCTAAAGTTGACGGGACAAATACTTCTGGGCATGGCAACTTAGCATATTATAACTTCTTTTTTCTTAGTTGTCAGATACAATACTTCTAAACGAAAAGTATAAATTGGGGTTTACTAATAATTTCTTGAACTATTATTTGGGGGTTTGGACTTCTTGGCATATAAGCGTTGCACTCCTACATGCTCATTCTTCAGATGTGGAAGAAAGGCTCTACTTAATGGTAGAAAATTAAGAAACCCAAAGATTATGTGTTCATGGGCTGGGGATGAATGTAAAGGTTCACTATGTAATTACGCCTTTTGTGAACGTAGATTAATGTTAACGGATGGTCTCTGTGGATTGGAGGAGCGTAAAGGAGAGAAACATATAAAATCTCTTGAAGAAGAAGCTGAAGAATTAGGAAGAAGTCTTAAATCAGCTCAGGAAAAGCTTAAAAGATCCGGTATGAGAGAGCTTATGATTTAATTTTCTAAAACTATTTATAATTTAAAACATAAGTAATCTAGGATTCCTATGTGTATTATAGGTAGAAATGAACTGTTAAAATTAATATCTAAATATAAATGTATACATCCATTTAATGAGTTATTAATGGATGGGGACGGCTATGTTTTATCTGTTAGAGAAGATGTACTATTAAACTATCTTGAACATAAAAATATAGTATCACATGAAATAGTATTTACACCACCGAATTTTGTAGCTCATTTAACTGCAAAAAGTAAGTATGGTAGATTAGGTCTTTCATTTCTTAATGCTGCAAAGGTACACAGTGGATTTGTAGGTAGGCTTGCACTTGAACTTGTTAACTTAAACAATACTAGAGAACCCATAGTGATTAAAAGAGGTGACCCATTCATGCATATAGAATTTATAACTAGACACGGTGATCCATCACCATATCTTGGTCCATATATGTTTCAATACATGGATGATGAAGAAGTTGAAATGTATATATCTATTCTCATAGAGAATTTTTCTGAATGCTTTAATAAGGAGAAACTGAAAGAACTTGCAAGAAATAGAGTTTTAAGAGACTTCTAAATACATAAATTAATCAACTAATATAGCCGTGCTTGCTAACTTTAGATGCTATATCATTTCTATCATTTCTCTTGCTAATACCTTCATTATTCACCTTAATTCTCTATTTCTATATGGTGTCTTACTTATTTAGTGATGTGTATAGTCCTTCTAATTATAATATTATGCTACATTATTATTCTTTAGCGCGATGACATGAGAAGAAATTAAGCTTGTAGTATCTAAGTCATTTTGTGAGTGCCTATATTGGTTTGAATGTTTATAGAAGTTTCATTACTGTTCCTGATATAAGTAGTAGGGTTTTTATTCAGTTTGGGAATAGAGAGATTCTAGGTTTTCTTGAATTGATGTTTTGAAGATGATCAATAATAATATTAAGCCACATGAAACTGTATAAAATTCACGAATTACTAGAGATAATTTAGCTGAGCCTTGCGAAATTTAGATATGAAAGTATTTGTGGTTAATGATTTTGAATTCATGAAATAATTGACAGGCAAAAAATGTTTAGTATTTTAAAATTGCCGGTCAATTCTAAACTCTAATTGAAACTTAATTGGAAATATAGCTAGAGATAATAAACCGCTTAAGTTCACAAAGCTGATTCTTATCAAGATAAGTTTATAAGTCAGTAGTTTATGATATATTAGACTGGTTGTAATGGGGCTCTTTGTCTTCTTTACAACCAGTACTAACCCATAAATGGGTAACCGTGAGGTGAGTATATTGGAAGGTAGGAGAAGAACTTTTGGAAAGTCGTTTCCATCAAAGCCAGTAGAACAGGGGAAAGAATATGAAGTAGATATTAAGGAAGTAAGTCAGCGTGGAGATGGTGTTGCTAGAGTGAAAGGATTTGTAGTATTTGTTCCTGGAACAAAGCCTGGTGATCATGTTAAGGTTAGAATTACAAATGTTGCGAAAAGGTTTGCTGTCGGTGAAGTGATTTAGTGAAATAGTTTAATAGAGTTCGATGATGTGTGGACATTAATGTTTTATTTACTATTTTTTACTTTAACTACTGATAAAGCATCATCAATCATCTTCTTCTTAACCATTTCCTCATAAATTCTCCATACACGTTTAACAGTAATGTGTTTTGTATTAAATCCCTCTTTACTGAGTTTATCAATAACTGTCTCATAGAATGTTTGAGGGTCAACTAAAAAGTATTCATAAATCACGCTTCTAATAGCATTCATTAAATCTTTACCATATGGATATTTTCGTTTCATTTCAAGTATTATGAGTTAATTAAGCTAATAAATTCCTCTATAAGGAAGCCATTTATACTTTTACTTTGGACATAAAGCTTAATATTTATCCTGTTGTTAGCTATGCCTTCCACCATTTAAATACATAGTAGTTGATTTCTCTTGTTTTTTGATTTATACAAGCTATGATAAACTTCTTCTTTACGCTATGGCTTAATCGTCCAGCTCTAACTATTTCGATCGGGTCTATTGTTGTTTCCGGCTGGAATACATGTACTAGAAAGGGGGCGTGATCTATTCCTGGTCCATATTTGTATACAGCAAATGTTGTTCCGAATTTTAAACCTGGTTTAATTATGTATCCTTTAAGTCTAAGATCCTCATATACATGATATACGTCTCTAAATCTTGTAAACCATTTTTCTGCTCTTTCAATAAGTTCATTACAGCTTAGCTCCCTTTCATCTTCATATATCTTTATGATTTTATTTTTACACAGGTAGACGGCTTCAATTAATGATAGTTCTAATGGGGCTCTAAACTCTAAGTCCTTAACCTTTCTAATACCTAGAGGCTTACCATAGAATCCACTTCTATATAGTCTATTTGCTGCTTCAATATCCCATACTACAACTCTACTTCCTACAAGATCGGCTCTTATCTTTTCAATCATGTGATTTACCCTATTCTATGTAAAGCAATGATTCTAAGATCATCTCCTGCTCTCTTCATATAGTCAACAGCGTTCTCCATAGCGTAGACGATGTCTCTTAATTGAAGTATTGCTACTATAGGTATATTGCTTTCAGCTATTTTTAAATCAAGTACTCTTCTAATTTCATCTACTTTCTCCTCCTCTATATCTATCTTATCACATAATTCAACAGCTCTTTTAACATTTACGGAGTATGCAAAAATAGAATCCCTTAAGGCATCATATGTGAATAATACTCCTTCAGCTAGTTTTTTCAAATCATATATAACTTCAGCTGGTGGAAATATTTCCCTTTCACTACTTAAATATATTCTATAAGCTGCACTTATAATATAATCTGACATCGAGTCAAGATTAATAGCAAGTCTAACCCAGTCTTCTCGGTAGACCATTCCTAACCCTACTCTTGAAATATATTCGTAAAGTTGCTTTTTTAATTCCTCTGCTTCAAGATCAAGTTTTCTAAGTCTACTATATATTATTTTAGCATCCTCCTTTGAATGGTTTGAAAACTTATCTATAGCGGAAATAAGTTCCCTAATCTGTTCACCAATTTTTCTAACATGGTCTTGTATTAAAGATAGTATTTTTTGATCTGCTATAGTTCCCATACTTTCAGGCATTAAACTCATAAGTCTCAATTGAAGTATAACAAACCATATTTAAGCTTTTATGTTTCAGCTATGAGTAATGGTCTAAATAATATTTAATATTAAGCTAATACTGAAAATAATTTTGAACGTATTATTTTACTCTATGAACTTTGAAAAGTATATGTAGTTGATAGCTTAATTTATCAGAACAGTATTATTGATGCTGTTAATCTTAGATAAAGTAATATTTAAACTTTAGAAAGCTTATATAATCTATATTAAGGAATATACTAAGTTCACAGAGCCACACTATAAAGGAAAAGTATTAATATCTGAATCTATAAATTCACGGTGTCAATAAGTTTATATGATCGTATTGTAGACTTAGCAAGGAGAAGAGGTTTTTTCTGGCCGTCTAGTGAAATATATGGTGGTGTTAGTGGATTTATTGACTTCGGCCCCTTAGGTTTTCTACTTAAAAAAAATATTGAAGAGAAATGGCGTAAATGGTTTATTTTAAGACATCAAGACTTTATTTATGAAATTGAAACACCCATAATTATGCCTGAAAGAGTTTTTGAAGCATCAGGCCATCTACAGCATTTTACTGATACTATTGTTGAATGCTTAAACTGTAGGAGAAAGTTTAGAGCAGATCATTTAATTGAGGTAGCTACTGGATTAAAGAATTTGGAGGGTTATACTCCAAGTCAGCTTGTAGAGATTATTAGAAACAGAAATATAAAATGCCCTGAATGTGGAGGTGAGCTTAGCGATGTTAGAACTTTTTTACTACTATTTAAAACGAATATAGGTCCATACAATGAAAGCATTGGATATGCTAGACCTGAAGCAGCTCAAGGTATGTTTACAACATTTATGAGAATATTTAGAACGCAGAGAGAAAAGCTTCCTATAGGTATTGCTCAAGTTGGAAAGGTTCTACGTAATGAAATATCGCCTAGACAGGGATTAATAAGACTTAGAGAATTTACGATAATGGAGTTAGAGTTGTTTTTTGATAAAAACAATCCATCATGTGATCTTATAAATGAATATCTAAATGAGAAATTGAGATTATTACCGGAAGTTATGGTGGAGAAAGCTATTGAAGAGGGAATTGAGGTAACTGTTGATGAAGCTTTAAAGAAGGGTTACATTCTAAATCCCTGGAATGCCTACTTTATGGTCTTAGCGAAGAAATTCATATTAGAGCTTGGTGTTAGTGAAAATAAACAGCGATTCGTAGCTAAGCTTAAATCTGAAAGAGCTCATTACTCAGCTCAAACATATGATCAGCAAGTACTTGTAGATAAATGGGGATGGATTGAGGTTTCAGGTCATGCATATAGAACAGATTATGATCTTAGAAGACATATGATTTTCAGCGGTCAAGAAATGTATGTACATAAGAAGCTTAGCCATCAGATGGATGTTGAGGTTATTGAAGCTATACCTAAAATAGATTTAATTAAGGAGAAATACCCTAAAGACTTTAATAACGTTATTAAAATATTAAGGGAGATAGACTCTGATTTTCTTAAAAAAGCTTTAGATGAATTGGGTAAATATAATGTTAAGGGTTTTGAAATTACAAGAGATATTGTTGAGTTTAAGGCAAGTAGAACTCTAAGTAGTAGTAGGAAATTTATTCCAAATGTGGCTGAGCCATCATTTGGACTTGAGAGGCTAGTATATATAGTAATGGAAAATGCATATAGTGAAGTTAATAATAGGGTAGTCTTAAAACTACCAAGAGACATAGCTCCAATACAGGTAATAGTACTTCCTCTAGTAAATAGAGGAGGAATACCGGAGAAGGCTATATACATATGTAAAATGTTGAGAAACAATGGATTTATAACTGAGTATGATGATAAGGGAAGTATAGGTAGAAGATATGCTAGAGCTGATGAAATTGGAATACCAGTTGCAATAACAATTGATGGGCAAACACTAGAAGATAATACTGTAACTGTAAGAGATAGAGATACATGGAAGCAAGTTAGAGTAAGAATTGACGAATTACCCAACTTTATAAAAAACTTCATAGAGAAAGGCATCAATATTTAAATATGAATCCTATTAGCTTAATTACAGATCCCTATGGCAATTCAAAAATGGGTTGAAAAAAGATTAAAAGTCAGGGGTAAAGATAATGTTCCTAAAGGCTATGCTAGAATAAATCCTGAAACAATGAAAATTTTAAACATAGTAGATGAGGTTGAAGGAGTTGTTGCTGGAAAACGGAAATTCATATATAAGGTTATGCCGTCTGAAAATGTACCTGTAAATGAGGTATGGTGTAATACTGAAGATATGAAGATATTAGGAATGGCTGATGGAACTATAACAACTATTAGAAAACCATTAAGAAAATAGCTATGTAAAATTAACATTTAGGTTTAAGAAGATTTAGTTCATCTATTTTAGATGATATATTAAGCGGTAGTTATGGAATTTATAACATTATATCAAGTATTACTTCCCAATCTAAATCTATAATTGTTATGCTAAAATTTAAATTTAAGAATTTCTTCAGCCTATAGGTTAAAATGATGAGATATATAAAGTTTGCATTGATTATGCTTAATATACTTCTAATCACAATATTAATACCTTTAAATAGCGGTTTAAGTAGTGAAACTCTTATCATTTATACACGTAAAGGGGATGGTAAAAGTCCGTTCTTAGCAGGAAATATAATAATAAAAGATTCTGAAGGTATTATTGTCGCGAATATTAATAATCCAAATTATTTAGGAAATGTATCAGATCCGCTTACAATGGGTTATGTTTTTACACTGCCCGTAGGAACATATCATATTGAAGTTTATAGGTTTAATATACTTGTAGGTAAATCCACAGTAGAGCTTATAAAAGGTAGGAACATAACGTTAACATGTGATGTTTTAGATCTACCAGTAGTACTAGTTGAAGAAGCAAACCAGGAGGTTCCAGTTGGAAACGTAACATTAAAGATATATAGTAGTAAAAGCATTCTTATAGAAGAGGTATTAGTAGGCTCTAATGGTAAGTATATAGTTCACGACTTACCATATGGTGAATATATTTTTAAAGTGTTTAAATTCAATATAACCATAGCTGAGGAGAAATGTAAAATAATATCGTACCATATAAATTCAACATCTCAGCTTAGTATTAAATGCAAGGTTGGAGATTTAAGCGTTAAACTTATAGATCAAAATGGACGTATGGTTGATGAAGGAGTATTAGAGGTTATGATTAACAATTATCTATACGATTCTGCGAGGGTTAGTCAAGGTAAAGTCTTATTTAGACAGATACCAGTAGATTACTTATTAGGATCTACAAACATAAATTTACATTTTAAAGTATACGGTATACCTGTAAGCATTAACATGACAACAATACATATGAATAACTCTAAAAGCATAGTTATTCAATCCATGCTTTACGATTTAAGTATTAAACTTAATGATCTAGCTAATAGGATAGTAAATAATGCTACCCTAATTTTAATTAGGAATAATTTAGAGATTAAAAGCTTTAATGTAGATGAAGGAAAACTTACAATAACCCAAATTCCAGAAGGTAAATATGTATTAGTTGCTAAAAGATTCAATATTTCAATAGCTGAGAAGGAAGTTACAGTACGTGCAGATTCAAGTCTAGTAATAAATTGTAAAGTTGCTGATGTTGTATTATCTGTTTTTGATAAGTATGGTAAACCTATAAGCCAGGTTAAAATCAATTTACTACATAATGGACTACTTCTAGCATCTAATATATCTGTAAATGAAACAATAAGACAGCTTCCACTATCAAAGTATACTGCTAACCTATGGCGTGAAGGAGTTCCAGTAGGTAATTACTTAGTAGATTTAACTACTTACACTGAGCCGTCTATAACTTACGAAATTAGAAATATATCTTTACCTTCTTTAACTATTAACTGTATTGATTTAAATGGTAAGCCAATACTTAACTTTAAGATTTTAATCTATGATTTAATGATTGGTAATCCAGTAGAGGCTACAACTAGTAATGGCTACATATTACTTAGCGATTTATGGCCTGGTAAATATGTTGTTATGGCTGAGTTTGAAGTGGCTGTGGGTTCTGAAGTTTTTAATGTTAAGTCAAGCAGAAATATAGTTGACGTACCTGGAACATCCTTATCTACAAATTATGTTCTAATATGTCCATTAAACATTAATGGAGTAGTAAAAGTTGTAGATGCTTATGGTAATCCAATACCACATATTCCAGTTAATATCACTACTATAATCAATTCTAGGAGTTATACATGGATTAGAGATACTGACGAAGATGGTATAGCTAGGTTTAATGGCTTATTTGGTTCTAAATATTTGATTCAGATATATGTTGGAGGAATACTGCGTTCAATGCAAGTTATAGAGTACTCCAATAACTTTAATGTAGAGTTAAAAATATACTCTGTACAGTTAACACCATTCGGTATTCTTGAAGTATGGTTTATACAGTTAATGACATACATCATATTAATTGTAGTTTTATCATTAATACTTTATTATGCATTTAAGAAGCTTAGGAAAACGGAGAAAAAGCTTTTCCTAAATAGTTACTAATAATTTTATTTCCTCGATAGCTTTAAGTAAGTTCTCTCCCTTATCAGTTAATGAGTATACTTTTCTTCTTCCAACTATTTGGGATCTAATTAAGCCTAACTTTTCCAATTCATTTAGATGTTGATATATCGCTTGTATCTTTATGATTCTCCCAATTCTCTTCCATATTTCATAACCATGCATATTTCTCATACTTAGAACATTTAGTATCTTAACCTTTGTCGATGCATATATGTTAAATTTTCCCCATCCTCTTTCATAAGCTCCAATAAGATCTATAGTTTTAAGTCCACTTCCACTTATGAAGCATAGTATTGTTTCATCTTTTTCAAATACTTCCTGACCTGAAAGCTTTTCAAGAGCTGCAATTGTAGATGCTGCGGCGGGCTCTACAAATAATCCTTCAAGCTTTGATAAGTTTTTCTGGCTTCTTAAAATATCCTCATCTGAAACTGATACAGCTATTCCTCTACTATCTTTTAAGGCTTCTAATGCTCTGTTACCGTAGAGTGGATTTGCAATACATATTCCTGAAGCTATTGTCTGCGGATTTTTAGCCTTAACTATTTCTGAAGATTTTAAAAACGCTGTAACTATTGGGGAACATCCCTCCGCTTGTACAGCTATAAGTCTAGGTTTTCTTTCAATCAATCTCATTTCGTAGGCTTCACTAAACCCCTTCCAAATTGAATAAATTATTGATCCACTACCTGTCGGGCATATAATCCAGTCAGGTACTCCTACTTGCTCAATTAATTCATACGCGATTGTTTTCTGTGCTTCAATAGATATTGGGTTAAGCTCAGGTGTTCCCTGATACCAGCCGCTTCCTTCCCCCCTCATAGCTTTCAATATTGCTTCATCAATTGTTTCACCAACCTGCTCTATAATTCCACCATACATTATTATTTGTGCTAGTTTTCCAATATCAACATACATTGGAGCATATACATAGCATGTAAGCCCAGCCTTAGCTACATAAGCAGCTAAAGATGCACCCATGTTACCGTTTGATGCACAAATTACTACCTCATAGCCCCAGTCAACAGCTCTAGACGATACTATTGAGGCAGCTCTATCTCTAAATGAACCAGTAGGATTTCTTGAATCATCCTTTACATAGACTTCCTTAGCCATAATTCTCAAACTGTTTTTCAGCCTCTTAATAGGATATGTTGGAGTAAAACCCTCATTCAGGCTAATCGTGTTATTAATTTTAGGTAGTAGTTTCCTATACCTCCATATTGACCCCATATTATCTAGAACATTATAAAAATCAACATCCTCCAAGTTATATCTATATTCAAGCTGTATACCACATTTAGTACACCTATATGTACCTGGCTTCTCTTTATACTCCAATTTACACTGCGGACAAATCAATGTGTAAACAATATTCAAATTAACACCCTATTAACCATTATAAAGTTATTAGTAAATTTAAGTATTTCCATAAACTTGATGAGTGTAGTAGTTTAAGAAGCTATATGAATTGCTGTCAATATTGTAGAAGTCTTTAAGAGAAGTAAGACCCCATTGGAGATTAAATATTTGATGATTTTCTACATATAGATTTTTAGAATAGTTTAGGACATTATTTAATCATGGGTATCTAGATAGCTATCGGTAGGTAAGTAAGCTTAAAGGAGAATAGAAATACTAGGTTTATGGTTAGAAGGATAATATGATAGTTTAAGAGTCTATCATAAAAGAACATTATGATGTTAAGGTTATTTAGTAATTAAATTATTGTAATGAAAGCAATATCCTCATTGGCAATATATCATGGCTTTCTTGAGAGCTTGGACTACCATTGCTAAATCTTATCAGTAAGAGGAGTGTAGTAATGTCATGTATCCATTATTTAGTAGACTGGAGGATTTTTAATTAATAACATTAACTCAATAAACCACTATATAATAGGAGGGCGCTTAAATACTGGAATCTATTCATACTGTATAAACCGCCTAAAAAGCATGTTAAGCCTTAGTACCCGGCTTAATTAAAGTCAGTAGAGCTATTAGAATAACTTTTCTCTTGATTCTAAGTCTTTATGGCTTAAGAACAGTTTAGATAGTTTAAGAGAAGGATTATAGTTAAATAGATTTTGAATATGCTGAAGCTAATGAAAGATTTAAATATTGTTACTAAACTTAGGAGTAAAATTATTTCATGATGTTAATTATGAATGCTTTTGCTATTATCGGTAAAAGAAGAGGAGTAGGTAAGACTGAGCTAGGATTGAAAATTGTTAGGTATCTGAAAGACCGGAATATTCCTGTTGTTGTTATTAAACACGCACATAAAATAGATCTAGATGATAAAGACTCTTTTAAGTACTTCGATGTAGGAGCAGACAATGTAATTACAGTTTCTAGTGATTTTACGTTAACTATAAGCAAACCAGCTAGGAGTATTGAAGATTTCAGTAGAAGTATTGATAGCGTAGTGGTTATTGAAGGATTTAAAACATCAAACTTACCTAAAATAATTGTTGCTAGAAATCTTGATGATTTAAACTTTAGGTTTAATGGTTATGTGATTGCAGCTGTGGTTTCTGAAGATCTTATAGATAAAGCTAGAGAAATTTTTCCAGGAAGTAATGTATTATCATTCAATGATTTAAATGCTTTAAGTAGATTATTTAGGGATGTAACATTAAAGGCTTTAATAAGTATTCTTCCAAACATAGACTGTAGAATATGTGGTTACTCTACATGTTTAGACTTTGCTAAAAATATTGTTGATGGTGTAGATGATATCTACAAGTGTGTTAAGTATCATGATGATATTATAGTTAAAGTTAATGGTTTAAGGCTTAATTTAGGTAAGTTTCCACGGGAAATTTTAAAAAACATACTAATAGCTTATTTAAAAACTCTTAAGGGTATTCCTGAAAAACTGAATGAAATTGAAGTTTACATTAAAAATAAACAGTAGCCAATTAATGCTCTGTCATATCTAGTAGATAGTCAATTGATTAATGTTTATCTAATTATATATCTTAAATGTTGCCAATAGATTTTATTTTATCTCCAGCCATTCAACTTCACTTAATAGAAAAATATTTCAAATCCTCATCATTAATTAATAACTCTTATAAGTAGTAAAATCCTAATTTATAAAGGGCTAATGAATTTTAATTCATCATCAAATAATTTAGTAAGTAAACCAAGACTTAGCTTATGGGAGAGAATATATAGGAAAATTAATCCAATACCGTTAAGAAATCAGATTGTAAATACACTTATTAAACTAAATGTTCAGAAGAATAGACTGTCTCATGGCAGAGCTGAGCTTGAAGCTATAGCTAGAAACATCTATAATTGGATTTCTGAAGCTAAAGTTAGCAGTGATTGGAATAAAGTTAAAATTTATGTTAATGAATATGTAGAAATTAGAAAGATATGTAAACTCATAGTTGAGGCGGAGCTTGTTTTAGAGGCTACTTTACTAAGACTAGAAACAGTTAAAAGCTTTAGTGATATTGCAGCTGCAATAACCCCCTTACAAACAGTAGTTAATACGCTAAGATCAGAGTTTGCAGATTCCATACCTAAACTATCTGCTGAATTTTCAGGGGTGTTTGAAAGTATTAAGTCAATCATGATTGAAATATTTGAAACCTCCTCAAACCTATATAGAGAAACTATAATAGATGAAGCTGAAAAAATACTTAAGGCAGCATCAATAGCTGCAGATCAGAGGATTAATGAGAAATTACCGGAAATACCTATACAGGAGCTAGTTCCAGAAAAAGTTGAATCTTAAACATTAAGGTTAGACTGACTGATTTTATTTTCTAACAAACTTTCAGAAGGTTTAAATTTTATTTCTCTAGAAATTATAGGGCTCAAACTATGTGTAGTGAAGAGTTTATAGAGAAAATATCAAGAGCAATTAATAGATATAATATGTATAGAGATAAGGAAGCTAATGCTAAATTAATATTTGCTAGTAGAAATAAAATTATAATTGAATTTTCAGGCTCATTTTGCTATTCATGTGGTTTTTACGATTGGATTGATGATTTGAGATATGAACTTATAGATGAGCTTAATTTAGATATTAAAATATCATCCATAGATGAAATTAAGCTTGGTGTTTATAGCGTTGTATACACATTAAGCTAATATACAATTATATTATGAACTAAATTACATAATGGTAATCAATTTGATTTATTTCCACTAACTACTATTAATAGTGAAATCTTAGGATATTTCCATATCAGTTTGTCTCAGCAACACTGTATTGTAAACTTTAGCTTTATTCAGAGTTCTCTTCCCTTTTATGACGAATTTATTGTTAAAGTTATTAGTTTTGTTAGAAAGAACTTCACTTATTCCATTTGTATGGTACCCAGGCTTTGTGAACTTAAGCAATCAATTACATGTACTTCTCACATTTAAAGTCCACAAAGCCGATCTTCAAGAGGTAAGCTTTAATCTCTAATTGTTAAATTATACTGGTGATCTATTATTTACTTTAGTAGAGTTAAGAGAGTAAAGTGTTTAACATGTGGTAAAGAATCCCTAGGTATATCAGAGGTTCTTGGAGTATGTAGGGAATGTATTATTAGTAGGTTTGATGAAGTACTACCATACATTCACCAAGCTCATGTTAAGGCTAGGTCTATGTACGGTTTACCTATTAGTCCACCAAGGGATAGTAAAGGAATACGATGTAATATATGTTCAAATCAATGTACTATTAGTTCTGGAGGAAAAGGGTATTGTGGATTAAGACTTAATATTAATGGTAGACTTCAATGTAAAGTTACAAGTAGTAAAGCCCTATTATATGCATATAAAGATCCACATGTAACGAATTGTTGTGCAGCGTATTTTTGTCCTGCTGGTACTGGAATTGGCTATCCTAGATTCGCTTATACTCATGGTCCTGAATATGGATACTATAATTATGCTGTCTTCTTCTATGGTTGTAACTTTTCATGTTTATATTGCCAAAATTTTTCACATAAGAATTTGTTTGAAGCTACCGAGATCGACATTGAAAGCTTTACTAAAGCTATTATTAGGGATCGATTAATATCTTGTATATGCTATTTTGGCGGTTCTCCTGAACCAAGCTTACCATTTGCTATAGCTGCTTCTAGAAGAGTTCTTGAGGAATGTCATAAACGAATTATTAGAATATGTTTTGAATGGAATGGTTGTGGGAATAAGATACTTGTAAGAAGAGCATCTGAGCTTTCTCTTATATCTGGTGGAAATATAAAATTTGATCTTAAGTGCTTTGATGAAAGGCTAAGTATAGCATTAAGCGGCGTTTCAAATAGGCAAGCATATGAAAACTTTAAACTTATTGCTGAAGAGTATTATCCACAGAGAAGAAGTATACCTGTTTTGAACGCTACAACTTTACTTGTACCTGAATATGTTAATGCAGATGAAGTTGAGAAAATAGCCCTATTTATAAGCGAGATAAATGATGAAATACCCTATAGCCTCCTTATCTTTTATCCCAACTTTATGATGACTGATATGCCTATAACACCATTAAAGCAAGTTATTGAATGCTATAAAGTAGCTAAGAAATATTTAAAAAACGTTCATGTTGGAAATTTACACTTAATAGGTTTTAAATCAATGCAACATTTCCGATCAGTTATAAATAATTAAATTCTGATCTAAACTTAAAATCTCAACATTCCCTATAATTTTATTAACTATTATAAACTCAACAAGAAGTTTAGAACTTTAGTTCTGAATGTCCCTGTGAACTTAGGTAATCAACTACGTTTATCATTAACCTAGAGAGTTGCTTTTACTCCTCTACGTTTAAAATAATCTCTTATCTCTCTAGTATTGTATGCTGAGTTGGCTTTGTTAACTTAAGCATGTTTTATCGCCTCTATTTTGGTATTGTGCTTCTATTAATTCTTAGCTTTATCTTCTTATTAATCCATGTTTGTTTAATGTATACTGTTGACTTCATAAGTATTGATACATATTCATTATCACGTTTATCTTTCAAAGGTATGTAGTTATCGAATAGTTTAGTCCTATCCTTAATGTACTGTATTATCTTCTCCATTAATTCCAACTTCTAAACTATATAATGTTTTAATTTTAATATTCTACATGCTATAATAATGAGCATAATCACTCAATACAACTATATTAGAACCATGGATAGTTTTAACCTTTTAATGTTGGGGATGTAAGCATGTTTGCAGCATCACAAACCCATACATATAGAATCCTTCTTAATAATGACTCAAACGAACATAAATAACCTCCTCTTAGAACCCACGATTACAATAGATCAACCATAATCCTAACATCCCTCCTATCAAATCCAAACAGCTTAAGATAAACCATAATATGGATACATAACTCCCAACAACAATAAACTAAATTCTGAAGCCATTTCAGATGAACGAAAATATAAGCAATAAACAACTAAAGTAAATGGAGTTCTCTCCCAACAAATCTAATAACCTTAGACATAAACACACCATAAATAAAGGAGAGAAACCCAAATAAAGCTAAAGTTAACAAAGCCGCTGAGTTACCGTAACCTCTTTAGGTCTATTTCTAAATCTATCATGCCTAACCCTTACATAAACCTTACTAACTAAATAGATAATAAATAACCAAATTCATGAATCCTATGTATAGCCCCATAGCTTAATAGCCTAAAACTACAACTAGAAAAATAAATTAATAAAGCCTAAAGTACAGATATAAATAATGTTCTTACCCTAACAAAGAATCCATAACCACAAATCATAACAATATAGGGTAAGAACATTCTTGCTTAAACTTCTAAAGTTAACAGGACAACGCATTGAGGATTAAAAATTTAAGTATCTGTCATTCTCTATTATACTTGGTGATTATATGTCCGGAATTCGTGAAGTTCCTGAGGGTTTAGTTGCTTGGGAGCGGATTTCGGCTCACTCTCATATTAGAGGTCTAGGTCTTGAAGGATTGAAAGCTAAATTTATCGGTGATGGAATGGTAGGTCAAACTGAAGCTAGAGAAGCTGCAGGTATTATTACACGGCTTATTAAGGAAGGTAAATTTGCAGGTAGAGCAATACTTATGGCTGGCCCTCCTGGAACTGGTAAAACAGCTATAGCAGTAGCAATAGCTAAGGAGCTTGGGAAAGATGTACCGTTTGTACCGATTGCCGCAAGTGAGGTGTACAGTACTGAAATGAAGAAAACAGAGTTTTTAACTCAAGCCCTACGTAAATCTATCGGTGTTAGAATACATGAAGTACGTAAGATATACGAAGGTGTTGTTAAGGAGCTTTCAATACAGAAGGAGCCTCATCCATATAATCCCTACATGCAAGTTCCTATTGGAGCTGTTATGAAGCTTGCAACTAAAGATGAAAGCAAGAAGCTAACAATGGATCAGTCGTTTGCAATGCAGATAGTTCAGCAGGGAATAGAAACTGGAGATATTGTACAAATAGATGCTGATGGAGGTAGAATAACTAAACTCGGTAAAAGTAAACAAGCCATTGAGGAGAAAAAGGTTGATTTAACAGCTATTGAAGTTCTCGATATTCCATCAGGACCCGTAATGAAGGAAAAGGAGTTCGTATATACGTTAACGCTACATCAACTTGACATTATGAATTCAAGAAGTGGTGGAAGTATATTTAGCTTACTGTTTGGTAGTGGTGGGAGGGAAATTGACGCTGAAGTAAGGAAGGAAGTAGATAATGCTGTAAGAGAAATGGTTCAAAGCAAAAAAGCTGAAATAATACCTGGAGTGGCCTTTATAGATGAGTGCAGTATGCTTGATGTTGAAAGCTTCGCTTTTCTTAATAGAGCTCTAGAGCAAGATCTATGTCCAATAATAATATTTGCAACAAATAGAGGTATAACAACAATAAGAGGTACAGATATAAAGTCGCCGCATGGCATGCCTCTAGATCTTCTAGATAGATTACTAATTATAAACACTAGACCATACAACGCTGATGAAATAAGAAAAATACTTGAAATAAGAGCTAAGGCTGAGAAGATAGAAATTGAAGATGAAGCTCTTAACCTTCTTACTAAGATAGGTGTTGAAACATCTCTTAGACATGCTGTTCAGCTTATGGCTCCAGCGAAGATAATTGCTGAAAATGAAAACTCAAAGATAATAACAAAAATTCATGTTGAGAGGGCTAACTTCCTATTTGCAGACATAAAGAGAAGTGTTAGTTATCTACATGAATATGAGAAGCAGTTTCTAGTTTAAACTATAGAATACACTTAAATACTGCAGTTTCAAGTCTTCCATGCATTACATGTCTTACATCAATTATCTTAATACCAATTTCTAAAGCCGTCTTTAGGAATTTTTGCTTAGCTGCTGTAATTAGAGTTAGTGTTAATCCACTATAAATATCTGAAATAGATTCTAGAAATTTCCTATAGAGCTCTTCAACATATCCAGTTCTTTTCTCTCTTAAACCATATGGAGGATTAACTATAATGTATTTAGGATCTAAATCTATATATGAGTCTATTTTTATAGCATCTCTAAGAAATAGTTTTACAGTATCATTAACATCAGCTGAAACTAGGTTTTCATATGCTCCATGAATGTGTTTAGGTGATATTTCAAAACCGTATATTTCATAGTAGCCATAGTTAACCTTACTCCATACTAGTTCAGAAATTTTTTTATATAGGTTTTCATCGTGAATTTTTAATTTCCTAAATGCGTAGTCTCTCCTAAACTTTAATATTGGAATATTTCTAGCCATAAGCGCCGCCTCAATAATTATTGTTCCACCACCACACATGGGGTCAAGAACAGGTTCCCCCCTCCACTTAGAATACATAAGCATTGCTGATGCAATCGTTGATTTAAGAGCTGCTGGGTGATTATAAACTCTATAGCCTCTTCTATGTAATGAGTCCCCCGTTGTATTTATACCAATAATGAGCTCTTCATTCCTAATTAAACATAAAACCTCGATATCTGGCCTATCTAAATTAACCTTTAATCTAACACCCGTATCCATCATGTAGCTATCTATTACGCCCTTACCAATCTTAGCAGCCGCCTCAATACTTGTAAAGTCATGACTACCTGTCCTTACAGTTCTTATAGCAAAGGACTGGTCTGGCTTTATATACTCAACGTAACTTAGGTTTTTAGCTATTTTGTAAATATCATTCAAATCATTAAATCTTCCTCTATAAAGAACTATTATAAGTTTATGAATTGTTCTTGACGTCATATTAATGATATAGATATCTTCAATATTGCCCCTAAAAAATATCTTATTAACATCAACATCTATATTATATTTAGTAATTCTTCTAACTTCCTCCCCACATATATCTTCCAGTCCCCAATTAGTTGTAGCTACAAGATCATACATGATGGTGATTAAATTCTGCATTCCTTTGTAAATGTTTTAAAATTGGGCAGCTTAAAAAGCTATGTAAAGTTCGATGTTAAATTAATTATGAATTCATCACAAACCTTTATTTGATTTAACTATATTGATTCATGAAATTTACACTTCATTTATCTATCAACCTATCTGAAAAATTCTTAAAGAGGTTTGATTGTAAACCTAGATAGTAAAGTTTCAGGTATTCTCATGAAGAAACATTCAATAATCAAATTATTATTTTCAAAGAGCTGCTTTTATATTTAAAGTATAAATTCTCACGAACTACTGCAGTAAATAATTCCGACAAACTATTTAAATACTATTAAAAGATCGAATGATTCTACATGAATTCCATGTTTAATGCTGAAGATTAGAGTTTTGAAAACTATTAGATCCTAAGACTCTGGTTAGCACTATGTATTTATATTAGCTATTTAGAAAGATGCTAAAGTATTAATTGAACATCATAATGCATCTAGGATGATTGTTAGTAAGTTTAAATATGAGTAAGCTTCGCTATTAGTAAGATGCTGTTACTTTATATTTAGGCTTTCATCAACCTCTAAGGTAAATACATTAACAGTCTTACACTGGAAGACAGCATATTTTAATGTTATTATAAGAGGTAAATAACATTAAAATACTAGAATCTAACATAATATAAAAGGGTGAACTTAAGCTGTTAGGTTTAAAGTTAATAAGTAAGATTAAGATTTGGCTAAATAACTTAAAGTTTAAGGTTAATTTTTACTCTAGAATATCGGAATTGGGTGAAATAGCTCGTAGATACTTTGTTATGAATGCCTTTGATGGAGTATTAGCAATTCTCGGATTAATAGCTGGTACACATATTGCTGGAAACGTTAACCCTAAGATAGTTTTAGGCTCTGGTTTAGGATTATCCTTAACAATCTCGATATCGGGATTTTCGGGAGCATATATAGTTGAGAGAGCAGAGAGAAGTCGGAAGTTAAGGGAAATTAAGAAAGCACTTTTTATAGATGTTAATGAGACATTACTTGATAAGGCTACGAATTTATCAGTAATTTTGATAGCATTTATAAATGCTGCGGCTCCATTAGTGACATCTATATTGGCTTTAGCACCATATATTTTAGCATCATTCAATATTATAACGTTAATGCAGGCTTTTATATTTTCACTATTAGTAATACTAATAATGCTATTTACACTAGGCTACTACTTAGGAAGAATTACTGGTAGATCACCGTTAAAATATGGTTTAATAACCTTAATTATAGGGTTAGTTGTAGGTTTCTTAGTAATGATTTTAACAGGGTAAAATGAAAATTTAAATAAGCATGTTACTATAGTAAAACGTGACTGTTGGTATAAGAAGGCTTGTTTTAGATGTATTGAAGCCAAGAGAAGTTACAATAGTGGATATTTCGAAAGCGCTATGCGCTGTTGATGGAGTTGAAGAAGTAAACGTAGTAGTAACCGAGGTGGATGTGAAAACAGAAACTATAAAACTAACAATTAAAGGTTCAAATATATGTTATGATGATATAGCCAAGGTTCTTACAGGTTACAGCTGTGCTATTAGAAGTATAGATGAGGTAGATGTCTATAAGCATAAACTGGTAAGAGCTTAGCTTTCATTAAGTTCTACTGTAATTATTTTGCTATTATTACAGCTTTTCAATATCTCTCTACAGCTGTCAGGAAGCTTAGAAGTGATTAGAACAGCGTTTTTCACTTTAGTATCAAAACATTTAATATAGAATGCTATAATATTGGCATCAGAAGGATTTAACATTACATCTAGAGCAAGATATTTTGAATCATTATTAATAATGACATCAAATCTATGTTTAATACCGGAAATACCCTCAATTTCATAGTTATACTTTACATTCTGCATGTGCTATCAGACTCCTCATGCTTTAATTGTTAAAAATAATGTGAAGGTCTTTCTTAAAAATGCTTCTTTAAAAACTTACTAATTTTAGCGGAGACTTTCAGTAACTTTTAAAATTTAAAAAGCTATAACATGTATTGAGTTTCCCCTCACATTTTCCAGCAAATGATATTTACTACTCAGTCTATACAAGGCACTAATAGTTTAGCTAATACTTCTATTATAGAATGTTTAAAACATAATATAATAGAAACAATTATTTACTAGAGGAAGTAATCAGTAACTAATTAGGTAAACGATGAAAGCTATGCTTTATGGTAAGAACATTGGGTTATATTTATAACTTTACGGCTTATTATGTAGAATCTTTATGTTCTACCTATTTATGTAAAACATTTAGGATTGAGCCTATCTGAAAACTCTATAATTATTGGTAGTTAACTTAATTAACCTAATTAAGTCTTAACAACATTTAAAGAGTTTTCAGATGAGTTCATTAATTAATGGGGTACTTCAAATATTTAAGATTTTCATACTCTATATTTCATATACATTATTATACGTAAATGTTATTGTTTCCTAATCATCGAAACTGAAATTATTGTCTATCAAACACTATTTCAATAAGAACTGAGGTTGAATATGTTGAATCCTTAACAATAAATATATGTATTCTTAAAGTTATGAGAAAAATTAAGCCATGAATATCATTCATTAAGCTCTAACTTTCCTTAATTTTTCTAAATTCTATTAAATAATGAGAAGCTGATTTTCTATATGTCCTATGGTATTAACATTGATAGAATTAAATCAGTTACTTGTTTAATATCCATGTTTCACCGCGTTCTGTTACTTCCTTTTTCCATATTGGTACTTCATGTTTTACTCTTTCTACAATTTCCATTAGTGCCTGAAATGCCTCTTTTCTATGTTTTGCTGCTACAAATACGTAAAATGTTTCTTCTCCAATAGCTGCTTCCCCAGTTTTATGATAAATTTGAACATCAACTACTCCGTATTTACTTATTGTTTCTTCAGCTATTTTATTCATTCTCTTTAATGCTTCATCACTATACACTTCATAAACCAATTTTGAAACCCTCCCTCCATTTCTTCCCATTTCCCTAACCACCCCTATAAATGATATTATACATCCAATTTTACCTATGTTTTCATTTTCTATCTTATCTATAATCTCCTTAATGTTTATCTCCTTATCCTTTATTATAGCTATATTCATGTAGACACCAAACAATTTATTAATACTAAGTGTTTTAAATTTTAGTTTGGTGATTATGTGAAGATTTCAGTAGTTATACCGACATATAATGAACGTGAAAACCTTCCAATACTTGTTGATAGGTTATTTAAGGCTCTTAACGGTTTTGATTTTGAAATTATTATTATTGATGATAATAGTCCTGATGGTACATGGATGGTAGCTGAATCTCTCATGTTAAAGTATAGTGGAAAAATTAGAGTTTTAAAAAGACCTAATAAGCTTGGCTTAGCTTCAGCTATTATTGATGGGTTTAAGCTTTCTTATGGAGATGTTATAGTAGTCATGGATGCTGATCTCCAACACCCTCCTGAAGCTTTAAGAAGTCTTATTAAACCGATTGAGGCTGGCAATGCTGATCTTGTTATTGCTTCAAGATACGTTAGGGATGGATATATTGAAGGATGGAGTTTCTGGAGAGTTCTTGTTTCCCGTATAGCTACTTTAATATCTCATATGATTCTACCGGAAACAAGAAGTATTAAGGACCCCATGTCTGGATTCTTTATTTTAAGGAGAAGCATTATCAGTGGATCTAGCTTTAACCCTAAAGGCTATAAGATTCTACTTGAAATTCTTGTTAAGACTAGGCCTCTAAGATTTGTTGAGATTCCATATGTTTTTAAGGCTCGTAAACTTGGAAGCAGTAAACTCAACTTTAACGAGTATGTGAATTTTTTAAATCATATATTTAAGCTTTCAAATTATCGTCCATTGAAGTTTGCTCTTGTTGGATTGAGTGGAGTTCTCGTTAATCTCGGATTACTGGAGATGCTTATTCGTTTTAGTTTGAATATTTATTTAGCTAGTGCATGTTCGATAGAGATATCGATAGTAAACAATTATCTGTTTAATACTTTATGGACTTTTAGGAATAGGCTTAAAAGCGGATTTATTAAAGCCTTTGCTAGATATCATATTGCTGTTGCTTTAGGAGCTGTAATGAATTGGGCTGTATTTGCTGTATTAGTGTTTTTTAATCTTCACTATATCATATCTCAGCTTATTGGAATTTTTTTAGGTTATTTAGTGAATTATGTTTTAAGTGAATATTATGTCTGGAGTTAATGTTTTAACAAATACTGAGCTGGAGAGATTTAATAGGCAAATCAAGCTGTTCGGTGTTAATGGCCAGAGGAAAATAAAATGTTCAAGTATTCTTGTTGTTGGTGTTGGTGGTCTTGGCTGTTCAGCATTAATGTATTTAGCATCAGCTGGATTTGGCAAAATTATATTTGTAGATAGCGATATTGTCGAGCTTAATAATTTAAATAGACAGGTACTTCATTGGGAGGATGATATTGGAAGAGCGAAGGTTGAATCAGCTATTTGGAAACTTAAAAAAATCAATAGCAATATTCAGCTTGAGGGTTTAAATACTGAGTTTAATGAGGAAATAGGCGAGGATCTTGTTAGAAATGCCGATGTTATTCTTGACTGTCTCGACAATTTTAAAACTAGATTTATTTTGAATAGACTATGTATTAAGTATCGTAAACCTCTTATTCATGGTGCTGTATATGGATTTGAAGGTAGACTTCTTACAGTAATTCCAGGTAAAGGTCCATGTCTACAGTGTGTAATACCATTTCAACCTACTGAGACCTTAGATCTTCCAGTAGTTGGATCTACACCTGCTGTTATAGCTTCACTTCAAGTTACTGAAGCCATAAAAATAGTTACAGGTATCGGCCATCCTTCAGTTGGTAAACTTATAGTTTATGATGGCGAGTTTATGAATTTCTTTGAGGTATCTGTTAAAAAAAGAAATGATTGTCCTACATGTAGCTTAACAAGTTATGGAGATCTATAGCCTTAATTTTCTCTATTTCATTTTTTCCCGGCTTTAAAGGATAGTTATAGTATGGTCCTGTAGGTTCCTCATTGTAGTATGGTCTATTACAATCTGGACATCCCCTAGTTATAAATGGTAAACCTGAATCTATAATTTTTAAGAGCTTATCTTTTTCAATATTTATCCTTAAAACTTCACTTTTACTATTAAACTCTATATCCTCTAGCTTGATAATTTCTTTCTCAAGAAGATATGTTGAAAGCTGTAATCTTCTATATTTCTCTACGCTTGGCTTTGCTACATGCTCTAACCTTGTTCCCTGTATTGGAGTAAAGGCAAAAAGCCCTATTAAAGCACCCTTATTAATAACTTCATTTACAAATTTTATAGTTTCATACTCATTCTCACCAAGCCCTATGATTATATGAACTGTAACATTTCCTTTTCCAAAGACCTTTAATGCATTATCTAGAAATTTAACATGTTGGTTCCAGCTATATGTTTCACCCTTAATTTCACTAAATATTTCCGGATTTACAGCATCAAACGATATACCGATACGTTCAACTCCTATTGATTTAAACTCTTTAAGAACATTGATGCTAACTGGCGGTGTAGATAAGGATATCGGTATACCAATACTACTTAATGAATTAACAATTCTAGAAATGTCTCTTACAAACCCATTATAGTTTAATGCTTGAACACATATACGCTTCACAGTTTTACTATTTAAAGCATCAATAACATCACTAAGCTTAAATTTAGGCCATAAAACTCGTGAAAGCATATCTGATCTTCCCTTTGAATTTCTTGCTTGTGGGCAGAATGCACAGTTAGCTTTACATTTACCATTATAATAGGTCATTAGGTACGCTGTAGTAGGTGTAGCTTGACAGATACCTTTAACTAATTTAAGTAGAATTGCAGTGCCTATTGAAACTCTAATATAATGCATAACTTTACATATTTTAAAACTATAAAAATATTCTATGGCTAATTTAGATAGTGACATCTAATAAGCTCAATAATTTTAACTATAGTTCCACGATAAGTAAGAAAAGAGCCCTAAACAAAGCTAAAATTCACAGAATGGTCTAATAGACTATATAAACCTTAGATATGAAAGTATATGTAGTTATGATTTAGGTTCATGAAGATAGTTGATATTCAGAGTAAGTTTATTATACTTCCTAGTTATCAGTCAACTCCAAACCTTAAATTGAAGCTTAATGAAATATAGTTGGGGATGATAACATGCTTAAGTCCACAAAACTATGTGATGTTAAGTAAAGCTTATAAGCTGAGTGTATTATCATAATATTTAGTGATAGTATGAGTTTATGGAGACTTAGACTATCCATGATTGGATCGCTTACGCTAATTATAGGTATATCAACGCTTTTTCTAGCATTACTGCTTAGTCTATTAGGCTCATTAACTCTGTGGTCCCTCATTGGGTTTGTAGTAGTATTTAATATTTTGCAGTGGCTTATTGCACCCTATATTATTAATATTATGTACCATGTTAGAGAAGCTAATCCATATGAGCATCGATGGCTTTATGAGGCACTAGATAGAGTTGTTGAGAAGTCAGGATTAGGAAGAACACCTAAACTTATGATTGCAAATCTTCCAATACCTAATGCATTTGCTTATGGTAGTCCTCTTACAGGTCCGATGATTGCAATTACATCATCTATGTTAACATCTCTTAGTAGGAGTGAGATTGAAGCTGTTATTGGACATGAAGTCGGGCATTTAAAGCATAGAGATGTACAAGTTATGATGTTTGTCTCAATGCTTCCAGCTATAATAGCTATAGCTTCAAGAATACTTTTATTCTCCGGAGTTTATAGAGATAACCGTAATAAGGGTAGTGCTCTAGCTCTTATTGGAATGATCGGTATGGTTGTTTACTTTATGCTAAGTCTACTTATACTATGGTTTAGTAGACAAAGGGAATACTATGCTGATAGACATAGCGTAAATATTGTTGATAATGGCGCATCCAATCTTGCTTTAGCTCTTGCTAAGATATCAAATAGTGCGTATAGCTATAAGCTTAGAGGTGGTGACACTACATATTTTGAAGGGTTTAAAACATTATTCATAGCAGATCCATCAGCTGCAAAACCAGTACAAATATCCAGTAGGGGTTGGGAGCTTGTTGAGAAAATAGCTTCACGTAAACTATCATTCCTTGACACTTTATCTGAATTGTTCAGTACACATCCACACATAGTAAAAAGAATAAGAACGTTATTATCATTATCTAAGTAATAGTATCATCACTAATGATTTAATACTTAAACCTAAGATGTTTATATATGGTTTAAATTTTGAATTGATTTTTACTTAGCGAACTTGATAACCAATAGATAAGATATTATATATCATAACCACATTCAATGAGTAGCGCAAAATTCACTATTTAGATTCTGATTATAGATTGAAAAATATTCCACTATTTTTTCCATCATTAGTATAGCTAGACCAATACTGTCAAGCTAGTATATAGAGCATGATAATCAGCAACTCAACTTAAAATATCAATTTATTAGTACCAATATGAAGAATAACACTAAGTTTTCTTAATAAGAGTGAATTTATGAATAAGTCGGCACTCCATGAACTACTATAGTAAGTATTAAAACTTTCTAAATTCTATAGTGTTTCTCGAATAATTTTAGCAACACTCAATTATTGGAGTATATTAAGATCAAGGCCGTAACCTGGTAAATTTCACAAAATACTATACTCCATGAAAGATTTCAACATCATGTCTAAGCTAGGTTTTCAAGGATTTTTAACAGTTGTGAAACTTTTAATGTAAACCATAAACTATGTCCTAATAGTTAATATTCTGGTATAACCAATATCTAGGTATAAACTTGATATTGTCATAAGCTTAATCAGTCTTATCTAGAACTATAAATTCCCAGAACTATGATGAGTTTATGCTAATTCTTCTTAACTTGCTAATCTATTTATAACCTTATTGCTTAACACTGTATTTTGTATTATTCATTAAATATTACGATTATAAAGATATTGTAGGATATCCTAGACGTGACAACTTAGCATATTGTAGCTTTTTTCTTAAGTTGTCAGTCCCGATTTCCTGTATTTATGTAAATTAGATTTATGAATTTTAAATAAGCCATAAAATACCTATATCTTAATAAAGCTCAGAAAGTATTTTATAAATTAGGTGCCCACATTATGTTAAATGTAAATTTTAAGATTAATTAGAACTCTTGCTTCCCTTAAACATCTAACTCCTTAATTAAACCTAGTACTAACATGAACACATCAGTAATAGTGTCCATACAACCGCTTAAGTTGCTACATTTAGTTCATTAGTACAAACATTTTTAAGCCTGTCTATAGTATTTCATTAGCCCGGGAAGCCCGGTGGAAGTTTACCTGCCGATTGTAGTGGCCAAGCATAGCGGGCTTTGGAGCTTAGCGAAGAGCCCCGCTGACGGGAGTTCGAATCTCCCCCGGGCTACCATAGGTATGTAATATTTGTTAAGTCTTTATTTTTAGTTTCTGTTCTAATGATTTTACTTTATTGTATTTCTGTTCTCTTCATGTTTTATTATTCTTAATACTACGTTCGTCATTGTGCTGCATCTTTTAGTTTATTTTGAATTCTTATGAGAATATTTTGAACTTCTAAGCTTGGATATTACATGTTTCACTACCACCCTAGTTTTAGATGGTTTATGATTATGCTCTTTTATTAATTCTTTGGCTTTCCTACTCTCATGATTCTTCCAGTAATTCTTTTCTTAAGGGTTATGAGGTATCCTATTCCTAAAGTACTTCTTTACTTCTTCATACCTAAATTGAAGTATTGTTTGTTGGAGATTAGGCGGCTCATACACATTTTTATATTGTATCTTCTATTTGTAGCATAGGAGGCTTTACGAATGTGAAGCTATAGTGTTCGCCATGACCTCTGTCTTAACAGTATGCCTTCTCCCGCCAAAGTAATAGATTATTTCTACACTATTTTTCAGTATAAGTATTCCCTGCTCAGTAGTGTCTATGAAGACCTTAAAGCTTGAAGTAGTCTTCCAACATCACGGTCTTAAGCCTCTTCAGTATCCTCCATATTTTCTAAGTATCGATATACACTCTTTAACTAGAGAATTAATCATACATGTATCTCTTAACATATTACTATGATCTATGCTAAAACAAGACTTTAGAAGTATAGAAGTAATGTATAATCTGTAGTACGTTAATAATATCAACAATATTATCTATAAGCTCTAGCCTGAAAGACCTACTAGCTCTAATCCCCTTCTCTTACAACTATACAGTCTAGTAGTCTCAACTAACCTATATATATAAAAAATTGGACTCTAAATTATCAATCTTTCTGTTAAAAGATAAAGAATAGATATTGTTCTATATAGCGGTTTCCTTGAGGTATCTGTAATTTTGCGCTAACAGTAGAGATGTATTCCATAAATGTCTAGCGAGTTTAAATAGGATAAGATAAGAAAGGTGGAAGCTGCATAATAATGGTTAAGCTTAAGCTTTGTGGCTTAATATTCATTTCTCGTAATCTATATCATTAAATACTATGGTTATAGGAATGCTTATTAAGCTTTTTCGTACTTTATGTAAACTTGAATTTGCAAAATTTCGGAATTAAGCCACAAAGCATAAGCTCTGTATAGTTACCATTAGTGATAGCATTAGATTAATGGGACTAGTCAGCTACAAAAATCTCACTAAAGAGCGTAGGGAGAAAACTCCATTTATTATAGCTTTATGGCGCTTACACATATTTTAGTTTATCTAAATGGCTTAGGTATCCTAGCTTATTATTATAGAATGTATCTATGTTATGGTTTAGGTTTTAGGCTATTCGAGTTTGATAGGAGAAATGGTTAAAATTGTTATAGTTAATGATACCATTATGAGTATAAGCTCTAGGAAGAAGATTATGTATATTGCATTCTAGCCATTATTGATAGGATTCTCTACATATGGATTTGTGATTTTGCAATACATTTATATCTCTACCATTAAAAAGATTAGAGCTGTTTATGGTTCTAGTATAATCGTTTATAGGTGATTACGCTCACTACTATAGATAAATACTTAAATCTGTTAATCTAAACTTAACTAGTAGTGGAGTATCATGAAGTTTGAAGTTGTTTTAATACTGATTCCACTATTACTAATACCTACACATATACATGTTGATAAGCAATCTCAGATAGTTGAATTCATATATTTTGAAAAGTTAACAATAGTGAATAATGGGAGTATTCCAGTAGCATTAGAGGATCACTATAGGTATTCTACTTTATTTATCAATACGTCTAGCCAGGTATGTTTCCTTATAAACTCTACACCGTCAATAGTAAGATTTTTCAGGGATGAAGATGAAATGTTAAATATTGAGTTTAATATTACAAAAACTATAAAACCTTACAGTTACGTACAGATGAGTACCACACATAAGATAATAGTATTTAAAAATCCTAAACCACCTGAAAATCTTAATGTTAAAAATTCAGGCACACTAATGGATATACCGGGAAACTTAAGAAACTACACCACATCAGTTGGCGCATGGGCTTATAACAGTATTTGGATGACTTATCTTAGGGATAAGGCTTTTGAGCTAAAGGGAGATGATGAAAATGTTTTAAGCATAGTTTTAAAGTTTATAGATTGGATTGGTAGAAATGTAAAATATCCTGAGAAACCACTTGAGGGCCCACTATACCCAAATGAGACAATACCTAATGAAAAAATTCAGAAAGGCGATCTAGGTATTGGAGACTGTGATGACCAGGCAAGTCTTCTCATCACACTATGTAGATCAGTAGGAATTCCAGCATATCTTCAATATGGATGTATCCATTTCAAAAATATGAAGTATTATGAAGACTTTATAAACGGACATATAAAATACCGCTACCACTATATTGGATGGCATGGATGGGCTATCATATATATTCCACCGTGGGGATGGCTACCAGTAGACTTAACATGGGGGTATCTTCTCACTAGGAATCCAATGGATGCAATAATGAGAGCAGCAGTATATCAATGCTGGGAAGTAGGAATACCAATATTCATACATGGAAACATCATAAATTCAGACCATGTAAAAATAAATAGGGAAATAAAAATGAAGATAGAAAATAGTTCTATATACATATACATTGACAACATCCTCATACCAGTAGATGAATCATTAAATATAGAAATAGAAAAATTACCTAGAATACCACTAATTCAAGAAACCCATACAACAAATACCTATGAGTTCTATACAACTTCTAAGCTAGTAGAGTACAATAATACGAAATCTACAGTCTCTAAGCCGGAAGAACAGATCAATACAATGATAATAGTAATACTTTCTATAGCTTTACTAGTATCTCTATACATAGTGTTAAGGAGAAAACACTTGAATAGGAATGATTTACAACCAGTAATTAATTCTAAACCTTAAAATTAAGACTTAATGAAAAATACATGGGAATTATATGTATACTCGAGCTTACGAGGTAGCTTGTCTAAGGTACTTTATAAAGATGACTACACATGATATTCCATGCGCCAAAATAAACTTGTTTCAAGAGAGATAGAATAGCTATGAAACACCGAATACACTATCCACCATAGTAGTGAAGAAACTGAAGACTTAAATCAATAAGGGAATAGATAGTCATAAAGCTGAATATCTAGTAATGGTTTCATGAAAACTCTTTGGAAATGTACTGATTAATTGTTTAAGTTCATAATACATCATGAATAAGAGTTAAATTTAAAAGAGGAAACGCTACATTTTCTAGATTAAAATGGCTGTAGCCTATGTTTTAATCAATGTTGAAAGTGGAAGTGAAGACGAAATTTTAGATAGGCTTGTAACTGTTGATGAAGTGAAGGAAGTATACTTTGTCTATGGAGTTTACGATATAATCGTAAAGGTTGTTGCAGAAAACATCGATAAAATTAGGGAAATCATAACTTGGAAAATTAGAAGGCTTGAAAAAGTAAAATCAACGGTAACTATGATAGCAATAAAAGAAGCTATAAAGTAATATTATACATTAAACTCTAACTGTAGCCTCTAGCAAACTCAACCTCAATTGCAACACCATACCTACTCTCTAATCTTCTAAGTTTACTTAGTCTTTTCTGAAACTCTCTTGAAAAATCTCTTGGAACAATTACTTTTAAACACTTATCTCCTACCTGGATTTCAGCCTCTGGTAGTAGCTTTTCAATTTCTCTTTCAATCTTTAATTTAGATCCCTTACCTCTAAGCCTCTTAATAGGAATTACTACTGTTTCCTCACCGAAGGTATAGATTTCGTATTCAAGCTCTCCGGTTATGAAGTCTCTAACTTCTATTACTGGCCTTGCTAAGTCAGCCTCCTGAAGACCTGTTGGAAGCTTTACAGTCATTTTCAACTCATATACTTTAGCTACTTCACCACAATCTATAAAGATTAGAGTATCTATTATGCTCGGAATCATTCCAAGCTCAACCCTACCAATAAATCTCTGTATTGCATCTATTGGAGATGTTGCATGAACAACCCCAACCATACCAATACCTGCAAGCCTCAAGTCAGTATAGAGCCTAAAGTCTTCATCATTCCTCATCTCATCAAAAAACGTATAATCAGGTCTACTTAAAAGAAGAATATCATGAAGCTCCTCATTACTAGCATATGTTTTAGAGTATTGTGTTACACTTTCTGGAAGCTGCATATCTCTCGGAGACTCTATAGTTTTAACAATTTTATTTTTAGATGCATAGAACTCTGCAAGAGCCTGAGCAAATGTTGTTTTACCCATTCCAGGAGCACCTGCAATAAGTATTCCTTCAGCTTTCTCTTCAAGCCTCTCCATAAGCCTATCAGGTAAGCCATAATCATTAAGATTTAATTTGACAATCGGTTTAACAGCAGTTATCTCCCATCCATCAGACATTGGAGGCCTAGTAATAATCACTCTATAACCTCCAATCTGTATAATCGTTGAGCCTGCTCTATCAATTTCTATAAAACCATTTGGAACACTTTTAGCAACCTCAATGATTTCATTAGCTAGAGACTCAATATCGCTTCTCGTTAATAGCTTATCGCTTAACTCAGTAAAGTACCATTTACCTGGACGGCCCTTCTTAGCTCTTGGAGGTACTCCCTCCTTCAAGTGGATACTCATAGTTTCACTATCGAAGAAGCCCTGAATTCCAAACTTAAGCTCTCTCTTAGGCGGTATGTAGAGAACTTTTAAGCCCATAGCTTTAGCAACCTCAGCCTGAGTTCTATCACCAGTAACAAGAATTGCAGTATTCTCCCATGCATAATCCCTAATCATTGCATCTATAGTACCATACTTAGCATATTGTATATCTATAGGTCTAGGACGATCACCAACAATTTCGAATTCTATAACTCCTTTATCAGCTAAATCACGTATTCTTTTAATCTCCTCAAGACCAACAAACCCTGTAACCTTCCCTTGATTAGCTTGTCCTTCAAGCTCTGAAAGAATAGCCCTATGAAGAGCTACTTTACCTTTAATTTCACCATTCATAATAAGTTTTGAAACTATACCCTCCACTACTACACTAGTATCTGGAACATATACTTCTACTTCTCCATACTCATAGTCTTCCAATACCATACACCAGATTAGATTAATGATATGTACAGAGTATTTAAACATTTTGTTATAATAGAGGACTTTGTTAACCTTAGCTTTATTTAGGGTTTTTCTCCTTATTTATGGTGCTTATACGTTTTCGTTCATTTAGAATGGGCTTCGGATATCTAGTTTTATTGTTACTAGAAGTTATGCATCTATATTATGGTTTAGATCTTTAAGCTATTTGAATTTGATAGAATGATTAGATTTTATAGTTGATAATACTCCTATAATTATAGTTTCTATGAAGGAGATTATTTACGTTGCTTTTGAGCAGTTATTGAGCAGTATTGAACTATTTATGGTTCTAATATAATTGTATTAAGTAACGTAGCTCAATACTATAAACATCATGTAGAATATTGAATTTAAACATGATATAGTTTATAAGTTAGAAATCTAATGGAGAAAATAATCAGTATATTAAACAGAACTAAGCTATTCAATGAGCTTGTCTGAAAACTCCATAATTAATTGATGGTTAACTTATAACCTAATTAAGTCTTAACAACATTCAAGAGTTTTCAGACGAATTCAATAATTACATACTATGTAGGAGAATAAATGTGATAATGAACATGTATTAATGCTTCACAATCATTAATACAATAGTATAGCTAACAAATATGGATTAATAAGAAGGTAAAGCTAAGAATTCATAGAAACAAAATAGAGATAATAAAACATGTTTAAGTTAATAGAGCCTAATAGAGTGACTTATGAAACTAGGTATGTTTTATCACTTCTATATTGTTTTTCTATGAATTCTTAGCTTTTATCCTCCTATCAATTCATGTTTTGTTTGGTATGAATACACACTCACCATTACATTTCTTCTTCATGTATAGTATATGATTTAAGTCCTGGTTTCATTGCTTTGCTAACCTAAACCATTAACTACATATACTTTTCATATTTAATGTTCACATAGTTAATTTCATTTAAGGTAGGTTTATAAGGATTAATTTCCTAGTAGGTAATTGATGACTTCAAGACTTATAATATATACTGGTAAGGGAGGTGTAGGAAAATCTGTTATTTCCTCAGCTACAGGTTTAAGGCTTGCAGAGCTAGGTTATAGTGTTCTCGTAATGTCTAGTGATCCAGCTCACTCTTTAAGGGATGCATTTAATAAATCTATAGGAACTGAGCCTACGAAGATTTTAGGTAAATTGTATGCTTTACAAATCGATCCAGTATGTGAAGTTAGAAAGCATTTCTCAGATATACAGAATTATTTTACAAAAGTATTGCTTAAAAGAGGAATAGATGAAGCAGTAGCGTATGAAGCTGCATTTATCCCAGGAGCTACAGCTATAGCTACACTTCTTGAAGCTGAAAAGCTTATTAGTGAGGGAAGCTATGATGCTATTATTGTTGATACTGTTCCATCAGGTGAAGCATTAAGACTACTAAACTTTCCGCAAGTTATTGGAAGACTTAGTAGGAAACTCATGAAAACAGCTAGCAGTATAGTATCAGTTGCTAGAGTAGCTGAACCACTATTAGGATTGCCAGTACCAGATAAGAATGTTGTAGAAAGCGAACTTAAACTTATTGAATCGCTTGAGAGAGTATCAAACATCTTAAGGAGATATGATATAACAAGTTTAAGGTTAATAGCAAATCCAGATTCATTCAGTATAGAAAACCTAAAGAGAAGCCTACTTCAAGCATGCATATATGGTATGAATACAGACTTAACAATAATAAATAAGATATTTCCTGAGGAAATTAATGATGAGTACTTCAATGAATGGAAAAAGACACAGAATGAAATGATAGATGAAGTTGAAAGAGCAGTATACCCAATACCTGTGAAAAAGCTAAAACTATACAATAAAGAGCTAAGAGGACTAGATATGTTAAGGAAATGTGCTGAAGACCTATTTAAAGATGAGGATCCGGCAAAAATATACTTTAAGGGCAAACCAATAGAAATATTAGAGCATACTAATGGATTAACAATACAGGTAAGTGTACCATTTACTTCAAAGGATAAAATTGAAGTTGAAAGAATTGGAGATGAATTAACAGTAAAGATAAATGCTGAAACAGGGGAACTAATAAATATTATACCATTACCTGCTGCAACATACTACATGAAACTTAGTAAAGCAAAACTTGAAGAGAACCGTTTAATAATAGACTTCATAAGAGAACATAGCTAACAATACAGCTCCTACAACATAGAACTAGCTGCTCTACGCCATAACCACACCTTACATCTTGGAGTTACGATTTAAACTCTTAGTAACTATTAAGCTCCACAAGTTTTAGATGTGAAGGTATATGTAGTTAATGACTTGAAATAGTAAGGTATAAGTATTGATCAATACCTTTATAAACTAGATTCAACTTATACCTATATGGATGAGTCGATTGACGATTTAATTAAGGATATGAAAAGGATCATTACGAGAATAATGTTAAATCCTGAAGCTATACTACTATTAATATCTCCCAATAATCTAAGAGAGCCATACGAACATTTACTAAATGCAAAAATAGAGTTTTTAAAAGCTATTAGAAGCATTATTGATGAAAGAATTTCAAGCCTTGAAAAAATAGTAGAAGAGAATAGAAGAAAACTCGAATCTAAAAGAGAAACAGTAAAAGTTGAATGACTAACAGTTAACTGCTTAATAGCATTATTATTTAATGGCTTTTACGAAGTTTACCTACTAAAATCTACAATAAGCTTTAACAAACTATTAACCTTGCAGAAATATTTCCTTTACTGTTACGTTTATAAGTAACCATGTTAGATTGATTAAAGCTTCTTACATATGAAACATACATTCCTCTTGTTTAAGTGAGTATTAGCAATTATAGTTTATCTTTTTACTAAAGAATGATCAATAAAAGACTATTATAAAGAATTTATTGAAATAAATATTAGGCAGCTTCATAATTGGAAAGTTCATTAAGATTTATATAGAAGCTATTCAAGATGATATTATGTTAAGTAGTAGCTTAGTTAGTATTGGTTGGCTTATGGTAATGATTGGAATTATATTTATATTTATAGCTGTAGTATTAATGATTGTAGGCTCCATGAAGGGAACGGGGAAAATTCATGGTGGGGGAGCAGTACTAATTGGGCCTATACCAATAGTTTTTGGAACTAGTAGAGAAATTTTTAAGATAATGCTTATTTTAGCTATAGCAACTGTAACTATTATCTTAATATTTACATTTCTTACAGTGTGATAGATTATGGCTCTATGTGAAATTTGTGGAGTAAAAAGCTCAAGATATGTTTGTCAAAAATGCGGAAGAAGAATATGTGAATCCTGCGTTAACATCTATAGCTGGATTTGTAGTGAATGCTATAGTAAAACTGAACCGCAGATAATCGAGGAACATAAAGGCATAGAGTTACCGGTAAAGCTCTTCATTATAGGGTTCGTAACGATATTTATAGGTATGATGCTAATAGCTTTCGGCTCTTTAATATTAGGTGCTAAAGTTAGTGGGGGGATAGTAATATTTCCATTTATACCAGTACCCATAGTATTTGGCTTTGGATCTGAAGCTATTTTAATGATTATTATTGCTATGCTATTGATATTAATGATTATAACCATAATTAAAACTATTAAGTTTTAGCACTTGAATAATTTACTTTAAGTAGCTGCTTTATTACTTTGCTTACCTCCTTAGACTTAACGCTAGTAATAGATTCTGTATATTTAGCCACTACGTTGGGGTCTTTTAATCCATGACCTGTAGCTATACATACTGTAAGATCATTTCTATCTATAATCTTCTCTTCTAAGAGCTTTCTTAATCCTGCTATTGATGCTGCTGAGGCAGGCTCAACAAATATTCCCTCAAGTCTTGCTAGAAGTTTTTGAGCTTCAAGTATTTCCGTATCTGAAACAGATATAGCATAACCCTTTGAAGAGTATATAGCATTTAAAGCTTTCTTCCAGTTTACTGGATTACCAATCCTTATTGCTGTTGCAATTGTTTCAGGGTTTTCTATGGGCTCTAGATGTTTTAAACCGTCTCTAAAAGCATTGACAATTGGTGAAGCTCCCTCAGCCTGTACTCCAATCATTCTGGGAATACTTTCCGTTAATTTATATTGTTTAAGTTCTACAAATCCTTTAAATATTGCACTTATATTTCCAGCATTACCTACAGGAACCACAACAACATCAGGTACAGATCCAAGCTGATCATATATTTCGTAGGCTATTGTCTTCTGGCCTTCAAGCCTAAATGGATTTATAGAGTTAAGAATATATAATCTATGTTTCTCAGCCACTTTCCTCACTATACTTAAAGCTTCATCAAAACTGCCATTAACAGATATAATATTAGCTCCATAAATAATTGCTTGAGAAAGCTTTCCAAGAGCAACCTTACCATGAGGCAATATGACAAAACATTTTAATCCAGCTCTAGCAGCATAAGCTGCAAGAGAAGCAGAAGTATTTCCTGTAGATGCACATATAACTGCGAATGCTCCATGCTCAATAGCTTTAGATATACCAACAGTCATCCCCCTATCCTTGAAGGAACCGGTAGGATTACCACCCTCATTCTTAACATATAGTTCACGTAAACCAAAATACTCTCTAATTTTACCACAACGATATAGTATAGTTCCACCTTCACCAAGAGATACTATGTTAGCTATACTGTTAATAGGTAGAAGCTCAAAATATCTCCAAACACCAATTCTCCTACTCATCCATCTACTACAAAGATCGCTTGGAGGGTTTAAATACAGAACATCAAGCAATCCCCCACAATCACATAGAATCCTATCATCATCATATATTGAGCTGCATTCAATACACTTAAGCCTATACTTAACCATAAACAACACCTATAAACATTAAGACAAAATTACCATAGAAGATTAGGAAATACATGTTCAAAACTAAATCGTTTGGCTCATATATACACCGATTAAAATCTATAAATTTAAAGTATTTAAACATTTCGTGAACTATAAAGGCTTTGTTAACTTAAGTCATCGGCTGTATATTATCTAGATTTATAGGTTTTCTATGTGTTCTTATTAATTTATGAGGTTTCTATGTATTCATATTTATTCTATTAGCTTAGGTGGTGGTGGGTAAGGTTTAGCTATTGATTATGGCTATGAATATGTGATTCATGGATTTCAGGGTTATCATAATCTATTAATTAGGGGTTTATGGTGATGAATATAATAGGTTATTTAATGAATCTGTGTTGCATTGAGAGTAGGATAATCTAATACCATCATCACCTCATATAGTTTTGCATACTTAAAATTTTGCATACTTAAAATATTAAAGATACATTAACGGTTATTACTGATGATTTAATTATTAAAAAGATGATAAACATGCTTAAGTTAACAAAGTCACTGTAAACATACCCAGAGAATGCTTGACAGTTGACCTTTAGATATGGGCTAGTTCCCCTTAAAGCTTTTACTAGATATAACCGTGATAGATAGTATAGATCAGTAGATATATGTCTAGTAGAGTATACCTGTAAGCTTAACCAGTTAATCATCAATAAATCAATACTCTTCATAAACCGTTAACATTGTTTAAATCATACATAACTAGTAGTAGCTATATATTGCGATCTAATTTAATGTAGTTCGAAGCTTTACGCTTTTGCTATCTTTGGCTTATCTAAGCTCTATCATTTAAGTTAACAGTTAAATTCCTTAAGGATTCCGGAGGAAATTCTGAAAATTTTCAAAATTATAAATTCAGCATAACAGTAGGAAATCTAAGCTACATGAAATCTAATATATAGAATTTCATGAACTAATAAGACAATCTAGTATCAGCATAAGATTTAAATAAAATGTCCCTAAAACTTTTTGGTGAAGTTATGTCTAAGAAAACTAGAGATCTAGGAAAAATTCCACCACATAGACACTGTATCTGGTGTGGAAGAGCTGTTGATGAAGATAAAAAATTTTGCTCTAATAAGTGCGAAGACGAGTACGGTAAAGCTGAGAGGAGACGTAAAAGATCATTTATAATATACATGATAGTATTAATGGCTATGTTTCTCATATGGTTTCTACTCATAGCTGGAAGACATTCCCCCTAAAATCTCAATATAGCACTACGCATTAGTAAGGCAATCTAGTTTTAATTTAAGTGAGAAAGCACTACTAAATATTTCCTAAAACTATTTAATGGATAAAACATGAATATAAGGTTGATAAAGGTTGATATAAGTATAAATAGTCAATTTAAGATGCTGTTACTTTTAGGTTTATGTTATTGCTGGTGGTTTTCCTAGTGTTTGATGAGGTCTTATCCAGTTATACCAGAGTATGAAGAAGTTTAGGAATAGGTTGATCTTTATGAGTTTCTTGTCTGAAGTTGTGTAGAATCTTTGTTCAATCCTTAAGTGTTCGAAACCATCTCTCTATCGTATTCCTAGCGAAGGTTTGATGCCTCCATCTTAGACCATGGTTATACAATGCCTAATACCATGACCCCTACTAGGATTAGAGGCTTATTAATGCATTCAGAACTTGCTTCAGGAAGCTCCGTATCTAGAATGCTTCGTTGCCATGAGGTCCTTATTGCTAGGAGCTCTTGGTCTTAACTCTATTGCAGCCCATAATAGAAATGATGTCTCCTCAGCTTCATCTCATCAATAGCTACCATCCCTCTATTGGATTCACATCAATCCCTACGCTTTCAATCCTCTGAACCCAACACCATACCGATACATGGCTCACATCAACAACCGACAAACGTAGCAATATCCCTATAGCTAAAGCCATGTAGAGAATACATGCCCTCAACTTCTTTTAAGCGAAACCTTATCTGAAAACTCCTTTATCTCTTAGGGCTTTGAGAAGCTTATCTATTAAAATCACCTCCAAAGAATAACTTCTTAAAGCCCCTCAAAAATCTAAAAGTAACAGTATCCAATTTAAGAAAACAGTACCTATTAAGGGGCTATACCCCTATACTGAGAAGTAGTTTCATCCTTAAGCATACGCTTACGTTAACTACACACTCCAGTATAGGGATGAAAGCCCATTATTAAATAACTTTAGAAATTTAAACCTTACACTAATTTTATATAAATCCTAAAGAACCCTTCAAAATTTGCTCTGAATATTAGGTACTGCAATAAGAACTTGAAAAGAGTAGACATATTCAAACACAAAAACGCAGACTAATAATTGCGGATAGAGGAATACATTAATAAACTATGGGATACATTTCTTAAAACGTGGAAGGTTGAAATTGCTTTAAAAAGCTAAGTTCAATAAATCCGATTGTTTACCAGTCATAAATAATTTACATCAGACCTTCCTATGTAGTGGTTATCATGTTGAAGCTAGAGTTTTAAGCTCAGATATTTTAATAAGAATATAGCTAATAGTTAAATAGGTATAACTACTATAAAGTTACCTTCACTCATACGGGCTTTGTTAACTTTAGATTTATTTGGGAGTTCTCTCCCTTATTTATGGTGAATCTATGGTTAAAGTTGTTAAGTTTGTTAGGGAGAGAACTCCATTTACTCTAGTTGTTATGTTGCTTATATATATATTTTCGTTCATCTAGAATGGCTTCAGATATTTTAAGCTTCATTATTGTTTTAGGTTAGGTATCTATATTATCGTGGTTTAGATATTTAAGCTTCCTATTTGAATTTGATAGGAGGGATGTTAGATTTTATGGTTGATGATACTATTATTAATTTGGGATCTATGAGTAAGATTGTTTATGTTGTGTTTGAGCCAT
>JAWBQF010000001.1:96742-176338 GCA_038845975.1 Methanomethylicia archaeon
GCTTCCTATTTGAATTTGATAGGAGGGATGTTAGGATTATGGTTGATGATACTATTATAAGTGTAGGTTCTAAGAGTAAGGTTGTTTATGTTGCATTCGAGCCATTATTAAGAAGGATTCTACATATGGGTTTGCGATGTTGCAAATATACTTACATCACTAGCATTCCTTAAAAGATTAGAGCTATCTATGGTTCAAATATAATTGTATTAAGTGATGGAGCTCAATACTATAAAGCATCATGTAAAATATTAAAATTAAAACATGATATAGTTTAGAGGTTAAGAATCTAATGGAGAGAATAATACAATACATTAAGGATAGAACTAAGCTATTCGATAACTACATACCTTGTATGAAGGATAGATGTGATGGTGAACATGCATTAATGCTTATAAAATCAATAGCATACATACTGAACGAAACATGGATTAACAAGAAAATAAAAGCTAAGGAATTCATAGAAGATACAATACCAAAATAGAGGTGATAAAACATGCTTAAGTTAACAAAGCCCTCATACGACACTATAAAGTTACCTTCAATATAGCAGTTAGAGGTAACTTTATAGTGGATTCAAGTGGATTATTCATGGTAAAGCCAGTATTTAAAAATGAAACTATAATTTATGCATCTACATACAGATCTATGGAGAGCAAATAAAGCGTACTCTGATTCTTTAGGTTACTACTCACGTCCAGACATATTTCAGCTATTCATGAATCAAAAACCAATAACACCATCATAGCCTCCAAACAAGTTAACCTTCCTAATTTATGTAGCTAGAAGCTTTTATATATTTATCTAAATATTTAAAATCACTATGTCTTAAAATATAGAGATGATGAAATGAGTACTCAGAGGGTTAAAGAGGTTTATATACGTAGCTATGGATGTTCAATGAATTTAGCTCAAAGCGAATTCATAGCTGGATGCTTAAGGAATTATGGATATAATATTACGAATAGCATTAAGGAAGCTGATATCATTATTTTTAATACTTGTGCTGTAAAAAAGCCTACTGAAGATAAGATTATTAGCGCTATTAAAGCAGTTCCTGAGGATAAGAAGATCATTGTTACTGGCTGTTTAACAATGGTTAATTTAAACCGTATTTTAAGCGAAGCAAGAGTTAATGGTGTTATCGGACCATTTCCAGGTAGTGCTATCATTGATATTGTTAAGGAAGTTGAAAAAAATAATAAGTTAACTATTTTAAGAAATGACTTTAAACCTCCATTAACAACACCAAGAATTCCTACCTCATCAATTATTAGAGTTATTCCAATAGCTTATGGCTGCCTAGGAGAATGTACATATTGCTGTGAAAAAATCGCTGCTGGATATTTAAGAAGTTATAGCATTAAGGAGATTACTGAAGCTGTTAAAGAAGCTATTAGTAAGGGAGTTTTGGAAATCTGGTTAAGCAGTCATGATTGCGGCTGCTATGGCTATGATATTGGTGTTAATCTAGGAAAGCTACTTAGGGAAATAATAGGTATTAGTAGAGAGTTCTATGTTAGAATCGGTATGATGAGTCCAGATACGGCTCTTAAAATTGTAAATGAACTAATAGAAGCATATAGGAGCGGGAAGGTGTTTAGATTTATACATATTCCAGTTCAGAGCGGAGATGATCATGTATTGAAGCTTATGAAACGTAAATATACAGTTGATGATTTTAAAAATCTCATAAATAAGCTAAGAGAAAATATTCCAGATATAACTATAGTTACAGATATTATATGTGGATTTCCTGGAGAAACAGATAATGCCTTTGAAAACTCTATTAAACTTATTAGAGAGGTAGAGCCTGATTTCGTTAATGTATCGAAGTTCGGTCCAAGACCAGGTACACCAGCAGCTAAAATGAGAAAGCTACCTACAAGAATAGTTAAAGAGAGAAGTAGAATAATGAGTAGACTTGCAACAGATATAGCTATTAGGAGAAATATGAAGTGGATTGGATGGATTGGCAACATCATAGTTGATGAGGAGGGTAGGAATGGAACTGTTATGGGTAGAAACTATGCATATAAGCCTATAGTTGTAAGTGGTGGAAGAGAACTTATAGGGAAAATCGTTAAGGTGAAAATTATTGATGTAGCATCTACACATTTAAAAGGGGTTTTAGTAAATTAATATTTAATTGATTACTGTGACCTTATGAAGATCATAATATTAGATGGATATACTGATGAACCTGCAGGTCTCGGTGTCCCACCATACCTTGATGTTTACCCTAGATATGTTGCTGGAGCAATATGGACTGCTGAAAAGAACGCAGATATTAGATATTTTACTATAGATGATGTACGTAGAGATACTGGAAGATTCATTGAGCAAGCATTAAAATCTGATCTAGTTATACTTATTGCTGGAGTATGTGTTCCAGGTAGATATTTAGGCGGTGATCCGATTAAGCCATGGGAGATTACACGGCTAGCTAGATTGATTGAAAAACCTATTAAAATCATAGGTGGACCTGTAGCTCAATTCGGTCTTGGTGTTGAGGGCGGTAAAGTTGTTGAGCCGCCTGAATTCTCAGATCTTTTCGATATTGTTGTTAAGGGAGATATTGAGGTTGTAGTTTATAGACTTATTAAAGAAAAATCTATTGAGAAGATAGATCCATTTGAAAAGAGACCTAGCCAGAAATTCATAAGTAAATTCGCTACTAGAGGAGCTGAAATCATTACCCAACATCCATGCTATAAGTTAAACCTAATATGTGAAGTTGAAACTTATCGCGGATGTCCTAGAGCTATTATTGGTGGATGCTCGTTTTGTATTGAACCACTGAAAGGATTACCTGATTTTAGACCTGTAAAGGATATTGTAGAGGAAATTAAAGCTCTATACTCCTACGGTGTTAGATTCATAAGACTTGGCCGACAACCAGACTTCTTCACATATAATGCTGAAAACATAGGAGAAGTAGAGTTTCCAAAACCAAAACCTGAAGAAATTAGGAGGCTTCTCCATGGAATAAGAACTGTAGCACCGGATCTACATACACTTCATATAGATAATGTTAATCCTGGAACAATATATCACCATAAGGAGGAAGCTAAGAAAATAATTAAGATAATAATTGAATATCATACACCAGGTGATGTTGCAGCATTCGGTGTTGAATCTGCAGATCCAAAAGTTGTAAAAATGAATGGGTTAAAGGTAATGCCTGAAGAAGCTTTTGAAGCTATTAAAATAGTTAATGAATTCGGAGCAGTTAGAGGATGGAATGGTTTACCCCATCTCCTACCAGGAATAAACTTTGTTCATGGATTAATAGGTGAAACAAGAGAAACATACAGTTTAAACTATCAGTTTCTAGAAAGAATACTTAAAGAGAATCTTCTAGTGAGAAGAATAAACATAAGACAGGTAATGATCTTCAAAAACACAAAAATGTGGAGTTACGGAGCCTCAATAATAAGTAAACATAGAGAAACATTTAGAAAATATAAGGAGATGATTAGGAAAAACATTGACTTACCAATGATTAGAAAGATCGTGCCTAAATGGACTGTTTTAAGGGAATGCTTTATTGAAAACCATAATGGAGGACTAACTTATGCTAGACAAGTAGCTTCATACCCATTACTCATATGTTCAAAAACAAAGCTTGAGCTTAATAAATTCATAGACTTCATAATTGTAGACCATGGATATAGATCTGTAATAGGCATACCATACCCTATCGATATAAATCGTTTAGAAAGAAGAGTTCTAGAGGATATACCTGGAATAACGAAACTTAAAGCTTCAAGAATAATAGCTAATAGACCGTTTAAGAGTTTTGAGGAATTTAAATCTATACTAAACGATGATAATCTAGCAAAAATCTTAGAGAAACACATATCATTTTAAATCATAAATTTAATCATGGCTAACTGAAGTTTACTAGCAAGATAAGATTAAATTCCAGTAATCTATCTAAATCTATGATTTCGCGAAGTGAAGCTTTAAATCTTTTAAATAGCTATATTAAGGATAAACGATTACTTAAACATTGTCTAGCTGTTGAAGCAATAATGAGGAGGCTAGCTGAGAAATTAAATGAGGAAATTGAGCTTTGGGGTTTAACAGGCTTACTTCACGATATAGATTATGAAGTTGTATCAGGAGATATGAGTAAACATGGCCTCGAGGTAGTAAACATAGTTAAAAATAAACTTCCAAGCAGTGCATTAGAAGCTATTAAATCCCATAATGAAAGACTAGGAGTAATAAGTAATTCCAAAATATCAAAGGCTTTAAGAGCTGCGGATCATCTTTCAGGACTTATAATAGCTACAGCTCTAGTTATGCCGAATAAGAAATTAAGCGAGGTAACAGTAAAAAGCTTAATGAAGAAGTTTAAGCAGAAAGATTTTGCCAGTGGAATTAATAGATTAAGAATTCAAACATGCATAGAAATAGGCTTAACCCTCGAAGAATTTTTAGAAATAGGCTTAGAAGCACTTCAAAAAATACATCTGGACTTAGAGTTATAGTATTGATGAACAGTATAAGTAATCAGCTGAATAGTATGAAGTATCATAATAGGCATACATTGAACTATTTAAAATAGCTCTACCTAGTAATTAAGCCAGTATTGAATTAATGATTTTAAGGAGGATCTCAGTATATTTCTCTTAAAGTTATTAACATAAATACTTATAGGTTTAGATTTGATTAGGAGTTTATGATTATAGATAGGATTAATGTGTTTAAATGTTGGATTTTAATAAGAGAAAGTAGAGTTACAGCTATTGTTAAGCATAATGGAGATATTTATAGAGCACTTTTAAGGAACACGGGAAAGCTTCAAGACCTAATATATCCAGGTTCACAGGTATTATGTAGCTTTAAAAGTAGTGGTAGGACGAGTATAAATATTGTTGGAGTTATTGTTAATGATGAAGCAGTATTGGTTGATACATATATTCAAATGAAGATGTTTGAGAAGGCATGTAGTATAGGACTAATACCGTGGCTTAAGGAGTGTACAATACGGAATAGAGAGGTTAAAGTTAAAGGAGGAAGAATTGATTATAGAATAGAATGTAATGGTGTTGAAGGATTTCTTGAATTGAAATCCGCAGTACTATTTAAGGATGGTTATGCAATGTATCCTGATACACCTTCTAAAAGAGGATTAAAACACATATTACTTCTAAGAGATTTAAGAAAGGAGGGATATAGAGCAATTATAGCCTTTATAGTAGCTCATCCAAAAGCTGAAGCTTTTAAACCTTATGTGGAGGTTGATAAACGGATAGGTTATGAGTTGAAGGAAGCAATTAAGACTGGAGTTGAGGTTTACGCTGTTAAAATGTATTTGAAACTTGATGGGACTATAGTTATTGAAGACCCAAATGTTAGATGTGAAATCATATAGCTTAACAATTAACTGAATACTAAAGCTACTTTATATTATGGTTCTGCAAGCCAACATGTTAATTGCGAGATAGAGTATTTAGTAGGACATGTTTTATCTATATAGTCTTCCAGTAATATTAATGGTAATTGTTTACTCTACTTTTCTATAACTAATACCTGTATGTTTCACTATTGAGTTCGGCGGTATATCTCTATAAACCACTACACCTGGATATATCCAGCTCCACGCACCTATTTTCACTCCAGGCATTATTGATACGTTTATTCCGGTTCTTACATGTCCACCTATAATTGCTCCAAGCTTTTTCCTTCCAGTATCTATTCTCTCCTCCTTTATATTCATCTTTATGTTTTCTTCATCAAATCTAAAGTTTGCAGTTACGGTTCCAGCCCCCAGATTTACATCTTCACATATCACACTATCACCAACATAGTTTAAATGAGGAAGCTTAGTATTCTCCATTATTACACTTTCCTTAACCTCAACGCTTGAACCTATCTTAACGTTACTACATAGCACAGTATATGGTCTTATATATGTATTAGGACCTATCTCACAGTTCTCTCCAATATATACTGGACCCTCAATATATGTTCCACTCTTAATAATGCTTCCAGCTCCAATATATATGGGGCCCTTAATTACAACATTATCTTCAATATCCCCATTAACAGTTCTATCCATCATTCTTCGAAGTAGAGTTTTATTTGCATCAATTACATTCCATGGTTTGCCAATATCCATCCAGTAGTCTTCAGGTATATGGATGGCTTTAATATTCCTCCCACTTCTAATAGCTAGCTTAATAGCATCTGTAAGTTCAAGTTCACCTCTTGGAGATGGCTTAACATCGTCAATGTAGTTAAATATGCTAGAGTTTAAAAGATATATTCCAGTATTAACATAGATATTACTTACAATATCTGATTGTTTAGGCTTCTCAATAATATCTACTACCTTAAATCCATCAGTAATAACAACACCATAATTCCATGGATCATTAACTCTTGCAACCCCAATAGCCATATCCCCATGGGAGTTAATAATACTAGATATCGGTGAGCTATTAAGTATAAATAGGTCGCCATATACAAGAAGAAATCTATTACTAACAAGACCTCTAACTTTAGAAACAGCATGGGCTGTACCAAGCTCTCCATTCTGCTCAATAATATTAATATTGGCTTCAATATGCTTAGCATAGTCCAGCAATATCTTCTTAACCATATCCTTCATATAGTTAACAACAACATGAAAATTTACAATACCAACCTCTCTAATAACTTTAAGAATATGTATTAAGAGGGGATTACCTAGAAGAGGAATTAACGGTTTAGGTCTTGTTTGTGTAATAGGATCTAGTCGAATACCTCTACCTGCAGCTAAAATTACAGCATCATATACGTTTAAATACATAATTTACTAAGCTAGTAGTAGCTTAAATACTTAAGCTAATAGTATTAACTAGCAGAAGATATTTATATTTGCATTAACTCAACCTTTAATGAATACTAAAAGAAACATCTACTTAACAATAGTACCTGTAACGACAGCATTTATTATTAGCTTATGGATTCACCATCCAAACTTTACTTTTAGTTTCTACTCTGACATAGTATGGTTTTGGTATAGAGTTGAAGTAGCAAGCGGGAAAATACCATACATAGAATACAACTTCGAATATCCAGTTATTAGTGGCTTAATAGTTTATTTAGCATCTCTAACTAAATATGTTGAAAGCTACTACCTAACAATTAGCTTAGTAATATATCTATGCCTACTAGGTAGTTTAATTCTAACATTGAAAATAGCTAGAAATATAGAGCCATATAGAGTTTTAATGTTTACGGTATTTACATCGTCATTCATAATTTATAGCGTCTATAGTTTTGACTGGATAGGAAACTTCCTTTTAATACTATCCATATACTTCTTCCTCCACAAGAAATTAGCTACATCAGGATTTACATTGGGATTGGCAGGAGCAACACGAATTATTCCATTAATCTGTATGTTAGCATTTATTAGTGAAATTAAGGATTTAAGTAATAGGGCTAAATACATAGTAGCTACAATTCTAGGATTACTTATACCGAACATCTACTTTCTAGTTAAAAACTTTAATGGAGCTATACATCCATATATTTATCAGGCTACATGGAGAGTTGAAGATAGCTGGATAGCAATAGTACCTTTCAATCATCAATTAGCATCGCTAATAGTTATGACGATTATGATTACCATAGTAATGCTTAAATGGAGTGGAGATATCATATTTAAATGTGGACTTCTATTATTTACATTTATGATTTCAAGCTATAAATTCCCACCACAATACTTCATACAGCTACTTCCATTTTCAGCTTTAACTACGAAAAGATACTCAGCCTTTGTAATAGCAGATCTATTAAATTCAGCAATAATACTTGGATGGTTTACACCATCTTTTAGCTTTGGGGATCCATGGTTAATATCAAGTCCTGTACAGTGGTGTGCAGTAGCAAGACAAGCAATACTACTATACATAGTCATAGATTCATTACGACCTAATAAAACTATCAATAGCTCCTAAACAGGAACTGTAAGAGTAAAATAGAGATTTAACAGTATTATTCAGTTAATACTCAGTAATGTTTAAATCTATGATTTTAAAAGTTCTATATGATTATTGTTGGTCATAGGGGATGTGCAGGTATTGAGCCTGAAAACACTTTAAGAAGTATTTTGAAAGCTGTTGAATATGGAGTTGAATATGTTGAGGTTGATGTTAGAACATGTAAAACAGGAGAAATTGTTGTTATTCATGATGCAACAGTTGGTAGAACTACTAATGGGGTTGGCTATGTTAGGGACTTAAGTCTTAATGAGCTTAAAAATCTTAATGCAGGTAAAGGTGAAAAAATACCAACACTAGAGGAAGCCATAGATGTTACTAATGGCAAATGCGGATTAATAGTAGAGATTAAAGAGGAAAACATATGGAGGAAAACATTAGAAATCATTGAAGAGAAGGGGATGGTAAGAAATACTATTATAGCTTCATTCTATCATACAGTGGTTAAAGATGTAAAAATCAATTACCCTGATGTTAAATGTGGAGTTATATTTACATGTGAGCCTGTAAACCCTTCAATACTAGCTCTTGATGCTAAGGCTGAAATTATAATTCCAAACCATAACTACATCACTCAAAAACTTATTACTAACGCTCATAAATTTAACTTAAAAATCATAGCATGGACTGTTAATAAATTTGAGGATGGAGTAAAGCTTCTTAAGCAAGGTGTAGATGGATTAGCTACAGACAGACCTGACATAATGGTAAAGCTTAAACAGTTAGATAAATCATAGGCTTTCTAAAAATTAAACTTACAACTTCAAGAAAGTTATGAAAGAACATTTAAACAAGAAGGTAAACCGGTGATGTACTCCATAAATTAATAGTAAAGCTTGAAGAGCTAATTAATGAAGACGCTTAAAATTCCATAACATCAAACATAGAAGTATAAAATCATAGATATTATTTTATCCTAACCATAAAATCTAATTATTCATAGAGTATAAGTAGCATGATTAGAGAATTTGACGTGTTAATATTAAAATATCTTAAACATTGTTGTAGAATATGTTCAAAATTAAGGATTGACTATTTAGTTATAGATAGTTAGAAGTTCATGAATTATGCAAGCATACTCAAAATATAAGTACTTACCTGAATAACTTATGAATTGGAGAGAAACTATATATCTATCAAAGACTGTATATCTTAGAATCCTAAATACCCTACAGAAATCTTAAATAGAGCTTAAGTTATAGGATTAGGATAAATCATTTGCGTAATTTAATTCTTTTTCGTATTTCCACTCATTAAACAATACGATTAAAATACTCATTATAGCCTTTCCCTTACTCCTTATAAATTTAGATATAAGAATTTAAAGCTAAGTTATAATGCGAAAACATAGCTAGATTTAAATATGAGTAGGTTAGGGTAATTTGTGAGTAATAATGCTTTAGAGCTAGGTAGAATTATATTCATACCTAATATGGATATATACGGGTTTAATATAAGAATAACTGATAAAGTTGGGGTGGAGGTAAATATATTAGCTACTCTTAAGAAGTATAGAGTCAACATAATCTATGCTTTAATATCCATATCACCTCAAAATATTAGCCAGAAACTTGGAGTATTTATATGTAATTTTACAGGTTTAGATGTTAAACCTGTAAATATTCTTGATGAAATCAAGAATATTGATGGTGTTATAGATGCTGAGATCATACAGCCTATTAAGAAAGGATTTATCATTGATGATAGACATTTCCCACTATTTTTAGGCGGAGTTAGGACTGTAGTTTTTAGACAATTTATAGTTGAAGGATTACTGAAGAGGTTAAGGGAGCAGTATGGTTCAGCCTTTGATATAATACTCTACCATCAAGGCTTCGAGACAGGTAAAGTAACATACAAATACTTTGAGGAGAACTATTGTCTAGGCGGTATTGAGGAGTTTATAAAAGCTGATACTGCAATTGCAAAGGCGGTAGGCTGGTATGAGCTAATCATTGAAAAAATAGATTTAAAGAATAGAGAAGCAAAAGTTATATTAAAAGATTCTTTTGAATGTGTAATGTTTAAAGATTCAAAAACACCTAAATCCAGCTTTACTAGAGGATTTCTAGCGGGATTGTTTACAGAAATATTTAGAGTGAAAGCTCAAGCATACGAGACTAAATGTATAGCTATAGGAGACCCTTACTGTGAATTCCAAGTAAAAGTGGAACAGTAACATTATAGATACTAGTAGCTTAAGCGTCAGATTTTATTATTAGTGATTCTTAACTAATAATAAAATCTAAAGTAGCTTAAGATTACCTGTTACTCTATCTAAAACATTATCTAATGCAGGACCTATACCTACTGCTGTTATTGTTCCAGGTTTAAGCTGTGTTAAGCCAGCATCTTCAATAATAGCTATAGGTAATCCTTCATTTTCGGCTTTTCTCACCACATCTAAAAGCTCATCTAAACTATTAGCTTTCAAAACAATTTTCCTTTGACCCTCAGAAAGCCAAGTATCAACCAATTCAGGATTTCTACGTTTAGCCTCAAGAAATGCTGCTAGAGATGCATGAGCTACCTGTACTGCAATCTTTCCCTTACCCATATCAAGATCAGCTCGTACAACTATAACCTGCTTCATAATATTACTCCAATATCTAGAAGCTATTAAGCCTTACTCAAATAAAGTAAACACAATTAAGATTATGTTTCAGTTAGATTTATTAAGTCTATTAAATTATGATTTCTATGAGTGAACAGACTGGAAATGTTAAGGTTGTTGTAGTTTTCCCTACAAGAAATGAAGAGAAAACAATAACCACATGTATTGAAGCTGCTAAGAAGAGTAAGTATAATCCTTTAGTTCTAGTTGTTAATGGACATTCAACAGATCATACTCGCGAATTAGCTGAAAAATCCGGAGCTGAAGTAGTTTTAACATCTAAACGTATGCATCCAGGGAAAGGATTAGCTATGAAGACAGGTATTGCGGAGGCTCTTAAGAAGAATCCAGACGTAATTGTTTTTCTAGATGCTGATATTGAAAATCTAACACATGAATGGATTGATAAACTTGTTGACTGTATTACTGTTGAGGGTTATGATATAGCTAGAGGAGCATACTTTAGAGCACCGCAAGATGCACCTGTAACAAAACTTGTTGCTAAGAGGCTATTATGGATATTTTTCCCTGAAATCTCACATTTCGAACAGCCTCTTACAGGCGAGGTAGCGGCTAAAGCTGAAGTCTGGAAAACACTTCTTGAAAAGAATTTACCTGATGGATGGGGTATAGATGTTGCAATTCTTATTGAAACTGAAATGATGGGCTATCGAATTAAGGAGGTATTCTTAGGGTTTAAACAGCATCGCTCATACCGCTCCTATATTGAGGATGTTGGAAAACTTGGAAGAATGAGTGAACAAGTTGCAGCTACAATAATTAAGCTTGCGAAGAAATATGGAAGAATTGATAATGTAGATGTAATACCAACATGATTAACTAGAAAACAAAGTAAGCTAATCATAAATGAGTATTAAAAACACCACGTTAGAATAAGCTTTACATCTACCTCTACATGTCCTGTCGGCTTCAGATGCTTTGCACCGTTTTCACGCCTCTATTGCCGGACTTCATTTTATCTATTCTTTACTTTCTACATGATATTGATTATTAGTAATACTTATCCAATTTAATAAGTCATGTATGCTATATTATCTCCTAGCATGCTCTAATAGCTTCCTACATTTACGCTATGTTTCTAATAGAGTTTCTAAGCATCTCATTTACTCTCTACAATATCTTGTATCTATTAACCTTAATCCTCATCTAAAGCTATAGCTCCCTAAGATTTTAATGGATTCATATCTATCTTCCTAAACTTATTTATCCTTACAAATAGCTTCTTAGAAAACTATGATCAAATAATGCTTTAAAACCTACTTAAACATCTAGTATGAATGTTATACCAAGAATCTTAACCTAATGGAATCTTACTTCTCTCAAATATTCCAGGATTCCTACTAAGTACCTAATTAAACAAACAATAAAATGTTTAAAATGGATTAAAATAGAAACATAGGAACTATTATGTTTTAAGTTACAGGTATTCTATAGCTAGTTTACACTATGTTTTAAAGTTGATCGTATAATGTAGTTTTTCCTTCTACATATTGGAAGAAGGAATAGAGCTTTATGAGTAGCGCCTGAGTAGAAGTAGGTTTTAACATTACGTATTTTAAGCCGATCATTGATGTCCTCGATAGTTAAAGATGCTGGATCATATTTTTTCGATCCTATAATAAAGTTGCAAGCATAACCAAACGATGGTATCCATACATTGTATTCACGAACTATAGGGAATACTGAATTAATATTTTGAAGTATAAAGTCATATGTTTCCTCGTAGTAGAATGAATTACCAGCTTGTGTAACCATTAAACCATCATCAGTTAAGACTTTATAAACCTCTCTATAGAATTGACCAGTATATAGCTCACGAGCTATTTCCGGACCATAGGGATCTGTAAGGTCTATAACTACTACATCAAATATGTTATTAGTTACCTTTACATATTCCTTACCATCCATAATTATTTTTTCAGCCCGACTATCTTTAAATGATCCCTGATGCATAACTTCAAGATCTCTTTCAGCATAGTTAACAAGTTCACCATCTATATCAACCATAACAGCTCTACTAACTGTTGAATGTTTAAGAACTTCCCTTAATGTTGCTCCTTCACCACCACCTATAATTAAGATGTTTCTAGGTTCTACATGGGTAGTCATTATGGGATGAGTAAGCGATTCATGATATATGTATTCATCAGCTTCAGTTGACTGAACAAGATCATCAAGTACTAAGGCTCTTCCATACTCGTCAAACTCTACTATAATTAGATTCTGATATTTTGTTTTGACGTTAGTAATAACTCTCCTTAATTTCATCATTAATGCAGTACCTTCCGAAACAGATTGTAGTAGTACAACTGGTCTAGGTAACACCATATAAACCCTAACTAAAAACTATTATTTAAACTATTCTCAAAACATTAGGGCTCTGTGAACTTTAGACATGATAAGTATATATGGTTAATGGCTTAAGTTCATAAAGCCAGTATTAGAATGAAGCAATTCAATAATGGTTTAAGCCTGCTAAAATTTTCCACCTATAAATTCTACAATGCTTTATAAGTCTATATGATAACAAATCAGAAATTCATCCAATGGAAGAGATTATACTGATTCTAGAAGCTGTAAATTAGTAAAGCTAATTACTCTACTTAAGGGTGGGATAGCTATAATGTTAGCCATTATAGTAGTTCATGAACTTTATACTTTACCCTCTATGAATTAGCCTGGAACTTTACTGTAATGTCGATAGAGAATTCCTTAAGGATTTCATATGATCCTAAAGAAGGAAATAGAATTTAACATAACAGTAAACTACTACATGAATATATGAAGTTTCCAAACTACTATTAGTAAGCATCTCCTAAATAATTCTACTTAGTGTAGCTATAGATTCTACCATTCTGCATTTATTATCTTATGATATTCTTGAAGAGATATAACTGTGTAATCCTTAATACTTAGTCCTTTAACAAGTTCTTTTGCAACGCTTACTGTAGTTATTACTGGAATAGCCATCTCCACAGCTTTTCTTCTAATCGTATACTCATCCATCATCACATTTTCATACTCCTCGATTTTTTCAGTAGCTGGAATATTGATTACTAGATCTATTTTCCTATTGATTATATAGCTTAGAATATTTGGTTCTTTTTTCTCGCTAACTTTGTAAAGTGTCTTTACAGGTATTCCCCTACTTCTGAAATAGAATGCTGTTCCAGGAGTGCAGTATATCTTATATCCTAATCTTTGAAGTTCTTTAACTATTGGTAGCATTTCTTCTTTAAGCTCATCGGTTCCTACACTTACAAGTATGGAGCCTTTAGGATTGGGTATTTTTAAGCCAACAGCTTGTGAAGCCTTCATTAACGCTTCATGAAGACTCCATCCTATACATGCAACTTCACCTGTGGACTTCATTTCAACACCTAGAATAGGATCTGCACCATCAATCTGCATGAAGGAGAATTGTGGAGCCTTAACACCAACATATGGTATAGTAGGATCACTAACTCCACTAATGCTTAAACCTAGAATAGCTTTTGCAGCATACTTCATAAGATTTACTCCCTTAACTTTAGATACGAAAGGCATTGATCTTGAAGCTCTAAGATTACATTCAATAACGTAAACTACATCGTCCTTCACTAAATACTGAATATTAAAAGGCCCCTTAACATTTAGTGCTTTAACAATTCTATACGTATACTCCTTAACCTTATCTATTAACTTCTTGGAGAGTCTTTGGGGAGGAATAACCATTATAGCATCACCGGAATGTATACCTGCAGGCTCAATATGTTCGATGATAGCTCCTATAATAGTATTTACACCATCAGAGACGCCATCAACCTCAACCTCCATAGCGTTTGTTATGAATTTACTAATAACAACAGGATACTCTCTAGAAATCTTAGCTGCTCTATAGAGATAACTTTCAAGCTGCTTTGAGTTCCAAGCAACCTTCATAGCAGTACCGCTTAAAACATAGGATGGCCTAACAAGAACAGGATAGCCGATTTTGGAGGAAAATTCTTTAGCCTCATTTATAGAGGTAAACTTAGCCCATGGAGGCTGAGGAATACTTAAAGAATCTAGGAGAGCACTAAATTTAGCTCTATCCTCAGCCCTATCAACATCCTCTCCACGAGTTCCAAGAATTTTAATACCTGCTTCAGCAAGCTTAGGAGCGAGATTATTAGCAGTTTGACCGCCAACACATGCTACAATACCTAGGGGATTCTCCTTCTCATAGATGTCTAAAACTCTTTCAAAAGTTAACTCTTCAAAGTATAATTTATCACTCATATCATAGTCTGTTGAAACTGTTTCAGGATTACAATTAATAACGATAACCTCATCTATACCTAGATCTTTAAGAGCCCAAACCATATTCATAGTGCACCAGTCAAACTCTACTGAGCTACCAATACGATAGGTACCAGCACCTAACACTATGATTTTCCTATACTTTTTAAATTCAATATCGTCCTCAGATCCGCCGTAAGTTAAGTATAGATAGTTTGTTTTAGCAGGCCATTCAGCAGCTAAAGTATCGATTTGTTTAACAACGGGGGTAATACCATGCTTCTTTCTTAAACTTCTAACTTCAAACTCACTTAAACCAGTAATCTCACCAATCTGCTTATCTGAGAATCCTAGCCTCTTAGCTTCATGAACAACTTTAATAGCCTCTATACTGTTCATATCTCTTATTCTTCTAAGCTTCTCTTCAATATCAACTATGTTTTTAAGCTTCCAGATAAACCATGAATCAATCCATGTAAGCCTACTAATTCTCTCAACGCTTAAACCCATTTTTAAAGCTTTAATAATTGTGAAGAGTATTTCATCAGTTGGATTGGAGAGTTCATGTTCAATAAGCTCTATAGAGTGAGGTGAAGCATCAATAGTTAAACCATTAAATCCTAAGTCAAGCATACGTATAGCCTTCTGAATAGCCTCCTCGAAACATCTACCAATAGCCATAACTTCACCGACAGATTTCATTTGAGTTCTTAAGCGTCGATCAGCCATTTCAAACTTTGATAAATCCCATCTTGGAACTTTAACAACAACATAGTCAAGAGAGGGTTCAAAACATGCAGTTGTAATATTTGTAACTTTATTTAGAAGCTCAGGTAGAGTGTAGCCTATAGCAAGCTTAGCAGCCATATAGGCTAGAGGATAACCAGTAGCTTTAGAAGCTAAAGCAGAAGATCTTGAAAGTCTTGGATTAATCTCAATAACATAGTATTTCTCTGAGGTGGGATCTAATGCAAGCTGAACATTACACTCCCCAACAACTCCACATGCTCTAGTGGCTTTAATTGATATATCTCTAAGTAGATAGTACTCCCTATTATTAAGAGTTTGGGAGGGAGCAATAACAATATTATCACCTGTATGAACTCTCATTCCCAACATATTCTCCATATTACATACTGTAATACAGTTATCATTATAATCCCTCATAACCTCATACTCGATCTGCTTCCACCACCCAACATACTCCTCAATTAAAACCTGACCAATAAGACTATTAGCAATCCCTCTTCTAACAATTTCATCAAGCTCATAGGCGTTATAAGCAACACCTCCACCTCTACCTCCAAGATTATAGGCAACCCTAACAATAACGGGATATCCTATCTCTTCAGCAGCTTCTAAAGCATCCTTAACATTCCAAGCAGCCTTACTTTTAGGCATCAGTATACCATGCTTAAACATTGTTTCCCTAAACAGTTCACGATTAGAGGCTATATTAATACTTTCAATAGATGTACCTAAAACCTTAACATTATATCTATCAAGAACACCACTCCTATAAAGCTCAAACCCACAGTTTAGAGCTGTCTGACCGCCAAACCCAAGTAGAATACCGTCAGGACGCTCCTTCTCAATAATCTTCTCAACAAAACTAGCTACTACAGGAACAAGATAAACCTTATCAGCCATTTTAGGATCTGTTTGAATAGTAGCAATATTAGGATTAACAAGAATAGTTTCAATACCCTCCTCCCTTAATGCTTTAAGGGCCTGGGAACCTGAATAATCAAACTCTCCACATTCACCTATTTTTAGACTTCCAGATCCAAGTATAAGAGCTCTACGAATCCACTCGAACTTTGACATCATAAATACATGAGAAAAAAGTATAAAAACTTAATGTACTATATGAAACAACACCTAAATAGTTAATGTATTAAACGTAATAGTTAATACCATAGAAATAATTCATCAATTCATAACTCAGTAAATATCTTAATTCTAAATAAGAACTTAAATACTAATAGCTGTACTGATGAGTTATTCTCATTCTAAACAATAGGCTTCATTCATGATGCCCTTCACGAATATCTTAATACTTAAGCTAAACGTAATTATTAAATTCTCTATTTTAAACTTTAATTATGAATACTTCAAAGTTTGAAGATGATCTTGAAGATATCCTGGATAAATTAAAAAACAGAATAGATAATAAAGCCTTAAATGAACTGGATAGAATTAGGAGGAAGCTAGTGGAGCTTTATTTAAGAGGTATTGTTAAAACAAATCATTCAGTTATGGAGTTTATAGTTTCATGGTTTCTATTGAAGAAAGGCTATGAAAAGGTTGATGTTGAGCTAAATGTTGCTAGCGATCTAGTATGTGATGTATATGGTGTAAGAGGGGACTCCTCAATAATTGTGGAGGTTGAAACCGGATTTACACCTCCAGAACATAGCTTAGACCCTATAACATACAATAAAGTAAGAGTTATAAGTAAAATTACTAGGTATAGCCACTACGCAGATAAATTCAGCTTAGCAGTACCACCATACTATCTAATACTGGAAATACCATTATGCTTTGTAAAGCCTCCATCAGCAAGAAAACTAGATGAAATTATTAGAGTGAAAAAATTATGCGATATTTACTATAGAAATCCACCAGTAACTATAGAACAAATAAAATATGCTAAACTACATACAATAATCATAATAAACGTCGATGATTTAGAAGTAGAGGAAGCAGATCCTGAAAGCTATCTAGATGTTGTTCTAAACAGGTATTTCAGTATTAGCTAGATAACTACTACAGTTATAAAATTACAGTACTTTACGAGGTCGCTAGAAAATTCACTTAGAAAAGTCATTACGAAACCATTTAAATCTTATCTGGAGCTTAGCAATTTAAGTAGGAGCTTATTAGGCTTCTTCTCTTAAGTTTAGGGTTAGTGGGCTTAGTTAATGATGTGTTTGTACTGAATATTATTTATATGTATTTGTTGCTGATATAAATAGATGGATATACTGTTAAGTATAGATATTACTTAACAGCATTAAAAGGCTTAAAATGGATGGAAATAGAAGTATGAAGGACAAATACTTAATACTTTTCTAAGAAAATGCTATTAGTAAGTTTTGATAGGATTGCTATTAATAGTATAACTACCATTAAGGCTAGGAGAAACTGGTTAGATATTAGTAAGAATGTTAAGGATGCAAAGATATATGTAGTTATATTATGTGAAGTCCTACTGTTAAGCGTTCAGATAAGGCCTAGAAATGAACATGACTTCAAACACTTCATAACTTCAGAAGATTTAAAGGTTAAACATAGTAGATCTATAAGGTTACGAGGACTTAACAACAATACTAAGAGATAGGAGTTTACCTTAAGTGTAAAGGAATAAAGCAACATAGATGTTAATCTGAGGAATAGGAGAGAAGCTTAAATGTTTAAGACTATATGGACTCAATAGGGAAGATATAAGAAAACGAGAAACACTACTGAAAGATTCTTCGTATAAATAAAATATTCAGAGAATAACAATAAGATATAAGAGAGCTAACATCAATATTCCTAGCATTCATACAAATAGCGTAATAATATACCTGAAGGTTTTGCAGTAAGTTTAGAAGTAACATAGAATTCCTTAAGTGAAATCTAGTTTAAGCTATTTACCTTGTTAAACCCAATATTTTCCTTGCCTCATTTGGTGTTGCATTCTCCCTTCCTGTTACTTCGTATATCAGCATTTTCACCTTCTCTACTAGTTCAGCATTACTCTTCGCTAATACACCCTTTCTAAGATATAAATTGTCTTCTAATCCTACCCTTACATGTCCACCCATTATAGCTGCTGTAATACATAATGGAAACTCATATCTTCCAGCTGCACATACAGACCATGTGTATCCACAATCTCCAAAAAGTCTATCTGCTGTTCGTTTTAGGTGTACTAGGTCTTCTACTGTTGCGCCAATCCCACCGAGAATGCCCATAACAAACTGTATATGTAATGGAGGTTTTAAAACACCATCACTAAGCAGCTGGTAAGCATTATATAAGTGTGAAACATCATAGCATTCAAGCTCGGGTTTAGTTCCATTTTCATACATTACCTTACAGAAATGCTCTAAATCAGCAAAAGTATTCTTGAATACGTAGTCCTTAGTCATTTCAAGATAGGGCTTTTCCCATGAATATTTCCACTCCCTAATCCTAGCAACATATGGATACAATGCGAAATTCATTGACCCCATGTTGAAGGAAGCCATTTCAGGCTTAAGTTCTGGAACAACTTTAATTCTCTCCTCAGCAGTCATACCGAAACCTCCACCAGTTGTTATACAGATAATAACGTCAGATCTACATTTAATACTAGATACAACTTCACGGAAAAAATCTAAATTTGAAGTTGGCTTACCATTACTTGGATCTCTAACATGAATATGAACAATAGCAGCTCCAGCATCAGCAGCCTTAACAGCTTCATCAGCTATTTGCTTAGGAGTAATAGGTAGATAGGGAGTCATAGTAGGAGTATGAATGGAGCCTGTAATAGCAGCAGTAATAATAACTTTATCCATCATATCACATCTATACATATGCATAATTTAAATCTTACCATATTAAGAATGTTAACTCTAAGGTTTTGTTTAACTGTTCCTACTTGTACTGATATAATTGCAGTTATAAATTTTAGGAGAGACATTAAATAACTATCTCTCTGGATGGAGCCTGGATGATGAGTGAATTTAGCTTAATCTAACTGATTCATATGGTTTAGCTCTATACATGGAACATTTCTGGATTAGCTCTAACTTCATTAATGAAGTCTTCTACTAAAAGGTTAAGATCACTATATTTAGGTTTCCAGTTTAGCTCTCTTTCCAATCTACTACAATCCATATTTTTCGGCCAAGACTTTACGACTTCCACAGCTAAAGGATCAGGTCTAAATTCTATACGTACATTCCTAACATATTTATTAACAACATCAGCAATCTCCCTAGCTGTTGGACTTGGAGTTAAGCCTGATACATTATATATTCTACTTTTAAGTCTTGAAATGTTTTCCAACGCTACTATAGCTAGATTAGCTACATCCTTAATATAAATTATTGGAAGACAAGCATCTTCAGGCACGTTAACCACATAGTCTTCTCCCTGAGCAGCTTTCTGAATTATAAGTGTGGAGTAGGCTGAGAAGCCACCATCTCTTCTTCCAGGCCCTATAACTGATCCATATCTAAAAGCAGCAAAACCTATATTATATCTTCTGTAAAACCATAAACCAAGCATTTCACCATATTGCTTAGAAATACCATATAGAGTTTCAGGTATTGTATATGTATCCTCTCTTACAAATTCAGAAATATTTGATCCATAAACAGCAGCACTACTTGCAAATATGATAGCTTCAATACCTAGCTCCTTAGCAGTATTAAACACGTTCCAGGTACCTTCAAAGTTTACCTTAAACCCTTGATATGGATTCCTTTCAGCAGCTGCTGAAAGCAAAGCAGCATAATGCATAATAGCATTAACCTTGTACTTCTTTATAGTTTCAACAAGTAAAACATTATCAGTAACATCACCTTGAACTATAACAACATCATTTCTAATATCTCTAATAAGATTGTCGTTTACTACCACATCATAAATTACAACATTATAACCTGCTTTAACAAGACTTCGAGCTATATGAGACCCTATAAATCCGGAACCCCCAGTAATTAAAACCGTCCACATGGAAACACCAGTACAATACTACTAGCATACTTAAAAATCTACTAGCTATTGTAAGTGTAGGCTTAAAGAATTGATATTTACTATTTAAACAAGCTTTCAGATTATGTTTCGATAGTTACTCATGAATAAACAGTATCAACAATTACTCTCTACAGTTTAAGTAGAGATGTATAGCTAAATGCTAGTATGAATGTTTGATAATATCTATAGGTGGAAGTTAACCAGTAGTATGGATTGGTGAAGTAGGCTTTGATAAAGCTTGAAGCTAATAACAGCTAATATTGTTTACTTATATTTTAATGTAATGATTGTTAATTGTATTGGCTTAATTATATTAGATTAACATTATGAGACTGGTGAAAAGCTGATTAATTACTGGGAGTTAGTAGTAGATAGAGATTAGTAGAGCCATATTATTAACTAGATAAGATTTAGTATTGTCTGTTATGAAATCTAAACTTCTTTAATATAGTTTAAGAATTTAGAGAAAATCCATGAGGTGTCGTATGGTCCTGGAGAGGCTTCAGGATGGTATTGAACAGACAGTATTGGCTTGCTGATATGTTTAAGACCCTCAACAGTTCCATCATCAACATTTCTAAACCATGTTTTTAACTCTGTGTTTTCAAGTGTTTTTTCATTTACAGCATATCCATGGTTTTGACTTGTAATATAGCATTTCCCAGTTTCAACATCTATACATGGCTTATTTTGTCCTCGATGACCATACTTAAGCTTGAAGGTATCAGCATTCAATGCTAAAGCTATTATTTGATTACCTAAACATATTCCTAAAATAGGTAAATCTGTTTCATCAATTATTCTTCTAATAGTTTTTATAGTGACTTCACATCGCTTCGGATTTCCAGGTCCATTACTTATAACGATTCCATGAGGATTATATGATAGTATCTCATCAATACTGTAGCTATACGGAACCCTAACAACTCTAAATCCATTAAGTATGAGTTGACGTATAATATTAAGCTTAACCCCACAGTCAATAAGCACTATATTCTTACCTCTACCATATATTATGGGCTTCTTAACGCTTACTTCTTCAACAAAGTTTATTGATTCATAAGATTTAGAGTTTTTTAGAAGTTTAAAGCCATTTTCAGGATCGTCAAAAACCATGGCCCCCATCATAACACCCTCAACTCTAAGTTTCTTCGTTAAATATCTAGTATCGATACCTGAGATTCCAGGTATACCTTCCATGTATAGCCAATCATTAAAACTCATGGTGGAAGTCCAGTGAGATGGATTTAGACAAAGCTCATGAATTACAACTCCCTGAACCTTTATCGATTCAGACTCAAAAAACATTGGGAAGCCATACCTATCAATCATACTGTATGATGGAACACCATAGTTACCTATTAATGGATAGGTAAAACATAGTATCTGCCCTTTATATGATGGATCTGTTAAAGACTCCGTATACCCAATCATACCTGTAGTGAAAACAAGTTCCCCAACAGTATTTTTAGGATACCCAATAGAAAAACCCTTAAAAACTGAGCTGTCTTCAAGTATGAGCCAAGCGTTCTTAGGATTCTCCGTAGAACCCTTCATATCTTTTTGAATAGCCATATTTAAACCTTTCTACTGAGATAGATATATTTACAACGTAACTGAAACTACATAATAATACAGAATAGTTATATGTAGAACAGATAAAATATTTAAGATTCTGCATAAACTCTAAATGTGGAATTATGTCTCTTAAGATACCTAAAGTATTAACTATGGATAGCTTTAATTTTAATAATAAGTATGTTCTAGTAAGAATTGATATCAATTCACCTATAGATCCTGAATCGAAAATCATATTGGATGATGCAAGATTTAGGGAGCATGCTAAAACAATAAGAGAACTTATTGAGGGGGAGGCACGCATCACGTTAACATCACATCAGGGAAGACCTGGAGATCCTGACTTCACATCTCTAAATGGACATGCAGAACTCTTATCATCGATTTTAGGAGTAGAAGTAAAGTTTATTGATGATGTATGCGGTCCAGCTGCAAGAGAAGCGATAAGAAAGCTTAATCCATCAGAGGTTTTACTACTTGAAAATGTAAGATTCCATTCTGAGGAACTTCTTGAAAGAAAACCTGAACTCCAGGCTAAAACATATCTAGTATCTAAACTTACACCATTATTCAACTACTTTATACTTGATGCCTTCGCTACAGCTCATAGATCACAACCATCAATAGTTGGATTCCCACTAACACTAAAATCATGCGCTGGAAGAATTATGGAGGCTGAAATCGAGGCCTTAAGGAAAATCTACGGTGAAAAGGAGGGAAGGGTATTCATACTGGGAGGAAGCAAGATCCGCGACTCATTAAAAATAATGGAGAATCTACTAGTAAACAAAGTAGCTGATAAAATACTTCTAACAGGTCTACTAGCACTTGTATTCCTATATGCTAAAGATGTAAGGCTAAATAGTCAAGTTGTTGAAGTCATAAAGGAGAAGGGGCTTATGGGGGAAATACCTAAAGCAAGGGAACTACTAAGAAAATACAGTGAGTATATTAAGATGCCGATTGATGGAGCCATAGAGGTTGATGGAAGAAGAGTTGAGGGAGACATAGAGTCTTTAAAGGGGAGAATAATGGATATTGGAGTTGGAACCATTAATTTATATAGGGAGGAAATTAAGAATGCAAATACTATAATTATAAGAGGACCTGCAGGAGTTATAGAGAAGGATGAGTTTAGAATAGGAAGTGAGAAAATAGTTAAAGCAGCTATTGAAAGTGGAGCATACATAATCTTCGGGGGAGGACATATGAGAGCTATAGTAGATAATATTACAGTAAGCTTTCATGGACATATGAGTACAGGCGGTGGAGCTTTACTAACATTTCTTTCAGGAGAGCCGCTTCCAGGATTAGAGGCACTGGCAATTTCAGCTCAGAAATATTTAAATAGTTTATAAGTAGTGGTTATTATGGTGTATTTTCCGGAGCCAACATATACTATAGCTTACCTTTTTAGAAGACTTCTAATACCAATAGATGGTTCTGAACAATCCCTTAAAGCATTAAAACTAGCTGTAGATTTTGCATTAAGATACGGATCAAAAATAACAGCTCTCTACATAGCTTATGAGGGACAGAATGAATTATACATAGAAGACATTAAGAGGAAAATATTGGAGGTAAGTCAAAGAGAAGGAGTGGATATAGAGTGTAAAATTAGATACTTTAACCCTATGAAAAGCTCAATTGTAAAGGAGATAGTAAGGGAGAGTATTGACGGCCCATATGATGCGGTAATTATAGGTTCACAGGGAGTAGGAGGATTAGGAGGAGAAATAGTTATGGGGGAGGCTGCAATACATGCAGTAATATTTATACCTAAAACAATAGTAATAGTACGTTAAACATTATTAACTGTGGAGTATACATAAAGTCTTCACTGCTTCGGTAAGAACCTCTATACTCTTAATGTAGTCGCTAATTTTTACGTACTCATTTTCAGTATGGCTTAATCTTGAATTGCCAGGACCATATGAAACCGAGGGAACACTCATAGACCTAGCATAAACATTTAAGTCACCAGTACCTGTTTTTCTAATAAGCTTTACAGGTCTACCAAGTATTTTAACTATAGCTCTACTGAAAGCTTTAACTATGGGTGAGTCTAAACTAATTTCGTAGGGTTCAACAAGATCATCATAGGATAACTTAACATCCAATCCACTATCTACTATGTATTCCTCAATAATCCTAGAAATTAGCATCATACAATTATTAACACTATAATTGGATGGAATTCTTACATCAATATATGCTTTACAACTACTAGGTACAATATTATGTGATTTACCTCCACTTATCCTAGTTAAACATACAGCTACAGAATTAGATGATGCCTTCTCAAATTCAAGTTTTAGCTTTAAGTATATATTAAATAGCTCCTCTATAGCATTCTTATAAGCCCATGGAGCACTTGAATGCCCACCTTGACCAGTACTGCAGAATATTTTAACTCCAATCTTACCCCTATACCCTACTGTAAGCCCATATAGATTACTTGGCTCACCAAATACTGCATAGTTAGCTTTAATATTACTCTTAATTATTTCACTTATACCTTTACCATAACCCTCCTCATCAACTACAGCTGCAACAATTACATTCCCTCTAATATCTTTAAGCTTTGAAGCTGCAATTACTAGTGCTGCTAGAGAGGCTTTAGCATCAACTACACCCCTACCATAAAGAAACTCGCCATTGAAAGTTACTGGTAGCTTTCCAGGTACAGTATCCATATGTCCACAAAACAGAATTGTAGGAGAGCTTGAACCAACTTCACCAATAACGTTACCAGCATTATCAATCCTAACATTTTCAAAACCATTCTCCAACATAAACTTTTCAATATATTTAGAAACTTCGAGCTCGTAACCACTTGGACTATACATCTCAACAATATCTCTAAGAAACTTTACATAGTCCACTATTTCACCAGCTAGTTAAACACTATAGGATTTTACTACTTCACTAAGAGCTTTAACTACTCTACTTGCCTGCTCCTCGCTAATTATGAGTGGGGGTAGAAGCCTAATAGTATTGATTCCAGAATATAAGGGTATAACACCTTTCTTAATGGTTTCAAGCAGTATTCTATATATGTTAATTTTCATCTCAATACCGATCATTAATCCAATACCTCTAACCTCTCTAATAATTTTACTTTCATCTTGAAGTTTCTGAAGCATATTTTTAAGCTTACTACCAACTCGCTCAGCATTTTCAACTAGGTTTTCTTCAGCTATAATGTTTAGAACAGTCTTACCGGCCGCGCATGCTATTGGATTCCCGCCGAAAGTACTTGAATGCTCACCTATCTTAAACACATTCATAACATCACTTCTAGCAACAGTTACGCCTAAAGGAATTCCGCCTCCAATTCCCTTAGCAATACACATAATATCAGGGTCTATATTGAAATGTTGGTGGCTCCATAGTTTACCTGTCCTACCTAAACCTGCTTGAACCTCATCTACAATTAGGAGGGAACCATGCTTATACGTTAATTCTCTTAAAGACTTAATAAATTCGTAGGAGGATATATGAATACCGCTTTCACCTTGAACAGGTTCAACAATAACTGCAGCAGTATTATCTGTAATCTTACTTTCAAAATCCTTAACGTCATTGTATCTAGCAAATTTAACATGAGGATATAGAAGATGTTCAAATGGCTTCCTATACTTTGAATTCCAAGTTAATGAGAGGGAGCCTAAAGTTTTTCCATGATAGCTTCCAGTAAAGGCTATAAACTCCCTTCTACCAGTGTATTTAGCAGCTAGCTTAATTGCACATTCAATAGATTCAGCTCCACTATTTGATAGGAAAACTCTATCTAACCCTTTAGGAGTATACTTTACAAGTGTTTCTAGAAATTCTACTCTAGCATCATTATATAGGGAGCAGTGACATATCATTAGTTTTTCACATTGATTTTTAATGGCTTCAACAACTTTAGGATGACAGTGACCAACTATAGCTACACCATAGCCAGCCATACAGTCAATATACTCCCTACCTTCAGAATCCCATATTAATACACCTCTACCCTTAACAGCAATTACTGGAAATCTTTGATAAACCCCTGCAAGAATTCTATCCTCACCTATTATCACATAATCACCGTTCCGGAGATGCCGTTAATAGCCTTAGTTACAGGATTACTAGTGTATCCTGAAGCAATAATAGCTTTTCCAACACCCATTTTAACAGCATTAGCTGCAACCATAACTTTTCTATTCATTCCGAAACCTATAGATTTTAATGTAGAATCAATATCTTGAATCCTAATTACATCAGCTTTCTTACCGTTAATTATTACTCCCTCAACATCAGTAAGGAATATAAGGGATGATGCCTTAATAGATGAAGCTATACTTGAAGCTACACTATCAGCATCAACATTAAGAAACTCATAATCTAAACTCATAGCAACAGGAGCTATTACAGGTATGTATCCATTACCAACAAGCATATTGAGAACACCTACATTTACCAATTCTATCTTGCCACTATAATCACCGTTTATAGCAACCATTCTACCTCTTTCATCAACAATTATAAGTTTCTTCTTACGCTTAGCTATTAGAAGACTTAGATCAACACCGCATAGACCTATAGTTTTTAATCCATACTTAGCTAGTGATAGAACAACACTCTTATTTATTAATCCAGCCATTACCATAAGATATATTTTAATATCCTCACCATCAGTATAGCGACTCCTAATACCCTCAGGTGAAACAACAAAAACCTGTTTCTTACCTATTTTCTCAGCTATTTTCGTAACTTCATCTCCACCACCATGAACTATTACAATACCCTCACTAATACTCTTTAAATCCTCAGCAATATTGCTGAGATTATTTAGTAGCTCACCGCCTATTTTAACAACTATCATTAAACCACCTAGATTGGATGAATAGATGGGATTTTAAGCCCTTTTCCCTCATCAACTCCAATCATGATATTCATGTTTTGAACCGCTTGACCTGCAGCTCCCTTCATTAAGTTATCTATTGCAGAGAAAACAACAATCCTACCTATTCTCTCATCAACTTCAAACCCGATATCACAGTAGTTTGATCCAATAACATATTTAGGATCTGGAAGCTTCTGTAAGCCTTTTGAATCTTTGATAAGCCTTATGAATGAGCAATCCCTATAGAATCTCCTATAGGCTCTCCATAAATCGATTTCCTGAATTCTTTTTAGAGTGAAGAGATGACATGTTGATAATATACCTCTAACAAGATCTACTGCATGGGGAGTCATAGCTACATTAACATTACTGTTTAATATTAAGCTTAGTTCCTGCTCAATTTCAGCTATATGTCTATGCGATGTGGGCTTATATGGTCTTACAACACCACAACGTTCAGAATGATGGGAATATATTGAGGATGATGAACCTGCACCTGAGGAACCTATTTTAACATCTACAATTATTCTAGAGGTATCAATGAATTCCGTTTTAATAAGTGGTGCAAGTGCAAGTATTACGCTTGTAGCCATACATCCAGGATTAGCTACTAGTCTTGCTTTAGCTATTTCACTTCTATGTATTTCAGGTAGCCCATATACTGATTCACTGAGAAGATTAGGATATGGATGTTTCCATCCATACCATTTCTCGTAGGCATTAGGATCTTTAAGTCTAAAATCAGCACTTAAATCAATAACTCTTAAGCCAAGCTCAAGAAGTCTAGGTATAATCTTAACTGATGAACCGTGGGGAACAGCTGTGAAGACAATATCGCACCTCTTAGATATATTATCTAGATCTACATCTGTAAATCTTAAATCTGTTAGCCCCCTTAGATTTGGATGAACTCTAAAAACATATTCTCCCTTAAACCTACGTGAAGTAACAACTGTAACATTTAAATCTTCACGTAGTAGTAAAAGTCTTAAAAGCTCTCCTCCAACATATCCTGAACCACCTACTACTCCAATATTCATATTATCTACCTCTTTAAACCGGCTAGATAATCAACAATTCGTCCAGCAACATCAACACCTGACGCTTCACTTACACCTTTAAACTCAACATTAGCATTAACTTCATGTACAAGCAAACCACGATCACTCTCCATACAGTCAATACCTAAAACCCCTCCACCCATAGCCTCAGCAACCCTACAAGCTAAATCTTCAAGCTCACTTGTTAAATCACATTTCTCAGCTCTACCACCTCTAGCAATATTTGTACGCCACTCACCATTCGTAGAGTATCTATACTCAGCAGCAATAGGCTCTAATCCAACTGTAACAATACGTATATCTCTAGGGGGACGCTTAACAAATTCTTGAATATAAAATATTTCATGTAAGGGATTATGAAGCTCACTCTTCAACTCAATAACCGACTTAGCAGTTTCAAAATCCTTAACGAGAGATACTAGTCTACCCCAACTACCAAATATCGGCTTTATTACAGCATAGTAGTTAAATATTTCTAAAGCCTTTAATGCTGATTCTGGATGAAGTGCAATTATAGTTTTAGGAGTAGGTATACTGCATGATTTAAGCTTTAAAGTTGTTAAAAGCTTATTACCACATATCATAGATACATTAAAGCTATTAATAACTTTAACATTCATGTTTTCAAGTATAGCTGTTAAATATAGTCCACGGAAATAGCTAATACATCTCTGAAACACTACATCAGCTAAATTAATATTTGAAGATGATAAATCTAAAACTAGGTTTTTAGCATCTATAGGCTTAATGCTTAATCCTCTTCTTGAAGCTGCTTCAAGTATTTTCTTCTCCTCCCATCTTATTACATCATATATTAACGCTATATCCACTCGGAGACATAGTTTAAAGTAGATATTATAGATTATGTATTGCATAGGACTACTCTTAAAGGGGTAAGTTCTACATGTAACTTAAATCTAGAAGCTACTCCTCACTTATAGCGTCTTCCTAAGACTTTATGAAGCTCTAGGAATCTTATAAATACTATTCGCCCCAGTCCTCACCTTCAATTTCGGTAGGCTTAATTACTACTTCACCATTACTTATTGATTCAATCTCATATGGAGAACCGCAGTCAGGACATGTTACAATTTCACCTATTACTGCATCTTCAGGTATGTTTACTTCACCCTCACATTGAAGACATAAAGCCTTCATCAACATCACCTCTAAAACACTATTTCAGAGTGGCTTTAAACATTACTAGTGGAAAACTTAACGAATTCTTCACTCTTAAAGTAGGCAATGTAACAGTTTAGCAACATGTGTTGAGTATAGAATACTATAAACGCTAAACCATAAACAGTTCAGATACGTTTACAAGACTTAGTGGTAAGCAAATTATGAAATATTAAAGCTCAATATTATACACTTACATCATCAATACTGAAAACTACAATATTTAATGAAAACCAACTTCTAAGATATGATGATTGATACTTCATAGGATCTTAATAGAATGATGTGGCTTCACCTTAAAGACTTAAGCTATAACAATAGCAATGCTAACCCATAAACCACCAGTAAAGTCCAATTGCAGAAGATATTAACATTAATAGTAGTGTAAATTACTGATTAGCTTTAATGTTGTCTTAATACTATTAAGGTATTTGTATGTGTAATACCGTTTAAAGATCTAACTTCATCTATAACCTTATTAAGGTATGCTATATCAGGACCAGATACGAGAACAGCTATATCAAACTGTCCTGTAACCTCGTAAACCCATTCAACGCCTTTAATATTTCTTATTTCTTGAGCTATTTTAGGATTTGGTATTGCAGGAGTTGATGAAATGAGAATCAATGCTTTAACACTCGGCTCAGAAATTTCAACGGTAAATCTTTTAATAATTCCTGAATTTATTAACTTCCTAATTCTCTTCCTAACAGCTCCTTCAGATAAATTAAGCTGCTTAGCAATATCAACAAACGATGTTCTTGAATCCTTTTTTAATATTTCAATTATCTTTCTATCCTTATTATCAACACTCATCATTATAATTGAAAATACGAGTATAAAAAGCTATATGTTGTGGTTAAGACTTGTTAACTTAAGCATGTTTTATCACCTCTATTTTGGCTTTGTGTTTCTATGAATTCCTTAGCTTTTATTTTCCTGTTAATCCATGTTTCGTTCAGTATGTATATTATTGATTTTATAAGCATTAATACATGTTCACCATCACATCTATCCTTCATGCATGGTATATAGTTATCGAATAGCTTAGTTCTATCCTTAACATACTGTATTATTCCCTCCATTAGTTCTAACCTCTAAACTATATAATTCATGTTTTAATTTTAATATTCTACATGATGCTTTACAATAATGTGCTCCATCACTTAATACAACTATATTAGAACCATAGATAGCTCTAATTTTCTTAAGGAATGCTAGTGATGTAAGCATGTTTGCAACATCGCAAACCCATATGTAGAGAATCCTCCTCAATAATGGCTCAAACGCAGCATAAATAACCTTACTCTTAGAACCTACACCAATAATAGCATCATCAACCACAATCCTAACATCCCTCCTATCAAAATCAATAGAAGATTAAGATAAACCACGATAATATAGAATAACTCCTAATAACAATAAACTAAATATCCAAAGCCATCCTAGAAGAACGAAAACATATATAAGCAACATAAACAACTAGAGTAAATGGAGTTCTCCCCCTACAAGCTTAACAACTTTAACCATAATTCACCATAAATAAGGGAGAGAACTCCCAAATAAATCTGAAGTTAACAAAGCCGAGTAAGGAATGGAAAACTTGACGTATTGTAGCTTTCCTACTAAGTTAACAGGTTTAAAGTAAAGCTAATTAAACTTTTACGTTATTTTTATTTTAAGAATTTTTCGAATTTCATCAACTACAAGCATGACTAAGGGAGCTATAGCCATATAGGCAAAAATCTCTAAAGGTAATGGAACCGCTGAGAAAGCAATATTGATCGGTGTATAAATAACTATAAGCTGAAGTATTAATGATATTAGTAATGTAGGGATAAGCCATTTATTTCCAGGTAGTCTCCAAATATTAATATTCTCACTTCTAGAGGCCAAAGCTCTACCGAACTCTGAGAGCACTAAAGCTGTAAATGCAGCTGTCTGAGCAAATTGACGCCCGAAACTTAATAAACTAGAAAATAGCGTTATAACAAAGATACCTAAGATAGTGCCCATAGCTATGTAGTACATGAGCTTCCTTTTAGTTATGAATCTCTCTTTAGCTGATCTAGGAGGTTTTTCAAGTATTCCAGGTTCAGCAGGTTCGAAGCCTAATGCCACCGCTGGAAGAGCATCTGTTACAACGTTAATCCATAGCAGATGTACTGGTTTAAGAATTGCAGGTAATCTAAGCAACTCAGCACCGAAGACTGTAGCAACCTCACCTAAATTACATGTAAGTAGGTAGTTAATAGGTTTCTTGAGGTTTTCGAAGATAATCCTACCTTCCTTAATAGCCTCAACTATAGTTACAAAGTTATCGTCTAGCAATACTAATTGGGAAGCTTCTTTAGCAACTTCAGTTCCCTTAATACCCATTGCAATACCTATGTCAGCCATCTTAAGTGCTGGTGCATCATTAACCCCATCACCAGTCATAGCTACCCTATAACCTTTGCTTTTCAGTATTTTAACTATTCTAGCCTTATGCTCAGGTGTTACTCTTGCATAAACATTAATCTTATCCACTACATTAGCAAACTCACCGTCACTCATTGCCTCTAACTCTTTACCTTCAAGAATGTTTTCCTCACTAACATCTAGTCCAATCATCTTACTAATAGCCATAGCTGTTAGTTTATGATCGCCAGTAACCATTACAACCTTAATACCTGCTCTCCTACATACATCTACAGCTTCTTTAACACCTTCTCTAGGGGGATCGATAATACCTAAAACAGCTAGGAATGTTAGCTCCCTTTCTACATCTTCTACATTCTCAGGTATATAATCTATTAATTTATAAGCAACACCAAATGTTCTATAGCCGCTTGAGGCAAGCTCAGTTACATAATCAATAATACGTTTCCTAGTTTCAAAAGTTATATTATCCTCAGCTCCATTATTCCTTACCCTGCTTGAAATATCTAGGAGCATTTCAGGTGCACCTGAAGATATTACTAAGTACTTGCCGTCGGCTTCATGTATTGTTGTCTTTCTCTTCCTGAACCTGTCGAATGGAAAGACTTTAACAATCCCGTATTTCCCTACTGCTACCTTAACATTCTCATCACCTAACCCCTTATATGCAAGGGCTAGAGCAGCTCCTTCAGTTGGGGATCCTAAAACCTTCCATTGACCTTCCTCAAAAACTAGTTTAACATCTGGTACTGTATGGATGGCTAGGGATTCCAGTAATAGTTTAATGTCATCTTTATTATCTATGCCTTCAGTAAGTCTTAAATCGCCTTTCGGCTCGAAACCACTACCGGAAATCTCATATGTAGCATTCATCATTTTAATTACTTTAACGGTCATCTCGGCCTTAGTTATAGTACCAGTTTTATCACTGCAAATTATGTTGCAAGCACCTAACCCCTCAACAGCTGCTAACCTTCTAACTAATGCATTCTTAGAGGCCATTCTTCTAGCACCTACAGCAAGTATAGCTGTAGCAATAGCGGGTAGGCCTTCAGGCACAGCAGCTACACCTAAAGCTACTGCCAACATCAGAGCATCTAATATATCCATAGATTCCAGGATCATCATCATAACAAATACTATAACACATATACCTAGAATTATTGTACCTATTCTCTTACCGAATTCATCTAATTCTATTTCGAGAGGGGTTTTTTCCTCCTTAGCTTCAACAACCATTTTAGTAATCTTACCCAATTCAGTATTCATCCCAGTAGCAACTACAACAGCTTTACCCTTACCCTTAACAATGTAAGTACCGGTAAATAACATGTTTTTCCTATCACTAACCATGGTTTCAGGAGGTAGGGTTATGTTAGCGAGTTTAGCGATAGGAACTGATTCCCCTGTGAGTGATGATTCATCTACCTCTAAATTAACTGATTCTATAATTCTAGCATCCGCTGGTACTCTATCACCCTCACTAAGCATTAAAATATCGCCAGGAACCAATTCAGAAGCATCAATAACTTTCTCCTCACCACTTCTTAAAACCTTACAGGTTGGTGCTGCTAGCTTCTTTAAGGCTTCCAATGTTTTCTCAGCCCTAAACTCCTGGACAAAGCCCATTATAGCCATTATCATAACTATTATTAAGATTGCAGTAGCATCTATGACCTCACCCAATATTAATGAAATTACTGTTGCTATTAATAGTATGCCTACTAGAAAGTTAGTAAACTGTTTCACCAGTAATTTCAAAGGACTCTTTTTCTTAGCTACCAATTCATTACGACCATAAATACGAAGTCTTTCCTCAACATCTTTACTATTCAAACCCTCTAATCTACTATTAATCTTCTGAAACACTTCCTCAACGGTTTGGGAATGCCAAGACATAGTCATTAACAACACAAAGCCTAATAGAAAGTATTGGCTTAAAAGGATTATGTTATTTCCCCTAATGAATGTTGCTATTAGCTAGTTACATGTTACTCTAGATCTTCCCACGTATGTCTTCATGTAAGTTTAGGTTTCATTTAATGTAGAAAAGCTTTACTTCTCGCTACTTCATGTTTAAGCCTTGAGAAGCCTCTAAACTAGTTGTAGTATTCACATGTGGGCTCTGAGGTAGAACAATTCTTAGCAAGCGATTTAGATAAATCATAAAGAAATGCCTGCTCTAAACATCATTTTGTATGCCAAATATTTTACTAACAGTTGGAATAATTCCATTTATCTGGTTTATATGTCCTAGAAGTATAGTTAATAGTTCTCGGTATGAATCATTAAATGTTAAATCATTAAATCTGTAAACCATACTATACATTAGGTAATAATACAAGCAAAATAATATACATTACCATAATGATGGTTATTACTATGAATTGACATTAATTATATTGGCTACTGCATTACTGAGTTTAAGCTCATATTCCTTAAGGCTCTTAGCTAGATTGTTAAAGTATTCTTCATCTTCTACCAAAGCTTTAAGTCTTACATTAATGGCTTTACTTACTATTCCAGGAGATGGACCGCCAATAACGCTATGTAGATCTACAATGTAAACCGGATTAAGTATTTTTGAAACATCATCTATGCTTACATTAACTCCATATTTACTTAAAGCTTCTACTATCTCATCTGCTATTAAAGTATTTCTATCTCTAAGTATTGATCCAACTATTCTATGAGATTCCCTAAACGAAATACCGCTTCTAACTAGAAGATTTGCAAGCTCAGTTGCTGCTGACATACCTTTTCTAACAGTCTCAATCAACCTATCAGTATTAAACTTCATCTTTAAAACAGCATCAATCATTACATCTAGAGTTGATGAAACGATACTACATGCACTCCATAAATGCGGAGTTACTTCTTGAAGATCTAAATTGTAGCTTAGTGGTAGGGCTTTAAGTATTGTTAATATAGCTGTAAGATCTCCATAGATACTACCTGTTTTCGCTCTTACAAGCTCAGCAATAACTGGATTTCTTTTCTGAGGCATTATGCTACTTGTAGATACAAGTTCATCTGGAAGATTTATGAAGCCAAATTCTAGGGTATTCCATAAAATTATCTCCTCTGCAAAGCTACTTAGATTAGTCATAATTAAAGATAAGGTGAAGACTGCTTCAGCTATAAAGTCTCTTGAGGATACAGCATCTATAGAGTTCTCTACTAATCCGTTAAACCCTAGAAGCTCAGCAACTCTAAATCTATCTATGTTGAAGCTTGATGTTGCAAGTGCAGCAGCACCCATGGGACTAATATTAACCCTACTGTAAACCTCCTTAATACGGTCAATATCCCTCTTAAGCCTATCGTGATGAGCAAGTAAAAGATGAGATACGGTTATTGGCTGTGCATGTTGGAGATGAGTATATCCAGGCATTACAGCATCTATAAGTTCACAGCATCTCTTTAAAATAGCCTTTCTTAAACCTATAAGCTTGAAAGCTATATTTAATAGTTCACTACGTAAAGCCATTCTAATAGCTGTTGCAACCTGATCATTTCTACTCTTAGCAATATTAACATTACCTCCAATACTATAGCCAAGCTTACTGATAATGTAGGATTCAAGATTCATATGTATATCTTCAAGCATAGGGTCAAGCTTGAAGTCGGTAAGCTCATTAAGAACCTTTAAAATCTGGGAGGATTCATTCTCTTTCAGAATGTTTCTCTCAGTAAGCATTACTACATGTGCTTTAACGATATCGATAACATACTTCTTAATCTTTTCATCAGCTAAAATCGAAGAGGTATATTCAGCAATTTTTCCACTAGGCTTATCAATTATGATTCCGCCACGTAATATATCGTTTAGCGACATAAATTATGCTTTAAAAACTGATATGAAACTACTGATTGAAGGCCCCAAAGCTCTATAAATCCTTTAGCATAGGATTGATTAAATGTACTCCACTCCTCATATGTTGATAGCTTTAAGTCATATATTGAGTAGGGTGAAGATCTACCAACAACAGTAGCTAAGCCCTTAAATAGCTTAATTCTAACTTCACCATCAACTCTCTTCTGCGTCTCGTTTATGAAGGCTTCAAGATCAAGCCTTAACGGTTCAATCCAGAGACCAGTATAAACAAGATATGTCCACCACTGCTCAGTAATCTGTTTAAACATTATTTCATTTCTTGTTAAAACCATTTTCTCAAGGTCTTTATGAGCTTCAATAATGGTAAGTGCAGCTGGACATTCATAAACTTCCCTCGACTTAATTCCTACAAGTCTATCTTCGATATGATCAATTCTACCAATACCATGCCTACCAGCAATATTATTTAAATACTTTATTAACGAGACTGAATCCATAGATTCACCATTAATATCTACCGGTACACCATTCTTAAACCCTATGGTAATGTATTCAGGAGTATTTGGAGCTTTATCCGGGTTTACAGTCCATTCAAAAGCATCTTCCGGAGGCTCAACTTCAGGATTCTCTATTGGACCACACTCAATAGATCTACCCCAAAGATTCTGATCTATACTATATGGGTTAGTTTTAATCTTTACAGGAATACCCTTAAGTCTAGCATACTCTAACTCACTACTTCTCGTTAGACCCCACTCTCTAACTGGAGCTATGATTTTCATAGCTGGATTTAAAGCCTTTAAAGTAACCTCAAATCTTACCTGATCATTACCCTTACCAGTACAACCATGAGCTACAGCATCAGCATCTTCCTTAGCTGCTACTTCAATAAGTTTTGAGGCAATTAATGGTCTTGAAAGAGCACTACTAACAGGATACTTACCCTCATAAAGTGCATTAGCCTTAATAGCTGGATAAACATAGCCTTCAATAAACTCCATTCTTGCATCTATAGAGTAATGTCTTGAAGCACCTATCTTTAAAGCTTTAGCTTCAATTTCCTCTAAATCATCTCCTTGACCAACATCAACAGTTACAGTAATAACTTCAGCATTATACTTTTCCTGGAGCCACTTAATAGCTACAGAAGTATCTAAACCGCCAGAGTACGCTAGGACAACTCTCATATCCATCATGATGCTACAAATAGGAGCAATAAAAACCTAATGTAGCATATGAAACAGTTTTTAAGTATTAATGTATTAAACGTAATAAGTTAATACTTACCAGATAAGCTACTTCTTACCTCAATGATTTTCCTCTCTAAAACTTCATAGGCTCTTATAGCATCTACTCTATCAACTATTAGTATTGTATCAACATAGCATGATATTATCTGAGTTATATTTACTCCATTCCTAAGTAGGGTAGATGTAATATACGATATAACACCTGGTGTTGTAATTATTTCCTTGGGACTCATAAGGATAATAGCTGACTGATTATGAAAAACAGTAATTACATTGCTTTTACCGATTAAGCTGAAAACATCATCACATGCACGTTGATCAATAGCAATAGTGAATGTTTCAGCTCCCTGTGTTAACTGTAGAAATCTTAGACTAGTTATTCTCCTCATTAACTCATCAAGCTTACCTACAAGGCCTTCCTGTCTTACAGTTATTAAAGCAACATCGTTTTTAAGCTCTAAAACTGTGTTTGCAATAATACTTAAAATGCTTTTATCAAGCTCCTCCCCCTCCCTCCTTAAATCCTCAGAGCATCTTATTAAAGCCATCTTAATAGCTTCAAGCTTAACTTTCCTACCTCCAAGAATTCTTGAAACATCATTCTGAATTCTTGAAGCTAGAGCAGTATAATTTATAATATCCATTCTTAAACATTCCATTATACATGGACTATTATTAACAATCCTCCTTACAGCTTCAGCTATAGATACAACCATAAACGTTTAAGTTAAGCTAAGCTAGTATTTAAACTCCACGCATAAATACAACCTAAAACATAGTTAGACCAATTCTTCAACTACTAAATTGTGAAGAATCCGACATTACAGGATAGCTTACTAGCTATATAGGGTTAAAAGTAAAGTATAGATTATCTATACTACTTTAATACACTCCTATAACAGACATTTAAATAATTCATTATTTAGACTTCTATCCAATGTATATATGATTCCCAATATGCTTTACGACATATTAAGCTAGGAGATGTAATATATTGTAAATGTGTTTATCATTGATGTTGAAGTGAAATGGTTAAATTGGAGAAATAAGAATCTTGTTCAGCTTTAAGCGGATTGCTAAGTTATCTATTGTTATTTAGAGCCTACATAAATTTGGTATTGCTAACTATTGCAAGCTGAATTTCAACATAGCTAATCCTAGCTTTATAATGTCGCCGTCTTTAAGCTCCACCCTCTCAGTTATTAACTTATCATTTAGAAATGTTCCATTTGTACTTCCAAGATCTTCAATGTAGAATTTACCGTTTTCAAAGAGTATTTGGGCATGCTTCCTTGAAACGTAGGGATCATTTATTTTTATGTCAGGCTCAATACCTGGTACAGGTCTACCAATAATTATCTTGGATGATGCTATTAGAAACTCTAACCCTGCAACAACACCATCAACACCTACAAGCTTAGCAACAGGTAGCTGAACTGGAGTAACTTCAGCGATTTCCGGTTTAGTTAAGCCGCAGGCTTCACATATATCTATGTTTTCCGCATTGTCATGCCCACATGAAGGACATTTCCAATTCATAACTATCAAATTATTTTACTATTAGGGTTTATATAATTTATCTAGACTATTTTATACTGTGTAAAGTTAGGTCTAGTGGAGTTTAATACTTGCTCAATCTGGACTCTTAACTCGCTTATAGAGTTGAATCTTAGTGTAGGATTGGGATTTATAGCTTTTAAAATTGTTTTTTCAAGTTGTTCAGGTATTTGTTTATTTAGTTTCCTCGGCTGTGGTAGTGTATGTATCATTCTCCCCTGAAGGAGGAGTTTAGCTCTTTCTTCTAAGTGCTTACTACATAGAGGATACGTTAACATTTCATAGAGTACAAGTCCAAGCGAGTATATATCTGACTGTGGTAAAGCCCTACCCATCATCTGTTCGGGTGAAGCATATAAGGGTGTTGCCTGTACAGCTCTTCGTGAAGCATATACGGAGGAGCTGAAATCAACAATTTTTGTTAATAATCCTCCATTAACACTCTTAAACATTATGTTTTCAGGCTTAACATCTAAATGTAGTATTGGTGGACTTCTAGTATGAGCATATTCAAGAGCTTTACATATATCTAAAGCTATCTTTAAAGCTTCTTGAACTGTTAACGGTTTACCTCTACGCCTCAATAATGCTCTTAAGCTTCCCCCATCCATATACTCCATAACTATATATGGAGGATTAAGATTATACTTATCGTTACTATATGGAGGATCTATATGGACCTCTACTACTTTAGCTATGTTTTCATGATTTAGACTTAAAAGCATTAAAGCTTCTCTTTTAAAATCATCAATTAAACCCTTAATAGCGTAATCCTTCTTTAAAACCTTTACAGCATACGGTAAACCAGTATTTTTATCTCTAGCTAAATATACATGAGCAAAAGTTCCATCCCCAATCCATTTCTCAATAATGTAAACCCCTAAACTCCTACTAGGAATCTTAACAGTACTATTATTTACTCTACTTAAATCTTTATAGCTTAATCTTCCAGCTTGTTTTAACATCCAATTATCAATAGCCCCTAAACCAATAATTAGAATACATGATATAGCAATAACTAAAGCAAAAGTAGATATCCTTACAAGATCTAACGGTATAGTATTTAGGGCTAAATTATGGATAAAGTTTAGGAGTAAAACTGTAATTAGAATTATTGAGGAAGATTTTAGCGGAGACTTTACAGCTAGACATAACATAAAAAACAATAGGAATACAATTACTAAAGAAAAATACCAAGCAACTCCTAAAGAACTAATTAAGCCTAATAGAAACCAGTATGAAACAAAAACAATAGTTACAGAAACTATTGATGTAGATAATAGATAGGATAAGGGAAAACGATTCCAACCCAACATAATCGTAACAGCTATGGGTATTGGTAGAATTTGAATAAGAATAGAGCTTCTAAGTCCAAGTAGGAATATAGTAAATACACTTAACGAATATAAGGCTAAAATCAATGCTGCCATATTAATTGAAAATATTAAACGTGGACAAGTCTTAGGAGAAATAATATATAGAAACATTAAGAGAAGAAGAGAGATAGAAAAGGAGAAAAATAAGTAGGAATAGCTAGGAAACAGTATGTAGGATCCCTCCATAATAAACCCTATGATTAAAGCTGAACCAATAATAGAAGCAAATAAGAATGTGAAAGCAGCTAAAAGCTTCTTAGATAAAGTAGCTGCATGCTTCACCATACTGAAAATAAAGCGATAAAACTTAAATATGTATCCGCTAAAATTATAGATAAATAAATATTCAGATGTTAATCATAAAGTACTAGTATTGAACATTATAATGTATATGCATATTGAAGTCCCTATCGAAACCGTAGGGGAAGAAGCTAAAATCCACATTTACACTTCCAATATACTTCCAATCACCATTAATTCTTCTAGCCGGTATACCGTGACCTGGATAAAGAATATCGCCAGCCTCAACAATTCTCTTTAAACTTTCAGTAGCCTGCTTTTCATCCCAAAAAACTAGAAGAGGCCTACCTAGCTTAATACATTGAATATTTGTTAATGCATCACCTGCAAGAATAGCTCTACCAATAGGTAAATCAATAACAAGCGATAAGCTACCAGCAGTATGTCCAGGAACCTCCATAACCACTACATTCTCAGCAACTTTGTATCCGTTAGAAACTCTTCTTAAATCCATTTCCTCAAGAATATCAGTAATAAATCTTGGAGTTGCTAAATCATCATCTCTAGGAGATTTAGCATATATAAATTCAGCATCACCAACAATAACCTCCGAATCCCTAAACAAATCTATATTTAATACGTGATCTCCATGTAGATGTGATAGTACAATACAATCTATCAATTTAGGATTTAACTCTAACCTACGAAGACCCTCAATAAGCATTCTCCTCGTTGGAAGATGTCCAACATCAAACAGTATGTATTTATCTGATCTAACAAGAATTTGTGACGCTAATCCGAAAACATAGGCTGATGCGAGGGGCGACGATGTTGAAAAGCCGGGAACAATTAAATTTACTGATACAGAATTAACCATAATAAACTATTGAGTTAGGTATATTTAAACTTATAATAAAGTTGTGAATAGTAATGCTTAACTATTAAGATAGTAGAATTAATATTAACTGATTGCTACATTTCATGTTAAATTACGCTATTATTACAGTATGTTTAATCTATAGTTTAATATTTCAGTTTATGAGAATGTATAATTTCCTATTATTATTTCTCTAGCTTAGTAAAATCCTAAATCCAAGAGGGAAAATACTAATCATGCGTATGCCTATAAAGCCAACATAAACACGAACAAGTTAATATTATGCTTAACTTAGAATTAAGATTTGAAACATTAAACTAAATGTTAACATGCTTTAATACTACTCTCTAAGCTTCAGATATGGGAATACTATATTAACAGTTAAGTTAGATGTCTAACACAGTAGAAACTATTATAAACTTTATGGATAAGTTCTTTAGGGCTTATTGTCTCTTAATGTTGAAGTAGAGTTAGGAGTAAACTATGTAAGTACTAGTGGCGGGAGAATACCATTCATTATAAGGGTTAAAAGCGGGGAAACAGCACGTTTTAGAGCTCCTCTAAGTCTAGCTATAGCTATTGATGTTAGCGAATCTATGAGAGGACATAAACTTGAAATGGCTAAAGAAGCAGCTAAAAGAGCTATCAACTGTTTAGGGGAGAAGGATATTCTTAGTCTCTATGCTTTTTCAGGTCATGTTGAGCCAATAGCTGAAAACGTATATGTTACAAGTAAGGAATGGTTTAAATACCATATTGATATGCTGAAAATTCATGCTTTTACAAATCTATTTGAAGCTTTAAATAGAGCTTGGAGAGCAGCTTTAAAATCTCCTCAAAACTATGTTAGAAGGGTTTTACTACTTACTGATGGGCAGCCTACAGTTGGTGAGAGAAATATTGAGGTGTTTAGCCGTGAATCTGGAGAAGCGTTTAGTAATGGCGTATCTATAGTATGTTATGGTATTGGGGAAGATTATAATGAAAACATTCTATATACTATTGCTAGAAGTTCTAATGGAATATTTAGACATATTGATGATCCAAACCAAATTGTTGAACACTTTGTCTATGATGTTAGTCAAATGCTTTCAACAATAGCTAACAACACCACTCTAAGAATTATTCCAGTTCAGGGGGTTAAGGTAGCTATATATGGTAGAAACTACAATACTGTTGAAACTATAGCTGAAATCCCCATTGGAGGTATTGAAGCAAATACAGCTGTAGAAGTTTACGGTGAACTCTTTACACCTCCAAGAATTGAGGGAGTCTATAGATTAGCATCTATTGAGTTGGTATATAATGATATTATCTCCAACACGCAGAAAATACTTAGCAACATAGCTGAAATAAGGACTATATACACAGCAAACAGTGAACTACTATCTAAAGGGGTGAATAAAACAGTTATTGATAGGGTTCTAGCACTCATAAAAACAGAGGAGATAAGTCAAGCCATAGCTAGAGGAGATACTAAAACATTAACAGCTAAACTTGAGGAAATAGGTAAAACAGTAATGCTTGACCCAGCGAAAACCCAAATACTTAAAGGAATAGGTAAGATACTTGATGAATACAGTAAAACAAGAAGGCTGGATACTAAGGAGGCATTATATTTAACAATGGCTTTACAGCAAGGTAAAACACAAGTACTTCCAGAAAGGAACACTAAAGATAAATCTATCTAGCTAAAAACATGAAACCATCCATTAATAAGACTAATAGAAACATATTTTTTCTCTAATCCATATCTCTGATATGGCTTTGATAAATGTCTCATTGACCTTAAAGATGGGAGGTATAGGCCTTGCTTAACCATTCTAGGCTTAACAATTCTTTCACGGCTAAGCTTTAACCCTTTTAGCTTACATCTCCTACATCTATAACCCTGTCCTCTACCCATAGACTCCATTCTCCTACTACATATTGGACATCGTGGATTCCTATACTCAAAATCCTCAGCTAAACTTATAATTTTAATATATTCAATATTAATTACTGTTGGATTCTTAATAGTTCTCTTTCTAACTTCCCCTCCAACTTCAACGATATCACCGGGAACTAGTAGTAAGGCGGTTTTTCTAAGTCCTCCTGAAGGCCTATAAACAGCGCATCGTATCCTACATCCTTTAGATTCAATGTAGAAGTATACATGACCGCCAATACCTACTTCAGGCTTAGATGCAATAGTACCTACAATATAGCCTGTAGTATAGGCTTTAAGCCTACATGGATTAAGCTCAAAACGTAGATGTTCAGCTGTACCTTGATTTGAACGGAATATTATATATCTCTCATATGGCTCCATAATTCTAAGCATTTTAAAAGCTGATAATACGGCTTCAGCAGATTCACCTCTTATACCTAGAAGAACGGGATCAGGCCCTCTAGGAGTTATTAGAATTCTCCTCTTCTCATAATCATAATTATTGAATGTATAAGGCTTTGTAGCCTTATCCATTTCAACAACCGACTGGGGATCTATATTTCTAATTCTCTTACCAATATTTTCTTTAACTCTATATGCTAGAAGTTCATAGGTATGATCACTATTAAGAGTATTGCCGATAGCAGCAAGAGCACCTACAACACCTCTACAATCCCCTCTACAGCTATATTTCATATTATATTTTCTAATAATTTTAAAAGCCTCACTAATACTTACAATACTCCATAAAGCTCTAGAAGCAAAATCCATAGCTTCCGGTGGAATAGTTCCTAAATGCATTACAACACCATAATTAGAGTTAGAGTCTGAAAACTCTTTAACAATACTTAAAACAATGTTAAATACATTATCTGGATCACTACATTTAAACCTTAGTGCAACAGCACCATTACCTCTAGTTTTCCATGGAACACCCGGATTAAGCCTAATTAGATTTGGATAATCAATAAATACACAGTTTAAATCCAGAAGCTTCTCAACAATTAAAGCTGCAATATATGTTGTACACATGTACGTTCTAGAATCACAGTCATCTATTCCAACATGAACAATCACTTCAGAACCAGACATAGGTAACACTAAATTAGCTTATAGCAATGTATTCCTTAAGGCCTACTGGAAGAGGCCACATTGCTAATACTTCAAGGTTCAGTATAATCTGCCTTCTATTATTTAAGCCAAGAATTCTATATATAATTTCGATAATTCCAGGTTTAGGAGGTTCAATGTATCTTATAGGCGTATTTCTAGGTAATCCTGCAATCTCCCTTGCTTTTGCAATAGCATCATCAAGGCTTCCAACACCATCTATAAGACCTATCTCTAATGCCTGCCTCCCAGTAAATGGTTTACCACTAAAAACCTCATCAAGCCGGTTAATATCTATTTTACTACCTCTATAATTTAAAACTTCACTACTAAAAGTACTAAATGTTGAATTAACAATTTCCTGAAGAATAGCTATTTCACTACTAGTCATGTTACGATATGGGCTTCCAATATCTTTCAACATTCCAGACTTAAACGTATATACCTTAACACCTAGCTTATCAAGTAGATTACTAAATGTAACCACTACGGAAACAACACCTATAGAGCCTACTAGACTATCAGGCTCAGCATTAATATATTTAGTGGGTAGTGAAGCAAGGTAGGCTCCTGATGTACCATACTCTCTAATATGAACTATAACTATCTTCTTATCAGAAAGCTTTCTTACAGCTTCAAAAACATCTCTGGAAGCTACAGCACTACCACCTGGACTATTAACTAGTAGTATAACAGCTTTAGCTGAAGAATCATCTCCAACACTTTTAAAAACCTTAGATATATCTTCAGGATTTAATGTAGATCCGAAGACGTTAAGTAGTGATGAACTATAAGCAATACTTCCATCAAGCCTAATGACAGCAATATATTCTCTATTAGTTGAGAAAAAGTACTGCCGAGTAAAAACAGTTAAAGCTAAATATGCAGCAATAGATAGTCCAACTATAACAATCATTAACAAAGCCAATATCTTAACAGTTTCCCTCACCAATCCCACCATGAGAAACTATTAGGCAAGCTTATAAATTTATCATTATTTAGGTAATCAGTTAATTCAAATATGATTCCGTAATCCACTAATATATGATACTATATCCAGCAGTTCCAGAATATATAGATTTAAATAGACATGAATCGTAATAGGTATTGATGAAGAAACTTTATGCGTTTAGGGAGGTCAAGAAACTTATTGGCGTTACTACTAGGACTATTCAGAAGTGGGATAGAGAGGTAAAATAATGGTTGTTAGGACTGTTGATGGTAGAAGAAGGATTCCTGAGAGTTAGATTAAATGTATACTTGGTTTGAGGGAGGGATCATAGTTGGATATGTTAGGGTGTTATCCTCAACCTGGAAAGACGGTCTTGAAAGGCAGATGTAAGCCATACTAAACTACGCTAGAGATAAAGATTATGGAGACATTAGGTGTGGACTGATGTCGGTTCAGGATTAAACGAGAATAGGAAGAACTTAGTGAAGTTTCTAGAGATAATTGCTGATAGAAGGGTTTCAAAAGTGACTGTAACTTATGAGAGTAGACTTATCAGATTTGGCTTTAAAACCTTGAGGAAGCTCTTCTCAGCCTTCAACATAGCCATAAAGGTTATAAACCATGAAGAAGAGTCCCTCAAGAGGAACTTCGTTAGAGACCTAATAACTATAGTCTTGCATTCTGCTGGAAAGCTCTATGGTTTAAAGGGCTATAAGTATAAGGAGCTATTAAAGATGTCGAACAGCTTGTACCAGGTTAGAGCATACAGTATCAAGCATGACTATGATGTTTAAGAGTTTCTTGAGGCATATAGGCTTATTCTGCAGAAAGCCGTGATGAGGTTTGAGTTAGAATTAAATGGATTGAGAAGATTGATAGAAAAGGTAGACGAAGGATCATGCCAGTAACCCCAAAGAATGAAGTATTCAAGCATCACTACCTAAGAAGCCTGTCATTAAGAGGTTTCTTAGGTAGGGGTAGGATCACTTAACGTTAACTTTCAGATTCAAGAGGAAAATTGAGTTAATGGAGAAGATTGCATGGAATTACAATGAGAGAAGTTTAGACCGGTTTAATCCAGAGCTAATGGATAAAAGTAAGCCTAGTAAAACTGTTCCACATCCATAGAATCTACGAGATTAAAAGGAGAAGGTTGTATAGGGTAGCGTCGAAGAACCCATCTCTAAGGGCTGTTCTAGCAAAGTATCAGGGAACAGGGAAGAATAGAGCGGGGAATTTCATACATAAGTTAACATCCTTCCGGTCAGGAAGCTCAGGAAATATGTTCACGGCTTCGAAGATTTAGAGAAGAAGCGGATACCTAACGGCTCGAAGAAACATAATAGAAACGTTGAAAAACAATTGGAGGATGATTCAATCCTTCATGTCTTACAAATCAAAAGTCGTCATTCTCAACCCGAAGAATACAAGTAAAGGATGATTTAGATGCGGATGATTAATGCCATGAAAGGACATTTTATAGGTGTAGAAGCTACGAGTTGAGGATCGACAAGCAGCTGAATGCAGTCATAAACCTGTATCTTCAGATGGGGCTTACTCCAAGCTCTTTGACGAACTTATGAAGTTTTGGAGGAGCACCCAGATGAGGATGAGGCCTATGAACTCGTGAGGAAAGCTAGGCTAATGAATCCCAAGGTCTACATACTTCTATCAAAGACTATGTAGCTCAGAACCATATCGTAGACATATGTAATTATCACAAGCTTCCATGCCTTTAAAGTTTGGCATATATTTCATGAAATATAAGAAATCTATAAGTCTTAGATGTAAGGTAGTTGACGGCTTAAGTTTAAGAGACATGGTTTTCCAACGATATCTTTATAATCTACATAAGATTTTAATTTAGATCTACAGTGTGGAAGTACTTATTAGGTGAGATGCCTAAAGGATGTAGAATATGTATGAGTGGAGGGAAACTTACACTATTTGTTACTGGGCTATGTAATAATAAATGTTTCTACTGTCCAGTAAGTGAGGAGAAAAGAAGAGATATATGTTATGCCAATGAGAGATTAGTGAAGAGTATAGAGGATATAGTTGAGGAGGCTAAGCTAATGAATGCTAAGGGAACAGGTATAACTGGAGGAGAGCCTTTACTAGTTTTTGATAGAGTGAAAGCTTACATAGATCTGCTTAAAAACGTTTTTGGAAGCTCACACCATATACATCTATACACTACAGAAATATCAAATAGGGTTATGGAGCTTGTAGATAGGGGACTTGATGAAGTACGCTACCATCCAGTTAACCTTAACATTAGTAAAATAGATAAATCAATAGTTAAAAGAATAAGGGAAAGTGCAGATATAGGTATTGAGATACCGTCAATACCAGGTAGATATAAAGACATGGCTAAAATAGTATTAATGGCTGGGGATCTTGGATTCCAATTTATAAACATAAATGAACTTGAATTCTCAGAAGCTAATTATAAACAGCTTAGACTAATGGGGTTAAGAATTAGAAGAAAACATATAGCTGCAGTTAATGGAAGTCTAAATGAAGCGTTTAAAATAATTAAGTGGGCATCTAGAGAAATTAAAGACCTATCAATCCATATATGTCCATCAAGCTTCAAAGACAAGTATCAGTATAGACTTAGGCTTATTAGGACAGCTAGAAACATAGCTAAACCCTATGAAAAAATAAATAATGACGGAACCATAACGAAACTAGTTATTAAAACAAACAATCCTAAACAAATAGTTGAAAAGGCAAAAATACCTAGAACCATGTATAGAATATTTAAAAACAAACTTGAAACATCAATAAACTACCTAAATAAACTAGTAGGAATTAAAAATGTTGAAGTATACAAATATGTATATCTACCTACATATGATAGAAAGATTTTAGTAATAGATAAAGCTACATAACATACTCAACTATAGACCTATAATATGCTAAGCTAAAACCTATGTTTGCAACAGTATATATTGATAGTTTAGAAAGAAGAATATATGTTAAAGGATATGGAGATAGATTTAAAGAGTTCTTTAAAGAGAATCTGGAGAATCTCGGCTTTACAGTTGAAAGCGAATCTGAAGAGGTAATCATTACGGTTTCACCGCAATTTAACAATATCAAAGAGGTTTTAGAAATAGCTAACAAAATTGATGAAGACATTAGGTCTGAATGGTGTAAAACAATGGGGGGACATAGCTTCCAGCTAGGTATAAGTATTGAAGTTGATGAAAACAATGAAAAATTCATTAGAGCTATATGTTACAAGTGTGGATTAATAAGGAAAATCTATATAAATAGCGAGAAACTAAACACTACTCAATAAGTTAGTGAATATAAGAGTATAGTAGCTACATAGATAATAATTAACTATTAAACTACTCTTAAGCTTAAAACTCAAATTCTTTAAGTTGTTAGTCACTAAATTCACTTCTAAACCCTCTAACATATAATTCTAATGCTCCATCGTCTTCTATTCACTGCAATATTTTATGAATTTGTCAGATTATAATCTCAGCTTGAATACCCTAAAAACTACATACTTGCCAAAATCATTCAAAGTACTATAGCGCTTAATCCTACTGGATATGTAACTAAACCATATCATACTCTAACTATTGCAATGGAGGTTTGAACATATATTTATTTAGTTAATTTATCTATTAGCTTGGTTATGTTGTTTATATTGTAGTTTTCGTTTTGACTTCCAATTATGAATGTTTTTAGCTTGAGCTTTCTTCCTGCTTCAAGATCCCATACAGTATCTCCTACAAAGACTGTTTCTTCAGGCTTAGCTTTAAACCTATTAAGCACTATTCTTAACTGTTCTTCTCTAAATATACTATCATCTCTTGTAATAATAATGTCAAAATATTCTAGTACTCCAAGCTTTTCTAAAGCTTTAATAGCTGGTCTACGAGCTTGAAGAGTTACAAGAGCTACTTTAAACCCTAAATTCTTAATTTCCCCTAAGAATTCTATAAGTCTACCATCTCTTCTAGCTTTTAAAGCAGCTTTATACTCATATTCCTCAATAATTCTGTATGCCTCCCTAATAAGTCTAGGATCTCCTCTAGCTGCTTCAGGAATGCTTGTTGCAAGCGGTTTTAATGGATGATTTGTTCTTAACATTTGCCTAATAACCTCCCTTATCTGGTTCCAGTCAATATTTAAGTCTGTAAGGGTTCCATCAAGATCTGATATTAAATATTTTAGTTCACTCATCTCTCTCCCTCATACATCTTTAATGCTACTTATTTTCTTAAGTATCTGCTTATTATAGTATGCTATTTTACCATCCACTAACGTAAGCTTTATGTTTTCAGCTTCACATCTATGTATGATGCTTAACATTATATTTCTGCTTTTAACCATGTTTGGATCATTTAACCCTATGAATACTATATTCGCTTTCTTTCCCTCTTCTATTGATCCATACTTATCACTAATCCTTAATGCTTTAGCCGCATTTACTGTTACCATTTTCAGTATTTCTTCAGCTTTTGGAAAGCTTGTATTTTTAAGCATTGCTCTATAATGCTTATATACATACTCCATTTCCCTAAACATATTCGGACTATTCCATGCAACATTATCGGTTCCTAAAGCAATGTTAATGTTCTCGTTAAGCATTAGGTTTAGTGGTGGGGTTCCAATACCGAAGGAGGCATTAGCTCTTGGACATATTACGATCGATATTTTTCTTTCCTTAGCTTCTAATATATTATTTCTTGAAGCGTAAATCATATGAACTAAAATATCCGGCTCTAAATGTTTAAGAGCAAGTTTAAACTCGTTTTCATCATTCATCTCCTCAAGTACGTGGGCAGCTATAATTTTGCCATGTTTTTTAGCTAATTCCCTAATGAATTTCAAATCATTAACTGAATAGTTAAATACACTACTAATTCCAAACCCATCACTACAGTTAATCAAGTCATTAACTTCATGAATTCCTCTACTAGGTCTTCCGAGAATAACTGGCTTAACTATACTATTCTTCATAGCTTTACGAAGTATTCTAACTCCTTCAACTCCTCCCTCCCTGAAATCACAGAATATCGTTGTTCCTGTAGAAGCTAGAAATAGTAATGTTTTACTTATAGCTTTTATAAGTTGTCTTCTAGATGTAGATTTAAGTAGCTTATGCTTTAATCCATTAGGATATGATACAAGCTCTCTTAGACTTAGTCCAAATCCAACATCTTTAAATGCTGAATCTCCAGTATGTATATGTGCATTAATTATTCCTGGAATAGCTATTGTTGATCTTAAATCTATAGTATTAGACTCTGAAACATATCCCCTCCCAATCTCCACTATGTATTCATCTTCAACTGTAATATGTCCTCCACTAATTAAATCCAGATTTTCACCATAGGTGAAAAATCCAATGTTAAACGTAGTGTTCATGAAGAATCCTCATTATGTTTAAGACTAGCTACTTATTATTCTTATAATGTTATATAGAGTGTCTCTCTGTGCAGGTATTTTCCCAGCTTCTATTATTATTCTTACCATTTCGCTTGGAGTCATACATTGCCCTGATACTGCTCCTGCAGCTCTTGAAATATTTTCCTCAATTAATGTTCCACCAATATCGTTTACTCCTGCATTAAGAAGAAATTGAGCATATTTAGGACCAAGCTTAACCCATGAAGCCTGTATATTTCTAATATAGTTGTTCAGATATATTCTGGATATTGCATGTACTTTTAAATCCTCGATACCTGTAGGTCCAGGCTTAGCTATTCCAGATTTGTAGATTTCAGTATTATAATGTATAAATCCTAACGGTATAAACTCAGTAAATCCACCTGTTTCTCTCTGTATTTCCCTTATTATTGAGAGATGGTTAACCTTATCCTCTACTGTTTCAACATGGCCATACATCATGGTTGATGTTGTAGGTATATTGAGTTTATGTGCTGTCTTAACTATATTTATCCATTCCTCTACAGATATTTTTCTTGGACATATTATATGCCTAATTCTATTACTCAGTATCTCAGCTGCTGTTCCAGGCATACTGTTAAGACCTGCCTCCTTTAGGGCTTTAAGATATTCCTTAACAGGGAGATTTAATGTTTCTGCTCCATAAGCAATCTCCATCGGTGAGAAGGCATGTATATGTATTCCTGGAATCTCCCTTTTAATTGCTCTACATATCTCAATGTAGTATTCACCATTAATCTTAGGATTTATAGCTCCCTGAATACATACTTCTGTTGCTCCCATAGAATATGCTTCTCTAGCCTTCTTAACAATTTCACTTATAGGCATTATGTAAGCATTAGAGCTACCAACATCAACACTATATGCACAGAATCTACATCTTATAGTACATTCATTTGTGAAGTTTATGTTCCTATTAATAATGAATGTAACAATATCACCTATTTTTCTTCTTCTAAGCTCGTTAGCAACTAGGATTATTGCTAAAAGCTCATTATTATTGGTGTTAAATAGCTTAATAGCCTCATCACTGCTTATATCCCTACCTGATAAGGCCCTATCAAGAATTGAAGCAATAATAGGATCTATATCTCTTAGAAGAGATTCAATACTCACACCATATGTTTTAATCACCAATATTTAAATTATCATTATATATTGCTTAAGATTTTAATTTTCTCCAAAGCTAAAGGATTCTAGCTCTATTAATTGTTCATGGTTCAGCAACTCATTACAGCCTCCTCATCCATTACAGTTCATACCTTCAATCGAAAGATGTACCCTACCTGCTAGCTATTCAACCGAAGTTAATGTCTACAGAATCTCAAAAGTATAGATCTTGTCTCTGTATCAGAGCTGCATCTCTCCAGCTATAGACAGTAGAGTAGGAGCATATTTAAATCCATCAGTATTCCATAATTAAAGTCTAGGAATTCATTGTTGATTTCATGGTAATATGGGATATATAGGTTTAGACTTGATGTAAAGAAGTGGGATTTATGATATATTGATTTTAGCTAAGCTATTTACCCTTAAATTCTGGCTTTCTTTTCTCTAGAAATGCTTTAACTCCTTCCTTTGAGTCTTCAGTTGCAAACATCGCTGCAAAGGCATCTACATCCCTCATTATTACATCATCTATATCTGAGGCAAAGCTACGATTTATGGTTTCTTTCGCAATCTGTAAGGCTATTGGACTTTTATCTTTAAGCTTGTTAGCTATCTTCATTACTTCCTCCTCAAGTTTTTCCAGTGGAACAACCTTATTAATTAAACCTATTTTTTCAGCTTCAATTGCAGATATTAAATCTCCAGTAAATGCTAGCTCTTTAGCTTTATGTATGCCTACAAGTCTTGCAAGACGAGACATCCCACCCCAACCCGGTAAAACACCTACATTGATTTCAGGCTGGCCGAAAACAGCCTTATCACTTGCAACTATGATATCACATGCCATTGCAAGTTCACACCCACCACCTAGAGCAAGACCATTAACCATGGCGATTACAGGCTTCCTAATAGATTCTATACGTTTGATAACCATTTCGAAGCCTTTCCTCGCAAATTCTCTGGCTTCTACTACGCTTTTTAACTCCATAAAGCTGGATATATCTGCTCCAGCACTAAAAGCTCTATCACCAGCACCTGTTATAACTATAACTCTAACATCCTTATCTTTATCAGCATCATCTAAGGCATGGCTAAGATCTGTAATAAGCTCAGTATTAATTGCATTTAGAACTCTAGGCCTATTTAGAGTAATCTTCATAACCCCCTCTTTCTTTTCAATAATAATTGTCTTATAACTATTCATTTTCACACCGATTCTATAATATTTAATCTAGCTTATATTTCTATGCTTTAAGTTGATTATTTAATGGTTACTATGATAATGTAATGGATTACACTCAACATCATATGTAGAAATTAACCATTATTAGGTCTTACTGCTTCTTCAAGTTTATAGATGGCTCAGCATCACTTTTCAATTTTCACACTATAGTATTTTATGCGATCTTGGTTTTAATATACTTTAACAAATATGTATGTACTTGCCAAGTTTTTAGTAGCGTAAGCTACATAGTAATAAGAGGATAAGATGATTAAACGTAGCTGAAAGAGGCTATTATAAGAATTATCAAGAATCAGAAGAATAATATAGATAGGATTCCTTAAATATGAGGGGCTAGTTCAATATTCTGGGTATTCATACATTAAGGATTTTCAAGCAAATTCTTCAGTATCACTTCAAAATTTAGCTAGCTTCATAATGGATATTAACATAGCCTCTTTCATCTATGAGAGATCTAATTTTCTCCTTAAAGTTTTCCTGTAAGAATTCCTCTTTGAAAACGTATTTTGGATATATTGGAAGTCTTTCCCTAAATTGGAGATTAAGGTTTTCAGTTATTTCTTTTAGGGTTTTTATGTTTGGCCATGTTTTCTCCGGGTTAATAAAGTCTCTTGTTACTGGTGATATCCCACCCCAATCATTAATTCCAGACTTTAAAAGCCGTATACATTCATCAATACTTACAAGGTTTGGCGGTGATTGTATTGCTACATCCATAGGCATTATTAATCTCGCAATAGCTACCGTATACGTTATGTCTTCTATATCTGGTTCTTGACTGTTCTCCATAGGTGTATTTGGTTTTCTCCTAAACCCCTGAATTATAACTTCCTGTATATGGTTGTATTTCTCATGAAGCTCCCTTATAGCATATAGGGAATCTATTCTCTCTCTAATTGTTTCGCCAATACCTATTAGAATCCCTGTCGTGAATGGTATTTTAAGCTGTCCAGCCATTTCAATAACTTTTAATCTAAGTTTAGGGTTTTTACCTGGACTATATTCATGCGGTCCATTTCTTAAACATAGTCTCTCACTAATGTTTTCAAGCATTAATCCCATACTTACATTAACTTCCCTTAACATTTTCAATTCACTCCATTCAAGTAGTCCTGCATTTGTATGTGGTAGTAGTCCTGTTTCCTTGAAGACAAGCTCACACATATCTCTTAGATAGCTACTTATTTTCTCATATCCTTTAGCTTTAAGAAAATATCTTACATACTCATACTTTTCCTCAGGCTTTTCACCTAGACTAAATAATGCTTCCTTACATCCTGTTTTAACCCCTCTCCTAGATACTTCTAGGACTTCGTTCGGCTCCATTATGAAGCCTCCGCTATTAGGCTCCCTCCTAAAGCCACAGTATCCACACTTATTACGACACATATTGGATAATGGTATAAACACCTTACGTGAATAGCTTACAACTCTACTACTAGCTACATCCCGTATAAATGATGAAACTACTATTAATGCTTTCCTCTCATTCTCGCTTAAGCCGGTAAGCATATATGCTTCCTTCTTCTCTAGTTTTCCCTCTTCAACAGCTTTAATAAGTATATCTTTAACCTCGCCACCATACCTTAATATAAATTCTCTAATTCTACCTATCTTCAAATATGAGGACCCCCTCATTATTCTTCCTTCTAAGCTCATCTAGAGCTTGACTTGCAAGAGCTACTGCTCTTCTAGAACTTTCCGCAATACCTATACCTATTCTTAGCTTAAAGCTGTTAATTACTGATATTTTTTTAATATCGTTCGGACTTGATATGAAGGCTATAATATTGTCTCCACCTTGATAGAATGTTAATCCACCAAGCTTCTCAATTATACATGCAACCTTACTGTAGAACTTTAGGATTTTAAGATATGAATCATAAGCTGATGTTTCATAAACATCTCTAGATGAATTTACAATATCTATATGAGCTACAACAAAACTCCCATATCCATTATTCATTCCAATAATACTCCACGGCTTAGCATTAAAAGCATTTCTTGAAGCATGTCTTTGAGCTTTAAGAGGAGAATTATCATGAGCTAAACCAATAGATACTGGTACAGGAGATATTTTAGTTAAAACTTTTAAGAGTTCTTTATAGTCTTCAATATCCAGTTTTCCAATACCAACCATTAAATCATATCTTAATGGATGTGCAAATCCACCTTTAAAACTGAAGAAGTTAGAAACCGCTCTATGAAGTCTTGCCTGAACATCCTGAATTAAATATTCCCTATCTGAACCTATATTCTCAGTCCATTCCCTATATCCAATAAGCCTAATAACAGAAACACATACCATTAAGATCACTTCAGTATTATTGGCAGAAATATAAATCTAACCTATCTATATCTTTCAGAATATTTAACTATAGCTTTAATTCTCTCCTCAGCAGTATTTAGATTTATGTTTGGATATGGTCTATGAGTTGTTGTAAGAATTAATCTTCTAAATCCAAGAGTTTTAATAGTATAATCTATAATAGTCTTCAAATCCACTACTGGAATTCTACTATTGTATAATAGCTCTACAGGTATTCCAGTTAGAAATACTAGTCTTGATCTTCTCCTTAAATCCTTAATTTTATCAATCCATGTTAGGGCATTACTTAGACATGTCTTCGGCACTATATCTAGAGGATGAATGCCGTTGAAAAAACTTAATTTATCAATGAAGTATCCAATATCTCCATCTGAATGTAGAACTACATATTTACCTCTACTTCTAACAGCATTAGCTATTTCTCTCTGTCTCTCCAACACGATGTTTATAAACTCCGGTCTATATATTGCTCCTTTATAGCTGCAGAAATCATCAGCAATCCTAACAGAATCTACATACTCACTTTCAGCAGCTACTTTAGCAGATTCTAAAACTATTCTATGAAATTCTTCATGAATTCTAGATGCTAACTTTAAGTTTAAAACTGTAAGTACTGCAAAGTCAAATCTATGGTATAACATATCCTTAACCAGGCTATTAACACCTGGAGCGCAACTATATTCTGAAAGCTCAGTAGGACCTATAAGTGTTACCTGGGTGAACTTTTCAATATTTAGAGTTTCAGCTACCCTCTTAATCTTATCCTCAATCTCATAGGCTATGTTGCTTAGACTTGGCCACATATAGCTGCTCAAATCTATTTTCTCAATCCAATTATTGAAATTCATCCTCCCCCTTCTAAAAGGTCCTCCACTAGTTAGGAAATTTTCAAAAGAGGAGATTCTACATCTTATTGAAACAATATCTCCATATTTAGCCTCTATATTATGATTGTTAAACATAATGTATAAAGGTAGTTTCTCATTAACTCCCTCAAAAGCTTCATATACAAGTATTTTTGAACCTACCATAAGGATACTTATTCCAGTATGTTATGAATTCTAAACGGAAATTTAAGCTTTTCCAGTACTTACTAAACTTTTAGCTTAAACCATCAACTACATATACCTTCACATTTAAGTCTATAGAGCTATTAAGGACGAAAATGCTTAATAGGTTTAACTACTATATATGTTGAGCTTTATGTCTGTTAAAATTGGTACTTGCGGCTGGTCTGTTAAGGGCGGTCGTAAAGCTTATTTTGAGGTTTTTAAAGTTATTGAACTTCAAGAAACATTCTATAAGCTTCCATTAGCTGAAACTGCAAGAAGATGGCGTGAAGATGCTCCTCAAGATTTTGAGTTTACTGTTAAGGCATGGCAGGCTATAACTCATCCCTCTTCAAGTCCAACATGGCGTAAAGCAGGACTTAAAGTAGACTCTGAAAAAGCTGAAAACTATGGACATTTAAAACCAACAAGTGAAAATATTGAGGCTTGGAGTAAAATACTTGAAATATGTAGAGCTTTAAATGCTAGGATATGTATTATACAGACCCCGCCAAGCTTTGGATTCTCAGAGGAGAATGTTGAAAACATGCTTAAATTCTTCAGTAGAATAGATAGAGGTGATCTTGTAATTGGATGGGAGCCTCGTGGTACATGGAATGAAAAGATAAATATTGTAGGTGAAATATGTAGAAGACTAGATTTAATCCATGTAGTAGACCCTTTTAGAAGAATGCCTACCAATTACGGTAAGATATGTTACTTTAGACTTCACGGAATAGGTAGTGGTGAAGTAAATTATAGATATAAGTATAGATTAGAGGATCTTATTTCTCTTAAGAAGATAGTTGAGAGAATTGCTTCTAGTGGAGTTAATGTATATGTAATGTTTAACAATGTATATATGGCGTCTGATGCTAGAGAATTTATGAAGCTAATAGAAATCTAACCTAGAAAGCTTAATATTTTTCTCTGGAACTTGAACATTTTAGGTATTTTAGCCTCTTTATACCATTCCCTAAACTGTACCTTAAGGTTTAAAGATATATGTTTTAAAGCTTCATCAACATCCTTGAACTTTAATGGTTTATTTTCAAATGCTTTCCTCATACCCTCTCTAACATTCCATACTCCTAATGGAGCATAATACCCCTCCCTAACCTCTCTCAATGCTAGTACTGCTGCTTGTCTTCTTATCTTATACATATGTTCTATAACTGTAAATCTCATAGTCTTATATCCTCCATTAATACTTTCCCTACGCCATTTACCATCATACAACTCAAAGTTCTCAATTATGTATGGTTTTCCATCTTTAACCCATACCGTTCTTGGAAGCCATATTTCAATCATCTCAAACGCATAGCTATCTGGAAGCATTAGAATATGGTAATGATTATCCAGATAACTGTTTGAATACAGTAATATTTCATCTATTTCTTTGAACTCCCTAATTTTTTCAAGTAAATAATCTCCAAGCATTGAATCTATAGCTGTTATACCCCACCTTGTAGGTACAAGTCTTCTCTCTCTAGATTGCCCAAGCAGCCCTACAGTAAGAAGCCTTACAATATAGTATGGTGTGAAGCCCCACATGTAAAGCTCGCCTACAGCATTATATGTCTTAACATCACTATCACCTATGATTTGATAGATTTTTCTAGGAATATTTGGATTATCCATTACTCTTAAGCTTTCCAGCATGCCCGTAGGACCTATAGGTGCAGTAACACCATTAAATGTAAGTCTAGGTTTTATAGGCTTAGTAAACTTAGCTTCAGATCCAACAGGTCTAATTGATAATGCTATATCCTGAATTGTTTCAACATTCCTGCTTAAAACATCCTTAATATTTAATACTATGTTTGAACGTATAAGTCTAGATCTAAGCTCTATTATTTCCTCAATGCTTTTACCATACCAGCTTTGAGGATCATCATGTAGCTTAGCATACTCAACATCAACTGTTGGCGGAATCATAGGTCCAGCCTTAACTCTAGGATATCCAAACTCTCCAATAAATACTGATGGAGAAGCTCCAAAAACCTCACTACCTTTCAGCTCTAATTCTACATGTACTCTAAACCTTTCAAGAATGGGGCATTTCACCCTACCACAAAGTCTATGAACACCTTTACATCTCACACAGACATTACTGCTTAATCTAGATGGCATAGAATAATATTTGGAGCCATAATATATATTTATTCGATTCTTTACTGGCTTTGTTAGCTTTAGCTTTATTTGTGGTTCTCTCCCATTTTATTTATGGTGAATCTATGTCTAAGGTTATTAGGTTGTAGAGGGAACCCTGTTTACTTTAGTTGTTATGGTGCTTATATATTCATTCATCTAGGATAGCTTCGGATATTCTAAGTTTTATTGTTACTAGGATATGCATCTATATTATGGTTTAGGTCTTTAAGCTGTTTGAGTTTAATAAGAGGGATGTTAGAATTGTTTACATTGCGATACTATTATAAATGTTGGATCTGTAAGGGAGATTATTTATGTTGCATTCGAGCCATTATTGAGGAGAATTCTCTAATGTGATTTAATGTTTCAACTTTACATAATCATTCCCTAGAGGATTAAAGCTGTTTAGACTCTAATATAATTATATTGAGTGATGGAGCACATTACTATAAAGAATCATGTAGAATATTGAATTTAATGAAGTACAGTTTAAAGTTAGAATTAATAGAATAGAAACATACAGTTAAGGATAGAACTAAGCTATTCGATAATTACATATCATACATGAGGATAAATGTGATAATGGACATGTATTAATGTTTTATGAAATTAATAATATACCTAAAAACATAGATTAATAAGAAGATAAAGCTAAGAATTCTAGAAACACAAACATAGAAGTAATAATATGCTTAAGTTAACAAAGCCCTTAAAGAACACTTAATTCTGACAATTTAAGCTCTCTAATTTTCTCCATGGTTGGTAAGCCATCATCAATACTCCATCCTCTTTCATGATAGTACTGATTAATAATATTCTCAAAATCATCTCTACTAACTACTCTCTTCTTAAAGTAATCCATTAAATATACTTCCTGACCATTAAGCATTAATGGTTCAAACCATCTTTCAGGATACTTATCCCTTCCAATCCCTTCTCTATAGTTTATTAATCTCTCTAAAGCATGAATACGATCAGCAGCTATCTTTAAATTTATAGGTTGAATTTGAATACCTGTTACATAGGTATAGAGTTTAGCGCAAACATCTATATCGTAGAGAAGAGCAATGCTCTCTCTTCTGCATAGACCTAGACTATTCAATATGTAAAGCCAATCCTCAACATGCTTAGTATATAGCGCTATGTTGAAAACTCCACTCTTAAAAACTCTCTCTACATCATTATCTGAACAGCCTATTCTTAAAAGATAGCTTCTAAGAGTCTCTTCTCTTCTACCTGAAATTACTGTTAGCTGTACAGGACCTTCATGCCCTCTAGGATTGGTTACATGCCCAAATGATTCAGCATTAAAGTTTGATCTTGGATCAAAAATTATTGATAATCCCTTACAGTTTGGAGCGTATTTCTCAAGCTCTAAACCAAACCTCTCAAATAAACCTCTCCAACCCTTCATCTTAACATAGCTACATATACCTTTACATTTCAACATGTATTCTATAAGCTTCTCCATAGATTCAACATTTAACTTAGGCTTAAAGCCTATATCTTCAGTAGATATTATGTTACGCTCATAAACTTCAACAAGAAACTCTAGAAATGGGGTTAGATTTAAACAATCAAGTCCATGTCTTGTAGCTTCATAGAGTAGTTTTACACCAGTATTTAGACTACAATCATTAAGTCTAAATGTGAAGGCAATAGCTATGTTTAAGGGTTCAGGTAAAGGCTTTAACTCACCATTAATTCTAAAAACACCTTTACATGGACCTGGACATTTTGAACAACCTAAACTTCTAGCTTTAATCTTTAAGTATTCATTTAAATTGTTTCTAAATCTACTATGAATATTCCTATAGTTGTTGTATACTAGCATTCTTGAATTAGCCCAATTCTCAATTCCAACCATCATGCCATACTTTGCGATACCTCTTAAAATATGAGAGAATCTTTTAGCTCTCTCCATAATCCTGCCTAAAACATCTTTAACCCCTTCAGGATTAGCTATCTCCACCCTACAGCTACCATATATAACAATTGCTTTAAGCTTCTTCACACCCATAACAGCTGCTAATCCACCCCTCCCTAAATGGGAAATATTATCTATTAAACATATAGACCATGATATAAGCTTCTCACCAGCTTCCCCAATACTAAGTACACTAGAGCCATGATGTATTCTCCTTAATTTATCCACTGTTTCATATGCATCAAGCCCCCATAGACTTGATGCATTGTTTACCCTTACATCCTTATCAGATACTTCAATGTAAACAGGCTTATCAGAAGCTCCTTTAATTACAATATGATCGTAACCAGCTTTCTTCAATGCACTAGCTAATCCACCTCCACCACTACATGTAGCTATAGTTCCTGTTGCTGGAAGCTTAGTAGTAGCCATAGCCTTAACAGCTCCAACAACACCAGTACCAACTAGTGGACCTGCACCCAAAACAATAGGGTTTTCAGAGCTTAATGGATTAGTTCCTGGCTTTAAATAGTTAAGAATAAGCCTCGTGTTTAAACCTAAACCACCAATAAACATTTCAGCTAAATCCGTAGACAAAGAAAACTCATGAATAACATCATTATCTAAATCAATCTCAAGAATCTTACCAGAATATCCAAACATGAATTACCATACTTAAACACAATATTTAAACATTGCTTAAATAGTATTAGCCAGTCTGTTTAGGCTTTATGAGTTTCGAATGTGGAAACATATGTAACTAATCACTTAAGTATATCGCCATAAACAGTAGAATTTTTCTCATTATGAACTAAAAGGTTTATTATAGGTAAAGCTAAATAGAACTCATAAAAGCCTCTTGACTTAGCGAAAAGTTTTTATTTATATCGATTTGCTTAGCTTTATGAACATAAATCCCTTAATACAGGAGTTTATGACTAGAAGAGTTATATATACCTACCCTGAAAGTTCAATACTTGATGTTCGTAATCTTATGATTAGGCATAGAATATCAAGAGTTGTTATAGTTGAAAATAAGAAGCCTATAGGTATAGTAACTCAAAGAGATCTATTAAGATTCATTGCTGAAAACCCTAGTGTAGATGTAAGTGATGCTAAAGTTACTGAGGCTATGTCTGGAAGGCTAATAACAGCTAAACCAACAGATACTGTAAGCTATGCTGCTAAGCTTATGATTAGCAATGGTATTAGCTCAATAGTTATTGTATGTGATGAAGAACTTAATGGAATAATAACAAAGTTTGATCTATGTATATGCTGTATGGAGAGATTTAAAGGGTTTTTTAAGGTAAGAGAATACATGACGCCAAACCCAGTAACCGTTAGGCCAACATTAAGTATATTTGAAATTGTCAATATAATGAGTTCTAAAGGAATTGGAAGAGTAATTGTTGTTGAAAACGGGAAGCCTATTGGGATAATAACGTTAAGTGACCTAATATCAGTAATACCTGACATTTTAAGCATAAAAGTAGATTATAAAAGGGAATTTAGAAGGATAAGAACATCAGGAATATGGCTGCTTGTAGCCAGTGACATCATGACTCCAAACCCTATTACTATCCATGAAGATGGAGATATAGCTGAAGCTTCTCATCTCATGGTTAAGCATAATATAAGCGGATTACCTGTAGCTAGTAGAGAACTATTAATAGGAATTATCACTAAGACTGATATTACAAGAGCTATTGCTAACATTACAATCTAACATATACACAATAGCTTTTAAGACTTTTCCATAAATAGAATCAAAGCTTAATTCATCAGTAATGATTTCAATACATGTACTCTAACTATGTTAGCTCAACTCTAAATTTAGCATATAGCTAATTTTACATGCTGGAACCATATTTATAAGGTTAAATATTCATTATCCGTTGGATAATTGATACTCAATTATCCAATGGAACCTTATTCCTCTCAAAAACTCCAAGATCCCTGCAAACCCCTAATACCAACATAAAACAATAACAATAGAACTTATATAACTTCTAAGTTGCCACGTCCAGCTCTAAAATGGAAAAATTTATATATGTCATAAAAATAATATTTTTTACCAGAAGTTTTATTTAGGAGGTGAAGTGCTTGAGCTATTATGTATGTCCAAACTGCGGTATGAAGATGAAGAGCTATTGGAAACTGAGGAAACATATTATGGAGGAGCGCAGCAAGTCGGAGAAAGTAAGTAAAGATATGCAGCAAATTCCAGCTATCGTTAAGCAGAAATAGATGTTAATTTATAGGTTGATAGAGCCTTATAATATATGATCCTAATGGAATTTTAAAGTAGTCAGCAATAACACTACATTTAGCCTTAAGAATAGTTAAAACATCTATCTTAAAGCTATTCATATTAAGTATGTAGGCCTCAAAGTTTAGTAGTCCCTTACTAATAATTAGGTCTACATCGGGTAAACTATTACGTGAAATAAATATAGGGTACTCTTTAAGCTCAAATACACGGCTTAAATCCCCGCCTATTCTAGCAAAATCGTTAAGCGTTATATCCGTTTCATGAGGAGGCTTTACAGCAAATAATATGTTTATTCCTCTTACTCTAAGATTCTCGGATAGAAGTAAGTCAAATAGAGCCTCCCCTGCATTGTCTAGAAGGTAAAGAATATACCTATATTTACCACTTTCTAAAGCGTTAATAAACCTATCCATATCATTCAATGCAATTTTTAGATTTTTAACATCATCTTCAAGCATTTTATAGTTTAGATTATAGCCTAATACAAGAGGGTCTAAACCATTACCATAAGCTGCTAATGCTAATAAATGTTTAAGATTTTGAATCGAGTCATCATATGGATTGATTCCTAAATAACTTATAATTTTGCTAGAGAATGTAATCTGTTCATCTTTATCCTTCATAAAGGGATCGTTGATACCTGATTCTTTTTTAAGCATTTTATGGATTTCAACATTGGCTTTAGGTGGATTAAAATCATCAATATTTTCAATTATATATTTTAAAACAATTCTTGATAAGTATAGCTTAAAGGATCTGGGTTTATTGATTCTTCTAATAAACTCAAATCCAGATGCTAGATTACATAAAATACATTTAGAGCCTCCAAATATGGAATTCATGTAAAGACCACTCTCCTAGTTCTATTTCTATACCTAACTTCAACCTCTATGTATTGCTGTATACCTGAAGTCCTTATCTTCCTTCCCATGACATGCTCAACCTGAAATATTCCTGCAGGATTCTTTGTTTTAACAACTATCTTTACAGGCTTATCTTCACCCCGCTCAATTATAACTCTTTCAATAGCTAATGCTGATAGCGCATGTATTGATTCTCCACCATGTCTATAAGGTATTCTAGCTCTACCACCAGCCATATCTACACCATCACCTACCTTAGATACACCAGCTTCAATAGTTAGTGCTTGAACATCATCGTCATGAGCGTAGATTATATGCAGAATCTCCTGTCTAATCCTTACAAGTTCAAATGTTAAATCAGTACCATAAATCTTAGGAAGTAAACGATTCAATATACTTACTGCAAGATATACTCCATGAGTACTATGGTTAACTCTATGAATGGCATTTCCAATATCATGAAGATATGATCCAAGCATAACTACAAGTTCAGCATCATTCATAGAGCCAACGCCATCTCTAACAATACTTGAACCAATAGTATTACCTAACAACTTAAAAATCTCTAAGGAGCTTCCAGCAACAATTCTAGCATGAACAGGACCATGATCATTATAGCCAAGTCTCTTAACAGCAAAAACATTAGACATTTGAAGTAGAGACTGTACCTCAATATCAGACTCAACAGCTTCAAAACCTCTAGCTACTAGACTATTATTGAAGTGAAGTCTTATTAGTCCAGGACCTACAATAACCATAACTATACCTTCAAATCCTAATATATATAACTTTTATATTCAGACTTTGTGGATTTTGATGTGAAAGTATAAGTAGTTGATAGTTTAAGTCAAAGCATTGTTTTCAGAAATGTATGTTTAAACTTTAAAAGTATTCCGCTTAAGTTGTGGAGCAATATGAATTTCTGAGAAGTGTTTAGATCAGGATTTTATGTATTACTGGATAGCTTACTGAAGTATTTAAAATCCTCCCTACCATATTTGTCGGGTCTGGATGTATATTTGTTGAAGTTATTGTTAAGGCTATGTATGTAGTAGGTGTTATAGCGGATATATCTGGATTATGAGTTAAGAAAATATAAATATTCTACATTTACTTGCTATTACAACTTGAAGAGCATAGTATTCTCAAGTCCTGGGTTAAGGTATGAAATAAAATCTTAGACTCAGGAAAATTATAAAGTGTTCGTTCAGAATCCTAAGAGGGGATTAAAACAAATAGCTAGAAACTCTTACCATAAGTTAAATTTTACAGTATTGAAAGGCATTATAGAAATAATTTAATATATTGAAGTGTTTACTAAAGTTATGGAATTTGAGTCTTTAAGAGAGAAAATTATCAAGCTACTTAGAGGATGTGAGGAACCTTTAAGCGTTGACGATATACTATACTACTTTGAGTTGGCTCCCTCACGTAGAAGTGAAGTCTATGATCATCTCTTACATATAGCTAAAACTATTAGACAACAATCTAAAGATTCTGAAAACCTTGTAATGATACCGCCTAAATGTAAGGTATGTGGCTACATATTTAAGGATCTGGATAAGCCTAGAAAACCTAGTAAATGTCCTAAATGTAAAAGCGAAAGAATAGAAAATCCTAGATTCAAAATTATTAAGACATAATGGACACATCTATAAATAGTGCTTAAAAAATCCAGCTTTAGCTAGAGATCCATAAAACTTAACTTCATTAAATGAGTTAAATCCTGGCTTTGTTTTGAAGTTTTTTCTTCCTTATTTATTGTGTTAGTATGTTTAAATTTATTAGGTTTGTTTGGGAGCAGCCTCCATTTATTCTATTTGTTTATGGTGTCTAAATATCTTCATTCATGTTCATCTAAATGTTTTGGTCATTCTAAGTTTTATTGTTGTTAGGTTATGTATTTATATTATCGTAGTTTAGATCTTTAAGCTATTTGAATTCGATAGAAGGGATGTTAGGATTGTTATGGTTTATGATACTATTATCAGTAGGTTCTATGAGGAAGATTATTATGTTTCTTTTGAGCCATTATTGAGATGAATTCTCTACATATGGTTTTGATGATGTAGATACTTTACATAATCATTCCTTAGAAGATTAAAGTTCTTTACTGCTTTAACATAATTGTATTAAGTGATGGGGTTCATCATTATAAAGCATCATGTAGAATGTTGATTTAAACATGATATAGTTTAGAGGTTAGAAACTTAATGGAGAGGATAATACAATACATTAGAATAGAACTAGATTATTCGATAATTATATACCATGCATGAAGGATAGATGTGATAGTGAACATGTATTCATGCTTATTAAATCAATAGTATAGCTAAAAAACATGGATAAGAAGATAAAAGCTAAGAATTCATAGAAGATACAATACCAAAATAGAGGTAATAAACATGCTTAAGTTAACAAAGCCTCTCTACTGATTTAAACCTTATTTTGGTTCTGTCCGGATAAGAAATGAGCTGGTAAATTGATATTATGGATGTATTAGCTTAATTATTAGATTTGGGGTTCTTCCCGGATAAGATATAGGTTGAGAATAAGTTTAATCTTTTCCTGTTTTGTTTCTTTCCTAAAATATTGTTGCTATTCTTATCTTAAAGTTTAATATTTTAGTCATCTCTTGCTTTTTAAAATTTAATGTTAAATATGATGATATGATAATAAGTCATCTCTTGCTTTCCTTGCCTAGAAAGTCGTAGTAGAACTTAAAGCTCTTAGAAGCTGTTAGATGCCTTAAAGCTAGGCTTTGTTCACTCCCACTTAGCTTTCTAAAAGTATTCCTTAAGTTAACGTTGATGTTATGGAGGAATATGCCTGTGCGATGCTTCATGTAGGCAAAAACCCTTTCCACCAAGCTTCTTCTCCATGTTTTGATGCTCCTGCTCTAATCCTAGCTGCTCAACCCCTTCCTCAAGCCAACCCGCCCTATCCCTTATTATCCTCGGCTTGTTTAGGCATTTATTAAGCACTCCTTGAAGGAAAAGCCTAGTTGCTAAAGAACTCCTAGCATGTCCTTATCTCTACAAGCTCCTAGTATCAACATCTATGGAAGCATAAACCCAAAACTTCTTACCCTTAAGCTTAATGCAAGTTTTATCTATAGCTATGGTTAAATGCTTCTTTGATTTCTCCCATTCTTTAGCTTCCAAAATAGCTCTAAACCTCAAGCACCACTCGTTTATGCTTGATTTACTGGCAAATTCCAAAAGCTCAAGAAGCCTAGAAGCTTTCCTACAAGAGCACAGTATCAACCATAGTAGAAAAGCCTTCACCTTCAGCTCAATCGGCTTTTTATTACGCTTAAAGATATAAGCTCCTAGCCCAATCTATTAACTGGGCTGAAACCTCCATAATATTAATTACCCAGCCCAACTTTTATCCGGACAGAACCCTTATTTTAAGCGTAATCCTTAAATAGTCTATATTTAAACCCCTTTATGGCTTATAGCTACTCTAGAGGCTATACATCATCCTCAAATAGTATATGTCCATGGGTTCCTACAAGCAGTGAACTTATTGAAAATATAGCTAAGATTGCTATGCTTAGACCTGGTGATGTACTCTATGATCTTGGATGTGGTGACGGTAGAGTTATTATTGAGTTAGCTAAAAAATACAGTATTAAATGTGTAGGAATTGAAATTAGAAGGGATCTTGTTAATGATGCTTTAAAATCTATTGAGAAAAACAGTCTTAAAAACAGGGTTAAAATAATATGTGGTGACATGTTTAAGATACCAATAAGTGAGGCGACAGTAGTTTACATGTATCTCTTAACAAGCGTTAATGAAAGACTAAAGCCAAAACTTGAATTAGAGCTTAAGCCATACACGAGAATAGTAACTCTAGATTTTAAAATACCTGGCTGGAAACCTATATCTACACTAAACAATGGAAGAATGTGGCAGAGTACACTTTACCTATATATAAAGGGCATATCTAATAAGTATGCCAATTTATAGCAAATCTTTCATTTACCATGAAATAATCTGAATTAAACTATCTTAACAATATAGATCCTAACCAAATTATCATATTGAAATATTTCATTATCAACATGATACTCCAGTAATTTGTTTAAATTTTGCTATAGTGAACTAATAAATGTTTAATATAATTAATTCATCATAGAAGCTTAATGTAAGTTAATAATTGATTTTATGAAAGTTAAGTATTATGACTGCTTTTTAATAGCTTTTTCATAATCTCATACAGCTTTCAAATACTTGAATAGGGTCTTCATTTATAAGTCTTTTACCCTTCTCCAAGAGATTCTTAGCTAATCCCATATGTATTTCTTTTCCCCCTAGGATCTAAGTTTAAGTATTTTAAGTAATACATTTATTACGATGCTAGATAGGTTAAAGCCACATTACGGAGTACTTCTAGAAGACTTTTGAGTATTTAAACCGTTAAACTCGTAGGGATTTAATTCAACATCCACTTATAAATACTTAAACTATTCTTTATAGTTCCTGTATAATAATCATTAATATTCCAGGTGATTTTATTAGTTTATGCATAACTATATCTACAGCATACCCCAATCTCTCTAAGCTATGTACACCTACTACTACTTTATCTTTAACCTTCTAAGCAACTCTTTTACTTGATTATGTAAAGCTTTACATGATTATGTAAAGTATCTACATCATCAAAACCATATGTAGAGAATTCATCTCAATAATGGCTCAAAAGAAACATAATAATCTTCCTCATAGAACCTACTGATAATAGTATCATAAACCATAACAATCCTAACATCCCTATCAAACCTAATAGAAACTTAAAGATAAACCATAATATAGATATAATCCTACAATAATAAGCTTAGAATATCTGAAGTATCTAGATGAGACGTGGTAACTTAGCATATTGTAGCTTTCTTCTTAAGTTGCCAGGTCCTCTAGATGAACCGAAATATATAAGAAGTTAGAGTAAATGGAGCTCTCTAACAGTTTTAACCATACTACTATAAATAGGAGGAGACTCCTAAATAAAGCTAAAGTTCACAAAGTCCTTTAGGGCTTAGGTAAATATATATGATGCTTTAATTATTAGCTTTTATGAAAGCCTTCCATGATTCCTATAGGTTTGGAGTTTTCGATATTGATGGTATTAAGTTTCCAAGAGTTCTCTTAGGTTCTTCACCGTTTATAGGTGCAGGTCAGTTCGGTGATCGGGCTTATAGGTACTATGAGAGCTTCTATGAAAAGCCTGAAAACATCACTCAAACAGTTATTGAATGTATAATGAATGGATGTAATGCTGTTCACGTTATAGCGTATCCCGTAGTTGTTAGAGCTATTGGTAAGGCAATGAAGGAAACAGGTATTGAATGTTTTGTTTTCGGTACTGTTGGTATTAGGGATGTTAGAAGGGAAACTGAGGATCTTCTTGGAATAGGTGCTAAATGCATTGTTACTCATGCGGCTATGACTGATTGGAATCTTGCAAGAGCTAGTAGAGTACTGGATATTATTCAGTCTATGGATTCATCACTAATTACTGGTATAGCAACTCATAATCTACTAGCTATTTCTAGAAGTGTTTTAGAGTATGACAATATTAGAGTTATTCTATTACCGCTGAATAAGATTGGTGAATTTATAAATGCAAATATTGAAGATGCACTAGAGGCTGTAAGAGTTTTAAGAGTGAATAATGTAAGAGTTATTGCTATGAAGCCTTTAGCTGCAGGATTACTAAATCCATTTGAAGCTTTTAAATTTTTAAGTGGACATGTTGATGGTGTTACTGTAGGCATGACAAATACTAGAGAGATTAAAGAAACACTACTTGCTGCAAGAAAGTTTTTCTCAGAGAGCTTGTAGGATTTCAATTAGGCTCTTCGTTATTCTAGCTGTTAAACCCCATATAATAAATTCTTCATAGATATATGCTTCAACACGTCTTAACTCCCCACTACTAAGCTTTACCTCAACACTATCAATACTAAGTTTATTTATTGGCGCCCAAAAGTATTCTTGAAGCTCACTTGAAAGCCTCACATTTGGTTTAGTTTTAACTAAAGCTACTACGGGTACAACTTCAAGCTCAGGCTCATTCGTAGGATAGAAACTCTCCATCAATCCTACAATATCCAGCTTACTAAGTTCTATACCTGTTTCCTCATGTACTTCTCTAATAGCTGTTTCAATAATACTTCTATCCCCCTCTCTACATCTACCACCTGGAAAAGCTACCTGCCCAGACCATGGATCTAAAGGATTACATACTCTCCTAACATATAGAGCTTCAAAATCCAACCCAGGACCATGAAGAATTACAGCTACAGCCGCTCTCCTAGAATACGGCTTTACTTTAAACTCCTCAACTGATTTAAGCTTAGATCTTAATCTTAAATGTGCTTCTTTAAAACTCATCCTAATGAATCTTAGCTTATACTATTTAAGTCTTCCTATCAATGATGTAGATACTACTAAATTGACTTTCTATAAGCCTATACTAGTACAATAATATCTGGTACAGTATTATAGATAGCCTGTAAACATGTGAAACTATACAGATCAAGATTGCGGCTTGACAGCTCCCATTTGAAATATAGAGTTAACATAAGGTTAAGACTTAAATCTAAGGAATTATAGTTTCTATTACTGTTTCAATTATTACAGTTGAAAGCTAATGTTTACTGATAGATTTATTTCTAGGTTTCAATAATAGTGTTTATGATTATTATTCCGGTTATGGATGTTATGAATGGAATTGTTGTTCATGGAGTTTCAGGTTTAAGAAGCCAATATAAGCCATTAGAGAGTAGAATTTGCAGTTCAAATAATCCCATTGATGTTGCTGATGCTATTCGTAGATTGGGGTTTAGTAGACTATACATAGCAGATCTTGATGCTATTATGGGTGGTGAAGCTAGTCTAGATCTCTACATGAAGATTAAGAGTAGACTTGGCTTTAAGCTACTTATTGATGCAGGTATAAACTCTGAGAATAAACTTAGACGACTTATAGATTCCAGTATTGATATTGCAGTTATCGGTACCGAAACACTTACTAATTTAGATTTTGTTAAGTATGCTGTTAGAAATTATGATGACAGGATTGCTTTAAGTATTGATACCTATAATGGCATTGTTAAGAGTATGTGCAGCTTAATTAATGGTAAAAGTGTAAAATCTATTTCTGAGCTTATTAATGATCTAAATGTTAAATGGATTATTTACCTTGATATTTCAAGAGTTGGAACGCTTAAGGGTATTGATTTTAAGCTTATAGAGGATCTTATTGGGAGATTTAATGCTCCATTGATTGTCGGTGGCGGGATTCGATGTATTGATGATTTAGTAAGGTTAAGAGATGTTGGCGTTTATGGCGTTCTAGTAGCAACAATAATTCATAAATTAGATGTTAACAATATAATTAAAGCATTTGAGATTTAGAATTGACCCAATCACTTAGTAATTCATTAACTTAACACCATACGTATTAAATTTAGGAAGTTTAGTTGCTAAATTTCAACTCCCTAGAGAAATATTTATATTCTTGGAATAAATATGTGAGAAAGAGACCTCCTATGATTCTTGTTGGAAATGGAGATGAAAATCTAAATGATAGTGGGGAGCTAGAGCCTCCGGATAATTTTTTAAGGAGGAAGGTTCATGATACTGTTCTAAACCTTCTCGGTGATTATAGATTCCACAGAATAGGCTACTACGTCTCTCTACATGCTGAAGAAAATAATTGTAGGGTTTTCCCATCTGTAAAGAATGCTCTTGATGTTTATAGAGCACCAATATTTCTAACTAGACTTAGAAAGGCTGGTTTTGAAGTACCGTCTTTTAAGATTTTCCCAAAGCCAAATCCATGTAGATCGGTTGTCCTCCTACCTCTAAATCCATTTTCAAAGAATTCCCCTAGACTTGTTAGAAGTGAATCCCAGTATTATAGATTTTTTAGAAGTTTAAGTATGAACTATCACTATCCCGTTGTTCATGTAGAGGTTGAGGGGGAAATCATGGAGATAACCCTCCATTTAACGAGGGCCAGTAATGGATGGGATGAATTGGCAAGAAGGATATTTAATGTATTTAGTATTCCACTTGGTAAAATCCTAGTTGAAAAGATAGATAGTAGAGTTAGACCTATATACTTTATGCCTCTTGAAAGAGAGGAGATAAATTTAGAATTAATATTTAAGGTGGTTAAGAATGAAAATAGGTTGTTTTGTTGAAAGTTATAATTTTAAATATAAAATGGAAGTTGAAGCTCTAAAAATATTTAGAGAGACAGCGAGGAAAATGGGTTATGAATTTGAGCTTGTTGGAAAGGATATTTTCTATAGAATTAATGATTTCAACTCTATATTCATAAGAGCAACTACAGATCCCCTATTTACATCCTATGTTGTTTCAAGACTGGCTGAAGAATATGGAAAAAAGGTTATTGATGATTCTGAAAGTATAAGGATATGTTCAGATAAAATTACTCTTCATTATAGACTTCAAAGAAACAATGTTCCAATTCCGGAAACCATTATATTCCATGGAGAATATGAAATGCTAAATCTATTTGCTGAGAAGCTAGGTTATCCAGTTGTTGTTAAAGCACCTAATTCCCGCTTCTCCCTATATGTTGAGAAAGCAAATAACTTCAATGAGCTTCTATCAATAACAAGGAGATTCCTAAGAAGAAGTAAAGCAGTAATTCTTCAGAAATTCATTCCAACCAAATTTGACTGGCGAATAGGAATTCTTAATAGGGAAATATTATACGTATGCAAATACTACATACCGAGGGGAGGTTGGAGAATAAGAGATATTATAGATGGTAAGATTGTGTGGGGAAGAGTGGAAGCAATTAATAGGGAGAATATACCGTCAAAACTGAGAAAAATTGCAATTAAGGCTATAGAAAATATTGGTAATGGGCTGTACGGTGTTGATATAAAGGAGTTTAATGGAGAATACTATGTTATTGAGATAAATGATAATCCAACAATTATGCATGGAATGGAGGATGCTAAGAATACAGATATCTACGAGAAAATAATACATACACTTACTAGCTGAACATTATGATAGGGCCAGAACATGAATACTCAATAAACGATGAATACTTCAATCCACTACCGATTACAGATAGAGTTATTAAGAAGATTAGTGGTAGATTTCTAAATAAGACATGTATAGGGAAAGTTATAGTTGGAAGAGAACTTCAAAAACACGTAGTTGAGCTAAAACCCCAAAAGCCATTTGAAACCTTTTCAGAATTTGAAGAGGTTATGCAAGAGGGGATTGAAGAGCTATTAAGCTATCTTAACGGATATAGGCTTCTCGGCTTAGGAATGCATCCCCTACTAAAGCTTGAATACGCTACTGTATGGGATCATAGAGATAGGAGAATATATCAAGCTTACGATAGGATTTTCAATATAAAACAGCATGGCTGGCTAAATATTCAAAGCTTCCAGCTTAACATCCCTTATAGAAATGCAAGAGAAGCTGTTAAAATACATAATAAACTTAGATCTCTACTACCATACATAGCTGCACTAGCATCCGCCTCACCAATATGTGAAGAAAAACTTTTCTACGTTGATTCTAGACTATATTATTATAGAATAAACCAGAAAGAAATTCCAATAATCTGTAATGATATAATTCCTGAAAAAATAAATAGCCTACAGGAATACAAGACAATCCTTGAAAGTATCTATAGAGAGTTAAGGAGTAGGAAAGCTGATATTCTATGTGGTGAATGGGTTAACTCAAGGGGAGTTATATTAAGGTTTAGCCGTAAATGTCTTGAAATTAGGGTAATGGATGAACAGGAATGTATTAAAAGCGACATAGCTCTAGCAGCATTTATTAAATGCTCCCTTAAAGCTAAAGTAGAAAATACTGAAAGAAACATACTTCTTAATATGCTTGATAATGCAATTAAAAATGGAACTCGTAATTTAAAGAATAAGCTTAGAAAACTCCTTAAAAAAGCTAGGGAAAATGCAGATAGAGAAGAAAGAAAATACTTAGAAATTGTTAATAGAAGAATTGAAAACGGTAGTCTCGGTGAGTTAATCATTAAAAATATAGGAAGTCCAACTAGAGAGGAAATCGTTAAATTATGTGAAAGACTAGCTAAATGTCTTGAGAGAAATGAAGTGTATTCATAATTAACTTTCAAATACTATGAGAGACGAAAAGAAGTTTAGGTTTAACTTACTAGTGTATATTTTATTCTTGTTACTCCTAATATTTACACCTTTAACTTCCCCACCTGCAAATCCAGCATTTAATCTATAAATTTTCTTCACAGCATACCGAGAATATGAAATGTAGTATGCGTTCTCATAAGTCTATATCTACAATTCCAATTTATCCCTACCTAATACTTCACTATCTACTTTATGATCTTCAAAAAGGGCCTTCATGAACTACATAATCATCAACTAAATAAGCACCATGAACATTTGTTTTCCACCCATTACTTATAGTACACCAACATCGTGAGGTTACTCTTCCCTTTATGGTAGAAAACGGTTCTATCAAGAACAATTTGAATTACACCATCTCTAACTCTAATTTAACAATTTGAACTCTGAAATCCCTACATAAGAGATTTCAGAGTATGGTTTGATAGTCATGAGTATTACTTAACATTAGAATATTAAGAACAACCATAATATATAGATTTTACAGCATCGAATGTGAAAATATATGTGTAATGATTTTAATAGCAGCAGAATATTGGGGCGTGGCAGCTTAGAAATTATATAAATTCTGCTTTTTATTATTTTATGCTTAGTATTAGAGTTTATTAGGGTCTTGGGATATTTGGGGGTAGGACTCTGCTAGATGTTAGGATTCTGTATAGCATTCACGTTGGATGTCCGGTTTGATGAGTGGAGTATTATCCAGGTTCATAGGGTTTCTAGATGGCTGTCAGTAGGCGGGTAAGCTTAGGAGGAATGAATGTAAATCCATCAGGATTCCTAAGAGAGCTATAGATGAGGAGTTAGAGCTAATGTAAAATTATTGGGTTTATGCTAGATACTGATAAGTGAGATAATAATTATGAAGCATACAGGAATATTATGATATCTACAACTCATTAATGAAATTAAATCACTGTGGTGATGAACCAAATTCTCATTGATAGTCATCATGGATTTTAAAACCTCTCGAAAGATAAACTACCATACATAAACCTTTCGTGAGGGAAGCGTAGTAGATAGGATACTCATCATTCAATAGAGAGGGTATTCTTAACAATAAACCCAATATAAAATACTAGATGTTGAGAAAAATTGAATGAAACTATTCATACTATATTATAACCACCTAAGAAGATGAGCCTAAGTTACTAGGCCCGAATATTATTGCAGAATATTTATATAAATGTCTTTTTAAAGGTTATTGTGAATCTGAATGTCTTTAAGAGGTATTGATGTATTCTTTAAGCCTAGAGGTGTTGCAATAATAGGAGCTGCAAGAGAATCATTTAAGCCTGGACATGTTATACTAAGGAACTTTCTTGAAAACATGATTAACGGAGTATTTAGTGGAGAGCTTTATGCAGTTAATCCAAATGTTGATAGAATTTTAGGATTGAAATGTTATAGATCCATAAGAAATATTGATGGAATTGTTGATTTATCTGTTATTGCTATTCCAGCAAAACTTGTTCCAGAAGTTCTTGAGGAATGTGGTGAGAGGAATTTAAGGGGAGCGATAATAATTAGTAGTGGTTTTAAGGAGGTAGGTAATGATGAACTTGAAGAGGAAATTAAGAGAATATCTAGAAGATATGGTATTAGGGTTATTGGCCCAAACTGTCTTGGAGTATATGATGCATATACAGGTGTTGACACAATATTTCTCCAACAAACAAGAACTATTGGAGGATCACCGGTTCTAGCAACTCCAAGACCTAAGCCGGGACCAATAGCAATCATAACACAGAGTGGAGCTATTGGAGCGGCAATACTTGACTATATGAGTGGAGTGGAAATGGGAATTAGTAAGTTTGTAAGCTATGGTAACAAGGTGGATGTTGATGAAGTGGATTTAATAGATTATCTAAAGAATGATGAGAAAACCAGAGTTATAACTTTATATATTGAATCTATCGATAGAGGTGTTGAATTCATAGATGTTGCAAGCAATGTATCTTTAAAGAAGCCCATAGTAGCTATGAAGGCTGGTAGAAGTGAAGGAGGAGCACGAGCAGCAGCCTCACATACAGGTGCTCTAGCAGGTACATATAAAATCTATGAGGCAGCATTTAAACAGTCAGGAGTAGTTCTAGTTCAAACTCTTGAGGAGCTTATGGACTGTGCTAAGGCCTTAGCCTACCAGCCACCAGCACCTGAAGGAAATGTTGTTATAGTTACTGATGGAGGGGGAGCAGGAATAATGGCTGTTGATACTCTTGAAAGTCTAGGAATAAGAGTAGATATACTTCCAGAAGATTTACTTAAAAAGTTTGAGGAGATGAAAAAGAAGAACATTATACCTGCATTTGCAGCTATAAGGAACCCAATAGATCTTACAGGTATTGCAACAGCTGAAATGTATACTGAATCATTAAAAATCCTTATTCAAAATAGTTGGGTTAACTGCATTCTTATCATAGCTTTACATCATATACCAACGTTGGAGGGAGACTTCCCAGATAAGCTTATAGAGGTATGTAGGGAGTCGACTAAGCCTATTATTGCTTGCGATATTGGTGAGGCGGAAATGAGTAAACGTGTTAGATCAAGACTTGAGAAAGCAGGTATACCAGCCTATCAAACTCCTGAAAGAGCAGCCATGGCAGCTTGGAGCCTCATAAAATATGGAAAACACATTAGAAAACTCATGTTAGAAACAGTAATAAAAAGTATAAAACCAGCACAAAAATCATAGATTAATACAGAAATCAAAAAGATTCTATCTCTTCAGCTCATTTACAGCTAATTTTTAACTATTTTCCAGATAATCAGCTACAATTCTGAAGAAAGTTTAAAAGGGAGTGCAGAATAATATTTTTACTCTCTGCGGAGAAAATAGATGACCCTCAGAGCTGCCCTCCTCTGGGCTTTAAGCCCAGAGGACCATAGTAAGCTTTAACGTTATATTTATAAGTTTAAAACAGCTTTTCACATATTGGTGTTATTGTGAAAAATATTAGGGTTATTGTTGCTCATGGAGACTGTGACGGTATTGTTTGCGCAGCGATTGCTTTAAGAAGATTTCCAGACTCAAAAATTGTTTTTGCTGAACCATACAATATACATGAAAGAATTCCGAGCGAAATCCCTGTATTAATTCTCGACCTACCATACACTAGTGAGGGAGACAATATATATGTTATTGACCATCATCCTGATTTAGCTCCATCATGTAGTTACTTAATGAGGAGCTGGATAGAAGCTGATGAATATCTTGTTAATCTAGGTTTAGCAGGTGATAAAAGCTTCACAGACAATTCAGAAATTATAGAGGATGCTGAATTACTTAACGATGCTATTCATCTTAAACCTAATGATGATGCATTTAAGGAATATATTACATATCAGCTTTCAAAAGGTGCAAGGATTAAAGATATACCTGAAGTTATTGAAAGAGCTGATGAATATCGAAGAAAGCTAAAAAAGGTTTTAAGCGAGGCATTTAAGAGAGTAGAGGATAGAGGAGACTACGCTATTGTTGCCTATCCAAACATACCTGATGGATTCGCCGGTAAAATTGCAACAGAACTATCAAAAAAGTTCCCTAATATATTCCTCATTTGGAGAAGAACGGATAAAACAATAATTACCATGAGGACATCAACATTTAACTCAATTGACATATGCAATAAGCTTAAACAAGTAGATAAAAAACACATTCTTGGAGGAGGACATAGAAAAGCTGCAAGCTACTCAACAAAGTCAGATCTTAAGAAAACCATAAGCTTACTCATGAAAATACTTGAAAAATCTCATAGTATAAAGCATTCACCTTAAAGCTTTATCTAACATAAATGAAGAATAGATTTTGAATATATCCATAAAGTTTAAATGGAGAGTTTAAATATTAATTTTAGATGATGAAAGAGGTGATCGCGGAACTAGATGAAGAAATCTAATTCTGAGCTATATATACTTCCAGCTAAATTATCTGAGTTTGATAGCAAAATTCATTAAACCTATAAGAATAACTTATAGCTATAGAATTCGTAGCTTTATGATTTAATATTTTTCATAATTTCATCTATAAATACTATGATTATAGGAAATTTATATTAAAATTTCGTACTTATGTGAATTTGAATTGCAAATTTCAGAAATAAGCCATAAAGTAGAATTTGTTGAATTTTAATTAATATAGCTTACATCATGATTGGCTCCGTAAACTTTGGATGAGGAATATGTTATGACTTGGTTTAACTGGAAGAATTATGATTTGTAGTTAAGTTTTTATTTATGTCTTATAGAGGTGAATGGTGTTTGTTTGAGAATCATAATTCTTGGTCCTCCAGGAGCTGGTAAGGGAACTCAAGCTAAACTATTATCAAACCATTACGGTATACCACACATATCTACTGGTGATATTATCCGGGAGGAAATTAAGCATAGAACAGATTTAGGAATTAGAATTAGAGATTATGTTGAAAGAGGGGATTTAGTACCTGATAGAGAGGTAATTGAGATTGTTAGGAGGAGGATACTATTAGAAAATTGTAGTAGAGGGTTCATTCTTGATGGCTTTCCAAGAACAGTTATTCAAGCTAAAGCTTTAGATCAAATTCTAGATAGTATAGGACTAAAGATAGATGCTGTAGTTAACCTTGTAGTTAATGAAGAGGAATTAATTAGGAGGCTATCAGGTAGGAGAATATGTAAAAACTGCGGTGCAACATATCATTTAATATTTAACCCCCCAAAGAAAAACTTAAAATGCAACATATGCTGTGGGGAATTATATCAGAGAAACGATGACATGGAGGAAGCCATTAGAAGAAGAGTTAAGATATACAATAATGAAACAAAACCATTAATAAAATATTATGAGGAGAAGAAGCTAGTTATAAATATTAACGGTACTGGAGATATAAATAGTGTATTTAGTGAAATATTAAGAAAACTAGGTAGATAGGCTATACCTCCTTTACGAGGACTATTTCTATTGTTGAAACCATTCTTTTAGTTGGCTCTTGACCTATCTGCTCAGAACCTATCTTAATATCTTTAACACTTGCCTTTGTAAGTCTTCTGAAAATCTCTACAGCACTAACAGCTGTAGAAATAGCTCGACCCCTAGCCTTTACAACAATTTCCTTCTCCGGCATAACAATCATTGCTGTAGCGTAAGCCATTGGAGGCTTTTTACCAATTAATATAACGTTAGACGGAACTGAAGGCTGAGCACTCATACAATCACCAACCACCTATAAAATAGGTTCTTAAATACTTTTCGCTAAAAATCTAGGACTTGGCAACTTAAAAAGTTATATAAGTTCCATTGTTTATTATTGAACTTATCTGAAAACTCTTAAATATTGTTAAGACTTAATTAGATTAATAATTTAACTATCAATTAATTATGGAGTTTTCAGGCAAACTCATTTTATGTTAATATTAGGAGTTTATTAGGATCTTAGAGTATTTGAGGAGAGAAAGGTTCCATTAGATGTTAATCTGGTATAGTACTCATATTAGATGTCTAGTTTAAGAGGTTTTAGAGTATTATCTGATTATAGATTTTCTAAAATGACTGTTGTAAGGATAAATACGCCTAGGATAGGACAAATACAAATCATTAGAATTCTGGAAGAGCTATAGCTATAAATGAGTTGGAGTTAAGGCTAATGATGAAGGGTTATTGGGGTTATGTAGTTGTAGATACTGATAGAAATGAGGTAATAGTTATGAAAACCTACAAAATATCATGATATCAGAATTCTCAATGAGGTTTAAGATATTGCGGTAAAATTAGTATTCTTTATTGATAGTACATCATGTCTTCTAAACCTCTTGAGAAATTAAACCATCATAATTAAACTTTCAGTAAGAGAAGTGTAGCATGATAAGATACCATCATTCAGCAAAACTAGAGTATTCTCAACAATAATATCAAATTCAATAAACAAAATTCTAGATGATAAGAGGTAATTAAATACTGAAACTTATTCATACTGTACTACAACCATCTAGAATATGGGCTTAAGTTTCCATGTCTACTTGTTAATAGGGATATGTTGGAGAGTCTTGTTAGAGGGGCTGAGGGTAGTGGTATTGAGGTTTGTAGTGTTTTGATTGGTTTTGTTCGGGGGGATAGGTATATTGTTAGGGAATATGTAGACGTGAGGAA
>JAWBQF010000002.1:0-157651 GCA_038845975.1 Methanomethylicia archaeon
TCTTTTAAGGAATGTTAGAGATGTAAGCATGTTGCAACATCACAAACCCATATGTAGAGAATTCTCCTCAATAATGGCTCGAATGCAACATAAACAATCTTACTCTTAGAACCTACACTAATAATAGTATCATCAACCATAATCCTAACATCCCTCCTATCGAATTCAATAGAAGATTAAGATAAACCACGATAATATAGAATAACTCCTAACAACAATGAAGCTTAGAATATCCAAAGCCATTCTAGAAGAACGAAAACATATGTAAGCACCATAACAACTAGAGTAAATGGAGTTCTCTCCCTAACAAATTTAACTATATTAACACCATAAATAGGGGAGGGAACTCACAAATAAATCTAAAGTTAACAAAGCTGAAAGCGCAAAGTTTAAATATATATGCTAAAAATATTTTTGTGAGTGGATCTTATTCTTTAAGAGATATGGTTAGATTTATTAGAGAATTGGCTCCTAAGAGGAATATTTTACTTTTTCATAGTGACCTTGAAGCTAAGAAGGAGATTCTGCTTAGCTATTTATCATCCTCAATTAGTAAGGGGCATTTAGGAATTTATGTAGCTGGAGAGGAATCTTTAGAGCAGATAGAAAATTATATTACTAAATATAGTAGGGAGTTGATTGATAGGGGATTACTTAAGATATTAAGCTGGGATCTACTCCACCATATACTTTATGATTGGCGTAATATAGTGGAGACCTGGGGAAAATTCATGGAGGAATGCGTAGAGAGAAACTTAAAAAATCCTAGAATATGCAGCGAAATGGATATATTATACAAGTATTTACAATCTAGGAGGTTAATAGAGTGGGAAAGACTTCTTCATGAAAGACTTGAAATTCCAAGCTTAGGTATATGCTCATACAATGTGGAGACATTAATAAATAGAAGGGAGTATGATATGCTTGATTTAATAAAAGTACATGAATACACTATAGTAACAAAAGCTGAAAGTGCATTTGTCATTCATATGTAGGTGAGTAACATACAGTAACTTTACAATTTATTCCTATTCAGATATTTTGTTAGTAGTCAATTTATCATTGATATGAACTTAGCATTTTAATCTTATTATTCTTGGAGTCTAGATAGATTCATGATGTTCCATGCTGTTTAATATTTCCAGCACAGTAGCTATAGTACATATTCATCTATCACTTTCACATAATGGTCTTGATAATATGTATTCCTAAAGTTTTAAGGAGAAATATAGTGTTAAAATTGTTATTACTGAGCGTCTAGATGCTACATGCAGTTAAACTAATAGATTAAGACAATATCAAGTTGATAAGTGTAATATTCTGAGAGAATAAGTGAGGTGTTTAGAGGTTTACTATGTTAATCTATTGTTAGTAGTGGAGGACTTTAAACCTAGGTTAATATATTTATATATCTTAAATTCAAGCTACAGAATTATAACTAAATATGTTGCTAGGTGTAGGGTTCAAAATAGAGTTCACAGTATTGATTTCCAGAAGCAATACATTTTTTCTCTAACACTATTATTCGTTTATCCAGTAGGTTACTGAGCATTCCTGCAATATCTCCTCTTACAAAATGACATGAAGGCTTTTCCCTACTTCCTCTTATAGGAGTAGCTTCAAAGGACTCATATATATGTATTATTCCAGTACATTTATTAAGGTCTAGATTAATAAGCTTAGCATTATATAATCCATAGCTTCTACCAAGGTCTAACATTAACTCAATAATTTCAGCTTTATGTATATTTAGTTTCTCTAAAATCGGTTTAAAAAACTTAAAACGAGACTCACCAATATATAAGCCTATATGGTAAAATAGAACCGCTCCACCCTCCCCAGCTATACTTCTAAATCTATCTATAGCAAAGAATAACTGATCATAGCTAAGAATAACTGATGGAGTTCTTTGAGCCATTTTCGGGAAGCATATCTTATCATATATTAATCCACTTATAGATGAAATCCATGTGTTAGTATTGATTACATATGGTTGTGACTTAATTAAATCGTTTAATTCAGATATGGTAATCTTAGAGTCAGTGATGTCTATAAAGAAAGTCATCTTAGCTATAACACTATCAGAAGCATCAGCTAATGCATAAATTACATTTATATTATTATCACTGAAAATCTTAGTAATACTATTTAAAATACCTAAAGCCTCTTTTGCCTCAATAACAATTTCAACCAATCGTCTATTAGGTATAAAACAGGCAATAGGTATATTAATACTAATACTCACAAGTTGTTATATGATTATTCTATTTAAAGTTTTGCATCTAATAATGTAATAATCCAGTTATCGTACTCAATTTCTTAAATTGTTAATTTTGAACTTGTTGCAAAGCTATTTAAATATTTATTGTTTAATGATTCTCATTATATTTCAAGTAGGGAAATATTATTACTAATATCTGAAGCTTTAGAGGAAAAAGTATGGTTAGATGCTTCATTATTTAGAGAACTTGTCTTCATTCATGTAGAACTTGAAATACCTTACATGATAATATAGTTTCCGGATTGTATGTACTTGGAGTTGTATAGTTATTAGCTGTGGGTTTTGAGGATTTTTATTTCCTTGATGAGTTCAGGCAATACTTCATATAGATCTCCTACAATACCATAGTCACATGCATTAAATATCGGTGCATTCGGATCATTATTTACTGCAACCACTATTTTTGAATCCTTTATACCTGCTATATGCTGTATAGCTCCTGAAACACCTATGCCAATATATAGTTTAGGCTTTACCATATGTCCTGAAAGCCCAATCCACTCAGTAAACCATTTAAGATCTGCTGCAACAGGTCTTGTACATCCAACTACACCGTTTAATACTTCTTTAAGCTCTTCGAGAAGCTTAAAATCCTCCCTTCTCCTAACTCCTCTACCACCAACAATTACAACCTCAGCACTTTCAAAATCTACTCCCTTAGCCTCCTTACCCTTTACCTCAATAAGTTCAAGTCTTGGCTTAGGAATGGAAACATCTAGCTTAATAACTTCACCCTTCACAGCTAATGGCGACGCCTTCTCAAATACTCCTTTCCTTACCGACGCTACTTGCGGTTTAGAGTTTATGGATTCAATAGCTATAGCTATACCTCCATATACAAGCCTCTTAAACAGTATTCTTCTAGATTGTTTTTCAACCTCTATATCAATGCATTCAGATACACATCCAGTATTCATTTTTGCTGAAAGCCGAGCAGCAATCTCCTTATCCTCCTTTAACCCACCGAGAAGAATTAGTTCAGGCTTTACATTTTCCAATATACTATGAAGAACGCTTGACTGTACATCGGGTGTAGCATGCTTAAGTATTGGATTATCAACAATATACACTATGTCGGAATAAGCTGAGAGACTATTAGCTAGATCTGAAACATTTAAACCCATAACTATGGATGCTATCTTTAAACCTAATGTATTAGCTATATTTCTAGATTTGCTTATAAGTTCAAGTATACATTCTCTACTGTTTGAATATGTAACTATCACTTCAATACACCCTCCTTAACAAGGTTTTTCACAACTTCAGCTACACTCTGCTTAATAGGTAAATCCTTAAATACTATGCCTTTTCTTTTAAGCTCAGGTATGAAAACCTTTAAAACCTGGACTTGAGGATTTAAACCATTAATACCAACATCTTTAGCATTAAGAGTCTTAATAGGTTTCTTGAAGGCTTTCATCATTGATGCTGTTGATGGATGTCTAGGCTCATTAATCTCCCTAGTAACAGTTATAAGTACTGGAAGCTGAGTCTTCACTACTTCATATCTATCCTCTAAATCCCTTTCAACAGTAACATAACCATTACTTATAGCTATGCTTTTAGCATAGGTTATACATGGAATATTTAGAATTTCAGCTATACGTGGACCTACCTGATAGGAATAGCCGTCAGTTGATGTTTCCCCACAGAGAATAATATCGAATAAGCCTAGCTTTAATAAAGCGTTAGCTAGAGCTTTTGAAGTTATATAGGTATCCGAGGATTCAAGCAGGGGATCGGTAATAAGTACTGCATCATCAACACCCATAGCTAAAGCTTCCCTTAAACATGTTCTAGCTTCAGGAATCCCTAAAGTAAAAGCTGTAACAGTACCTCCACACCTCTCCTTTATACGAATAGCCTCCTCAACAGCTCTTCTATCTATATCACTCATTCTTCTAGGAGCACCGATAGTTATCGGTGTCCGATTAGCATGATCCACCTTAAGATTAGAAACATCTATAGAGTATTTAATACATACAGCAACATTCACCATAGTAATCAAGTAAATAGGTTAAACCATCATATAAATTTTTCCAAGAAGACTTAAAATATTCAAGCTTCCATCCACATAGCTTATAAAACCCCATACTTATAGCTATATTACTAATTGAAGTCTACATCCTAAATTAGATAGACTTTCCATAACCAATTTATGGATAGCTAATAATAAACTTAAATTTCTCAAAGCCATTCCTAAACTATAAGGCAAATTAGAATACCTAACAGGTGTAACAGTCTAGAACAGTATGATAATTATTATACATTAAATATATAATATGTAGTAGAGGCTAGATAATAGACTATTGTGTTTTGAGTTTTATGAATTGATTCTTTTTTGCTTTATTTTAATTTATGGATTGAAACGTTGTTGATGGAGCTTATTGAGTGTTGTATATTTCTTTAAGTCTTGAATTCGTTAATGGTTATGATAGTGAGATTGAATACATGAATTATGGTAGGTTAGTAAGTCATTTAAAATTACAAATACATATATTATCTTCTGTTATTATATGCTTCTATTCTCACTTGTATACTTCTTGAAGGCTTTACTAGAGTATAGGCTTGTATAGTAGTTCAGCTAATTGATTATTTATGGATTAGGAAGCTATGTTTAGGCTTAGCTTATCTTCTATTAGACTTAAGGATTTGTAATACGTAACTGTTGATGCTATTAATGTAAGCGTTCATAATCTTAAATACTGAAGCATGTTATGGTATTAAGAGAAAATGCATTAAGATATATTTCGTAGTGAGAATAATTGTCGCATGAACGTTATAACTGATGGTTCCATGATTCACAATCGCTTCTGAAGCTTATTATGGGGATTGTTAGCATAGAGGGATTGTTAAAGTAATCATGGATGAATTGTAGGACTTATAAAGTCTTATAGGATTCTTAAACTGAATAGCATTAATCCTTGATTAAGTCTAGATGTAATGTAAGACAAGATAAAGAATCAAATAGACGTAGAGCAGTAAGCTGCTAAGACTTAGACGGTAAGTACGGTTTAAGCTAGTAGACTATGATATGTTAAAGTATTGAAACAGCATTCTTATGTTTAAGCACATGTTCGGAGGATATCGCATAGTGGAGAAACTTATTAAACATAGCTGAGAAGTTAGCAATAAAATAGTTACTACAACAAATAATAAACCTAAGTACTGACATACATCGAAAAAGATGCATAAAATAGTTAAGTTGCAGAACAGTATTTTGTTATCCTTTTACGTATTCTGATCCTATTACATCTCTTGCTATAATATATCTCATAATGTTTTGGGCTCCTTCAGCACCTATAACGTATGAGAAGCAACCAAGCCAACCTCTATATATTGGGCATTCCTTAGTGTATGCGTATGCACCATACCATTTTAATGTTTCTTCAAATATTTTAACAGCTGCTTCTGGAGCTTTCATTTTAGCTAGGGCGACTGGAATGTTTAGATCTGTAGGTCTACGTGTTGGGTCTTTTTCAAGGTATATTTTATCAGCAAGCCATGCAGCCTTATATACGAAGTATTTAGCTGCTTCAAGCTCTGCGTATAGTTCAGCGAATTTAAAGCTTACCCCTTGAAATGATGATATATATCTACCGAACAGTTGTCTTTGCTTAAACCATTCTATAGCCTTATCAATACACCATCTAGCTGCACCTATACATGCAGCTGCTACAACAATCCTAGCTAGGTTAAATCCTTCCATAACATAGTAGAATCCTTTATTTTCATCTCCAAGCCTGTATTTATCCTCAACTTGAAAGTTGCTTAGTTTAAATCCACCTGTAGATAGAGCATGTCTACCAATATCTTCATATAGAGTTGGCTGGAAACCTTCAAGTAGCCTTCCATTTTTCTTACATAATACTGTAAATGCAGTTAAGGCTTTATGTCTAGCCTCCATAGAGCCTGTTCTAGCAACTAGAAACCATCCGCCACCCCATGGAAGCTTTAGGGATTCAGCTACACCACTTATAAATGCCTTCTCCCCATTAAGAACCCACATATCACCCTTCTTCTCAGCCTTAGTTCTAATACCTGCCACATCAGATCCTCCCTGAGATTCTGTTGATGCTATACCGTAGAATGCCTCCCCCCTTGAGACTTTAGGTAGAATTTCTTTTTTAACATCTTCACTACCATATATTTGAAGAGCTAACGGCCATCCATTATTCAGTAGAGTGTATACAGCTATAGCAACAGCAGGATCAGCATATGCAACCTCCTCAACAGCTATAGCTGTCATAACATATGTTCCACCTTGCCCACCATACTCTTCAGAAACAGGTATACAGAATAATCCAGCATCACCCATTCTCCTAATCAAATCTAATGGTATTTCCTTCTTCTCATCCGCTTCAATCCATTTAGGAGCAATATATTTCTGACAGAAATCACGAATATTATCTCTAAAAACCTTTTCTTGCTCACTAAACTCAAAATCCATAAAACCACCGAAACTAGATAAGTCACAAGTATTTAAATCTTTTCAAGCATTAAACAGCTTTGTTAACTTAACATGTTGATTATTCTATTTTGTTTTGTGTTTCTATGAATTCTTAGCTTTATCTTCTTATTAATCCATATCTTGTTTAGCATGTATACTATTGACTTCATAAGCATTAATACACGTTCACCATCACACTTATCCTCATACATGGTATACAATTACTCCTTCTCATATCAAACTTAATGGAAGCTTAAGGATTCCACGACAATATGGATGCATAACTCCTACAACAATAAGCAAAATATCTGAAACCATACTAGACAAACATGAACAGAAATATATAGCAACATAAACAACTAAGATAAACGGAGTTCCCTCCCTAACAACTTTAACCATAGATTCATCATAAATAGGGAAGAGAAAACTCTCAAATAAAGCTAAAGTTAACAAAGCCCATTAAACTCTACAAACTCAACCATTCCTTATATAACCTTTAGAAATTTAAATTCTCAAATTCTACATGATATTTAAGCATTAACAATTTAAAGGCTTTCATAGACTAGCCTAGTAATTCTTAATTATGCTCGCGATGTAAGATTATAGTTATAAAGTTAAAGCTACTATAGGATACATTTAAGTTTTGTAAGCTTAAATGTTGCTTCGTAAACTTTAGACAATATATCATTTTATATTTCTCCTATAGGAAATTTGTTTTACTCATTCTTTAATCCATTAATCCTAGCAATATATAACATTAAAATTTATGTATTAAGATATTCTAGAAATGATATATGTATGGACCTGTCTTCAGTATTTTCTTAAAATTTATGGTATAAGTATGAGTGATATTCTACTCTATTAGAATCCGTAATAGTTGAAATACTTCAATTAAGCTTCTAGAGTTAATAAGATAGAAGAGTTGAAATATCTTACTGGAAGATTTATATATTGCTGTTTCCTAGGTGTTTCGATAGATTATGGTTTTAATAGATTTAATGACATCTAAAGAATCTAAATGGAGTTCCTCCAAATCTATTTTGAGTATTATTGGTGATCAGAAACCGTATAGCTGTTATCAGTGTGCTAAGTGTTCAAGCGGCTGTCTCTCAGCTGAACTTCTTGAATTGATGCCTCATCAAGTAGTTAGCATGGTTAAACTCGGATTTTTAGATGAAATTGCTTCATCAGATATTATATGGTCATGTGCATACTGCTTGAAATGTGTTGAAAGATGTCCTCAAGACGTTGCTCCAGCTGAAGCTATACTTGCTCTAAGAAACATAGCTTTCAAGAAGGGAATTAAAACACCTGAGGGCTATAGATTAATACTTGAGAATGTATTTGAAACCGGATGGATACAGAGTATTCAACCGGTTATTAGTAGGGATGGGGAAATATATGTAAGAGATGATTTAAAGCTTCCAAGAAAACCAGAAATATCAAACATGGATAGCTTTAGGGAAGCCTTAGCAAAAACCCTAGGTGAAGAAATATAGGTTAGAGGAAGTGTTAATCATGTCTTTAACCTTCGGATTATATCCAGGATGTATTATACTAACTGAACAGTATGCGTATGAAATTGCAGCTAGAAACGTTCTTCCTCTTCTAGATGTTAAACTTGTAGATTTAAATGATATAAGTTGTTGTGGCGAACCGCTAATGAGTATGAATAAGCTTACCTGGCTCTATCTTGCAGCTAGGAATATAGCTATTGCTGAAAAAAGCAATGTAGATATAATGTGCTTATGTAATGCATGCTACTTATCACTTAATAAAGCTAAAAAACTTCTTATGGAGAATTTAAATCTTCTCGAAAAGATAAACTTAATACTTAATGATGAGGGATTAAAATATACTGGAAAACCTAAAGTTAAACATTTAATTGAGATTCTACATGATGATGTTGGAATTAATAAAATTAGGGAGAAGATAAGATTTAAGCTAGTAGGTTTAAAACTAGCTTCATATACTGGATGCCATTTACTTAGACCTAGCAGTATCATTAAGGCTGACGATCCTGAAAATCCTTCAAAGCTTAATAGGCTTGTGGAAGCTTTAGGAGCATTATCACCACGTTATCCTGAAGAATTAGAGTGTTGTGGAGCAGGATTATTAATTCCGAAGCCTGATGGAGGATTATCATATGCAAGCACTCAGCTAAAAGCTATTGTTAACAGAGGTTTTGATGGTGTTGTAACAGTATGTCCTGCATGCCATAAAATGTTTGATAGTAAACAAGCAGTAATAAATCAAACTCTAGGCTTAAACATAGAGTTACCAGTAATCTACTACATACAGATACTTGGATTAGCTATGGGTTTAAGCATGATGGATATTGGATTACATCTTAATCAAAGCCCATGTGATAAACTAGTAGCTAAGGTGAAGGGGAATGGATGAATATGATGTTTTAGTAATTGGTGGAGGAGTAGCTGGACTTCAAGCATCCATAGATCTTACTAATGCTGGATTCAAAGTATATCTAGTTGAGAAAATGCATGCTCTCGGAGGACATACAGCTCAACTATATAAAATAGCTCCTCAACTCATAGATTCTAGTAAAGTTATAGAGGATTTAAGTAGTAAAGCATTTAGAAATGTTAAGCTAGCATTATACTCCAATGTAGGATCAGTAGAGAAGTCTGGAGACTACTTTATAGTTGAAGTTGAGGAGGAGCCAAAATATGTTTCATGGAGTAAATGTAATGGATGTCTTAAATGTATTGAGAAATGCCCTATTAAAACATCCTATAACTCAATGAAGATCGTAAACATACCCGCAATATATACAATACCAGGTAATAGCCTATCTGGAAAACCAGTTATAGATGGGAAGCGATGTCTATACTTTAAGGGTGAATCATGTAGAATATGTAGGGAAATATGTCCAGTTAACGCTATAGATTTTAGTCAGAAACCATTAACATCAACTTTTAAATGTAGATTTATAATTATTGCTACAGGATTTAACATGTATAATCCATCTAAAATAGGAGAGTATAGCTATGATAAGCATCCAAACATAATTACAGGGCTTGAACTTGAATTAATATCTAATCCATTAGGACCTACTAAAGGCAGTATAGTAAAGCCATCAAGTAGTAAACCTCCAAAATCAGTAGCTATAGTTTCATGTGTAGGTTCAAGAAGTGAGAAACATCTTAAACATTGCTGTAGAATTGGATGTACTACAAGTTTAAAACATGCATATTACATCCTAGATAAGCTACCTGAAGCTGAAGTCTACATACTATACAATGACATGAGAGTTCCTGGAAGAAGCTATGAGGAATTCTATAGGTTTGCAAGAGATAAGGGAGTAACTCTAATTAGAGGAATACCGTCAGAAATCCGTGGAGCATCTGATGAAGAGGTTTCAATGAAGATATATGATGAAGCATCATCAAAACTCTATAGACTCAATGTAGATCTTGTAATACTAGAAGTTGGTATGGAGACAAATATAAATGAAGTTAAGGCAATAAACATCCCAGTAGGAGAGGATAAATATCCGGAAAGCATTAAACCAATTCTAAACACAATTGAAACACCAATACCAAACATATTTGTAATTGGATGTGCTCAAGCACCATTAAACATAGTAGAATCAATAACTCAAGCACAAGCAGCTACAAGCAAAATAATAGCGAAATATAGGGGATGCATTGATTAAACAAATTAAACTACAAAATTACTATTTCTAATAGAATGCGTATAGCTCTACATGTCTAACTAATAGTATTATTTATTACTACGTAAACTATTAACGATTAAACTTTAATATGGGTTTAAATCAACTTTATGATGTAATATGGAGAGCTGTAAGAAGTGAAAACTATTTTAAAAACATTGTAGATTACATATTATCATCTGGGATAGGTAGAGATAAAGTCTTAAACCTTACAGGTCAGTGGAGTAGTTTTAGCGAGAAACCAATATATTTAAGATTTAGCATACTTGTTAAACTTATCTGCTTAGTCATAGTGGAGAATATGAAGTTAGTAGAGGAACTTAACGAATTTGATTCAGCTTTAAAGCTACTTGAAAAGCTTAGAGAAGACTTAATAATGGAGGTTAACGAATATAAGGTTAGAAACTCATTAATTAATGAAACGCTAAATATTATAGAGGGAGTGATTGATAAATTGAAGATGCTAAGGAAAGCTAAAAGTACATTTTGAGAAGCCTATTACTAGAGTTAGAGTTTACAATGATCCGCCCTACCTCAGCTCTAAAGACTCATAAATAGTTTCCGCTAACACTAGATATATTGAGGCTACACATCATATCCTACTAGACGCTACCTAATATCTAGAAGTATCCATTCAGCTATACAATTCACTATGTATCAAATATGTTTTAGAAGCATTTAACTTTAATGGATTATGCCTTAACATTTCTATTAACGTATCACTACACTTATTAATACTGAATATATTCCTATAATCATTGTATTTATGAATAAGTATTAATAACTTCTGGAATTTACATTGCAAGCATAGAAACTATTTAGTTAGCTACAACATGCTATGACCATTAAGTTTTTAAGGGGGAATATAGTAGTCTAGTGTGATTAAGAAGGAAGTTATAGCAACAAATAAAGCTCCAATTCCGGTTGGACCATATTCCCAAGCTATAAGGGCAGGAAGCTTTATTTTTGTCGCTGGGCAGGGACCTATTGACCCAAGAACAAGACAGATTATAGGCAATACTATTGAGGAACAAACAGAAGTAACACTTAACAACATTAAGGCAATATTAGAGGAGGCAGGATCCTCAATGGAAAATGTTATTAAAGTAACCGTATACTTAAGCAATATAGAGGATTTTGACGCTATGAATAGGGTTTACAGTAAATTCTTTAGAGAGAACCCGCCTGCACGTACAACCATACAGGCTAAGCTATGGAAAAATATACTAATAGAAATAGATGCTATAGCTGTAATTCCGGATAAATAAATCTACATTTTAAACTATTCTATATTTTACATGTGTAAACAACATAATTTTAAAGTAAGAGTTATTAGGAATAAATCTATTTAGTGTTTGTGGGATTGGAAAGCATCTTTAAGGAGGCAGTTGAAGTAAAAGCCGAAGACTTCGCTTCCCTCATAGATAATGTAATAGACATTGTAAAGAAGGAAGAGATAGATTACGCCGAAATTAGAAATGGACTTGTAACTCTTGAACCTAGGGGGAAGTCCATAGTTATTGGAGATATTCATGGAGATTCATATACTCTAAGGGAAATACTTGAAACATCAAAGCTTACAACATACTTGAAGAATGAGGGAAAGCTTATATGTTTAGGAGACTATGGAGATAGAGGATTTGACTCCTTAACTGTTTACTATATACTCTTGAAGCTTAAAGAGTTAAACTCTAGGAAAATTATTCTATTAATAGGTAATCATGAAGGAGCATTTAAAATTCCAGTTCATCCCCATGACATCATAGAGCAGATTTATTTAAGATTCGGTGAGGAATATAGTGAAATATATGAGAAGCTTATAACATTATGGAGTTATTTGCCATATACTGTAATTATTCCTGGAAAATATATACTCCTACATGGTGGAGTACCTGCAGAGCTTAATAGCATAGATGAAATACCTGAAGCAAGAGAGAAATATCCTTTAAATAGTATGTTTGAGGAAATTCTTTGGAGTGATCCAATAGATGAAGTTGGAGTTTACCCATCACCTAGAGGAGCAGGTAAGCTTTTCGGTCCAGACATAACTAGAAAAGCTTTAAACATTGTTAATGCTAAAACACTTATAAGAAGCCATGAACCCTGTATTGAAGGTGTAGAACCAAAACAGGAAAACCTAACACTAACCGTATTCTCATGTAAGGGTATATATTACAATAGAAATGCAGCATACCTAATAGTAAATCTTGAAGAGGAAGCTAAAAACAGCTATGAACTAGCTATGAAAGCAGTTAAACTATAGATAGTAATACTACTTGAAGAGATCATCAATATTTTGAATTACATATTCGCTCTTAATCTTACCACCATCAAACTTAACACCCTCCAGCTTTAAAAGCTTCTCCTTGATTTTAATCCCCATACTATAGCCTCCAATTTCACCATTACTTTTAACAACTCTATGGCAGGGAATTATAGGAGCGTTTTCGTTATCCCTCATGATTTTACCAATAAGCTTAGGACTTACATTAAAAGCTCTTGCTAAAGCTCCATAGGTTATAACCTTCCCAGCTGGAACCATTAATAGAATAGCATATACAGCCTCCTTTAAACTACTATACTTCATAAGTTACCACTACTCCTATCTCTTCTTAACGATATTCTTGCTGTAAGAATTCTCTCGGTTGTAAACAATCTTGCCGCTACATAAAGGATTACTAATGTAAAAACTGTTATGTAGATTATTCCAGCATAGGCTATTGAATAGTCACCTATAAGTCCACTTCTAGTAGCTATCATTGGATAGCTAAACGGTATAGCATACATTAATATTTTAACTGTAAGCGGTAACGCATTCATATCTGAAAACATAGCTATTATACCCGGTATAATAATTAACGGTATCATATAACCTACGAGTGTCTGAGCACTTCTTACATCTTCAGCAAACACAGCTATTATAATTGCTAAAGCTAGGGAAGCTACAAGAGTTATAAATATTAGTAAGCCTATAACTACGTGGAAGCTTAATGACGGAAATAAAATAGGAATATTTAATTGTTCTGGAGCATACTCCATAAATGAACTCATATAGTATCTAAAACCAATCATGTAGCTTATAGACCCTAAAGCAGCTATAATCGACGATCCTATAAGCTTACTACCTAGAATTGTTAATCTACCTACTGGAAGAGTTAAGAGAGTTTCTAGTGTTTTCTGCTCCTTCTCAATAGCTATGGAGGTTGCAGCAATCTGCACAGCGAATATTAGTATAATAAGTATTGCTACTGGAAGCATTGTTGATTGTGAGATAAGTAGTCCTAGAACTACTTGCGGATTAATATCTAAAACCTCACCTCTAAATACTGTACTATAAGATACTACTATAGGCTTCATTACGGTTTCAGGATTCCTATTTGAAACTAGCTCACTTATAATTCGGTATGAAACCGTTTTTTCAATTATATCTATAATACTACCTAATACTCCACTAACTCCAGTACTTGCTATATTGATTTCCCTTATAATTGAGAAGACATGAATGAAACCATTCTGACCTAAGGTAATATTTAATGTAAATCCTTTAGGTATAATTATTAATACTGAGGTGTTAAGCTCCATAGACCTGGCTAATACATTACTAATTGATATAGTATTAATCTCTACCAGGTTTATATTTGGAGTATTCTTTAAAGTTTCAATAATAAGGTTTGAGAATTTACCATCATCTAAATCTACAATAGCTATTGTAGATTTAGGATAGAGCTCTATTGAAGACTCCATCGATATCCTTATAGCTAAACCTATAACTGGAAACATGATTAATGGTATAAGTATCATACCTATAAGTATCTTAGGGTCTCTTAGAAGATCTTTAACCTCCTTAATTATTAGATTTAAACTTTTACTAACCATTCATAGTCGCCCTTAAGAATACTTCTTCAAGATTTTCAACATTGTATTTATTTTTAAGCCTTTCAGGATTATCAATTTCTAAAATTCTACCTTTATCTATTAAAGCAACTCTATCACAGAGAAACTCTATCTCAAGCATGTTATGGCTTGAAACAATAACTGTTACACCATATCTAGAAGCATAATCTCTTATTATCTTCCTTACATAGCTTGCATGTATAACATCTAGACCGCTTGTAGGTTCGTCAAGTATTGCAAGTTTAGGCTTAACCATTAATGCTCTAGCTAACAGAAGCCTTCTAAGCATACCTTTACTATATGTTTTCACCTTGTCTTTAAGTCTATTTCCAAGACCAGATATTTCAATAGCATTTTTAATCATATCCTCAATGCTTAACCCATTTTTCACATAGAAGCCAGCCATAAATCTAAGATATTCTAAACCTGAAAGATAACGATAACCGCCAGCTTCCTCAGGTAGATAACTTATAAGTTCTCGAACTCTACTAGATTCACTTACAACATCATATCCAAATACTCTTACAATCCCTGATGTAGGTTTAATTAATGTTGATAGAATTCTAAGCGTTGTTGTTTTGCCTGCACCGTTAGGACCAATAAGCCCAAAAACCTCACCATGATAAACATTAAAGCTTACCCTATCTAAAGCTACAGTTTTACCGTAAATCTTAGCAAGATCCCTAACATCAACAGCAAATTTCATAACCTACAATAACTAGCATGACTTATATATCTATCTGGAAATGAATGAAATTCACATTGATTATAGCTGCTAAGCTTCCTTAACTATACTTATATCTGCAAAGGCTTCTCCACTTAGCTTTTCAACTAATTTAAGAACTTCACTTCCAATTATAGTTTTACCTTTAAGCTCTAAGCTAGCTTCTCTAAGTCTTCTATTCCTATATATTAGCCTTATAATCCATTCTTTATCTTTTGGACTTACAACAACATAGTATACTCCATCACCAATTACTGATTTTAACTCATCTATACATCTAGATGCTTCAACCCTTTTAACTTCAAGAAGCTCTGAATTTAATACTATTCTAGCTAGTTGAAGTGGATCAGTTAAACGTTTACCTTCTATCTCCTCCACTATGGGCTCTACGATCTTTAATGGTTCAGCTTTCTCTAGAGGCTTCATAGCTGCTTTACTAAGTGTTTCAATAAGTCTTGTAGCTGCTAGTAGCAGTTCACCTTGAATATTTCTTCCAGGAACACCGATAACTATGTTTTCAGGGATGTTTAAAGCCTTTGAAATTAGCTTCTCCCAGGTCTCCTCAGTTCTTGGTTTAGGTGTATGTTTTTCAGAGTCGTACTTGTAGAGTATTACTTGAACTATGTTTATATCCTTAATTGCTGTCTTTAAATCTTTAATCTTACTAAGATCCTCCTCATTCAGCTCCATCAATACCACTACATTCTTCAATATTCTCAATATAACTTTAGGAGTAAATGGATAAAAGTCTACAGTAGAATTTACAATTACATAATCATAATCCTTAACTAGAAGTAAATCCTTTAAAAACGCTTCAAGTCTCTCTCTAATCTCCTCCATTCCAATAAGTTTAAAAAGTCTAGAGGGAGACTCCACCATACCATATAGGCTACTTCCTCTTCTTGCCGGTAATAGGCTTATAGTAATATCTTTAGGTAGTTTTAATTTCGGATTTAAAACATGTAATTCATGAATAGCCTCCTTAAGCTTTACAGTACCGGTTAAGATGCTGAATAGTGTCCTCATACTTTCAGTTTCCAATACTAATAGGGACTCAGTTAATACTCGTCTCTCAATATCTAGATCTACAGCAAGAACTTTACCTTTACGAGCTATAGCGCAAACTAGATACGTACAGAGTTTATCTCTATCCTTAAACTTCCTTGGAGATACGGTTACTAGAATATAAGGCATAAATTTTACCACTAATTTAAACTATATATAATAGAGTCTACCAATATATAAGTCTTAAGTGAATAATTAGCATAAATTAGCTAGGATATAGTATAATGTTCCAGTAGGTTTTAAATAAGTTTTTATGAAGTAAACAATCTTTAAACTGATAGCTAACATTAATCATTATAGGTCTTGTATAGTTTGAAGCTTCTATATTTTAACCTTTAAGATTTCTAAAGATAGTTAATTCTTAATCAATTAGAAAAGTTTATAATTACATAGTTTATCACGTACTGGTGTTAATGTGAAACGGGGTGTTAAAGGAGGTATTATTAAGCTACTAAGTAGAGGAGAAATACTAGATATTCATTTATCAGCTATTGAAGTATTAGAGGAGAAAGGGGTTAAGAGTAAATCAAAGAAAATACTTGAAATATTTAGAAATTGTGGAGCTGAGGTTGATTTTGATACTGGTTATGTAAGGATTCCTCAACATCTAGTAGAGGGGGCATTACGTAAATCACCAAGTAAAGTTATTCTCCATGGTAGAAGTGAGCAATACAGTATTCTACTAGAGAATGCTAGAGTATATTTTGGATTTGGGGGTACTCCAACACCATACATTAGAGATTTAGAAACTGGAGGTATTAGAAGACCTACAAAGAAGGATTTTGCTGAAGCTACAAGACTTGGAGATGCATTACCAAACATGGATTTCATAATGTCGATAGCTGGAGTATTTGATGTGCCTCCTGAATCAGAATATTTACATGAGTTTGAAGCTATGTTTAACAATACCGTTAAGCCAATAGTTTACTCGGCTCCAAGCGCATATTTAGCTAGGAGAGTAATGGAGATGGCTGCAATAGTTCTTGGAGGATTCTACGAGTTGAGGAGAAAACCCATACTTGCACTATATAGTGAAACAGTTTCCCCATTAACTTTCGCTCAGGAAAACGAAGCTATGATAGAGTTTGCAAATGAAAACATACCAATAGTTTTAGGTCCAGTACCAATGGCTGGAGCCACAGCGCCAATAACAGTAGGGGGAGCTACAGTTGTAGCTGTAGCTGAGGCTCTAGCTGCAATAACACTAATACAATCTGTAAAGCCGGGAGTACCAGTTATATATTCTGGCTGTGCAGCATTAATGGATCAGAGAACAGGTAGATTTTCGTATGGAGCGCCTGAGTTTGCATTAGGAAACATCGTACTTGCCCAAATGGCTCAATATTATGGTCTCCCATGTTTTGGATGGGGTGGATGTAGTGATAGTAAAGTTCCTGATGCTCAGGCAGGAGCTGAAGTAATGATGAATACTTTAGTTTCTGCTTTTTCAGGGATTAATCTTATTCATGACTTCGGTTATCTTGCAGGTGGAAGCATTGGATCAATGGAGATGGCTGTAATAGGGGATGAAGTTGCTGGAATAGTTAAGAGAATACTGAAAGGTGTAAGAATAGATGATGAAAGTCTAGCTGTAGACTTAATAAAAAACATCGGTCCTGAAGGACAGTTTATGTCTCAAAAACATACATTAAAATTCCTACGGAGAGAAGTATATACGCCAACACTATTCGATAGAAAGCCTGAAAGCCTATGGCTAAGTGAAGGAGGAAGAGATATTGCAGTTATTGCAAGAGAAAAAGCTAAGAAAATACTTAAGGAACACGTTGTAGAACCTCTACCAGAAGATATAAGAAAAAGTTTAAGTGACTTCGTGAAGAAATGCGAGAAAGAACTTATTAACAATAAATAATAATGATTTTAACTAAAACATTTTTATATTAGAGTCATTTATAGCATTCCAACACATAGTGTTAGAAATCATAATTCAATACTGGACTTGTAGGTATTGCTAGATTTAGATTTTCTTAACATAGCGTACTGTTAGACTTCATTATTGGATAAAAATAAATTTATATTAGCGTTTTAAACTAGGCTTGGTGAAATGATGATACCCTACATAACCTATGTTGGATCTTTCCCGCTCGACTACTCTAGAGAAAACTTTGAAAGAGTTGTTATGGATGTAGTATCTATTGGTGTAAACTATCCAGCACTTCCAAAGCTTAAGGAGTTCGTTAGAATGTTTATGGATCCATTGATTGAGGTGGATGTTGTAAGAACGGTTTCAGGAGGATATATTGTAAACGATACTAGTAAATTCTCTATTGCTAAACCATATGTTCAAGAATATGTTTGGGCAATGGATTTAATTAAAAGGATGTTTAAGGATAAGCTTTACGGAGTAAGAGCAGCTGTTACAGGTCCATTTACGCTTGCATCCCAAATATATAGAAGTGAGAAGACAAGTTTAACTAATAGTATGTTGGCAGATAGGGACTTTATTGGAGAGCTTGTAGACTACGTTGCTTCAGCAGTAAAGTTCGTTGAGGACCTAGGAGTAACACTCATAGAATTAACAGAGCCTATACTTTCAGTAATTGTTGGAGGAACATTAATAATGTTTAAATATACTAGTACTGAAATAATTGATATTTTAAGTAGGGTATTTAAAGCAAAATGTTTAAAAGCTATACATGTATGTGGACCAATATCACCAAAACTAGCAGATATACTTCTAAATAGTGAAGTTAAAATTCTCGACCATGAACATAGTGATATTCCTAGAAATTTTGAAGTATATTCAAGAGAACTACTGGAGAAACATGATAAGTTCATTGCTGTAGGGGTTGTATCATCAAAGAATCCTAAAATTGAAGATATTAACAATGTAAAGAGTCTTATAGATAAATCCATAGCTACCTATGGCGATAGAGTATTTGCCTTTAAGCCTGATTGCGGATTTGCAGGGTTGAAGGGTTTTTTTAAGAGTAATGAAGAAGCATATAGAGTATCTATTGAAAAACTTAAATTAATAGTTCAGGCACTAAATGAATCTAGAATACTCTAAATTCCAAGATATACCTTTCTAATATACTCTGATTTTAACATTTCATCTCCGGTACCTTCAAGTACAATTCTACCTTGCTCCATTAAGTATCCTCGATCAGACATTTTAAGAGCGCTTTCTACATGCTGTTCAACTATAAGTATACTTACTCCTTCATCTTTAATTCTTTCAACTACTTTAAAAAGCTGAGATACTAGCTTAGGCATTAAGCCAAGAGACATTTCATCAATCATTAATAGTGAAGGCTTTAACATTAATGCACGGGCTACTGCTAGCATTTGCTGTTCGCCACCACTTAGAGTCCCAGCAAGCTGATTCCTACGCTCCTTCAGTCTTGGGAAAAGCTGGAAAACAAATTCTAATGTATCTCTAATCTCACTTCCACTCTTCAAGTAAGCCCCCATCAATAGGTTTTCATAAACAGTTAACTTCTCAAATAGCTGTCTACCCTCGGGAACAAGACCTATACCTAGCTTAGCTATTTGATGTGGTGAAAGCTTATCAATTCTAGTATTGTTAAACGTAATTGAACCATCTACAGGTTTAAGTAGGCCGGATATTGTTTTAAGCGTTGTTGTTTTACCTGCACCGTTAGGACCAATAAGTGCAACGCTTTCCCCCTTCTTTACGGTTAGGGAGACACTTCTCAAAGCCTGAAACTTACCGTAAAATACATTAATATTATTAACTTCAAGCATATAATCACCTAGAACACGTATTTTTCACCTAGATAAGCTTCTATAACAGCTTCATTATTGGCTATTTCCTTAGGAGCTCCTTCAGCTATCTTCTGCCCATAATGTAGTACAATGAGTCTCTGAGCTACATTCATTATAAACCTCATGTTATGATCTACTACAAGCACTGTAACACCAGTACTATTAAGCTTTCTTATTAGGTCAATCATTATTGAAAGCTCTGAAGGATTTAATCCAGTAGCAGGCTCATCAAGTAAAATAAGCTTTGGATCTGTTAGTAGAGATCGAGCTAGCTCTACACGTTTCATTTCAACAACGTTTAGGCTTCCAGCAACTATATCCTTCTTTTCAATGGGGAAACCTACAAACTTAAGGGTTTCCAAAGCTTTTTCTCTAGCCTCCTTAAAACTTGAAAGATTCTTCCTACCAAACATTGCTCCACTCATAACGTTTTCAAGTACAGTCATATTAACGAATAAACGAGTTATTTGAAATGTTCTAGCAATACCCTTCTTACATATAAATTCTGGTTTAAGACCAGTAATATCACTACCTTCAAAAAGTATCCTACCACTATCAGGCTTATAGATTCCATTAATTACATTGAGGAGAGTTGTCTTACCGGCTCCGTTAGGACCAACTAAACCTAGAATTTCACCATTATATAAGTCAAAGCTAACATCATTAACGGCAACAAGTCCACGAAACTTCTTAGTAACGTTTGCAATCTTTAATATAGAATCGTTTCCACTCATAATTTTCAGTTTAATTAAAGTAGATACTTATAAGGTTTTCTCAGTAATTATGAGCTTTGTTAACTTTAAATATGAGAAGCACATGTAGCTGATGGCCTAAGTTCACAAGTCACTCCTAACAATAATAAAACTTAAAATATCTGAAGCCATTCTAAATGAACAAAAATATATAAGCACCATAAAGCTAGAGTAAACGGAGTTCTCTCTAAATAAATCTAACAGCTTTAAACATAAACTCACCATAAATAAGGGAGGGAAAACAAGATAAAGTTAAAGTTCACAAAATCCAGTAATGCTTATTTAACTTATACTATTCATATGAATATTTCATTATCTTAATATAGCAGGGATTAGGAAATAATCTGAATTTATCGAGTTTAAGATGTAACAAATATGTCGAATGAAATCTTACAGTTTACGTAATATTTATAGTTATAAAGTATATACTATTTAGGTGAATGTTGTGATTGAAGTAATTAAAGATATTGCTGAATATGCTTTTAAAAGTGGAGCTGAAGTTGTTAAAGTAGCTTCAGCTAGAGATATTGTTGTTGAGGAACGGGTTGTATTTAAATGTACTAGTTGTGAGAACTATGGTAGAAATAGATCGTGCCCTCCATTTTCACCTGGAGTTGAAACCTTTAAAAGAATACTTAGCGAGTATACTTATGTATTAGTTATGGTTTTCAAATCATCAATAAATTCCTCCAGTATAGATGTTGATAGAGCTCGAATTCTATGGGATAGTGATAAGAAAAGGGTTTTTAACGCTTTAATCGCTATTGAGAGGTACTCGTTTAATAGGGGTTTTCCACTAGCATACGTACTTAGGGCAGGAGCATGTAATATATGTCCTAAATGTGACGTTAATAATTCATGTAAACATCAGGAGCTTCTCCGATATCCTATATGTTCTGTAGGTATAAATATCACTAAAACACTTAGAAATCTGGATTTAAATATAGAATTCCCATCTATGAAGCCAGAAGGTAAGCCATGTCTTGCAGCAATATTACTAATAGATTAAAGCCTTAAAATATTCATTAAAGCATAGGGTAACTCGTTAAAACCTTCTATGAGTATATGTATTCCATGTCCAACCTTAGCCATACTTTCAGCTAATTCAACACTTTCCAATCTTCCACCGCCTATTCCAATCTGTAAGACATGTAGCTTTGAGTATTTTGCAGCTACATCTAGAGGATCCCTGCCAGCAGTAACCCATCCATCAGTAACAATAATACCTAAACGGTCAGAAACATCTTCTCTTAGTTGTTCAATCTGTTCAAGACCCTTTCTAAGGCCATCTTCAATATTTGTTAAGCCACCATACTTAAAGTGGAGAATCTTTGAGACAATGTTTTCAATACTTGTCTCCTCATCAATACTCTTTAAAACCTTAGCTTCATCCTTAAATGCTACTATAGAGTAATAATCCTTTTCAAGCTTGTATGCTAAAGCAGCTACTGCTAGAGCAGCCATAATGATTCTATATCCATGCATTGAATTACTTGCATCCAGTATTAGTGCAACAGCTAGTTTTCTCGGGATTTTATTAATGATGGCTATATCTCTATAATCCATAAATGGCTTACCATAATAGTTTTCAATCGTTTGCTCTAAATCAAAGTTTTCACTAAATACTGGGCTACTAGGATACTCAATACGCTTTCTATATCTCCTCATTCCCTTCTCACTTATTTCCGCAGCTAAAGAAACTATAGCGCGACATACATAGCTTTCAATAGCTATTTTTTCATCTTCATCAACATCATCAGAAACATAATGCTTAATAACTAGCCATCTTGAATTCGGCTTAAATCCTTGAGTTTCTCTACTTTTCAATATTTCACCTTCTTTAATTAGGGTTGACATAGACTTATAGATTGATTCTTCACGTTTAATCATTAACTGGGTATTATTAAGATCTAAATCAATATTTTGATTATCTTTAGGTTTTAACGGTTTTAAAGGATTAAATTCATTTTTCTTAATGGAGGATAATACAATTTCAGTAATTATATCTTTCTTCGACCTGTTTGATTTAAGCTGAATATCTATTTTATTATGGAGAGCCATTATAGCAGCTTCAGTAAGCTTTTGGATGTCTAGATTTGATATATTCTTAGTAAGCATAATAATATCTATAGCTCCCCTTATAGAAGCTCCTCTCCTCAAATCCTTGTGTTCACGTGTCTTCCTAGTTATTTCTACAGCAATTTTAACTAGAGAATCATTACTAACTCCAGTTTCCCTCTTAACGATTTCAACCTCTTCATCGAAGCTTTGATAGTTTAAACCTACCCATACAAATCTATCCCTTAGGGCTTCACTAATTCTACTTGTACCTACAAATTCCTCAGGGTTTTGAGTAGCAATAACTATGAATCCCGGCTTCGCTTGAATTTCGCCTAGTCTTGGAATAATTATTTTACCCTCATCCATTGCAGGAAGTAAAACATTCTGTGTACCTTCAGGCATACGGTTTAACTCATTTATAAACAGTATACCGCCATTAAGCATTGCTTGAGTTAATGGTCCTGGAATAAATGCATCCCATACATAGCCTTTCGATAATACTATCGGAGGATCAAACCATCCAGTAAGCTTGGTTTCAGTATATCTTTCATCACCATCAACACGGTAAATAGATCTATTTAAGTAGCTAGCAACAGCTAATGCTAGCTTTGTTTTACCAACCCCAACAGGACCTTCGAGAAGTACATGTTTATTAGAGGTAATAGCATTCAGAATCATTGCTAGCTCTACATCACGTCCAATAACTCCATATTTACTTTTAATTTCATTAACGATATTCATAAACTATACCTAAGTCTTAGATTTTAAATAGTTTTTAATTAAATTCTCAATAGATGCTTTAATATCGTTTGGTATAGGCTCTACATAATGTTCTCTAAGTATTTTCTCCATTTTCCTCTTTACGTTTTGAAGTAGTGTTCTCCTATGTTTTGACCATGTAGTCCATGAAGACTTATCCATAATTTCAGACATTACATATTCTAGAGGTAGATTCCTTATTGTATGTTTTAAACTTAGAAAGCTACCACCATAGCTAACAGCTTTAATAGTATCTACTGCAAGCGTTTCATCATCTACACGTACACCTCTCATAAACCTCTTTAGAATCGATATCAGCTCATCACATATTACTATTAGCTCTAAGCTTCCTGACTTGGCTGATTCGAGAAATCCTAAATCATGTATGAGGCTATGTCCACTTAGTGAGGATATTACTAAGCTCATAGATGCTTCAGCAATAGCCTGCTCATCAAGAATCTTAGAGTCACTCATACCGCCTGTACCCCATGATGGAAGCTGGTAGAAATCAGCTATCTGAGCAAGCATAACCTGCATTAGTAGTGTTTCAGCAGTTTCATAGGATACAACTCCATACCGCATATTTAAAATTAATGGTACAGTTCCGAAAACAAATGGGGTACCCGGATTTATTAGCTGGGCAAGTACGAGACCTGCAAGGCTTTCAGCACATCCCTGAGCTATATTACCTGCAAGAGTTACCGGCGCATTAGCACCGCTTATAGGTATTGGCGCATAAATTATCGGCAGCCCTACACTACACCACTCTATAAGAGATTCAACATATTCTCTACCTACAAATAGTGGTGATTGAGGCTCATCATATAGGGAGACAATAGGTCTCCTCCTAAGCTCTTCAATACCTCCAGATATCAATTCTGCAATCTTAATTATGGTTTTTGTTAGTTCTCCATCACCATAGCAGAATACTTGAACATGCTTACAAGTATTGGAGAGTACAATGTATGGTTCGTAGAGTGGAATTAGAGCTGGGGGGATATCGGAGGCTGATGTTAAGCCCATAACGAAGTCTATGTTTTTCAAGGCATCACATAGCTTAGCAACATTAGCCATATCAGATAGTCTTCCAGCTCTACGCTCCCCAGTTTCGAAATCGATTATTGATGGAGCGCCACTACATGGACCGAAAAATACCTTCCTACTGTCAACTATAAAATCTTCCTCGGAATTACGTCCACAAAATCTAATGCTTTTAGGTGTTTTCTTAATGGATTCCATAACCAGGCTTTCAGGGAATTTTACAACTTGCTTTTTAAAATCAACAGTAGCACCAGCATCATAAAGGATTTTTAAGGCGTTTTCATGCTGAATCTGTACTCCAATTTCACTCATTATTTTCAATATGGCATTATGAATGCTTAATACTTGATCTTTATTAAGGATTTTAATTTGCCCCCCTTCAAATCCAGTCCTCATGAAGAAACCGTTTAGCAACAACTTAAATACTTTACTATTAAGAACTGTATGCTTTAAATTCTTCTAGTTTTCTTCTTTCATCGCTTTTCTTACGTGATAGCCTACTAAGTAATTCACTAGTATCAGGAGATATGGATGCTATTTTAAATGATGCTTTAACATATAGTTCCTCTAATACCTTGTTTAACTGTATAGCTTTATCGAGATTGTCTATTTCCCCACTATTAATTATACTATTAATTTTAGCTATGTAACTGCTTAGATTTAATCCTGAAATTGGCTCAAGAACCATTTCCACAATAGTTTCCCTCCTCCTCTTATTAATCAGCTCAATATTTCTTAAATAGCTCTCACTAAGTGAAAGTAGGAAGAAACTTAATTCTTTATTTTCTACTTTCTGTGATATTTCTCTATAGAATAGAGCTACTTGGTTTTCAAGATTGAGAATACAGCTTATAAGGGAGCTAAACGTATATTTCTCTTCCACATTCTACCATCTCGCTATTACTATCTTCTTATCTGTAAAGAAATCTACACAGTCAATTTGACCATGGAGAACGCCGAAGAAGGATTCTCTCCAGCCTCCAAATGGAAAGAAGGCCATAGGTGCAGCAATACCTACATTTATACCTATGTTGCCACATTTAACTCTACGTCTAAATTCACGAGCCTCCCTACCGCTTGAAGTAAATATGCATGCAGCATTTCCATAGCTTGTCTTCGTATTAATCATTTCTATAGCTTCATCAAGATTATCTGCTCTAATAATGTTTGCTACAGGTCCAAATATTTCATCTCTTGCAATAATCATATCTGGAGTTACATCATCAAATACTGTTGGACCTATAAAGTATCCTTTAGGATACTCTGGTACATATGCATTTCTACCATCAAGTATGAGTTTAGCACCTTCACTAACTCCCTTCTCAATATAGTTAATTACCCGGTTTTTAGCATTTATAGAGACTATTGGTCCCATCTCTACAGATTCATCTAATCCATAGCCTAGCTTTAGTTTTGAAGCTGCTTCAACAAATTTTCTTTTTAAAGACTCGTAAACCCCACCTATAGCAACTAGATTTGAACCTGAAAGACAGCGTTGACCTGTATTACCGAAGAATGATGTAAGTAAAGCTGGAATAGCTTTATTCAAGTCTGCATCAGGCATAACAACTATATAGTTTTTAGCACCTGCCTGAATAATAGCTCTCTTACCGTACTCGCCAGCAAGCTTATAAACATATTTCCCAGTTGGTGTTGAACCTACAAATGCAACTCCTTGAACATCTGGATGCTTTATTAATGCTTCACTAACCTCCCTACTTCCATAAACAAGGTTTACTATACCTGGAGGTAATTCCAACTCATCTAGAACCTTAAAACACCACATCATAGGTAGTGGAGTTATCTCGCTAGGCTTAACAACTAGGGTACATCCAAGTACTAGTGCTTGAGGTATAAACCAGAATGGAGCGAGAGCTGGAAAATTGAATGGCCCAATAACTGTAAAAACACCTAATGGCTCCCTAACAAGTGTTTCATCAATTCCTGAAGCTACCTGATCAATATGTTCACCCTTAGCTAATGTATAGGCTATAGCACATGCAGTTTCAATGTTTTCAATAAGTCTTCTAGATTCTCCTCTTGCTTCATCTATTATTTTACCATGATTCTGAGTTGTAATTCTTGAAATCTCCTCAAAATGCTCCTCCATTCTCTGTTTAAGTCTATAAATGTATTGAACTCTTGTAGTTATTGGAGTTTCCCTCCATTTCTCGAAGGCTTCAGCAGCTGCTTTAATAGCTTCATTAACTTCATCCATAGTTGCAAACGGGGCTTCAGCAATAACTTCATCCTTAGCTGGATTCATAACTAGCTGAGTATAGCTGGATTTTGAATCAATCCAGCTACCATTAATGTAGAGCTTTAACCTACCATAGTAGCTTTGAACTTCAGGTAGAATAGTCATTTACATCCTCCTCTCAGCCTCAGCTATACAGTCTTCAAGAATATTTAATGCTTTATCCAGCTCCTCATATGTAATTACTAGTGGAGGCTGAATTCTAATCACACAGCTCTTCACGCCCCCAGATCCAAACAGTACACCTTTCTCTCTAGCTAAATCCCTAACTAGTCTAGTTTCCTCAATAGCGGGTTTCTTACTAACTCTATCCCTTACAAGCTCAACACCAATCATTAAACCTAAACCTCTAACATCACCTATTAGCTTATGTCTATCCATCATCTCCCTCAATCTCTTTAATACATAAGCACCCTTCTCAGCTGATTTCTCAGCTAGATTTTCTCTTAACATGTAATCTATATTTGCTAAAGCTGCAGCTGCTGAAACTGGGTTCCCTCCAAACGTTGATAGGTGATCACCAGGCTCAAATGAGTCGGCTATATCAGCTCTGGCAATACATGCACTTATAGGGAATCCGTCAGCAATACCCTTAGCTAGCGTCATTATATCTGGGGAGACACCGTAATACTCAATAGCAAACATTTTACCAGTTCTACAGAAGCCTGTTTGAACCTCATCTATAATAAGTAATATATTGTATTTATCAAGAATTTCCTTAACGATTTTAAAATATTCTGGTGGACACGGAATAATACCTCCCTCACCAAGTACAGGTTCAGCAATAAATGCAGCAACACCCTTACTTGATGAATACTCAATAACATCCTCAATAATTCTCCCACACTGTAAGCTACATTCAGGATAGTTTAGCTTTAGGAAGCATCTATAGCAGTATGGTGGTGGAGTGAAGAATACTCCGCTAAGATATGGACCCATATCCCACTTCCTCCTACCAGACTGCCCTGTAATACTTAGAGTACCAATAGTTCTACCGTGAAACGAGCACATTAAGGCAATAAACTCATATTTCTTCGTAAACTTCCTAGCAAGCTTTAAACAACATTCAACAGCTTCAGCACCACTATTACCGAAGAATGATTTTTGAAGTGGTTTAGGAGCTATGGAAGCAAGCTTTTCAGCAAGCTTAATAACGGGAGTAACATAGTATACATAGGAGCATACATGAATAAGCCTTTTAGCTTGATTAACTGCAGCATTTACAACTTCAGGGTTACAGTGACCAGTATTAACTACACTAATACCTGAAAAGCAATCTACATATTTTCTACCATCAATATCTCTTAAAACAGCTCCATAACCCTCGTCGACAACAATAGGTTCCATTCTTGGAACAATCTTAGTAATAAGATACTTATTTGCAAGCTCAATAATATTAGAGCTACTAACCATACACATAAACTCACCAAACTACTCTAACAAACAAATATTTAAACTTTTATTAGTGATTTAATTGAAAAATTGTACAAATAAATATATATTTCAATTAATTTTTAGATATTATCCAAGATAACTAATTAGTTTACTTCCATCCTAAACATACTGTATTACTTTCTCCACTAAATTACTAAACTTGCAAGCTTGATTCAAAATGGATTTTAGCCCTATTTAATGTAGGTTCTTTGTATAGGTAATGCTACTTACATTAAAATCAGATTAGCTATTTAGATTTATTATTTCCATCCTTAAGTATTTCATCTACAAGATCTATGAAACATAAAGATGGAAAATTAGAGGATATGTGATTCTCCTATTATTACATATGAATGTTCTTTAAGGATAGAGGAGATAAATATTAGGAACCAAGGTATTTAGTGAAGATCATAGAAGACGGAATATACATATAATCTAGCAGCTACTGCTTGCTTACAACCATTACCACAGTAGCAATGGATAAAATAAGATGGAATTAGCCTTTAATGAGCCTAACAACTTCAATATTCACATAGGAAGCTTATAAATTATTAGGGTTAAGATTAAATAAGTTAGCATAAGCTTGGAGGCTGTTATAAGTCATCAAGCAACAGCATCAATGATTCTCTTAGGAATATTTCTAGCAGTAATATATATTGGTTCTGCTATGTTTGTTTGGTGATGTTATGGTTAGGGTTTTAGCTGTGGCTATTCTTTTAATGCTTTCGCTAAATATTGCTGTACCAGTTATTATGGCTGAGGAAAATGTTTTTTATTGTGTTGCCTTTATTGGTCCTAGTGTAGTTGATGATGTTAAGGTTTATTTAGTAGGTGGGGATGAAGTCTATGTTAGGATTGTTTTGAGAATCTAGGTGAAACATATGAATCAAAATGTATTGAAGCTGGAATTCATAAAGATAATAAAATAATGGAGTCAAAAGATAATAAAATAATCATATCAATATATAGTGATGGAGTATCGGGATTAATAAGGGTGTATCATCATTCATAGCATTAAAAAATAAGGAGAAAGCAATAAAAATACATAGAGAAGCATCAAGAAAACTAATAGAATCAGGAATAATAGAGAAAATGAAAACTCACAGATATTGAAGCAACAGGAACCATATTCAATTAATCAAGGGCTACAACAGGGAATAGTAATGCAAAACAATGGGGATTATAAATATGGAAGGTTTGGCTATATTCAAGGTAAAGAAGGAAGCATACCTTGGAAAATATACATGGATATACTTGGACAGATAAAAATGGAGAATAATCAAATAATAGAGAACTATAATGAATTAAAGAAAGAACAAGAGAAGTTTATCAGAATTGATTTCTTAACAACTGAGCAATGGCCTTATCCTGAAGGGGAACCTATGATATGGCAATATAATCCATTCCAAATACATATACGAACAAGCCATGAATATCTTGATCCATATGATCCTTCTCCAAGTGGATCTGGAAACTCCTATAGCATTACTATATTGCTATGGCTTGGTGGATGGCAGTTTATTACTATTTCATGGGCTCAAGTAATAGCTGAAACCTTCAGAGCAACATAGAGACTAGATTGGAATAAATATGGTCCTAGGAAAAGTTATCCAGACTATCTAGCATGGAATGAAATTCTGGTTCTCTAAATAATAATAGACCTAGAGATGTTGGTGTACGTTTTAAGTTTAAACATATGGGAACTACATTAACAACATATACTTTCAGAGTTTGGGGAAGCGTTATCATACATCAATATGAGGGAGGATACTTAATATCTCACTGGATAGATTTTCAGGAAAAAGCATTTAGCATAACAATAATACCTTAGTGAGTGTTATGATTCATTCTAGAATTCTTAAAATTATTCTTGTTTTTTCAATTTTAATTAATATTATTCTTACCTTTCAGCTGGCTATTATTTATCGGGATATGGCTGCGAAGTTTAGGCATGATATTATTGAACCTCTTTGTACGGAAACTTTAGAGGTGAAGGGAAGGATTCATGGACTTCTAATCGATATTAGGAATGGTAATGATGTTGATGCTACATATAAGTTGGGTACTTTAAAGAAGAATGTTGAAAATCTTAGATACTTATACAGCTCTATTAGCTACTGGACTGGAAAGGATATGAAGCTATGGTGGAGCATATCTGATTGTTTCCACTATATGCTGGATGTAATAGATAAAATTAAAAGTAAACTCGTTGAGGGTAAAGTATCAGATAGAGAAATTAAATTCTTAGAGAGAATCGCTAATATTGTAGCTGAATTATATGATTCCACATATAACTATGTATTAGGTCCCCCGGAGGATTCCATATTTATAGGACGAAATAAGATAGTAAATTGCTCTTATGTAGAGGTGGTAAACTATACTCCACCTAAAATAAGTGAGGCTGCAGAGAAGTTTCAAGAAATACTGAAGGAGGGCCTGGAATTATTTAGTTCCTCCAATTAAAACCATCATTAAGGTTTAAGCTTTCCAGTCCTTCTATTAGACATCATATCAAGCTCTCCTAAGCTTCAAACCCTTCCATATAGCTATCTAGATCTTGCTAACTCTCTTTATTTGGCATTGATTCTGTACTTAGTCAGATAACAGTTTATATAATTGATTTGTAATAAAAATTGTTTGAAATACCTCTAGACAAATATGAACGGAAATATATGAGTACTAACCGGATTTGACAGATTCTCTCCTTAGTAGTCTTAACTATACGAGTAATATAAGTAATGGAGATATAAGTAAGTTCAATTTACAGAGCTGCTGGGATGAGATGGTTTAACATATTGTACTTACCTTTTAGGTTGATGGATCTGCTGGCTAGTGTCATGGATTCAATGTGTAAAGTGGATTTATCGCCAGCTAAATTCCTAGTAGTATTTGGTTCTGATTAAGTAATTGGGGGCAGCTCTACTCTTGGATCTTCCTTAATCATTTTTACAACAACTTGAGTCGAGGTCCTCTCAATCTCCTTCATATTCATTAATGTATTTAATATTCTCATGTAGTCCTCCCGATCATTTGCTCGAACCATTACTACAAAGTCGATTTCTCCGAGTACAAAGTATACAGCCCATACCCCGGGTATTTCAGCAATTTTCCTACCTACCTTCTCATGATATCCAGGTCCATATTTAGCTCTAACAAGAATTACTGCAATATACTCTTTACCAAGCTTAGCTGCATCTATTTTTGCATAGTAGCCCTCAATAATTTTTCTCTCTTCAAGCTTTTTTATCCTATAGTGGACTGTGGATTTGGGAATTTTTATTTTTCTAGCTATTTCTTCAAGTGGTGTTCTGCAATCTTCTTGGAGAATATTTAGTATCGCGTAGTCTATTTCATCGATTTTTACTTTCTCAGCGGTCATGAATGCTAGATAATGTTTAATTCTTAAAAGGTTTCATTTAGTAGCTTATACTTATTAAGGTGATTGGTTAAATTTAATTCCTAAATCTTCAATTTCCCTCTTAACTTTACTATAGATTTCAAGGTATTTACTTGATGGTTTAATCGTTTCTATATCGTAGCATTCCTGAAATCTTAATCCTAGTGGTGGGTTAGCTATTTTATCAATGTATTTCGGTATTATTTTCTTTACTATATCGTTAACATCTCTAAGCCTCATTCCAGCAGTAGCGTAAGCTACTTCAGCAGCAAATTTAGGCTCCATAGGCGTCATTCTATCCTCATACTTACCCTTAGCTATCCCTGCAGCTTCAATTGAAGCTCCTGATGCAACAACTGAGGATATTTGAGCAGCAATTTCGTATAGGCATGTATCTGTACATGGCCCAGAAGCTGTATAGCTTATGTATAGTGATGGAAAATGAGTATTCCTACTTATTGCCTGCGCTGAAACAGATCTGGCCCATATGAGTTCAGGATTACTGCTTGAAGAATACTTAATATGGATTGGAAACATTACATACCATAATGCATTGTATACTAGGGAGGTCATAATGTGATAGGCAGCAGTAACGATGGCTGTTCCTTCAGCACCACCACAGTAACCACCAAGTAATGGTCCACAGTCAACACCTAAAACCATACCTAGAGTATTTGCTACACAAGCCCTATTTAAAAGATCAAAGTTTGTTTTAAGCTCTGCAATTGCACCTATCATAACACCATCGGATTTTCTTAATCCGAAGTCTGGATGGAGAGCTGAAATAAGTGAAACAGCTGTTGAAGCTGTTGCTATAGAATTCATTATTGGTAAGCCCGGTCTCCCAGCTCTTCTTAATGCTTCTCTTGCAAGAACTACTGTCCTCATAGATCCAAGAACTTCTAAAGGGGAGCCCGGTCTTATCCTCATTCCATTAACTCTGGTTAAAGCAGGAGTTGTTAAAGAGTTTATATATGGTATTCTACCATATCCCTCAACAAGCTTTAGAAATACATCATCAGACGATACTGCTACACCAGCTGCACCGAGGAAACACCATGGTGGATTAGGATCTTCAGGCTTTCTTGAAGTTAAAGCTTTACGATCTACTCCCTCTCCAAGTATTACTTGTGATGGAGATATTCTTATCTTCTCTTTAACCTCACTCTCATCAAAGAATATTATTCGCTGAGTATCAATACAGTATGCACCTACCTCACAGAAAAACTCGAAGGCAGCTTTAAAAACACTATCAGCAAGACCTGGATCACTAGGTACAGGTATATCCGGATCATAGCTTACACCATACTTCCTAATAACATCTTTAAGCTTTAATGTGAATATCTTTAAGTCGAAATCCTTCTCAGAACATATTTTCCCTACTGTAGCTCTCTCAATAACATCTAGAAGTGAAACCATGAAGTTCACCGTCTCTCCTTAAGTGTTAATGCTACCTGTACAGCTTCAGAAGCTGTTTCAGCCCATCCATCAGCTCCAATCTCCTCAGCCCATTCTCTTGTTACAGGTCCCCCACCAACCATAACAATATATTTATCCCTTTTTCCAAGAGCCTTTAAGTATTCAATAACATCTCTCTGCCCAATAATGGTTGAAGTCATGAGTGCAGAGATAGCAATAATATCTGCCTTAACCTCCTCAGCTTTTTCAATAAATCTTAATGGAGGAACATCTACTCCTAAATCATAAACATCAAATCCATAAGCTTTAAGAAGAGCAGCAACAATATTCTTACCTATCTCATGTATATCCCCCTGAGCAGTTCCTATAACAACAACGCCTCTTCTAGAAACTACTCCTTTGGGAATAGCAGGTAGTAAAATATCTAATCCAGCCTTAATAGCATCAGCAGCCATAATAAGCTCAGCTAGATAAATTTCTAACCTATCAAATTTATCACCAATAATCCTAGCTCCTACAGCTAAACCCTTCTCAATAGCTTCTAGAGGATCTAAACCTTTAGCAATAACTTCATTAGCATACTTAACAACAGCATCAACATCATAGGATACAACAGCATCACGTAGTTTAGCGTATAGATCTTCACTCATATAATCACAGCAATTAAAGTTAAAAATCAAATATTTAAACTTTTTCCAAAAATGAAATCATAAATAGGAAATAGTTTAAATAAAAATGTTTAAAACATTGATTTATTTAAAATTCAAGTATAGAAATTAAGTAAATAGTTAGATTATGAATATTTCTTTATCGATATTTCTATTTACTATGCTTAAGTCGCTTACTTTAAACTTTTCACCACCATATAGTTCAGCATACTCTCTATTTAAGCATGTTGCTGCTGTTATTCTTCCTAATGCATCGGCTTTCGATAATCCATTACCACTCGTACCACCAACAACAGTTATATTGCTTTCCTTATGAACTATCGGTAATCCATCAATTGAGATATCATAATATCCTGCATGTGAATTTGACGGATAGACATTTATAAACTGTGGAAAATACTTTACTAGTACTTGGTAGATTCCATATTTATAGAAGTTTTCCTCTGCTGGTGGATCATCCTCCACTACTCCATAAGCTCTACCTAAATGATCTGAGCAACCTATCCAATACGCTAACTCGCCAATATCTGGCTTCATCCATAGCCATGATTCTCCTCTCACATATATGAATAAGAATGGAGCTGCATTAAGCTTATTAAAGCCCTTAGCAAACATTACCTGTTTTAACGGTTCAGTGTTTGCTTTAACTATGAATACTTGCCTCTTCTTAGGTTTAAAATGACAATCAATACCTATTGAATCAAGGATTTGGGGTGCCCATGCACTTGCAGCTACAACAATTTCATTAGCCTCAATAAATCCCTTATCTGTTAAAGCCCCCTTAGCTATAACTTCCTGCCAGATGTGTGGTTCATTAGGTATGTTAAACTCTATTCTTGGACCAGTAATTATTCTACTAGTAAAAGTATTATAGAGTATTTTACCATTCATTCTTATAAATTCCATCTCATAAAATTTAACCATGTTCTCCTGACGCCAATACCCAGCATTTGGGAACATTAAGCCAACATCAATATTTCTAAGATTCATAGATTTAGCCTCTTCATCCAATACATTAACATTTACATTAAGATTCCTAGCTAAATCCTCTTTTGAGTATATTCGGTATTTAACGCCCATAGAATCCATTTTATTAAGAGCTGGTTTAGCAGTCTCGTAAAGCCCATTATCCATCATGAAGAGATAGCCAACCCACTTCATTCCAAGATCAATTTTAAGATCTTCCTGAATATGTCTATAAAACATTATTGAACTTCTACCAAGAGAGAGATTTGTTTTAGAAGTCCAAACATCAAGTCTAAATCCACCAGGAGCCTTCCCGGTTTCACCTTGACCCGGGGAAGACTTCTTCTCAACTACAATAACATTAAGTTTAGGGTCTAACATCTTTAAATGGTAAGCTGTAGAAAGCCCAACAATACCAGCACCAATAATTAAAACATCATATTTAACCATATCAGCCTAAAATTTAAGAAGATTTAAATCTTTCTACAAAATGACTTTATGATCTTTAGATTTTAAAGCATATATTTAATGATTAAGTTCACAATACAACAAAATGATAAGTAACTTAAATAACAAATTAAATTTATTCATTATTATAACAGTACTTCTTCATGAAGTTCAGCTTTAAGAGAATTACTTCAAATATTTAATTGTTTCATATGTTTAAGAATGAGTCTACTGATAAAATACTTACTTAATCTACTTAGGTATTAAACTAATAACTTTATCCAGAACTATTTTAAACCAAACTGTATATTTATTAGGGTTTTGCTTTATATCCTCTTTTAAATCATTTATACTTATCCATTTCCAATCTTCAACCTCATTACGATTTGGATTGATTTCACCATCATATTTCCCAATGAAAACATGGTCAAGCTCATACTCAGTAAACTCATTGTTAAGATCTGCTTTATATATGAAGTAGAAAACTCTCTTTAAATCACAGTCAAAACCCATTTCCTCCTTTAACCTTCTATGAACAGCTTGCTCTAATGATTCTCCAGGCTTAGGGTGACTACAGCAGGCATTCGACCATAACCCTCCGGAGTGATATTTATTTCTCGCTCTTTTTTGAAGTAGCATTTCCCCTCTTGAATTAAATATGAAAATAGAGAATGCCCTATGCAGTTTTCCTTCTTTATGGGCTTTTATCTTCTCTTCAACTCCTATCTCATTATCATCCTCATCAACAAGAACTACCTCTTCATTCATCAATTTCACCATTAACATCAGGTACCTCATTTAGTGAAACGTAAGTATATTTAAAAATTACTATCTAATACTTAGATATAACAGCTTAACCTATATGCTTAGCTTATTAAACTACTAATACTCTTTACTAAGATTTCGCGGTTAGTATTCGTGGGTTATTTTAGGTTTCCATTATTACTTATTGAATTATCTTCTTGATTTATACGTGTTGAATGTTTTTTATGTATGGATTTATATTGTCTCTAAATATTCTCTATGAAGTTATGATCTAGGCATTGATACTTCATTCTTAGAGTTGTATTGATTTCTAATCTATTTACTTTAGTAATGATTCATGTATTTACGAATATACTTACTTTTAGCCTACAGTATATGGTTTTTCAATGGATGGTAATTTATAGAAGTATTATAGCCTTGTGTATACCTCTATTCCTAGTTTTTTAGAGGCTTCTAATGCTTTCTCCTCTATATATGGTGTTATTATTAATAGCCTATCTGGTTTTCTACCTGTCTTTTCATAATATATTTCAGCCTTCCTCTTAAACTGGATTATATCTGATGACCTTATATGTGATGATATTTCAATCAATATTATTCTTTCATCCTTTATAGCAATATCAACCTCAATATCGCTTGGATATCCGTATACTCTACCTGAATCATCATAGCCTCTCCATCTTTCAACTCTAAATCCAAACTCTCTCTCCACTAAGCCTCTTAAACCCTCTCTAAATGCTTCCTCAATCATAATTCCCCATCTAGCTCCTAGAGCGGAGATACGTTTATCAATAAGTTCAAAACCCCTTAACATATCCTCCCTAAGCTTTACAAGATCTTTTCTAAGCTTTACAAGATCTTTTCTAAGCTTTACAAGTTCTACTTCATGTTTATCAAGCCTCTTAAGTATTTCCTCTAACCCTACTAGACCTGCCACTGCATACCTGAACTCCTCATCCTCTTTTAGTAGCTTTAGTATACTAGCTTTTAACTCCTCAATCTCCACTACATATACACCATTCATAATTATATGACTATACTAATTAAAGATTTCGATTATTACATGAGATACTGTTAAGTTAAGTTTAATCTCTACAAGTTACTATATGCTAACTTAATAGTATCGAACTTGCTAGGAAAAGCTTATATTATCTCAGTAGTTTAGTTTATGGTGTTAATTATTGATTTTGCTAAACGATAGGGATGTTGAAAGAATTTTAAGCATGAGGGAATGTATAGAGGTTGTTGAGGAGGCCTTTAAGAGTTTAGGGTTAGGTAATGCTATAATGCCTTTGAGAACCATGATTCCTATCGAGGAATTTAATGGAGTAATTTTAATTATGCCATCATATATAAAGGGCTTAAACGCTTTAGCAACGAAAATAGTTACATTCTATCCAGATAATGTTAAGTTTAAACTACCTGTTATTAATGCACATGTAATTGTAAATAATCCTAAAACAGGAATTGTTGAGGCTGTTATTGAGGCAAACTATTTAACGGCTATGAGGACAGGAGCAGTAAGCGGAGTTGCAACTAAATATCTTGCAAGAGAAAATGCTAAAACATTAGCTATTATAGGATGTGGAGTACAAGCAAGAACACAGCTATGGGCTGTAATTACAGTTAGAAATATTAAAGAGGTTAAAGCCTACGATATAGACGAGAGGAGAAAGGAGGAGTTTGTAAGAGAGATGAAGGAAAGATTTCAGCTTGAAATTACATCTACAGAAAACGCTAAAGAAGCGGTGGAGGAGGCAGATATAATAGTAACTGCAACGACATCAAGTACTCCTGTTATAAATTATGAATGGATTAAACCTGGAACCCATATAAACGCTATAGGTGCCTTTAGGCCAGATATGAGGGAAATAGATAGTAAAACAATTCTAAATGCAAAGGTAGTAGTAGATTTAAGAGAAGCAGCTCTAAAAGAAGCTGGAGATATAATAATTCCAATTCAGGAAGGATTGATAAGTAGAGAACATATATATGCTGAGCTTAGTGAACTGATTCTCAATAGGAAACCAGGCAGAAAATCAGAAAGCGAAATTACACTATTTAAAAGTGTAGGATTAGCAATACAGGATTCATCAGTTGCAACATATATACTAAACAAGATTAGAAAACAGCTATAACATAGATTTAAAGAGATGTAATAAACTCATTAAATATTTGTTTCATTTAGTCAATAACATGGTAATCAGCATTGAATAAGTATAGATTTTTAAAGTGGATATAAGGCGGATGAATATGTAACTACATATTTAAACTTATTTAGATAAAAGCTCCATTACCCAAAACCTAAATTAACTTCTAATACGTAGAGGAAGAAATTAAAATCTGTGAATTACACAATGGTAATACCATTAGTGAAAAACTAAATACATAAAAATATTGATGAAGTATACTCTACGTGATATTTAGTATTAGCTAATTTACTGTAAGGATTTATTTATTCTTTCTTTTTCTTCTTGATTTTTACTGTAGTTTCAGCTACATCTTCCGTTATAGCATATAGCATATCAACTAGAATTGGAGCTATAGTGGAGAATACCTTATATCTCTCCTCCCTATTAAGCTCTGAAAACTGCTGATCTACCTCCTCCCAGATAGCTCTAAACATAGAAACCATATCCCCAACTACACTTCTTAAACCCTCAACTTCTCCACTAGAAAATGACATTACTATATAACCTCGTAGTTAAAGAGATATACTTGGCTTTATACTTTTCGATAAACATATAGGTTCTGTCGGATAAGAAGTGGGCTAGTAATTTAATGTTATGAATATTCCAGCCAGTTAATAGATTGGATAGTTAAGTATTTAGGAGGTTGATGAGCTTAAAGTTAAGGTATTCTTGTTTGGCTGATATCGAACTCATTGCAAAACCTTAGGTATATCATTCACTATATACTGAAACGGCTTGACTTTAAAATCTTAAGATCAGGAGGACTTCACTCCCTTTTTAATTTATTTGGTTGTTGCTATCGGATAAGGGTATGGATTGAAATAATTAATCTTTTCTAGTTTTTGCTCTTCTCTTACTGTATTCATTGAGCTGTTGGTTATTTAGCCCATCTCTTGCTCTTTGTTTCCTCGGCTCAGAAAGTCATAGTAGAACTTAAGCTCTTAGAAGCTCTTAGATGATTTAAAGCTAGGCTTTTCTCTCTCAGCTTTCTAAGAGTATTTTAAGTTGATGTTGTGGGAGAATATGCCTGTTCTATGCTTCAAGTAAGCGAAGATCCTTCCACGAAGCTTCCCTCCATTTGTTTGATTCTCTTGTTCCAATCCTAGCTGCTCAACCCCTTCCTTAAGCCAACACTCCCTATCCCTTATTATCCTTGGCTTGTTTAGACATTTATTAAGCACTTCTTGAAGGAAAATTCTAGTTACTAAAGAACTCCTAGCAGGATAAGCCCTTATCTCTACAAGCTCCTAGTATCCACGTCTATGGAAGCATAAACCCAAACCCCCACCCTTAAGCTTAATGCAAGCCTCATTTATAGCTATGGTTAAATGCTTCTTTAATTTCCCCACTCCTTAGCTTCCAAAATAGCTCTAAACCCCAGCACCACTCGTTTAGATTACTGGCAAATCCCACCAAAGCTCAAGAAGCCTAGAAGCTTTCTACAAGAGCTCAATATAAGCCAATCAAAAGCCTTCAGCTCAATTGGCTTTTTATTCCTTTAAAGATATTTAAGCTCCCAGTCCAACCTATTAACTGGGCTGGAACCTCTATATATTAATTACCCAGCCCAACTTTTATCCGGACAGAACCAAAACATTAAACCCTACAGTTATGGATGATGATACGTCTCTACCATCAATAATGATTGATGCGAAACAAGTATAGAATAAAACTTGAATTAGCAAGCCGATAATAGCGATTAGACAAACATATATCATATAAATTAGTGAAGCATAAAATGTAATGATATCGCTGAGATACGGTAATATTATCACCATAAACATTATGATGCTGATAAATCCTGCTAATAAGCCTTGAACAATACTTAAACCTAAACATTTACTAAAATATCTCTTTACTCCTACAATCCAATCATATATATTTTTGATACTATTAAGGCTTTGTAAATTTAGGCTATTCATTGCATATACTTCTCATATCTAAAGTTCACAGAGCTACCGCTAATATGGGGAGATTTAAGCTTATCACTATTGTTGTTAGGAGTAATAAACCATTTGAAGCTTTACTTAACATCTATTATTTTAGATTCAAGCTTAAAATTTACCTATTTATACTAATCAAATTCGCTAAGACATCTTAGGGCAGTAGAATTAACATCCTATAAAATCAACTATTAAACGGCTAAATACTTGCATATATGCCTGAACCATCTTTCAGACAAGAAATACTCTAAGAGGACCAATAAGCTTCTAAATAGAGGGATGAGGAGATCTAAATTATAAATAAGGTATAGAAAGATTTAAATCCTTAACAACCACAAAACTTCAGAATGGGTTATAGTTGTATAGGATGGACTCTTATCAAGTCTATAAATGTTGAATTCTTTAAACTATTCTCCCCAGTCTTCCTCTTCAACTTCTGCAGGCTTAATTGAAACTTCACTATTGTTTATTGATTTTATTTCATATGATGAACCGCAATCCGGACATGTAATAATTTCACCTACTATAGCATCTATAGGCACTCTTATTTCACCATCACATATTGGGCATAAAGTCTTCATTGCATCACCTACCATGAGATGATTAATGCCTTTATTTAATTTTTCGTTTTAAAAATTACTTTAAGTCAGTTTTTATGTTGCAATTATAACTATATGTTAAGCCTATTATATTCTAGTCCTCATCAAACTTAAATTTCAACCCGCAATATTTTACATCTCTGATAATAACAATAAAATAATTTCATCCATAGCCATATTTGAGGATGAAGTCTGTTTTTACCACTCAATTTTTACTACACATTTTTGTACTTGCTAAATGTAAAGTAAAAATTAAAAGTTAGCTATACTATTTGGTTCTTATGTGAAGAATTGTTAAATACATAAGATTTATTTTTAGATATTATCTTGATAACCTCTGAAACTTCTTGAAATGATATTTATCCACCATGAAGGAGATTTGTAGCTTTTAGATTTACATCTTATGTTAGGGTATAGATTTAATTAAATCTATACCTTAAGATATAAATGCATTACAAACAGTATAGTTTAATGTTATGGTGTAGAATATGCTTGTAAGCATATTCATTCCTATATATAGGGGTTCAAGAATACTAGATAAGGTATTAAAGAGGTTAGTTAATCAGGATGTTGATAAGGAGATATTTGTAGTTATAGATAAGCCTTCGGAAAACTCTCTACATATTATTAAGGAGTTTGAAGATAGGGTTTACTTCATTATAAATATGAAGAGAATTGGTAAGGTTAATGCTTTAAATGAAGCTGTTAGAAGATCTAGAGGGGAAATACTTCTCTTCCTCGATGGAGATGTAGAAATACCTGAAGATCCTTACTTTCTTAGAATGATAATTAATGAGATGGAGGATGCCGATATACTGGATTTAAGAAAGGAAATTGTTAGAAGTTCATTCCTCTCAAGAATGATGTATTATGAATATATTGTAATGAATATCTATTCATGGCTATCTTCAAAGTTTACTGGAAAAACTCCAGCTATTAATGGTGCTGCATTCGCAATTAGAAGAAATGTTTTCAACTCTCTAAATGGCTTTAGAAGAGTTATAAGTGAGGATCTTGATATAGCTATAAGAGCATTTCTGAAAGGCTACAGGTTCAAGTATGCTGAGAAAGTTAAAGTATATAATCATGTCTACTTAAACTGGAAACTCTGGATTAGACAAAGGAAAAGATGGGCTATTGGATGGTTACTGTGGTTTAAGGAGTGGTGTATTGATTTAGCTAAGACATATCTTAAATATCCTAAATTACTTTTTCCATTAATAATCTTAATCCTTCCTACTTTCATAGCTCTTCTAGGACTACTAGTACCAAATCAACTAGTACATGAACTACTTATAGCAATTATATTACTCTTCATAACCAAATACAGTAGTATACCTCCAACAATACTATTAATGATCCCCAATATCAAGTTTATAAATGAATCCTCAATTTTACTTCTAAACCTATTATCAACGTCACTACTATACTTCATCCTATCAAGAAAACTTAAATTCAAGTTTAAGGTTTATGAGTTTATTGCTTACAGTCTTCTATATCTACCAGTATACATAGTAATCATAACGATATGTTTCATTCAAATATTCATTCTTAGAGAAAAAGCTAGATTAAACTGGAAGGTTTAACTATATGATTTTAGAATATTAATGGCTTAAGATTTAGATTTAAAGCAGTTCAACCTCAAAGTCAATATTAAGTCTTCTAGCTTTCTCATAGACTAAAACTGCAGTAACTAGATCTTGAATTGCTAGGCCTGTAGAGTTGAAAACAGTTATTTCATCATTACTAATTCTTCCATTTTTCTCCCTCCCAGCTATTATTTCTCCTAATTCAGCATAAATATTAGCTCTTGTAATTAATCCTTTAGATGATGAGACATTAACCTCATCTGAATGGCAGGCTTGCTCAAAATCATCAACAGCTATTTTTGCCATTTTAAAATTAATGGATCTAACTCTTCTTTTAACGATGCTCCTATCGCATTAATACGTATACCATCACTAACCCATTCATTTTTAACTATAGGTTGAGTTACAAGTGTAGTTGTAACAAGAATATCACAACCTACCACAACATCTCTAACCTCTTCCCTGACTAAAATGCTTAGGTTAAGGTAATTCCTTCCCTAAACTTTTCACACTCCTTTAGTGTTTTGCACAAACTCTAATCTCCTATATACTGAATACTTCATTTAAAGCTAGAAGCTGGGTTCTTGCTTGGGATCCAGCACCAATAATACCAATTATTTTAGAATTTATTCTTGCAAGATATTTTGCAGTAATTCCTCCAGCAGCATCTGTACGTATACTGGTAATCTATGTTCCATCCATTATTGCTAAAGGCTTACCAGTTTCAGGATCGATTAGTATTATTATCTCCATAACAGTCGGTAATCCATGTTTTCAGGATTTCGAGGATGAACATTAACGATTTTTACACATCCAAATCCAAGATCAGATATGTAGTAGGGCATTGCTCTAAAATCATCTTCTGGAAAAGTTACATAGAGTTTCGGAGGCGTTTGAACTCTTCCAAGACCCTTAGCTTTAAAGCAAATTCAACAGCATTCATTACTTCCTTCATTGAGGTAAATCCTTCAACATCTCTTCTGGGAATTAATAAAACCTTTACTTTAACTACTGAACAACTATCTACTTTAAGTTATTAATATTACGCTGATAGAATAATCTATATGGATCTTTAGATATGAAAAACACATGTAGTTGATGGTTAAGTATGGTTAAATGTTTAAGTATATGAAAGCTTAAACCTCTATTGGGAATCATTCTACTGTAATTGTAGCCTTTTCCTCCTTTCTTCCTCTATTAGCTTCCTAATTTCGTTCTCTACGCCTTTATCTAGAGGTTCAGGCTGATGCTCCTTTAGTATTTTATTCACAGTTTCCCTTGCTTTCTCTCTTAAGCTTTTCTTTTCGTTAAGCCATCTACTTGTTGGTTTTCTATCTACAATCTTAGGCGGTCTATACTTACTGAGGTTTTTCAAGGTATGTTTACTTTTTAAGTAATGCCCTTCAGGTCCAGTTTCTTTAATTGCTTCAAACGCTAGCTCCTCCTCATTTACATCTATAGCTTTCAGGAATCTATCTACATAGGATACTATTTCACTATCTATAATTGCCTTTTCAAGGCTTACTATATCTACTCCAGGGCCCATCATTCCTCCCCCGGCATTCATTATTAGGTTACAGCCTGCAAGAGCAGTAGTAAGAAGAGACATACCTGCTTCAAATCCTGCCTGCATATCAACATCCTTAGATTCAGTTACTCCAGCAGTACCTCTAGATGGAAATCCGTAAAATCTAGCTATTTGAATAGATGCAGCATTAAGAAGCATACCCTCAGGACAGCTGTAAACCATGGTTCCATATCTCTGATCAAAGATTGCTGGTGCAGTACCATAAATAACTGGTGGTCTCCTACCCTTCTCAGATGCTGAATATGCAATAACAAAACTGCTTAGGATTTCTGCGTTTTGCTGTGCTAGAAATCCTGCTAGAGTTATTGGAGCTGTTGATCCGGACTGGGGGGCAGAGGCAATAAGTATTGGAAGACCAAGCTTTGCAAATGCTAGAACTTGATGAAGTTGACTCTTAATATGACTTAATGGGCTTAACGGATTCTCCCATGCAATAACTATTGGCTTCTTCCTCAATTCATTAATTCCACCAGTAAGAATTGAAGCTATCTTAACTATAACGTTTACATCCTCTTCACTAAGCATTGAGGTTGGCGCAATAGGTTTTACTGTATTTTTAAGCTTTACAAAATAGGTTTCTAGAAGCTGCATACTTGCAGGCACATCTACTGGAAAGCCTGGTCCAGCTATGAAATCTATAGAATCTAATGCATCGTAAAGCCTTACGAGAACCTCAATATCCTTCAGAGTTAAACCTCTTATATCCCCATTTAAATCCATTATCTTCAATGGTGCACCACCATCCAAATAGTTAACTACACCATCTTCAACAGCTATGCTTAACCCTCTACCATAATATGTAAATCTTGATGGAAGATTTCTTAAGGCCTCTTTTAGTAAATCTTCAGGAATTCTTACAGTCATCGATGAATAATCTACTTCAGCTCCAATTTCATCAAGTTTTTTTAAAGCCTCTTCATGATTAACCTTAACCCCTATTTCTTCAAGTATCTTAAGTGTTACTACATGAATCCTATAGATTTGATCTCTAGATAATACCTCAAGACACTTACTAATTCTACTAGGCATATAGCCACCAAGAGCTAAACAATGCCATTCTATATTAACTTTTATGCTATACAGGTGTTAACTTTAACTTTATTTTGGAAGATTCTCCCTTATTTACGGTGAACTTATGGCTAAAGTTATTAGGTTTGTAGGAGATAACTTGATTTACTTTAGCTTTATGGTGCTTATATATTTCTTTATCCAAGATGGTTTCGGATATTCTAAGCTTTATTATTATAGGAGTTATATATCTACATTATGATTTATCTTAAGTTATTTGAGTTTGATAGGAGATGTTAAGATTGATGATTAATGATGCTATTATTGTAGATTCTATGAAGGAAATTGTTTATGTTGCTGAGCCATTATTGGAAGGATTTTATACATATGATTATGACGTTGTAAATATACTTAATCATTAACTTAAAGGATTAGAGTTATCTATGTTCTAATATAATTGTATTAGGTGATGAAGTTCATTATTATAAAGCACCATGTAAATACGAATTTAAACATTATATAGTTCAAGGTTAGAATTAATGGAGATAATAATACAATTAAGGATGGAACTAAGTTATTCAATAATTACATACCATGTATGAAGAATAAATTTAATAATGAATATGTATCCATCTTATGAAATCAATAGTATAACTAAACGCGGATTACAATAAGATAAAGCTAAGAATTCATGGAAGATACAATACCAAAATAGAAATGAGAAACATGCTTAAATCAACAAAGCCACTAACAGCTACAAAATCTTATTAAAGAGCATATTATTTAATAGAGGGATGATGTAGTACTTGCTATGTTGTAGATTCATTCGTGGAAATAAATCTACGTTAAAGTAATTATTGTTTCTATATAAGATTTATTAGGTAGCCTATAATAGTAGAGTGGCGAGTTTGATGAGTCCTCCTTATGAAATATTTACAAATAGCCAACTATACAAACTACATTTAGCCTCTATAGAGATTTTAGAGAGAATTGGAGTTCAAATACCGTCTGAAGAAGCATTAAAATTGTGTGTAGATGCTGGAGCTGAAGTTGATTTTAAAAATAAGATTGTCAAGATACCTCAATATATAGTTGAAGAATGCATAAGGAAGACCCCACATAAAGTTACACTGTATAGTAGGGATTTAAAGCTGAAACTAGTCTTAGAAGAGGGAAATGTATACTTTGGAACTGTTGGGTTTGCTACAAGAATAATTGATATTAACACAGGACAGTACCGCTCACTTAATAGAGAGGATTTAGCTAAGCTGACAAGAGTTGCTGATGCATTGGAAAATATAGATTTCCAGCTTGTAATGGGTCAACCTATAGATGTACCGCTAGAAATAGCTGAACTATATCAGTGGCTTATAGCCTTTGAAAACACTCGTAAACATATCGTATGTCAGGCACTTAACAAGAGAAATGCTGAAATAGCTGTAGAAATGGGGTCAATAATAACTGGAGGTAGGGAGGAATTAAGAAGAAATCCAATTATGACTTTTATAATCTGTCTAAATAGTCCACTCATATTTGGGGATGGATTAACTGAAGCCTTAATTGTAGCTTCCAGATATGGGGTACCTGTATGGGTTGAATCCGGACCATTAGCTGGAGCAAACTCACCAGTAACTCTAGCTGGAACAGTAGCTCTTAACAATGCTGAAGTTCTTGCTGGGTTAGTTATTTCTAAGCTGGTTAATTCACAATCTCCATTCATATATGGAAGCTGGAGTAGATCAATAGACATGAGAACTGGAGGTGTTGTACTCGGAGGACCTGAATTTGCTTTAATGCGTATCTGTACAGCACAGCTAGCAAGATACTATCAAATCCCATCAGGTGGTGGAGGAATACTTTGTGACTCAAAAACCAGTGATGCGCAGGCAGGATATGAGAAAATGCTAACAGCAATTCTTCCAGCTATAGCTAGGCTAAACTTAGTATGCGGAATGGGGCTAGTCGGATCAGAGAATATTGCAAGCTTTGAACAGTTAGTTATAGATAATGAAGTTGCAGGAATGGTTAAAAGAGTATTAAACGGTATTAAGCTTGATGATGATACGTTAGCTATAGATATAATTAAGGAGGTAGGTCATGAGGGAAGCTTCCTATCCAAGAAGCATACCTTAAAATTTGCTAAAATAGAACACTATATCCCTAAGATCTCAGATAGAAGTAGTCCAGATACTTGGATTCGAGCAGGTATGAAAAATACATCTCAAAGAGCAAGAGAACAAGCCTTAAAAATACTAAGTGAATACAGTCCAATAAGCCTTCCAAAAGAAGTCTCAGAAAAGCTCCAAAGCTTAATATTAAAGCTAAAAACCAAATAATTTTTACTACATCTTATCTTGTTAATTTTATACATAAAACGTAGTTAATGATTTAAGTTATGGTAGGCTTAAATATATTTAAACAGATTGTTTAGCAATTAGTATTCTTACGAGACCCCATAATCCATTTCTAAGAAATTTTAGAAATATAAGAATTACAATTACAAGTATTAACTGTTGATTTGCACCTCCAAAAACTCTAATAACCTCTATTAATGGATAGATTATAAAGGTACCTATAATAGGGCCGAAAAACGTGCCTAATCCACCCACAATTGTTGCAGCCATCACTGTAACCATCATAGTTGCAAAATCAGCAATTGCTGGGCTAACATAGCCCAGTAGATGTGAGTAGAAGGCTCCTGCTAATCCTATCCAGAAGCTACTAATTGTAAATAGTGATATTTTTAACCATGTAACATTTACTCCAAGTGAAGCAAGCGCTATCTCATCATTACCCATAGCAGTAAGTAGAAGACCATATCTTGAATTAATAAGCTTGAAAGTTGATAATATACATATAATTAGAATCAGTAGGCTTACATAGTAATAGTAGATTGGAGATGTAAATGATGATACTGGAAGAAGGAAAGATGTTGGAAAGCCTTTAAGTCCGCCTGTTATATAATATTCAGCAATCAATATTCTCTGAACAATTCCTGAGAAACCCCATGTTGCAAGAGCTAGATATATACCTTTAAGTCTTAGACAAATCCATCCTAGAATAAAACCCATAGCAGCCGCATTAGCTGAACCGAAGAACATACCAATTAATGGTGGAAGTTGAGCCCAATTAACAAGCATTACTGAACTATAAGCACCAACAGCAAGCAAACCTGTATGAGCAAAGGATAATAGGTTACCGTATCCAAGCAGTATATCCCAGTTAATTACAAGTACTGCGAAAAAGTTACACATAATTGCAACCCATATAAAGTATGGTCGGTCAACTAGTAGAAGTGGGTATAGAGTTAACATTATGAAGAATACTAGTATAACTTGATTTCTCCGATTTTTTACTATCTCCATTAATGAGGATTGCATACTACATTCCCAAATATTTCTCCTTAACACTTTTACTGTTAAGCAATTCATCACCAGTTCCCGTTAAAACTATTCTTCCAGTTTCAATTACATATGCTCTACTACTCATCTTCAATGCATGATGAATATGCTGCTCAGTTAGGAGAATTGTAACTCCCTCCTCATTTATTTTTCTTAACACATCAAAAATCTGGATTACAATTTTAGGTGCAAGCCCTATAGATGGTTCATCAAGCATTAAAAGCTCAGGTCTTGACATTAATGCCCTACCTATGTTTAACATTTGCTGCTCACCACCACTAAGAGTACCTGCCTTCTGGCTTCTTCTCTCCTTTAATCTCGGAAATAATTGATAAACCCACTCTAAACTATCCCTCCTCCTATTCCATGCTCTACGTATCTGAGCACCTACAAGTAGACATTCCTCAACTGTCATATATGGAAATATAGCTCTAGACTCAGGCACTAAAGCTAAACCTAAATCTACAATTTTAGCTGGTGGAAGCTTACTAATTTTAACATCTTTAAAGATAATATCTCCCCTAAATGGATGAAGTAGACCAATTATAGTATTTAGAGTTGTTGTCTTACCAGCTCCATTAGAGCCTATAAGTGACACAAACTCACCCTTACTAACTGTTAGTGAGAGACTACATAGAGCTCTGAAACCACCATAGTAAACATCAATATCATTTACATTAAGCATAGAAAACCACCTATAAAATGTATTTTTCACCTAAATATGCCTTAATAACTTTTTCATCATTGGCAACTTCAATAGGCTTACCTTCAGCTATCTTTAGGCCTTCATGTAGAACATAGATGTAGTCAGCTGCCTTCATTATCGCTCTCATTACATGTTCAACCCATAGAATCGTTAAACCCTTCCCTCTTAGCTCCTTAATAACTTGTATAGTATTCTCTATTTCAACAGGATTTAAACCGGCCATAACTTCATCCAGCATAAGAATCTTAGGATTAGTAGCTAAAGCTCTAGCTAATTCAAGCATTCTCATTTGATGAGCTGTAAGATCTCTAGCTAAAACATCTCTCTTATCAAATAAACCCGTAACTCTTAAGCATTCAATAGCATAGGATTTATCTACTGTAGCTACCATAACGTTTTGAAGAACTGTAAGGCTAGGAAATGGGCGTGGTATTTGAAACGTTCTAGCAATACCTAATTTACAGATTTGATAGTTTTTCAAGCCAGTAATATCCCTGCCATCGAAAAATATTCTTCCAGATGTAGGAGAATAAAAGCCAGCTATACAGTTTATTAATGTAGTTTTACCTGATCCATTAGGTCCTATTAAGCCTACAATAAGTCCTTCATCAATATCTAAATCAACACCCTTTAAGGCCTCAAGACCTCCGAAACGCTTCACAATCTTTTCACATCTCAGGAGAAGAGGCAATTAAACCACCTAAACCTTCTCACCAAATAAACCGGTAGGTCTAACTATAAGTGTGAAGAGAAGAATAAGATACATAGCTACATCAGCATATGACGGGGAAAAATAAGATGATATTAAGCTATGAGCTAAACCAACTATTAACGCACCTATAAATGCACCCTTTATAGATCCTAATCCACCTAACGTTATTATAACAAAGCTAAGTACGAGAGGAATAAAACCTACATTTGGCCAGATACCATAAACTGTTGAAAGTAAACCTCCTGAAAGACCTGCTAAAGCAGCTCCGGAACCATAAGCAAGTAAACGAGCTTTAGCATCATCAACTCCACTTATTACAGCACCACTAATATTCTGTGACACAGCTCTCCAAGCCCTACCAGTTCTTGTCTTTGTTATAAAGTAGTGTAGACCAGCAAGGCTTATAACGGTAATCATCATGATCACCACTCTATTTAGGCTAAGTGTAAACGTCAGAAGCTGTATATTTCCAGTAATGAATGATGGTGCAGAATGATGGAAGGGACCAACAATCTCCTTAGCTAGGTTCTGTAAAAGAATAGATAGGGATAAAGTAGCTAGCATGGCATATTCAAATGGTCTCTCAATAGCTTTTGTGAATGAATCTTCAATAAATACCTTCTCAATAGCAACTCCAACCAAGAAACCAGCAATAATAGAGAAGGGTAAAGCAAGAAATGAATGTATATTTAGAAAACTGGATACGAGATAAATAGCATATCCACCAATCATGTAGAATTCTCCATGAGTAAAATTTGAAAGTTTCATAATGCTGAAAATAAGAGTTAAACCAATACTAATTAGGGCATAAATTAATCCTAAAACTAGACCATTTAAAATAGATTCTAAAAAAAGGGTTGGAATCATTTTAGACTCCTCTGAACTAGCCTGGTGATGGATAGATCTGTTTTGCCTTATAAGGTTCCTGGCCAACTTCTGTAAATTCAAAGACATATTGTATCATTCCTATCCATTGATGCCAGAGAGGTTGTTTAGGTGTTGGATCGTTAATGAATTTAACTTTTCCTGTTGTTCCTTCTATTTCTATGTTTTCAATGTATTTAGCTAGAGTATCTGGATTTGTGGAGCCTGTTGCCTCAATAGCTTTACATAGAATTGTTAAACTATCCCAGTACCAGAATAATGCGATAAATGGGTCTTTACCATACTTTTCCTTATATAATTTTAGAAAGTTTTCACCTATCTTTGTTAGCTTCATATGTGGCGAATAATATGATGGAAACATAACACCTACCCCTCCCTTACCCATAGCCTCCCAGAACGTTTTAGGATCATATGTAGGCCAATCGAAACCACAGAACATTTTAACTCCCATCTCAGGGAATCCAAGCTCAACATACTGCTTTGCTATAACATATACATGTGGAACATTAACCATAGGTATAAATACTTCAGGCTTAGGACTCATAGCCTTTATCTTACTTAACTCTGGAGTATAGTCGGCTTTACCTAGTGCACATGTAGTAAACGTTACTTCTACATCTGGATATACGTCTTTCTTCCAGTATAGTATTGCATCCTTATAATTGAATCCTACAGGGGACTCCTCAATAAGCATTGCTATACGTTTCCAACCCATAGCCTTAAAGAATTCTAATGCATGTCTTGCAGTTAGCGAGCTGAAAACACCATTTCTAAATACATATTTATAGTGGTTTGCCGTTATTTCATCAGTCCAACTAAATGTACAGAACATTATTGTTGGGAATTTTTCTGTTGCTTCAGCAACTGGGAGTGCAACTAGACTCTCCCATGGACCTATTAATCCAGCTATTTTATCTTGAGTAACCATTCTTTGAAGATGTGAAATAGCAACACCAGGATCTAGTGTTTGATCAGCAACAACAAGCTCCAACTCCCTACCAGCAACCCCACCCTGCTTATTCATCCACTCAACAAAAAGCTGAGCAGTATTAAGAATTTCTTTCCCAGAAATGTAGTCTGCTGGTGGTGATAGTGGTGTTATTACACCAATCTTTATTTTCTCCCTAGGTTTAGGTATAAGCGTAAAGTAAGCAATAACAGCAATAGCAGCAACCACAATTACAGCTACTATAACAATAGCAAGAGTCTTAGATATAGCAGTCTTTGATACTATGTTGTTCATACCCGTCCCAGCTTCTCCTAAGGACTTGGATATTTAAATGTTTCTACTAAAAACTTGGTACCTGTAACTTTAGAAATTTATTACTCCCATCACTTTAATATATTTCCATAATTCTACAGCATTTATTATGATTACTTATATTTAAAAAGCTAATAAACCATTTCAACTTAAACATAATATACTTCAAACATTATTGATTCCACATAGCCCTATATTCATCACAATCTTACCAATACATTTAAAAAATATTTAAAGTTAACAGAGTGCAGGCTTCGCTGTAGCAAAGTTTAATAGTTAACTGGTTCCTATTAATGGGATGTAGTGTGATTAAAAGGATTATTGTAACTATTGATAGTCATACAGAAGGTGAGCCTACCAGAATCATTATTGGTGGGTTACCTAATATACCTGGGAAGACAATGGTAGAGAAGAAAAATTATTTTGAGAAGAATCTTGATTTTATTCGTACAGCTCTTATGCTTGAGCCTAGAGGACATAGGGATATGTTTGGGGCAATAATTACACCTCCTGTAAGCGATGAGGCGGATTTTGGAGTTTTATGGATAGATTGTAGTGAAGTAGCTGATATGTGCGGTCATGGAAGTTTAGGTGTTACAGCTGTAGCTGTTGAAACCGGAATGGTTAAGGTAACTGAACCCATTACTACAGTTATCTTTGATACTCCTGCTGGGCTAGTAACTGGATATGCATATATAGAGAATAATACTATTAAGTCAGTCTCAGTTCAGGGTGTACCGTCATTCCTCTATAAGGAGGAAGTAATCAACATTGAAGAAGTGGGAAAAATACCTGTTGAAATAGCATTTGGTGGGAACTTTTTCGCTATTGTAAACGCTAAGGATTTAGGGGTTAGAGTTAGTAAAGATAACATTCCAAAGCTAGTAGAGTATGGATTAGCAATTAAGAATAAAATTAATAAGGAAGTGGAGATTCAACATCCTACAATACCTCATATAAAGTACGTTATAGGTACTAGAATTGTTGATGAGCCAACACATCCTCAAGCTCATGTAAAGAATGTTGTGATATTTGGGGATGGACAAGTGGACCGATCACCCTGTGGAACAGGTACATGTGCACATACAGCACTCCTTTATACAAAAGAAGAAATAAAACTTAATGAAGAAATAATACATGAAAGCATAATAGGCACATTGTTTAAGGCAAAAGCAGTAAAGGAAGTATCGGTAGAAAAATATAAGGCAATAATTCCTGAATTCTCAGGAAGAGTATATATAACTGGAATACATACATTCATAATAGACCCCAATGACCCGATGAAATATGGATTTAAAGTATACTAAAAACCATTAATATTTTTAACTTTAATATGAAGTTATTTGCATGTTTACTTGAGTCTATAGAGAACTTCAAATTTTATTAGTTGTATAGAGGTTATTTTAGGCTTGTTATACATTTAGCTGCTTGTTAACTTAAGCCATCAGCTACATATACTTCCACATTTAAATTTCATAGAGTCTATTTAACGATAAGTGCTAAAGACTTCAGATATAGCTATAAACTACATTTAGAACCATCTTTATGGATAATCTGTAAAGAAAGACTCTATGTGCTGATATATATTACCTTTACATTCATACCCAACATACGGATTGGTGAGAATTAGATCTAAATAGCTCAATATTCATTATGATACATTAAACTTCTTTTTGAACCCTCTTCAGGACATCTTAATAGTATCATTCTCAATATCTCTTCCATCATCATAACCTACTTAGAGCTGTATCCTAATTAATGAAAATGTAAAATTACTATTAGAATTCTCTTATATTTCCAAACATTCTTTGTCTTTCTTATGAATGTATGGGAATGTTCTCCTATAACTTAAATGAAGAACCCTAAGTTTCATGAAGTAATTTAACAAGGAAATATTATTGAAGACTTATACTAACAGCAATAATTACCTTCTAGATAAAGCAAAACATGTTATGAAGTTTGTATTTTATGTTTAAACTATGCTTAGGAACTCTTAACCATCTCCCTCTCAGCTTCTTTAACTATCTCTTCAAGTTTTCTTTTAATATCTAGCGGTAATGGTGTAGGTTCATGTTCAGCTAGGATCTTTCTAACAGCCTCCCTAGCTCTCTCACCTATATCTTTCCTACCTTTCCTCATCCATGCTTCAAGTTTACTTTTATCAAATATTTGAGCAGTATAAAGCTCTCTTAAATGCTTTAAAGTATGTTTCTGTGAGAAGAAATGTCCATGAGGTCCAACACTCTTGATAATGTCAATAGCTAGTGTTTCATCATTAACAGTAACTCCCTTAATTATGTTTAGAACGTTTTCAATAATTTCATCACATATTACAGCCATTTCAAGAGAACCAGCACTTCCACTTGCAAGATATCCGCAGTCATGTATTAATGTTACTCCTACAAGCGCACTTATTAATAATAGCATTGTAGCTTCACAACCAGCTTGAGCATCTGGAACTTTTGAGTCAATAGCTCCGCCAAGCCCGAAGCATGGTAGATTATAGAATTCAGCTAATTGACCGTTTAAAACCCCAAATGTAAGAGCATTCTCTGGAGATGCATATGTTGCAGTTCCTGTTTTCTGATCCATAACTACGCCCCAAGCTGCATATATTACTGGTGAATTAGGCTTAACAAGTTGAATAAGTGTTATTGATGCAAGTGCTTCAGCATTTGATACTGCTACGGCACCAGCTGGCGTTATAGGTCCTGTAGCACCTAGAATTGTTGCTGGACCCAGTGTAACAGGTATTCCTGCTCTTGCACATTCTATCATATTCTCATTTTCAAGGGTAAACTTTAATGGAGATACTGTTTCAGAGTAAATACTAAGTATTGGATTCCTTCTTAATTCATCTTCTCCACCAACAATTTCAGAAGCCATTCTGATAACGTATCTTGTACATTTAGCAAATGGAGCTGAGTAAATAATTGGCTTTTCAGTATTGTTAAATAATGCTTCGAATTCATGTATGTATTCGACCTCGTAGGGTACATCAAATGCTCCAGCAATATTCATTATAAATGACATATTTCGAAGAGCATTACCTAACTTAGCCATCTCCATAACATCTGTTTTACTAGGTCTTCTGAATTCTCCTGTTCTCCAATCTCTTACGTATGGTACAGGAGTTCCCCCCATGCCGAAGTAAACTCTACCATTTTCAATAAGAATACTATACTTAGGATTTCTACCATGAAGAATAAATTGCTTCTTAGATTTCTTAATGCATTCTTCAATTAGGTAACTTGGTATTCTAATTCTTTTCCCCTTAAAGTCAACATTAGCTCCAGCATCATTAAAAATCTTTAAAATCAATTCAGATTCTGAATGCATACCAGTATTCTCTAAAATTTCAAGCGATGCATTATGAATACTTGTAAGCTCATTCTTATTGAGAAATTTTAAAACTTGACATTTAGGACCTCTAATAACCATTTAAACACCGATTGAGATAAATATCACAGTATATAAAGGTTATCATAATAAACATTCTATAAAATTCATATAGCATTTATAGAATCCTAACTAAAATACTTGGAAAATTGAAACTATAAGGTACGAAGACAAATATTTAAACCATTAATAACATGTTTAATCTGTTTACTAGTAGCTTAACTACAATCGGTAGTGAGACAGTAATTAATTTAATAGGAATCTTCAAAAAAAGGTAGTTGGTTAGCTAATTGGTGGATATATTTGCTTTGCAGCCATTGGGTCTTGATTTATCTCTGTGAATTCAAAGGTGAATTGAGTCATTCCTATCCATTGATGCCAGAGAGGTTGTTTAGGTGTTGGATCGTTAATAAGCTTAATGGTTCCTGTTGTTCCTTCTATTTCTATGTTTTCAATGTATTTAGCTAGAGTATCTGGATTTGTGGAGCCTGTTGCCTCAATAGCTTTACATAGAATTCTTAAGCAGTCCCAGTACCAATATAATGCGATAAATGGGTCTTTACCATACTTTTCCTTATATAACTTTCTAAACTCTTCCCCTGTTTTCGTTAGTTTCATATATGGTGAATAATAGGTTGGATACATTGAGCCTACACCACCTTTACCTACAGCCTCCCAGAATGATTTCGGATCCCATGTTGGACAATCATTTCCAAAATAAATTTTAATGCCTAAATCTAGAAATCCAAGCTCTACAGCTTGTTTTGCTGCGACGAATGCATGTGGCACATTTAAATGTATAACTAGAACATCTGGTTTAGGATCTAAAGCCTTAATTCTACTTAGCTCAGGTGTATAATCTGCTTTACCCATTGCTGCCGGTATAAATGTAAACTTTACTTCTGGAAATATTTTCTTAGCCCACTCTACTAAAGCATCCCTCTGACCAAAACCATATGGTGATTCCTCAACTAATACAGCAATATTCTTCCATTCTTTCCATTTGAAGAATTCAAGAGCCTGTCCAGCAATAAGTGAATTGTATACTCCAATTCTAAATACATATTTATAGTGGTTTGCCGTTATCTCATCAGCCCAACTGTATGTTACAAACATTATTGTTGGGAATTTTTCTGTTGCTTCAGCAACTGGGAGTGCAACTAGACTCTCCCATGGACCTATTAATCCAGCTATTTTATCTTGAGTAACCATTCTTTGAAGATGTGAAATAGCAACACCAGGATCTAGTGTTTGATCAGCAACAACAAGCTCCAACTCCCTACCAGCAACCCCACCCTGCTTATTCATCCACTCAACAAAAAGCTGAGCAGTTTCAAGTATAAGCTTTCCGGAAACATAGTCTGCTGGTGGTGATAGTGGTGTTATTACACCAATCTTTATTTTCTCCCTAGGTTTAGGTATAAGCGTAAAGTAAGCAATAACAGCAATAGCAGCAACCACAATTACAGCTACTATTATAGCACCAATAATTTTTGTACTAACCATTCAAATCCCCATATTTAGGGGAAAGTACGTATATAAATTTTGCTACAGCTAATTGAGATACTGTCAAGTTATTTTGGGGGTTTGGGAAGCTGTTTTTGGAGGTCTATTAGGTGGTTTCTTAAAGCCTTTGAGGATAGTGGTTTGTTAGGATTGATAGGTTTTCGGATGTGGGTTAGGGCTGTTCTGCTATATGGTTGGCTTGAGCTATAGGGGATAATCTACGTTTTGGGGTTTGTGTGTAGCTACGAGGCTGTAGGGCTTGGGTTGGAAGCTGGAACGCGTAACGGTTAACGTTGGAGTTAGGTGTATGGTAGTAGTTGGTGGGGTAGGATTAGGGCTTATGGAATGATGATGTGTATGGGCTGCTATAGATGTTTATACGTGTAACGTATGGGCTTCATGGCGGAGAAGTATCCTCCATGAAGCCTTCATGAGGAGGGTTTTGGAGGCATGTATGAATAGCCATTATCCTCGTGGCCCCTATATCCTGAAGCCCTTCAGGCCTTAAATGGATTCATAGAACCTTCGGCGAGGGAAACGTATTGAACGATGGTTTAGAACAATGAAAGCTAGGACTAGAGCTTCTTTAACAACTTCCAGTAAAGCCTATCTTCAAGATAAACTCTCCATAAGGCTCTTCATCCCATGTACAACTTCATAAGACCACATCAAACCCTAAAGAGACCACCAGCAAGCCAACAACTTGACAGTATCGCTAATTGATGTCTTATCAACTCTAGAATCTTTATTATTTCATCATTAATATATTTCTATAATTTTTATTATCTAAATTCCTAATAACATTTATTATGATTGCTTAAATATCTTAAAAAGAAAATAAATCACTCCAACTTACCTAACGCATATCTATTATTAACATTATTGAGCTTATGTTATTTTATATCCATTACAACTTATCAACAAACTAAATATAAACATCTAAAGTTGACAGGGTATATTCTTCTAAACGTAAACTTTAAATATTCAGCCTTATAGTTTTGGTGGTGTTGTTAATGTCTACAAATCTTGTTAACGAGTTAAGGGAAGCAGTTTTAAGCTATGATCTAGATACGTTGATTAATGCTGTTAAGAAAAGCTTGGAGAAGGGAGTAAGTGCTATTGACGTTATTAATGCTTTAACTGTTGTTTTAAGGGAAGTGGGAGATAAGTTTCAAGCTGGTAGTCTATTTCTTGCTGAGCTTGTAGCAATAGCTGAGAACGTTAAGACAGCTATTTCTGAAGTTCTTGAGCCTGAACTTAAGAAGATAGGTGGTGAAAGAAAGTCTTTAGGTAAGGTTGTTATTGGAACTGTTCATGGAGATATTCATGATATAGGTAAGAATATTGTTGCATCAATGCTTTTCGCAGCTGGATTTGAAGTCTACGACTTAGGTAAGGATGTACCCGTAGAGGAGTTTGTAGGAAAGGCTAGAGAGGTTAATGCAGATATTATTGCTATGTCTGCTCTTCTAAGTACAACTCTACCAGTACAGAGAGAAGTTATTGAGAGGTTAAGTAGAGAGGGATTGAAAGAAAAGATAAAAGTTATGGTTGGAGGGGCTCCAGTAACTAAGGAGTGGGCTGAAGAGATTGGAGCTGATGGGTATGGTGAGGATGCAATAGAAGCTGTAAGGGTAGCTAAAACGTTATCAGGTGTAAGGGAGTAGGGGGAAAATTGACTAGAGGATTAACTGGTAGACAGTTAAAGTTTTTATCAGAAGAGGAAATTAGAAAAATACATGAAATATCTCTTAGAATACTTGAGGAAGTAGGTGTTAAATCAACTTCAAAAAGAATACTTGAAGTACTTAGTCGTTCAGGTATAGATGTAAATGTTGATAAGGGAATTGCTAGGATTTCGAGAAGCCATGTTGAGGAAGCTTTAAAGAAAGCCCCTAAAAGAATTGTTATATATGGACGTAGCCAGGAGAATGCAGTAATTCTTGAAAATGGACGTGTTTATTTCGGTCTTGGAGGTACGCCAACACCCTACATACTTGATGTAGAGAGTGGAGAATTTCGCAGACCAGGTGTAAGAGATGTAGCTGAAGCTACAAGACTTGGAGATTCATTATCTAATATAGACTTTATAATGACAATAGCTGGAGCATTTGATGTACCGTATGAAGTGGAGTACCTATACGAGTGGAAAACCATACTAAGCAATACTAGTAAGCCTATAGTTTACCCAGCGCCTGGAATCATAAATGCTGAAAAAGTAGTTAGAATGGGTATAGCTATAGCTGGAAATGAGGATGAATTTAGAAGGAAGCCAATATTTGGAGTTTATGTTGAAATGCCCTCACCACTTACATTACATGATGCAAACGAAAACATTATAGTTCTAGCTGAAAAAGAGGTCCCAATAGTAATTGGGCAAATGCCACAACTTGGAGCTACAGCTCCAGTAACTTTTGCAGGTGCAGCTGCCTTAAGCAATGCTGAAAATCTAGCTGCCCTAACACTTACACAAATAATTAATCCTGGAGCTCCATTCATATATGGGGGATACGTAACATTAATGGATCAGAAAACGGGTAGATGTGCTTACGGTGCTCCTGAGTTTGCTATGGGTAATATTGTTGATTCAGCTCTTGCAACATACTATGGTCTTCCATGCTTTGGATGGGGTGGATGTAGTGATAGTAAGGAGCCTGATGTTCAGGCAGGAGTTGAAGTCATGATGAATTCTCTAGTAGCTGCACTTTCAGGAGTTAATCTTATTCATGATTTCGGCTATCTTGCAGGTGGAAGTGTTGGATCTATGGAAATGGCTGTAATAGGAAATGAAGTTGCTGGAATGATTAAGAGAATATTAATGGGAATAAAGGTGGATGATGAGGATCTAGCATTTAACGTAGTGAAAGATATTGGTCCAAGTGGACACTTTCTAAGCCATCCACATACATTAAAGCATCTTAGGAGCGAAATTTACATGCCTGAAATATTTAATAGGGATAGTGAAGCTAAATGGATTCGATCCGGAAAGCCTAGTGTTAGAAACAGTATTAAAAGAAGAGTTAGAGAGATATTGAAGACACATAATCCAGAACCTCTACCTGAAGATATTCAGAGAAAAATAGAGGAAATAATAAGAAATTAATTTATTTTTTTAATGTATAAGTTATTGAGGCGTAGGGAAGAGCTAATATTGCTGAGCTTTTACCGTGAATTTTCAACGCATCATTTAATGCGTCCTCAACATTTATGAAGTGCTTCATTTTAAACGTTTTCAATTCACTACTTGAAAGATTATTGCTTACAACAGATACATTGAAGTGTCTAGTCATCCATAGAAACTGGTAGCCAATACATGATTCAAAAGATGGAATTACATCTCTTTCAGTTAAATCCAAAACCTCCTCGGCATCCTCGTATTTAGTAAAGAATTTCTTAAATTCATCAACTTCTGTTCCCTCATATATGCCCTTATAGCATGATGAAGCTAGAATTATTGATCCTCCATCCTTAACCAAATCTTCAACAGCAGCAAGCATACGTGAACCTGACTGATATAAGCTTACTTCATGACTAAACACACCTGGACTTGCAACTACAATATCAACTTTCCCCTCAATGGGCTCGCTTGAACTTAAAACATTCTTAGCAAAAGCTTGAGCCTCATAAAATGTTTTAATAACATCTCCAACATAAACCCCAAGAATATTGCCTTTATGGTCTTGAATGACGTTAACTATTAAGTCTACGCCTACTCGTTGAGCATAATCATCTATATCCTGACGTACAATATTCCCCTCAATCAATCCAAACATGGCACCTCTTCTAGCCTTCCTTACATTCCTAACGAATAGTTTATGGTTTTCATGAATACTTTGCCTACTCGATATTCCGGGCATAACAGTCTTCCCACCGCCACTCCACCCTACAAGCATACATGGCCCAATAGTTCCAGCTATAATTTTAACATCAGCTTCAGCAAACATTTTATTAACCTGAATGGTTGTTCCAAGACTTGTAGCTCCAAGCTCAGTTAAGCTTGACTTATCGTATGGATCATTATTAATTACTTTAACCCTATCAACAACTTCTTCACCAAGTATTTTAATAATACTATCCCTACTTTCAGGACTATGCATTCCAGTAGCTATTAATATAGTAATATCTCTACTCCATACACCTAAATTTTCAAGTTCTCTAATAACTGTTGAAGCTATTAAGCTACTTGGCGTAGGTCGAGTACTATCAGGAACAGCAATAGCAATCCTAGTACCAGACTTAACTATTCCGCTAAGCTGGTTCCGTACACCATTTATAATAATCCTTCTAACTTCATCATTACTTAATGCATAGCCAAATCTAGGCTTAACCTCCCTAATAGAGACATCTCTTAACTCTACACTAACTTCACATCCACCATATGGGAGGGTTAATATATTTCTCACATGTAGTGCTTTAAAGGGGAAATATAAACTTTACCCTAACATTAAAGTATCTTGCTAACTTCAGAAGTTTAATTGAGGTACTCTCACTTTATTGAGTATAATTAGTAGTTATGGATTATTTAAGAAGTAAGATAATAGAGGTATTTAGTTTATAATTAGATATTAGGGAATAAGATAGTAGCTATGATAGTCTAAACACTGAATATCAACAGTTTATTTATGAATTCATCTGAAAAACTTTTAAATATTGTTAAGACTTAATTTAGGTTAATAATTTAACCATACAATTAATCATGGAGTTTTCAAATAGACTCGATGTTTAAATTATTGTTAAAAGTCAATATCCCTTATTAATATTGAATCACAGCATGGCTCTTAAAGCCTTTTAGAGAACTAGGATTACCATAATTAGAATTTCAGTGAGAATCATATATTCATTGTTTAAGTAAAGAACTAGGTTATTATTCAACTCATACAACATCAAATTCAATAAGCATATCCTAGATGATGAAGGAGCACTTGATTCTAGAATTTGCTTACTAAATTATACTACAATCACCTAAGAGGTGAGTTTAAGTTGCCTGAACAAAATGAAATTTATATTAAGGCATCCACTAAATATAGAAGCAATTATGATAAGCTCCGAAATGACCAAGTTTATCAAGTATTTGTTTGATGAAGCTAATAGTTATTTAGCAAAAAGAGACTCCATTTAATCATCTGAGAAGTTATATAGGGTAGCTGAGAGAGAAGAACAATGGACAGTTATGCTTCTTGAAAAAGATGTTGGAAGACTTGTAGATAAAATTAGTATAGATGTTGAGCTTGGATAGGTACAGCAAATTATCTACATATATGTAGAGCATGCAAAATAAAACTTGATGTAGAAGATATCAAAAGAAGGGGCTGATAATGAAAAGACTTGTAGAACTAATAGAGAGATACTGAAATTCAATACTAGTCTTCTTATTATTTACATAGTGAATTTAATTTAGCTCATGTTACGGCTTAACCTATATTATTTGATAGGAATTAACATGCTTAGTAGTACCATAATAAGCTACGGGTAGAACCGTAAAAATGTTAACATCTTATTGTCTTAAAATACTTATATGAGCATAGCAGCTTAGTAATAGAGTCTTCTGTAGTACTTTGAATAATTGATAAATACATAAATTATCTATTAAAACTGTGTTACAACTTGATGAAGCTATGTAAAACATTATATGCCTAAAGGCTCTGTAAACTTTAGATATGAAAGTATAGGATGATAGCTCGATTTCGTAGAGTTACTTAATTCAGAATTGGAGCTCTATTCTTTTGCTAAGTTCCATTGTAAATTGAGGATAGATAGAGTTAAAAGTAGGCTTTACTACTAACTACAGGGTGGTATTACGGCTTCAGTTAAGAAAATCAATGAAAAAACACAACAGTTAGTATCAGAGTATAATGCATTACAGCTTTTAATAGATAGATTACAGAAGCAGATGGAAATTATAAATGCATCCATGTCTGATGTTCAGTCAGCACTGTCAGCTCTAGATGAGCTTAAAAAGCACTCTGAAGAAAATGAGATACTTGCTAATATTGGTGCGGGAGTTCTTCTTAAAGTAAAATATATTCCAGGAACTAAGATTATAGTGCCTCTAAATCCAAGTACATATATAGAGACAACAATTGATGAAGCTAAAAACATTCTTGAAAGAAAAATGGAGAGACTTAACTCAGCACAAGTTGAAGTTAGAAAACAGTTAAGTCAAGCAGCTTCAAGACTAAGTGAAATAGAGCCAAAACTACGTACAATTCTTCAAGAGGAAACTACAGGAAGAGGAGGTTGAAGTACACTACTATACACTTGCAAATAATATAGCTACAATCATAATTACAGTCTCTTTCTCTAATAGTAATCCATTTTAAGGTGAAAAACAATCCAGCTATGGAAACAGATCTTAATAAATGTTCGTCACACAAATGGGAAAGTATGATGAAGCTATAAAAACATTCTAGAATCAATGTTTAATTTATAAACTAATAGATTTTGTCTTGTTAACTTAGCTATTAATTACATAATCTAAAGTTCACGGAACAATAAATGGCTTTGTTAACTTAAGCATGTTTATTACCTCTATTTTTAGTATTGTATTTTCTATTAATTCTTAGCTTTACCTTCTTATCAATCCATATTCGTTTAGTAGTATACTATTAAGTATTAATACATGTTCATTATCGCATTTATCCTTCATACACAGTATGTAATTATTGAATATCTAGTTCTATCCTTAATGTATAATCCCCTATTAATTCTATTAAGCTATACTATGTTTAATTAAGCATGATGCTTGTAGTAATGAGTATAATTTAATACAATTACATTAACCGTAGATAGCTTTAATCTTCTAGGAATGTTAGTGATGTAAGCATATTTACAGCATTACGGAGACATGTATAGAATGTAATTATCGAATCCTCCTTAATAATGGCTTAAAATCAACATAACAATCTTCCTCATAAACCTACAATTATAATAGTATCATCAACCATAACAATCCTAACATATTTCTATCGAATTCAAAAAAGACTTAAACCTAATATAGATACATAACTTCTATTAACAGTAAAAACTTAGAATATCTAAAGCCATCCTAGACGAATGAAAATATGTAAGCACCATAAAAACTAAATTAAATGTGGTTCTCTCCTTTTTCCGTTTGATACTATAAATAAGAGAGAACCTTAAATAAAGCTAAGGTTAACAAAGCCTGATAAATTTTGGAAAGACTTATATATTTCGAAAATATAACACAGTGATAAAGGTGTCTACAGCAAATATTAAGTATGAAGATAAGGTTGAAATACTTAGTCATCCATGCCTCTCAGATAAGGCGCATTTTAAGTATTCACGTGTCCACTTGCCTTTAGCTGTTAAGTGTAATATTCAATGTAATTATTGTAGAAGAGGAATTAATAAGAGTATTATTAGACCTGGATTGACAGCTAGAATACTTAGTGTTAATGAGGCTGTAAGCTATGTTGATGAAATTGTGAAAAGAGATATTAGACTTAAAGTTATTGCTGTAGCTGGACCTGGTGAGCCGTTATACAATAGGGAGACTTTTAATACTTTAAAAATAATTCATGAAAAATATCCTGATAAGATTATTTGTATAGCTACAAATGGACTTTCCTTACCTGAAAATATAGAAAGGCTTAAAAGCATTGGTGTAAAAACATTAACAATAACCATTAACACTATTAATCCTGAAGTTGCTTCTAAAATATATGAATATGTAATTATTAACGGTAAAAGGAGGAATGATATTGAGGCATATAGGGTTTTCATATTAAACCAGCTTAGGGGATTAGAGGCGGCAGTTAATGCTGGAATAACTGTTAAAGTAAATACGGTGTTAATACCTGAAGTAAACATGAATCATGTAGTTGAAGTAGCTAGAAAGACTGCTGAGCTTGGAGCATACATTCAAAACATAATACCTCTAATTCCACTATATAGATTTAGAAGACTTAGAACACCAACATGTGGGGAGCTTAGATTAATTCGTGAAGAATGTGAGAAATATATTAGACAGTTTCGTCTATGTAAGATGTGTAGAGCTGATGCTTACGGTATACCTGGATTAGAAAGTAGCTACGTAAGCACACTATATAAGAACTACATGCTACTATTACATGCTGGATATAGATCATTCCACGGCTAACTAATACTATAACTTAATATTAAACTTATAAAACAATGCTAGCAATCTATGGTTAGCTGAAGAAAATATTAAGTTTACTTTATGAAGATTTAGTATTAGTTTTCCTCCTCATATTTTTGTATGTATACTTGTATTTTAGCTAATTTGCTTAGTATTCGGGTTAAGTTTTCCCTTATATGGAAGAATGCAGCCCATACCTTTATTACCGCCTAGAGGATTCTGCGGGTTTCCAAATGCGTGCATGCATTTAGCCATTACAGCTGCTCCAAGTGCTAATCCATCTTCAACAAATACAACCATATCTTCAACTTTAAGGCTTTTATAAAGGTTTAAGTCATCAATGTATTTAAGGATAATTTTAGGTTTAAATCCTGTTATACCTGCTCTACCAGTAATTCCAATACTGTATTTTTCAGATATTATTCCACTAGATATTAGAATTTCAATTATTCTTTTTACAGCTATTGATTGAACGAAATCAAGAATTAATGGCATATTATTTGAGCCATAGTCTTCAATAAACTGTCTTCCAAGATCTCTAAGTTTAGGTATTTGATCACCATTATAACCAATATCGCATCCAATAAGTAAAATATTTGCTTTAAAGGCAGCTGTTGAATTTATAGGTATCATTCCATATTTAAATACACCGGGAGGTATCTTTTCAATTCTAACATATTTATGTACTTCATTAGCTAGCTGTTCGGCAACTTCAAATTCTTCTATACTCTTAGCATTATGATGGGGGAATTCAATTACACTATCATATCCAGCTCCCTGAATAATGGAGTCACTAATAGCTCCACCTAGACCAGTTATGCTACCAATAGTTTCACCGTATGGTAGACAATCATTAATTACCCTACCTTTAAGAGTTGTTCCGAAATCCATTGTAATAACTGGATTCCTGAAATCAACATTAATCAATTTAGCACCTATCTTAATACCTGCTGTAGATAGTTCAGCCTCCATTTCATTAGCCATTATTTCACTATAGGATTTAGGTGGTAGAGAACCGGCAATAGCTCCAGTAAATTGGGAGAGATTAAGTTTAGAGTATTCTCTAATGTTTAACGGTATATATTCCTTGGTAAGAGGAGCAATCATTCTTGATGGATGAATTTTAGCTTTTAAACATCCCTTAGCTAATGCCTTAATCATTCTACCAACTTCTTCAGGTGTATTGAAGCTTGATGTAACACCAGTAGATCTAACAACAAAGTGTATATCGTCAATACTTAAACCAGAACTAACTACTGTTTCAGTAATTATATCTGCTATAAACTCAGCAATGGATTCTTCTGATAGTGGCTTACCCCATAGGGTTCTACTGAAAACATCTTCTCCAGCTTTAGGATTTCTAGCTTCCTTAGTTAACTTAACAGTTTTTCTAACGAGATATGTTCTACCAGTTTTTAAATCAGTAGCGGTTACAATACATTTAGTTGTAGTATTACCAAGTTCTACAGATACAACTATGAAGAGAGGGGGTTTGTATGTATTCTCTATACTTGATCTTTCTAGGCCTAAAATTTCACTAATACTATGGTATTTACTACGTGTAATTTTGGGATTGTATTTATCATATGGATTTCTTTTAAAAAACAATACTATTCACTACTTCAATAATACAAGTTTTCTGAATGGATGGTTTTCAATAGGTACTATATCTTCAAACTCGCTATGTACTGCTTCAGCAACTATGGAGTCAGCCATGGCAATAATTGGGAAGACTAGGGGAGCATTCTCAATAGGTCCATAGAGTATAAAGTTTCCACCGGTTAAAACCTGGAGAATATTGCTTGCTACATCGCATGTCTTAGCTATTTCCCTACCTTCAGAAATGGATTTTTTAACTTTTTTAAGCCACTCCCAGGCAGATACTGCGTTATGTATACCACTACCTACGGGAAGACCGAGTTTAGCTTTAATTACATAGGTTGACATTAGGGATGGCCCTGCACCGGAGCCTAATGGTAGAATAGCTACATCTATGAGTGGTTTAGATATCCCAGTTTCCTTAGCTATTTCCAGTAGTCCTCTAGACGTAACTCCTGGAATGCTCTTAGTTAATAAGTCAATTTTACCCTTAACAGTTATATCTTTAGGATTAAACGCAAGAATGATTGAGGCTTTAATTTTAAGACTATTTAAGGTTTTAATCTCTTCATCTGTGATTGATGGATTAATAGAATTGTATATTACTTTATCAATTAATCCGATTTCAGCCGCATAATTTACTCCTTCAATTCTTGTTTTAGCATCTGTTGAATCGACTAGAAATGGTGTTTTAGATATTGAAGATATGAAGTCTATATATTTCTTCATAGCTTCAGGAGATTCGGAGAAGACTTGTATAAGATGTGGATTACCTGTAATATCGGATATTTCCTCCTGCTTCTTGATAAGTGATTCGGCTATAGCTTTATCGAAAATACCCTTTCTAGGATCTGAAACAATTTTATGACCTCCATAAAATATTGTACCAGCAAGAACTGTTGGATATTCTCCTGGTTGACCTCCAATTTTAACATTACCAATTTCAAAAACAGCCTGCTCCCTACTAAACTTAAACATTAAACCACCTAGATTAATCCTAATAAATACTTAAGGATAATAGTTATTATGAATCCAGATAATATACCATAAATAAAGCCAATATGCATCCCTATCTTTAAACCTTCTCTTTGAGATATTTCACCTAAGACAAATTCTACACGTTCATCTATCATGTTTAACTTATCTATTAAAGCTTTAAACTCATCTATTGGAGCAACTGTAACAGGTATTGTTTGTATTTCATCTTTAACCATTTAACCACCTACAAGTAGTGAAGTATAAGCCCAAATAATATAAGTGAAATAGTAATACCTACTACAAACCCCTTAACAATTCCTGCATAAAAACCGGAGGCAAACCTTGTTTCACGACCAATCATCATAATTCTAGTTTTAATATCTGATATTCTAGCCTCAATTATGGATGTTTCAGCAGTATATATTGATTTATCCAGTTTATTAGACATTTCATCACCATATTATCGTTAAGAGTAGGGTAATGTATAGTAGAAGGGAGATTAATATACCTATCGATACGCCTAAACCTCTTAAATAGGTAATAGCGCTTGTAAGTCTAAGTGTTCTACCTAGAATTTGAACTCTATACCTAATATCTTCAAGAAGCTGCTGAGCATTATCGATTACTGGATTTATAGATCCAGCTAGTGGAATTCTTACAGTAATGGGTTTAGCTATAGCCTCCTCAACCTTAATGATTAATGGATCAGCAGGATATGCACCTGGATTCCTTAAGGCAAGATCTTCTATTGTTTTCCTTATTATATTTAAATCCTCAACATTAATAAGATTTACAAGCTCTACTTGACTTCTAAATCTCTCAATAGCTTCAGGAGTTAAATGTTCAACGAAAGGTATAGCACCAGGTGCATTTTTAATTTTCTTGCTTTCATCAATACCGTTCCTCCATAAAGCCTCAATACTTCCACCAGTAACATGACCAGTAACTTCTACTCCACATATTACTAGAAACCTAATATTAGGGTTTGAAATAATGTTTGCAATCATCTTCTCAATTCCAATATTTTCGGTTTTACATGGACCAGCTATTGCAACACCAGGTATTGAAGCTACCTTCTTTACAAGTGCTTCACTAGATAATAGACATACTGCAACAGGTGCTTTAGGATCTGAAACTATAAATTCACCAGTTACTATAGGCCATTCCTGAGCAGGTTCAACCTTACTCATACATTTACCCTCTTAAGGAGATAAATAGGATAATTAAGCTGAAAACAAGAGACCCAATAAGAAAGCCTAAAGCAATATTACTGAGTAAACCTATACTTCTATATAGACCGTTTCTACCAGGTCTTGAGGATACTAGTGGAGATGATTTTGGATTAAGAGATAGGAGAAGTTCTCTTGATAGAAGGTCAAGCTCATCAATAATTTTGTATAAAGGAGATAAGTTTAAGTAGGCTACATCAGATCTAGATTCTCCAATAAGCTTATAATCTTCATCAAGTACTATATTTATTCTAGAAGATATCAATATCGTCATTCTAAACCACCTCTACCAGGTATACCTGTCCATAGAGTTGAAGCTGCTTCTCTTCTACATGCATTGTAGAGGCTTATTAATCCATAAATCCATATTAATCCCCCAATAGCGATCATTATTATTGCCTCATTAACCATCCATGGCCTTCCAAGTATTCCAGCATTTCCAAGCCTTACAATACCGGATAAACATATTGTTACACCGGAAGTTACAGTAGCTATTCTTAAAGTTCTACCCTGCCTTTCATCAGCACCTAAACCTGCATTAAATGGATGGAATATGGCTAATGTTGAAGCCCAATATATAGCTGCAATAAATCCAGTCCAAAATAATGCTTTAACAACATCATCATTTAAAAAACCATTAAAAACCATCGGTAATAAATCGGTTTTAGCAACCCCTACTACTAAACATGTAAGTGTTAGGTACCCAGCTAGGGATAACTCAGTAATTAGTCTTGGAAAGTGAGGTATTTTAAGTATTTTAAGCCTTGATATTATAACGCCAAATATAAAGCCTGTAGCTGCAGCTATTAATACACCTAGTATTGGGCTATACTTTAATCCTACAAGAGAGGAGAGAATACCTATACTTACTGAGAGATTACCTATTGATGGAACACCCGTACCTAAACCATAGGATGCGATTCTCCTTACAGTATCAGCTCCCCAAATAATCGATGGAATAGCGAGTATTGCTGCTAGAGATGGTATACCTAGACATATACTGAGTAAACTTAAAACTATAGCTATAACTGCTAAATAGCTGGAGCTTACTGAAATCCTTTTCTCAGTTAATACACTAATATGAGTCATAAAACCACCTTACAGTATAAACAATAATGTAATACATCCAAAAACTATTGATGCTAGAAAACATGCTAAAGCGGTTCTCGGAGTATTCTTAAATTTCGGATCCCACCATCCCTCTATAACACCTCTAATCGCATAAGCTGTAATGTTTGCATTGATTAGAAACATTCCAAGTGCTATAGTAGCTGCAATAACAATACTTGAAAGAACATTACTACTAGATACTTCAATTAGCTGTGAAAATATAGCTTCTATAGATGGTGTTAAACCTAAGGCTTTAATTACTAATAGTCTAAATACCGGTATAAAAGTTAATGCTCCACCAAGCCCACCTAGAAAGGCTCCAATAATGCCACTTATAAAGCACGCTGTTGGAATACCGTGACCAGTTGTACCTGGTGTAATGTAGATTTTAACATTTTCACCAGTTATTGGATCCTTCTCCCTCGTATATAATGCTGGAGGAACACCACGTCCATAAACAGCTAGGAAGTTACATATTAACATTACTGTTGACATCATTATAGCTGAGCTTAAACCTGCATTAACCATAACTATTAATCCATTCTCTCTAAACAATACTGCTGACATTAAAATGCCTGTAATTCCGGATCCTGTAAGCATCATTTCAGCGCCTGTAGCGATTCCAGTTGAGGTAAACATAGCTGCTGGAGCTCCACCAATAGGTAGAAGCATAGTACCAATGGAGATTAAGATACCTGCAATAGCTATAGCTATTAGGATAATTATCAGTATGAGGAAATCCATTACTTCCCACCTTCCAGCTTAATATTCTCCATGTATGGTCCAAACTTTCTACGAGCCCAAACCTCAATCCATCTATTAACTAGGAAAAGCATAAACACTATTACTAACCCTATACATACATTTAAAAATACTTGCCCATATATATTACCTAGAAATATTCTAAAATTATCAAATAGTAGAATTAATCCGTAACATAAGCCAGCCATCATACTACCATACTTAGTACAGAACCATACAGTATCAATACTATTCCTCCAGCCAAGTTCAGCTTTAATAGTTATATTTCCATAATACTTTGTAGATACACCCTCTCCATAAACTGTATGCTGGTAAAGTCTTTCACCACCATAGTGAGTATCACCTGTAGAAGATCCTATTGAACCGGAAATAATTCCAAGCATTAATGTAAGCATTGGAATTGCTACTGGATAGCCTATATATCTACTAATATCAGCATTAAAGATAATGCTTGTTGAGGCTGTATACATTATATATGATATTGTTAAAATGGTTAGCGTAACCATGAAACCATGAGTACCTATCAACGGTAAGTGGCTTACTAGAACGTCAATATATATTGGCTGCCCAAATCTTCTCTGACTTGTTATTCTACCTAGATAAGCTGTAGTAGCAAACGTCATATGGAATAGTGTTGTTAAACCACATGATAAAGGTATTGAAATTAATGGATGAATATTCCATCCAAGCCATAAAGCTACAAAAATAGTTCCTGCAGTCATACACCACATACCATTCGATACAGGCTCCCCAGATATAGCCTTATTGAAAAATCTATGTATAGTACCTACTTGCGGTGCAAGCTGTACTTGAGAATTTGGATTACTTTGAGAACCTATATCGGATTCTGCATCCTCAAACCATCCAGCAATAGTAATTAAACCTACAATTAATGCTAATACTCCAATAGCTATTAATATAGGCTCCATAGCATCGCCTACATTCTAAAACCAGTAGAGTTATAAATCTTTCTTAACATATAAGACTTCATAGCTACTATTTTATTCTCCTTAGGGCTTCTTGATAATGTATAATTGGATATTAGCATTACGATTTGTATACCCTAAAATTTAATAATAGGCTACTACAGCTAGTTTGTGGATGGATTAAGTCTATATAGGAATATAGTTGATCTATGTGTTAGCTGTAGATGTGGGAAATGCTTAGATTCATGTCCAATATATAGAGTTGTAAGAAGGGAGATGGTAAGCCCTAGAGGGAAGCTGAAAGTAATACATGCATACCTTAAAGGGGAAATTTCTCCTTCAGAAAGCTTACTGGAAAGCATAGCGTACTGTACCTTATGTTTAGCCTGTGAAGTCAACTGCGGGATAAATAGGTTAACAAGCATGCATATAAGTATGAGTAGGATAATACCCTCCTTTAGATGGGAGCTTATAAAGAATGGTTATGAGCTTCCACAATATAAATCTATTATAGATGCAGTATGGAAGACTGATAATATATTTGGTGATGTTAACCATAAGTCTAAACAGCAAATTCATAGTGGAGATGTTGAAGTTATTTATTGGTCTGGTTGTGTAGCATCAGTTAGGAGAAGAAATATAGATATATCGATAAGCAGTATTTTAAGTAAGCTTAAAGTAGATTTTAAATCATTAAATAATTTATGCTGTGGATACCCATTATATCAGATAGGTTACTGGAAGGATTTAGAGGCTATAATCGATAAAAACATGGAAGTCATTAGGAGACTGGATTCGAATACTGTGGTTAGTAGTTGTCCAGCATGCATAGGGTTTATTAGAGATTTTTATCCTAAAATAGTTGAGGGAAAACTACCGTTTAGGGTTAAGCATATTTCTGAAGTATTTCAAGAATATGTTGAAAGCGGAGATTTAAAGCTAAATTTTGAGGATAGAGATATAGCTGTAGCTTATCATGATCCATGCCATTTAGCTAGATACTTAAATATTTATGATCAGCCTAGAAATATCTTAAAGAATATGAATATCAATCTTATAGAAATGGAGAAGAACAAGTTAGAAACTGAATGCTGTGGTGGTGGGGTTAGGTTAGTATTACCTGAATTATCAACAACAATCGCAGCTCAAAGAATTCTTACAATACCTAAGAATACAAATTACCTATTAACATCATGTCCAACATGTACGATAAATCTAGGTGATGGAGTAACTATTGCTAAGGTGCTTTACGATTTTAATACTGACGTTAAGGTTATGGATTTAGCTGAATTTATTTGTCAATTCATAAAGTAAAGTTTAGAAAAATATTCCAGGATTTAAGATGCCCCTCGGATCCAAAATATTCTTAATTTTCTTTAAGATTTCATAGCCGTATCCTAACTCCATAGGTATCATGTCCTTAGCATCTATTTTTACACCCATAGAGTGAGATATTGAGCCTCCAAGCTCTAAACCTACTTTAAGCATTTCTCTTATAGCTTTAATATAAATAGGATACTTCTCCCTATTTTCCTCATCAACCCTATAGAAGAAGTCAATATACATTGGATCAAGCTTTAATATAAGAGCACCAAGAGGCTCAACATCATATGTTTTAAGGATACTGTAGAGTTTATCTAATGCCTTCTTTACGTTTATTAATGGTATAGCTATATCTATACATCCCCAGCCACCCTTACCTGTTGCTGCTAGAGCTGAGTAAAAATCTGAAGTATAGCCTGAAATATATTGAACAACTTCACCACTACATATTTCCCCACCGAGACTTAGACATATCTTTAAAACCTCATTTCTAAGTAAGCTGTAGATTTCACTATTGTATCCTATGATATCTACTAATACAAGTATGTTTGATAATGGTATTTTAGATCCGTAAACCATTCTCCTATGTTGATTAACTGCAACTTCATCCCAGACTGTAAAACAAGCTATAGGTAGATTTTTCTTCTTTATTTCATTAGCTAATTTAAGTGCATCATCAATACTGTTAAAAGCTATTAGAATACTATCCTTAACATTAGGCTTAGGATATATTCTTAATGTTGCCTCTGTTATTATTCCAAGTGTTCCACATGTACCTATAAATAGCCACTTCAAGTTAAAGCTTGAAGATGACTTCCTAATCTTACCTGAAGTTCCTCCACCAACATTAAGAATATTTCCAGTAGGTAAAACTACTTTAAGACTTGAAATACGGTCACCAATAGATCCGTAAACCATTTGCAATCCATCAACTCCACAGTAGGCTATAGAGCCACCAATTGTAGCAGCATATCTACTTGCTGGAAAATGTGGAGGTATATAGCCCTTCCTTTCAAGTTCATATGCTAGTCTAGCACATGTTATTCCGGCTTCACATGTTACATACATATTCTCCTCATCAATTTCAATAATTCTATCCATTTTCCTCAAGTCAATAACTATACCGCCATATCTTGGAATTGCGCAACCACTTATCCCTGTAAGCCCACCTACAGGTGTTATTGGAATTAACTTCTCATTAGCTAGCTTAACAATCTCACTAATCTGAGCAGTATTTTCAGGATAGACAATTAATTCAGGAGGCTTAAACCTAGGATATGGCTTATAGAAGTCTTTAACATAACATAATAAATGAAAACTCTCCCTTAAAACATTTTCTTCACCTACAATTCCAGCAATTCTCCTAATAGCCTCCTCATCTACACGATTATAATACTCCACTAAACCCCCTAAACATTTATTGTTACTTATATTCAGTAAAGTATGGAATTACCTTTTCCGAAATTAGCTTTATAGATTCCTCTATTGATAGTCCTCCCTTAATAGTCATTATTCTAAACCCTATACATTTAGCTCCTACCTTACGGTATTTTTCAACCCTCTCAATAAATTCATCTATACCTCCAACTAAAATTGTTTTCTCAACTATCTCTTCAGGTATAGAAGAAGCTGCTTTAACGAGTTCATCTCCTGTTTTGAATGGTTTATGTGCTAGTAGATATGTATAATCCGGAGTTTCTAGTTTATATCCATGTTCTTCAAGTATGCTTTTCTCAACGTATAGGTAGGCTTTACCTATATTTATAGCTGTTCTCCTTATGTTTGAATCCTCGGTTAAGCATGTATAGATCCATATAACAGTATCTATATTATCAGGATTTCTACCATGTCTTAATGCACTTTCCCTAATTACCTCAATATATTTCCCGCATTTTTCAGGTAGAACAATCCATGAAAACCATCCATCAGCTAATTCACCTATAAGTTCTAATAGCTTCCTAGATTTAATAGCTCCAATATATATTAGTGGATGAGGTTTTCTAACATGTTTCTGATCAATAAATGCCTCGTTTAAACTATAGAATTTACCTTTATAGTATGCTAGATTATCCCTACTTGACATCCATAGTAGCTTAACAACTTCAATATATTCTCTCAATCTAGTAATTCTATCTTTAGGTTTTTCAAATTCAAGACCGAAAGGTATAATATTCATAGCTTCCCCTGCACCTACAGCTAGAATAGCTCTTCCAGCTGATAATTCATCAAGTGTAGCAACTATTTGAGCTGTTTTAGCTGGAATTATATGATGTATATCTGCTACACCTGGACCTAGTAGAATCCTACTTGTATTTGAAGCTATAGCTCCTAAAGTAGTCCAACAGTCGATTCTCGCCCCGTTAATATCTGTAAGATGATCAGGTATGAAGACAGCATGGAAGCCATACTTTTCAGCTAGAATACCGCACTTAACAGCTCGATCAGCAGGATACATATCGCCAAGTATTACTGCAAACCTCATTTAACCACCAGTTAATAGGAGTTTACCGTAGCCTTTTATGTTAACTCCTCTAACTCCACATAGTCTTAAAATATTCCAGAATGTTGCTGAATTACTTGAGATTACTGGTTTCTTGTATGTTTCCTCAAATTCATCGATTAAACCCATAGTTTTTAAACCGGTACAGCTAATAAATATTCCTTGAGCTTCTGGTGTATTTGCTTTCTCAATAAGTTGCTTAATTTCACTACTTTCTACAGCACACATAGCTTCACTACTTGTTAGTGATAGATAGGAATCCTTAACAACTTTTACTCCGAACTGTAGTAAATACTCAGATTCTTTTTCATTCAATTCCTTAGTATATGGAGTTACAAGAGATATCTTATTTAAATTTAAGTATTTTAAGGTTTCTACAACTGACTTCATAGTACTTATAGTAGTAACATTAAGTTTACTTCTTATTCTCTCAAGTATTTCCTCCTCCCATTTAGGACCTAGTATAAATGTACCGCTAGTACAGTGGTAGACAACTAGATTAACTTTAGGAGGAATTCTACCAAGAACAAAATCCACTTCCTCAGACATTTTCATTAAATCCTCTTTACTAACCGATTTTAGAAATATTCTTGTAGTATAGAATGCAACCTCATATGGTGCTAGCTTATTAAATTCATACTCTGTAGTGTAGTCTTCATGTGGAACTATAAGACCTATTCTACCCCTAATACCGTAAAGCACTATTTCCCTACCTCTCTAACAAATTTCTCAGTTAAAGCTAGGAAGTAGTTTATATCTTCTTCACTATGTGCTATTGAAAATATGAAGTGAGCTGTAGCTGGTGATGAATATGCAATCCTATTATTTAACATAAAGTCGAAAAGTCTTCTAGTAAGTTCTCTATTTTTAGTTCTTTCAGCTGTTAACCCATTTATTGGTTTCTCTCTTGTGAAATGTATAGCAAATAATGATCCTACACCAGTAGTATATGCTTCAAAATTGTTTCTAGCAAATATATCGTTTAAACCATTAATAACCTTTTCTCCAAGTCTATCTAGATATGGATAGAACTGATCAGCTTTACTTTCAAGTTCTGTTATTAATGTGTAGCCAGCCCTCATCGTTAATGCGTTTCCAACATATGTTCCACCATGAAATGATCTCTCCCAAAAGTTAGGTATCTTGATTTGGTCAAGTTTCTCCATGATTTCAGCTCTACCACATATTGCACCTGCACCTGGAAAGTATTGACCTCCTACAGCTTTACCTGTTGTAATTAGGTCAGGTTTAACATTATAGTAGTGCTGTCCACCTTTATAGAATCTAAACCCAGTTATAACTTCATCAAGTATTAGTAATATGTTTTTCTCACTACATAACTCTCTAAGACCTCTTAGAAACTCTCTATCAGCAGGTATGAAGCCTGCAGCACCCATTACAGGCTCTATAATAATGCATGCTAAATCCTTATCCTTAATTCTCTCACGTACACCATCTAAATCATTATATGGAAGTAGAACAATATCTCTAGTTAGGGATTCCGTTAATCCTGATGATGATGGTTTATCATATGGATAACCAACTCCCTTATGTAGACCATCGTATCCACCATGCCATCCACCTTCAAACTTACCTACCATCACCCTTCCAGTATATGTTCTTGCAAGTCTTACTGCATACATGTTTGACTCAGTACCACTATTAGAGGGTCTAGCCATATCCATATCAAACCATCTACATACAGCTTCAGCCCACTTAATCTCCCATTCATTACACCATCCGAAGTGGACTCCATACTCTAACTGCTCCCTTACAGCTTTAATTATAGGTTCATAGTTATGACCTGTTACTATTGCCCCATGACCCATCCAGAAATCAATATATTCATTACCATCAACATCCCAAATCCTACTACCCTTAGCCTTAACAACATAGAATGGATATGGGCTGAAATATCTTAAGCCGTAAGAAACACCGCCAGGTAGATACTTCCTCGCCTTCTCGAATAAATTTCTAGATTTAGATGTAGAATCTATATACATATTTAACACCTAAATACACCTAGATATGATGACGGAATAGCTATATCCTTCATTGTTAATAAGCCTGGTGGGGCTTTTAAAACTCTTGGAATAACATTGATAATCATTGCTGCAGTAGCTATATCACCAGCTGTTCCATACTCATTCCTCCATTTAAGAGGGGGCTCACCATTTATTACAACTTCATCGTAATCTGTACGTCCAACAGCTGCTAGAAGCTCAAGTTTTATAAACTCTTTATTATTTACGTATCCTGTACCGTAACCTCTTATACCACATACCTGTCCAGGCTGAATCTTGAAGTATTGGGTTTCCATGTATTTATCAGCTACTATAGGTTCCTGACCTTCAATAATCTTATCTATTTTTAAATCGAGCATACATGAAATAAGCATTATCGACTCTGCATATCCTACATGAGCTGTTATTTCTCCTCTAGATATTTTCTCCTGGAATTCCTGTACTGTCATGCTTAAACCATATTTCTTCTGGAATGAATACCTCCTCTTAGAAGCATCAATAGACCTAACAATATGTATTCCCTCTACATCAATACATACTGAACTTAAAAATGCCGGTAATGTATCGAATATAAATCCTGGATTAACACCAGTACCAAGAATTCTAACACAGTATTTCTTAGCCATTTCATCTATTAGGGTAGCGAGTTCAGGATATCTATACCATGGATAGGCTAAAGTTTCAGATGTAGATATAACATTTACCCCAGCTCTAATACATTTAACTATTTGAGGATATATTTTATCGAGATATGTAGCTGTTGAATGAAGAACTACGTGTGGCTTAGTCTTTAATAGGAGATTTAAAGAATCACTATCATGAACTACATTTACGCCTAGCTGTTTACCTAAACCTATAACCTCACCTAGATCTCTACCAACCTTGTCAGGAGCTATATCAACTCCACCAACAATTTCAACATTTCTCTTCTTTAAGATACTTCTAGCTATTAAAGCACCAATAGGACCTAAACCATAAACAACAACACGAAAATTTTCCGACATAGCAATTACTAGAGATAAATGAGCTTAATAAACTTTTCCTAAAGATTCATTGTTATTTAAACTTAGATGTAATAAGTACATGTAATTGATGGCTTAAGTTTACGTTATTCTATATGAATTGAGGAAGTTAAAACTTATTTTTATTGCTCATGGGTAATAGTTTATCTATTTCCTCAATTACTCTTTAGTATAGAGCTATTAGTATATCTATATTAAAATTGATGAAAACCTTAAACATAATGTAAGCAATATCCATTATCAATAAGTCAGTAATAGTGTTTACTGAAGAATATACTAAATATTTTATGTATGGTTAAAATATATGCTTATTCTTAAACTAAGGTATTATTGAATTACTTTAATGATTTATGTAAACTTTACTCCATGAATTGACTGTAGAGTTTAATAAGCCATACTGCTTTACCAAGTAATGTAGGTTAAGTCACAAAATTAACTATGTAGGTTTCAATAAAATGGATTTAATATGTTAAGCTACATATCTGAAACATAATGGTTAGCTTGCAGTTAACCACTTCTTAATAACTTTTCCAGTAGGATTTTATAGGCTGGTATTTGCCATGCCCAATACTTACCTATACCAAGCTCTAAATCTGGAGGAATTTCCTTATCTGCTATGCTTTTATTAGGCTTATAAATGATGAGGTTATGTTTAATCAATATGTTTCTAAGTTCAAGTGTTTGAGGTGTAACTCTAAGTGAGAATACGTCAGAATCCTCAATAGCATCTTTAAGAGAATCTTTAAGCCCCCTACCTATAATCTCTTCAACAGCTCTCCTTACAGTATGATATTCCAAAGTATTAAGCCAGTCCTCTATGCACCATCTATAAGTAGTAGCTAACTCAATAAGTCTCCCTGGATTACCTCCGAAAAGCCTCCATAAATAGTCCGGACTTACTGATTCCGGTGGATTTAAATATTGAACTAGCTTCTCAAAATCTCCTATTGGAAGATTCCATATGAATCTTATATAACTATGTCTATGCCTAGAAACTAAGTCTAAGCTTTCGCCTTCAGAAGTTGTTACTATAAAGAGTAATGAGTTTAACTTATACTCCTCCATTATCTTCCATTGTAATTCGTAAAGCCACTTAACATAACGTTCCACATCGTCTAATCCAATAGCTTTAACCACATCATCCACAGCTATAAATACACTATATCCTTCAAGTTTCCTCCTATATATTTTATTGAAGATTCTACTTATGAATAGAGATATAGATTTAGCTAAGGCAGAGCCTAAAGGTATTTGAAGCTCCTTAACTACCTCGTAAGCTACCTCAAGAATATCGGATGAAAATCTAGGAGTAAGAATAGCTTTCCCTATTTCCCTTCCTTCTAAAGCATCAATATATACTGATACTGCCTTTCCATCAGCAAGCCTACCTAATCTATTAGTAAACTCTTTAAGAAGTCTAGTTTTACCGCAGCCTTCAGGACCATAAATGTATAGTGGAGTAGCAGGTGTATGCTCAACAAAGCTTTTTAACACTCTAAATTCATCAATTCTATCCATAAAGGGAATTTCAATCATAATTTTAACTAGTATAAAAGGTAATAAGTTTTACCAACTTACTTATCCTTAACATTACATATCAAGCTAGTAGAATTGTGAGTAGCGTGATGAATTTAGGATTTATATTATTAGGAATAATATAAAGGTTTACGTAATCATAAATGAAGTCTTACACAATAGTCATAAGTTCTACAATACATATAATTCAACCATTGATTAATTAACAATTCTGAAACTTACTCAAAATACTCAGAATCTTCTATTCTAGATCCCTCAAAGCCCAAGAGGCCATAAATAATCAATACATGCAGTAAATATAGAGTAGAATAGAGGGTTAAATTCATGCATATAATACATTATAACTGGATAAGCTGTATAATCAAAATGAGTTTATTTAGGAAGTTAAAATTGGGTAGAGAAAATATCCTAAATAAGAAGAGATGATAAAATAATGTAAACATCTAAAGCTGGTAAAAATTACCTAGTAAGCTTTACATATTATGTGCTATAATGATATAATTAAGAATGGAAGGTAATAGGAGGCGAGGAATGGAGAGAGAGTTTCTCATTAACATTTACAATGAACTTAAAAAATTAGAAGGTTTAGAAGCATTTAAAAATCTAAGATAAATGATGTCTGAAAACGATCTAAAAACATTATAGAGTCTAGTAAGAAATTTAGGGAGGAGTTTAGTTTTGAATGAGGATATTCAATGCAGAAGCTATTATTTAAATGCTGAGGATGAGTAAGTATGAGTATGGAAGTATATCAATTATAACACTAATTGAAATTTTGAGAGAAATAAAAGCTGGTAAGAGAGATGTAGTAAAAAGATTGTTAGAGAGAAGCTTTAACATTATATAGCTTGATAATGATATTATTCGGATATATTGCCAGATTTATCAAGGCCTAAAAGAAAGGGAAGAAATAATTCTGGAGGCAGGTCTACTCATAGCAGCCACGACAACTTTAAAGGTTTCAGTCTCGTTTCTAACGATCCCCATCTTGAAAGAATCTCAAAGTTCGGGTTAAAACTAGTAAGGGGATAAATGTTAAACTGAAATTTAAAGGGAAAACAAGATGTGGAAAGTTAAAATTAATATTCAGTATATATGTCTTTAACCAATACTAAGGTAATATATTGAGGTTATGATGGTATGAACATTACATCTACCCTAATGCCATCCAAGTACTTACCCTTATAAATACTGATTTAAGCTTAAAATTGATATGATAAAATACTGTTAAGGATAGCTAACTATTTGATGTTAACATACTATACTAGGAAATACGGTGAAGAATATTTAGTAATGATCAGCGGTTTCCATGAAACAAGCATGGAGAGAATAAATAGTTATAACTCATAAATGAAGTTTACCTAGATAGAAGTGATTTGGTTAATAAAGCCACTTATGGAGTCCCGTAATTGTGAGCTACATATCTTTTATATTTTATAAGTTTATAAGCATTTACAGCCATAAGATTTATTAATTGGAGCTTATCTAACCTTTATGCCAGAATATAGATATGATTGGAAGGGTGAAAAGTGGGAGAAGGTTAAAGCTAGTAAGTGGCCTATTATACTTATCGCTATCCTAATTATCTCTGTAGTGCTCGTAGCCTCCATAGCTAGTATGGTGATAATGATTAGTGCAGGTGAGGTTGTGGTTATTTCAGACCCATTAACAAACACATTATCTGCTCCACGTAAGGGTCCAGCATACATTCTAAAAATGCCTTGGCAGGGGGTTATAAGGGATTTTCATACTATCGACTATGTATCTATGACAGCTGAAAAGGGAGCTGACTATTCGCCAGTTACAGTATTAACAAGAGATGGAGTTACTGTTTCCGTTGAGGTAACGTTTACGTATGAGATTGAACCTGATAAATTCGATGTCTTAGCGAGGAATTATCCTAGAGTAGATTATGAAGAGGCAAGACTAGTACCATTAATGATGCAGGTAGTTAGAGACGTTATATCTCAATACAGTACTGATGACTGTATTACTAAGCGTTCTGAAATTGCACGCTTAATTGAGCAGAGGTTTAGGGATGCTGTTTCCACAGATTTAACTCTTATCGCAATTAAGCTTCACGACGTTAATCTACGTGGAGTAACATTACCAAGCACTGTAGCTCAAGCAATAGAGAGAAAAATAGCTGCCCAGCAGGAAATGCTTGCAGCTCAATATCAGAGGGAGAGGGAGATAACGTTAGCTAACGCTACAGCAATGAAACAGATAATCCAAGCAACAGCGGAAGCTGAAACATACAGAATTAAGATCTCAGCATTATCATTGATACTTAGAGAACTTGTAAATGCAACAGGCGATTCCGAGCTTGCTAGACTATATATAATGATGGAATACTTAACTAGGCTCCAAAACGCAACACTCATAATTTCACCATCCTCCCCGATACCAACAATACCAATAATTAGATAGAGAACCTAACCAATTCCAAACCTAAACTACATGAAAACACTACAAATAACATTTAGAGGCTTTCCACAGCATTAAGAAATGAAGACTTAAACTATAAGCTTTATCCTAAATAGGTATATAAGGTTGTTACAGTTTAAGCTCCTATGAATTTGTTAAGAGATAGTATAGACATGCATATACATTCAGCTCCGGATATCTTTAATAGGAAGATAGATGCTTTTGAGCTTGCCATAAGAGCTAAAAAAGCCGGAATGAAAGCTATAGTTTTAAAATCCCATCATACCCCTACCACTATGCTTTCATGGGCTCTAAGTAGAATGATAAACGGTATTGGAATCTATGGTTCAGTAACTCTTAATACCCCATCAACTGGAGGAATTAATCCTGAAGCAGTAAATGTAGCGTTAAAGCTAGGTGCTAGAGTAGTCTGGATGCCGACTATATCGGCATCTAACCATTTAGCTCATGAAGGAAAGAAGGGAGGCATAAAAATACTTAGAAACGGTGAGGTTATAGAGGAAGTTAAGGAAATCCTAAATATAGTTGCTGAGGAAAATAGGGTAATAGCTACTGGACACTTATCAGTAGAGGAAACAGTAGCACTAGTAGATACTGCTAAAAGTATAGGGGTTAAAAAGCTAGTAGTAACTCATCCAGAACTACACATTATAAATATGCCACTAGAAATCCAGAAGGAACTAGCAGGAAAGGGAGCATATATAGAGTATTGCTGCTACCTAACCACAAGGTTAGGAGGATTAGTAGAAGCTAAACTTATAGTGGAACGAATAAAATCTATTGGAGCTGAACATTGCATCTTATCCTCAGATCTAGGTCAGCCTGAAAACCCATATCCAGATGAAGGATTTGAACAGTTCCTTAAAAAACTAAGGGAAGAAAGTATATCTATGGAAGAGCTGAGAGTAATGACCGTTACTAACCCTACTAGGCTCCTAGAATTAACCTAACACCTTACAGTTAAAAGGGGATTCAACAACACCATAATATTTCTGAATCTTAGAAAGCTTATATACAGGTCGGTTAAATATTTAGTAAAGAGTATTCTTAATGGGGAAGTGTAAATTTCTTATTATTTCCTACCCTAACATGCACTAAATCCCTAAAACTAGCAGTAAAACAAGATTAGAACATGGAGGAAACAAGTTTAAGCTGCATAAAAAGTTATGGATTATTAAAGATGCTCTCTAAGTAACTTCCCATATCCAGTTATTGATTCATGTATTCCAAGTTTTCTAAGTGTAGCCCACATTGTTGCTTGATTACTTGTAACTACAGGTCTTCCAAAGTCTTTTTCTACAAGCTCTATTACTTCAATGGTTCTAAAATTCGTGCAACTTACAAATATTCCTTCAGCCTCCTGGGTAAATATCTCCCTTACTAACTTATAAGCTGTAATGGGATTCTGCCTTCCTATTTCAGTATTTCTTCGAATATTTAATCCCTTGATATTAATAACTTTAAATCCTCTCCCTTCAAGAAACTCCTTCTCCTTAACATTTAGAGAGTCTATGTAGGGAGTTGCAACAATAATTTTCTTTATCTTAAGCTCTCTTAAGGCCTCAACAACAGCTGTAGCTGTAGCCACTACTGGTAAGCGAGATATCGATTCAAGTCTGCCTGCTAGCTTTAAATCGAAGTCCAAACCTCCAATAAGGCTTCCAGTAGTACATCCATAGACAAGTATATTTACATCAGCATCCATAAGCTCTCTAGCAGCTTTCTCAGAATATTTCTCCATTTCCATAAGTTCTTCAGGTATTGCTTCTACAAGACGCATCCTCGCAGTATGTATTGATACTCCTTCAGGAGCCATTCTATAAAACTCCGATTCCATTGTTGTATTTGATGATGGAACCATTAGGCCGATTCTAGCCCTCCATCCATACATATCATCACCTAGATGAGAAATACATTTTTAAACACTCTTCTGGAGGCGGCTTCGTAACTGCTGAAATAATGATTGTCAACAGTATGGACACTAGAACACCAACTCCAAACGGCTGTATTCCATATATTCTTGTACCCCATAACATCTGCCAAACTGCAAATACAATAAGCCCACCGAAAACACCACTAATAACCCCCCATTTATTAACTCTCCTCCAGTAAAGCCCAATCATCATCGGTGCAAAATATAGAACACCGAGAATACCCCAGCAATAAGCTGAAAACTCAATAATTATAGGTAGTGGATATAGTGTTATTAGAGTACAAATAATCACTATAACAACAGCAAGAATCCGCGCAACAGCTAACATCCCCCTTTCAGAGAGCTTCAAGTACCTCAGCATATCTATGAATACTATTGAATTACATATTTGAACTTCACTATCAATGGTGGACATAGCAGCAGCAAGAAGACAAGCATAAAATAGACCTACAACTATTGAGGGAAAGTATTTTCCAAATATGAGAGGCATAATATAGTCAACACTCATACCTTCAGGCATTGTAGGTATAAATATTCTTCCTGCTAATGCTGTAAATGCCATACACGTATATATAATGAATAAAATAGGCCAAGCTATAACATACATTTTTAGAGATAAATCTATATTCCTAGCAGCTAGTATCCTCTGAGTATATCTAACATGAGCTGCAACTCCAGGAGCCCAGTTAAGCCATAGAAACAGCAATGAAATGAATGTATAAGTACCAATAGCAGATGTAAGTAGTCCGCTAGGTGTTGGAGATGCTCCTGGGGTTGGAGGAGTACTTATTCTTGAAACCATAGTGTAAAGATTTCCAATTCCACCAGTAGTAAGTAAAGCCCATACCCCACCAATTATCAACATCACTGTAAACATAATACCTTGAAATATATCAGTATAAGCAACGGAATAGAGTCCACCAGCTATAACGTAAATCAGTATTATAATCATCGATAGAAAAACCCCCTCTTCATAAGCTCTACCTAAAGCCATACTCCACACAATACCTGTAGACTTTATCTGGACGATAAGTGAAACCATTAATGCTACGACTGTAAGTAAACCTACAAATACTTGGAAACCATATGGAAGACCAAACCTAACCTTAAAGTATTCATGCGGAGATATAAGCTTAACCCTTCTGAGTTTTAAAGCTATAAACATACCCATGATACTTCCTGTAGCCCAAAATACTGGAAGCCAGAGGCCAGACCAGCCACTCCTATATACTAAGCCAGTAAACCCGAATACTGAAACAGCACTAAAATATGTTGCAAAATACGTAAATGTAAGTGGAATTAATCCAAGTCTATGGCCAGCTATTAAGTAATCCTTCGAAGACTTAACATATCTTGCAGCATAGAAACCAATAAGGAGTACAATAACAATATAGCTAATCATTATACTTAATATCTCAATACTCATACTATTCACCTCTAATAAGCTCGCCAAATCTCTTTCTAATTATATAGTATATAGGGATTGGAACAATGCAACATATAAGGAAAAATATCATTAAAGCTATGAAGTCTCCCATTCTTAACTACACCTCTAATATAGACTTTAGAGTTTTACTTAAACTTTTCGCTATTTTACTTTGTGACCCAATCTTAAAGTTTGTAGATTCAAGACATGAAGTATGAGGAAGTAAATATTTCTATATATTGTAATATTAATGATGTAGATTACGAGAACGGATATCAAGCTATAAACTGTTATTCTATTTGTAGCTTAATCACAAGCATAAATAAAGGGCTTATAAGGTATTCGTGACAGTAGATAGGTTTATATGGTGGGTAACTGTAAGCTAGATTGATTAGATATGTATTCTAGAGTTTGGCTTCATGAGATGACTTGGCCTGATGTTGAGGATGCTTTATCTAAAGGTAGAGATGTTGTTATTATTCCTATTGGTAGTGTTGAGCAGCATGGACGTCACTTACCGCTGGGTTCAGATAGCTATGTAGCTATAGCTTTAGCTGAAGATGCTGCATTAATGACTGGAGCTATAGTTACTCCACCTATATGGTTTGGATGGAGTCCTCATCATATGGCTTTACCTGGAACTATAAGTATAAGACCTGAAGTACTTATTGAGTTTCTCCATGATGTTTTATCATCTCTTATAGAGCATGGATTTAGAAAGTTTATAATTGTTAATGGTCATAGAATTGTTAACATACCCTGGATGCAGATAGCTGCTGAAAGAGTTCAGAAAGAGTATGGTGTTAAAATCGTTATTTTCGATCCTGCATATATGAGCAGGGAGGTTTCTGATAAGCTTGGATTTGGTCCTGTAGGGCATGCTGAGGAAATAGAGACCTCACACATACTATTCAAGCTTCCAAATCTAGTACGTATGGAGGAGGCTAAGAACTATATACCGCCTGAAAAAGTACTCTACCATGTTGATCCTAGAGTAAATAGAGATACGTTATGCTATATTCCAAGTAGAAGAGAGGATGTTAAGAAGCTTAAAGATATTTCAGGTGGAGCCGTTGGAAAACCTACTGAGGCATCTATTGAAAAGGGTAGGAAATATCATGAATATCTTGTTTCAAGACTTATAGAAGTTATAAATATGCTTAAGGGTGCTGGTAATGTTTAGGATTGGTATAGATATTGGAGGGACATTTACGGATCTAGTTGCAATAAATGATGAAACAGGAGAACTTATAAATATTAAGGTTCCAACAACACCTAGAAACCCAGTTACTGGAGTTATAGATGCATTCAACAAATTCTTTAAGATGGAGAAAAATCCAAATATAGAAATATTAATTCACGCAACAACAATAGCTACAAATGCTCTTCTAGGTCAGGCTGAACTAAATCTACCTAAAGCTGCATTAATAACTACATTTGGATTTAAGGATATAGTTGAGATTGGTAGACAGAGAAGAGCTGAACTATACAATTTATTCTTCCAGAAGCCTAAACAGCTTATTCCACGTAAGTATAGATTTGAAGTTAGGGAGAGAATAGATGCATACGGCAATGTAGTTACTTCACTTAATGTTGAGGATGTTAAACACATTATTGATAAGATTAAAAGCGAGGATATCGAGGCTGTAGCTATATGCTTCCTAAACTCCTATATTAATCCAATTCATGAGATTAAGGTTAAGGAGATGATTTTAGAGACACTACCACATTTAAACATTTCATGTTCATCAGAAGTTGTAAAGGAATATAGAGAATATGAAAGATTTAGTACTGCAATTGTAAATGTTTTATTAATTCCTATAGTATCTAGATATCTAGGAATGCTTAGCAATGAGTTAAGGAGGATAAATGTTTCAGCTCCCCTCTTCGTTATGCAGTCTAGTGGTGGAATGGCTTCAGTAGAGTATGCATCAATGAAGCCTGTAGCAATTATTGAATCTGGACCAGCAGCAGGAGTTGTTGCATCATCCTTCTATGCTGAGGTATTAGGAGTTGAGAACATAATAAGTTTTGATATGGGTGGAACAACAGCTAAAGCTGGAAGTATTAGGAGAGGAATTATAGAGACGACGTTAGAATATGAGGTTGCTGGACGTGTACATAAGGGACGTATGGTTAAGGGAAGCGGATACCCAGTAAGAGGATGTTTCATAGATTTAGCTGAATGTAGTGCTGGAGGAGGGACAATAGCATGGGTTGATGAAGCTGGAGCATTAAGAGTTGGACCTATAAGTGCTGGTGCATATCCTGGACCGGCATGCTATGGTTTAGGTGGAAAGAAGCCGACAATTACCGATGCTAATCTAATTCTTGGAAGACTTAACCAGAAATACCTGTTAAATGGTGAAATGCCTATAAGCATAGATCTATCTAAAAGAGCTATAGAGGAGGAAATTTGTAATAAGCTAAACATATCCATTACTGAAGCTGCTTCAGGTATTGTAAGAATTATAAATTCAGAAATGGCTAAAATCATTCGTATAGTATCAGTAGAGAGAGGATACGATCCTAGAGAATTTACAATTATTGGGTTTGGAGGAGCAGGGCCAATGCATGTCTGTGCTCTAGCTGAGGACATAGGGGTAAAGTCAATAGTTATACCTCCAAATCCAGGATTATTCTCAGCTCTCGGACTTCTTGTCTCAGACTTCAAATATGAGATTACAGAAGCTGTTATGTCTAAAGCCGATCTAGAAATAGCTAGCAAGCTAGAAAACATATTTAAAAGACTTGAGGAGAGAGGTTTAGAAACATTAACATCATTCTTTAAAGGAGATATAGCTGTAAATAGATATTTAGATATGAGATATATAGGTCAATCCTACGAGCTTATAATACCAACTACAAAACCAGTAAGAAATGAAACAATCATAGAAGCCTTAAAATACTTCCACGATAGACATGAAGAGGCTTACGGATACTCGGCAAGAGAAAGTGAGGATGTTGAGATAGTGAATGCTAGAGTTGTAGTTACTGGAATTGTTAAGAAGCCTAAGTTTAAGATTATAGATAAAGGTGAAGAAGAACCACCTATTGAGAGTATAATTGAGAATAGAAGAGTATTCTTTGAGGAGGTAAACGACTATATTAACTGTAAAGTATTTAGGAGGGAAAAGCTTAAAGATGGAAACATTATTAATGGACCTGCTATTATTGAGCAGTATGATGCCACAACAATAATATATCCTAAATGGACTGCTGAAATAGACCGTTATGGTAATATACTAATGAGGTGTTAAAATGGTAGACGTAGTAACTGTTGAAGTTATAAGAGGAGCATTAATATATGCAGCTGAGGAAATGGGTATTTCACTAAGAAATTCGTCATATTCACCGAACATTAAGGAGAGAATGGATCACTCCTGTGCTATCTTCAATCCAGATCTAAAACTTATAGCTCAAGCTGAACATATACCAGCACATTTAGGATCCATGCCTTACGGTGTAAGGAGAGGAGTTGAAACATATGAAGGGGAGCTTAAAGATGGAGATATACTTCTCTATAATGATCCATATATTAGTGGAACACATCTACCAGATATAACTCTTGTAGCGCCTGTATACTTCAATAACAGTATTATTGCTTATGTAGCTAATAAAGCCCATCATTCAGACGTTGGAGGTAAAGCTCCTGGAAGTATGCCTGGAGATGCTTCAGAGCTATTCCAGGAGGGAGTAATTATACCACCAGTAAAATTCGTTAAGAATGGAGAGGTAGATAATGAAATTCTTAAAATCATTCTAAGTAATGTTCGTGAACCCTATATAAGAAAGGGGGATTTAAGAGCACAGGTAGCTGCAAATATGCTTGGAATACGTAGAATTAGAGAAATATGCTCTAAATATGGAGTTAAAACATTTAATGAAGCTATCGATAAGATAATAGAGTATTCAGAACGTAGATTAAGAAGGGAAATAGCGAAAATACCTAAAGGAATATATGAAGCTGAAGACTGGATGGAGAGTATAGGGGTTAGAGAGGAGAAAGCAAGAATAAAGGTTAAGATTAAAGTGGAGGAGGATAAAGTAGGATTCGATTATACAGGTACAAGCCAACAGGTAGATGGACCTATAAATGCAGCCTATGGGGTAGCAGTAGCAGGAATATACTACACATTACTTTGTGTTACAGATCCTGAAATACCAATGAATGAGGGATGCTTTAATCCAGTATCAATACACATACCTGAAGGAACAATACTAAACCCTAAAAAACCAGCTCCAGTAAGTGGTGGAAATACTGAAACATCCCAGAGAAATGTAGACACATTACTAAAAGCATTCTCCAAGGCAATACCGAATAAGGTATGTGCAGCATGCACTGGATCAATGAATAACGTAGCTTTCGGAGGAATTGATGAATATGGAAGGACATGGGCATTCTACGAGACAATAGCTGGAGGCTATGGCGGGAGATATGGGCTTGACGGAGTTGATGCTATACATACCCACATGACGAACACGATGAATACACCTATAGAAGCTATTGAGAGAAACTATCCAGTACTCTTCCTAAAGTATGAAGTTAGAGAAGGAGGATGTGGAGCAGGTAAATGGAGAGGTGGATGTGGAGTTGAAAGAGCATGGAAACTCTTAGCACCATTAGCAACCCTATCAATAGTTTCAGAGAGGCATGAAATACCTCCATGGGGTCTCCTTGGAGGAAAAGATGGAAAAACAGGGGAAGCATTCATAATTAAAGCTAATGGTGAAGTAGTAAAGCTAAAATCAAAGCAAACAGTTAGAATGGAGAAGGAAGATATATTCATAATAAGAACAGCTGGCGGTGGAGGATATGGAGACCCGTTAGAAAGAGATCCTGAACAAGTCCTCATAGACCTAGAAAATAAATACATAACACCAGAGCAGGCAATTAGAGATTATGGTGTAGTAATTATAGATGGAAAAATAGACTATGAGGAAACATATAGGCTAAGAAGAAAACTAAGAGTAGATAAAAAATAATTTATTTTTTATAGATTTCCTCCTCTAGCAGCTTATGAAACTTCTCTATTTTCTCCGGTGAGGGAGGCTTAGTAAATAGACTAACAATAAATGTAATTACTATATTTATCAGGAATGCAATCATACCTCCATGAAATCCAAAGGGTCTATACAGCCAAGCTGGAAGACCTAATCTCCCAGTAAACTCAGTAACTATCACTATTATTGAGCCGATAATAATCCCAGTAATTACAGCTGCTTTAGTTACCTTAAATCTTCTTGTAGGATATATAGCTCCTATTGTTGCTGGAAGTAATTGTAGAGTTCCAGCTCCTGCAAATGCAACTATGTCAAATATTATTCCAGGTCTATATATAGCAAGCCATGCTGAAAGTATGAAGGCAATAGCTATAAATATCCTACCAATATTTATTAGTGTTTTATCTGATGCTTTAGGATTAATTTTCTGATAAATATCTCTAGTTAAAACAAGACTGAAAGCATGGAATTGACTATCCATAGTTGACATAGCTGCAGCTGCAGCACCAGCTAATAATACTCCTGTAAACCATGGTGGGGCAAACTTTGTAAGCATTGCAGGCAGCGTTGCATCTACTGTTCCATATGTTTTAACAATTTCAGGCATTAATCCCTTAACTACAGCTGCAGCCGCTGTAAATCCAATGAGAGCTGCAGGAATATATATAAACATTAAGTATAGAGGTGTTGTTGCACCAAGCCACTTCAACGTTTTCGGATCACGAGCAGTATAGTATCTAACCCATAAGTGTGGCTGTAATACAATCCCGAAGGAGAAGACAAACGTCATACTTAACCAGTACGTGTAAGGTACATTAATGGTTAAAAGTGTTGGTTTTTCAGTAGCTAAGATACTAAATACTTCAGCTATCCCACCCTTAAATACCGTAAATGCTAAGAATAATCCAGCCACCCATAAAGCAACAAACATCCATATTCCTTGGAAAACATCAGTCCAATATACAGCTCTTAAACCACCTGTCAAGCAGTATAGAGCTGTAAAAAGGCTTAAAGCTATCATTCCATAAGTATAGGGGATAACATTTTCACTAGCAACACTTATAATGTATCCTAAACCCATAGCCTGCACTACTATGTATGGTACTAGAAATATAGCCATGATTATAGCTACGAGAAAACCTATAAAGCGGCTATCATAGAAGTCGGAGAGTAGATCGCTTGGAGTCATATAGCCATACTTCTTCCCAAGTATCCAGAACCTATAACCTAATATATATGAGCATAAACCTGTGAGGAAGGTCCATGTACCAGCATCCCAGAAAAACACTCCAGTACCATAAAAAGTACCACAAGACGTAAGTATAGCATATGCGCTATGATATGTAGCTACAATAGTTAGGTAAAGCACAAAGAAGCCTGCAAGACGACTTATAAGAAAATAATCCTCAATATTTACTCTCAATCTCCTAAATGCTAAAACTCCAAGCATCCCTACAAGGATAATGTAGGCAAGTATTATTGATGTGGATATAATCCATGCCTCCATAATCTCACCTAGGGCCTCCAGACAAATAAAGCTGTAACTATAACTCCAATAGCCATCAGTACATACCAGAATGTTAGCCAAAAGTATATGAATGGGAATCCGCTGATGAAAGGCTCGATTCTATTAGCCCAGCTTAATACAGGCCATTCAACCATTATGAAGCATATGAGGACCCATAATAGCATTACTAAGCCCTTCAAAGTTCTCGGAAATAAGTGTGTTCTTTCTGCACACACAAAATCTAAATATACTACTAATATTTAAATCTTATTAGGAAGCTAAGAGAATTCATATAGGTCTGGTTTTATCAGTCCTAGAAACTCCCATTCTCTACATGTAAATGTATTTGCAGCTTAAGCCCATACGTAAGCAACCTCCTTGATAAGGCTTAAAACAACATACATAATCCTACCATCTATGTTAGCAGCATCATAAACAATACAATTCTAACCTCTCCTCTACTAAGCTCATAATAAAGAGTAAATATATTCTCCCCCAACAAACTTAACAGTTTAACCATTGTTTCACCATAGGCAAGGAGAGAGTATCAAATAGAGCTAGAGTTTACAAGGCTTTTTAAAGATTAATTTCGGTTTTGATTATATATTTAGTAATAAAGGACTCTAGATATGTGTACATAGCAATACCTTAATTAGTAGCATATGAATATTCATAAATAAAATCGATAAATTAATAATTCAGCTTAATAGACTGGAACCTACACAATATTTATAATATGGGATTTTTATTAGAATTTTCTTAAATAAAGAGGTAAAAAATGGTAGTATTATTTTAGTTCAGGAGGTATTTCAAGTTTTGCTTCTGCATATTCTTTAGGCCATATTACAGTGCTTTTTCCACCTTTCCATTGTAGAAGTGGGAAGAAGAAGTGGTCTTTATCAACGAAGACCTCCATATAATGTACAGTGCCCGTTGGTCCTGGAGTTTCAACTTCTTTGTTAAACTTAATCCCCATGAATAGCCCACGATAATCCATTCCTAGTAATGTATCTCTTAACTTATCAGGATTTAATGTGCCTGCCTTATTTAAACCTTCTATTAACATACAGAAATTGTCATGAGCCCAGTATCCGGAAACAACTACTGATGGCTCGTAACCATATTTAGCCTTAAACTTTGATAACCAATCTTTCTGCTCCTTGGTTAATGCTACACAACCATCCATGCTAAGTACATAGTCTGAAGCCTCTTTAAGAGTTGGATACCACTCATCAGGTGAGAACCATCCTATACCGAATACTCCTTTAAATGCTTTGATTTTCATCTCGTATGCTTGCTTTAGAAATGCGTTCATACTTGGTAGGCTTGTAGATACGATATAGACAAGGCTTACATCAGCGTCCTTGTATTTCGATATGAATGGTGTAAACTCGGTTTCTGGTGGGGAGAGAGTGAAAACATCATAGTAAACAACAGTCCAACCATATTTTTCAAGAGCTGCCTTTAAAGCATCTCCCATACCTCTACCATAGTCTGTTTCCTCAACAATTACCGCTGCCTTCTTATTCCTTAATGTATACCCTATATCCTTTATAACTTCTTCGAAAGCTGGTACAAATAGGCTTCCATAGAGAGGTGGACATGGCCAGCTCTTAAACCAATACTTGCTTTCAGGAGGATTCTTTATTCTCTCATAGCATAGGAATTGAGTTTCACCCACATCTCCAAAATGTATTTTTCCATATTTAGTAGATATCTTATATAATGCCATAGCAACTGAGCTATGCCAATTCCACCCAAGTATATCAACCCCCAGCCTTACTATAGCATCCTCATATGCTTTAACAGCTTCAGCAGGATCCGACTTACTATCAAGCCATATAAGCTCTATATCTCTAAGCTTTCCATCAACTAGAATAGGAATTTTTCCTGCAGCTTTAAGCTCTGCATAGGTAAACTCTATAGCATCCTTAAACTCCTTACCAGTTCTAGCAGCAGGACCAGTTAATGGGGGAATAAATGCTATCTTGATAGGGGGACCGACAGGAGTAGTAACAGGAGTAGGAGATGTAGGGGATGTAGGAGTAGTAACAGGAGTAGGAGTGGTTGGTTTAGGAGCTGTAGCAAAGTAGTATGCTAAGGCTGCAATAATTATTATTATAACAATTGCTATAGCTATATATGGTACCTTCCCAGAGGATTTACCTCTACTCATAAGAGTCCATACTTAAGTACAAAACTAACTTATAAATCTATCCACTGAAATTATGTGTCCTGTCAACTTTAGATGTTTACACCATTTTTATTATCTCTCTTGTTAGAATTCTTTATTTTACCTATATCTCTAATTTTTCATTTCCCACATGGTGTCTGATTGTTTATTGATACATGTGATCTTATTCAGTTGTAGTATACTACGCAACATAAAATTAATCTCCTAGCATATTCTAATGGCTTTCCACATTTACTGCATGTATTGATCATTCTTCTATTAAAATCTCTATAATGTTTCATTAGTTCTCTTAAGAATTTTGCATTTATCAACTTAATAATCTCTTAATCCATTAGCCTTAGCTGCATAGCATTTTAAATAATCATTAATAACTATTTTAACACCGTATTTTTCCTTAAAATCCTTAGAAACTTACGGGCATTAAAATCGATATGTGAAAATGATGGGTGAATATATACTATTCTTCTACACTCTCAAATGCAAACCATATTCATACAATGAATGTACCTATCTTAATAGTGTATTCATTAACATATATCTTCCTAACATGACTAAATAGAATAATTGATATTAAATTATAATCTACGAATTCACCTACATACTCATAACTATGATCAATAGCTAAAAGTCTATTTGCCCTCTTAAACAACAACCATAGAAATAGATTAATGGCATAAAGTACAAATATAAATGGTATTCCTACCTACTAAAGAATCCATAACTACAAACCGTATCAGCATATGATAAGAACACTCCTACTTAAAACCTTGAAGTTGGCAGGACACATCTTATTAAGCATAAAGTATAAATATCTCCTCAAAACTTAGAGGTGAGGTGTGATATGAGTTGATTACTCCGATGGATATTGTGTTGACCTTAATTAGAGGATCTTTGTATGTACTTGTTTCAGCAAGTTTGGCTTTGCTTTTCGGGATAATATCTGTAGCAAGCTTTATGCATGGAGACTTTGCAATGCTTGGAGGATATGTATCATTCTTTCTGCTAGTTAGCTTGGGATTGGATCCTATTTTGGCTCTAGTAATAACAGGGGTTTTAATGTTTTTTTTAGGATGTACTATTGAGAAAGCTTTATTATTACCACTACGTAAAACTAGTGGGAAGTTATGGATGTTTAATACATTTGTGTTAACACTTGGAATTTCCCAAGTATTTCAGAATGGAGCTCTTGCTGTTTTCGGACCTATATTTTATGGTGTTAGAAGTCTCTGGGCTGGAGAGGTAAGCATTTTTGGAGTATCTATATCTATAGATCGCTTAATTATACTGGTTTTAAGCATTACGATAATAGCTGGTTTATGGGCTTTTCTAAAGTATACGAGGATAGGTAGAGCTATTTTAGCTACTGGAATGAATGAGGAGGCAGCATCCATTTATGGAGTTAATGTTAATAACATATATACATTAACATTTGGTATATCAGCATTACTCTCCGGTATTGCAGGAGTATTCTATATGGCTTTATTTACAACATATCCATTAATGGGGGTAAGCTACAATTTAAAGGCATGGATTGTTGTATTGATAGCTGGTTTAGGAAATATAAAGGGAGCAATATACTGTAGCTTCCTATTAGCATTTATTGAGATAGTAGCTACGAAAACCCTAGCAGCTGGATGGCAGAATGTTTTACCAGTTATATTTGTTATACTTGTATTGCTGTTTAAGCCGACAGGTATTTTTGGAACAGAGGTTAAGGGAATATGGGAAAGATAGCGATCTCTAAAGGGAGAATATTCCTATATGTATTGACTGCTTTAGCATTTATCTTACCATTAATCTTTAGAAATGAATACGTATATAGTGTACTTATATCTATTATTCTTTGGGCTGCTATCTCATCATCATTTGATCTAACAGCAGGATTTATTAAGGTTACAAATTTTGGATATGCAGGTTTCTTCGCAGCTGGAGCGTATACTTCAGGTTTACTTGCTCTATATTACGGGGTTTCACCATGGATAGGCTTAATACCTGGAACACTAGTAGCTTCATCCCTGGCTGCTGCTGTAGGTTTTCTAACATTGAGGCTACACGGCATATTTGCTGCTGCCTTCAGCTGGTTTATAGCTGAAGCGTTGAAATATACATTAGCAGCACTTACTGATATAACACGTGGATATCATGGATTAGCATGTCCACCATTCTTTCCAGGTATAACTAGATTACCATACTACTACATGATACTACTTACATATATAGTTGAACTTCTAATAATAATGAGGATTGTTAATGGAAAGATGGGGTTTGCCTTTAAAGTTATAGGAGAGGATGAAACAGCGGCTAGAACTATAGGAGTGAATGTAACTTTCTATAGGGTTTTATGCTTTGTAATATCATGTGCATTTGCAGGCTTCTTAGGGGTTTTCTATGCTCACTACTATAATGTAATAACACCTGATGTCAGCAGTTTATCTGTAACTGTTCCTGCATTAGCTATATGCTATGTTGGTGGTAGAGGATCAATATGGGGTTCCCTTCCATCAGCTGCTATAATACTAATGATATTTGAACTTCTCCGACCATATGAAGCCATAGGAATCATATCATTCGCACATAAATACATAGTTTACGGTATTTTATTGATAATTGTAATGATATGGGTACAGGGAGGATTAGCTGGAGCTGTGAAGAAACTTATGGAGAAATATGTGAGAACCACAAGTTAAAACATAATTTCTCTATTTATAGTTGTATGCTAACTTTAACCATAGTAACTCTCATCCAGTGTCATGATGTGTTCTTATCTTTTACTAATACATTCTCATTTTATAGATTTCATCTCTTTATTTTTCATTAATGGATTTTAAGAAAGAACCCATCTGGAAACTCTTTAAATGTTTTTAAGACCTGATTAGGTTAATAAGTTAACTACCAATAATTATGAAGTTTTCAGACAAGCTCAAAGATAAAAGCTCCCCTATACCTCCACCGTATACTGCCATAAATCTTTCAGATTTACCTCATCATTATTAGTTACAAAAATGTATAGTCCATCTATTCTGAAAATGCTGATTCTTCTACTTATGCTTATTACTTTTTGAACTCTATCTATTCCTTCTAAGTTATTCTTACCTAACTTTACAGATCTATGGACTTTAAATATAGAGGTATACGTAGCTGATAGCTTAATCCATAAGGTAAATCTATAGTTTCCTACTATTCCATTATGATGCTAACCAGTTATCGAAATATGGGAATATAATATTATTAATTCAGGTTGTATTTTATTAGCCATTTCCATAATGAAATGAACCTTACTTCTTTGTTTTCAATTTTAATATTGTCTTCATAATCCCATGTTATGATAAGTAGTTTTTGACCTTTAGTATTTCACCTGCCTTAATTAGAGAGTTAACTTCTCTCTTCTCGACTTCATCTCTTCATGATGCATATGTTACTTGTATTAGTTGTTTTGTTTCTTGACCATCTCTTATTAGGAAGTCAACTTCTTTATTGTTAGTTTTGAAGTAGTAGATTTTCCAGCTTTTAAACCAGTAGCTTTTCCTTCTCAAGAGTTCTATAGCTACTAAATTTTCTATTAGTCTACCAATATTTTCTGATATCTTGAATCCTATTGTATTTATGATTTCAGTATCTATGCAGTAGACTTTTACGGTACAAGTACTCCCTATGTTTAGAATATTCTTAATTTTATTAAAGGATATTTCCTTCGAGCAATTTGAGATAAGATATTTTGACAGTTCTTTTAGTTTGTTTTTGAATTTTATATTATATCTTTGGATTACATCTATTTCTATTATGTCTCTATAGTTTTCTGCTATAAAGCTTCTTCCAAGCTTATAGACTAAGGGGATCCGCCCATGTTTAAGTATTCAATGAGCATATTCTTTGTTTTTACAATGTCCCTTGTTAGATAAATGTTTGGTTTAAAGTTGTTGAATACTAAGTATTCACGGAAGCTAAAGGGAAACAATTCAAAGTTAATATGTCTCCCTGTTAGAAATGTTGCAAACTCTTTACTTATTAACCTTGCATTACTTCCTGTAATAATTATTTTCTTGGTTGGTAATATTCTGGAAATGAATCTCTCCCCATCCTTCTACATATTGAATTTCAATCAAAAACTATGAACTCCACATTTCCCTTTAGCGAGATTATAGCTTCTAATATGGAGTTTAGTTCTTGCTGTTTCATCTGTAGTCTCCCATCTTCGAAGTTTACATATGCAGCATTTTCCTGCTGTGTTAAAAGGAATGCAAGTATTGACTCACCACATCTTTTTACTCCCATAATTATACTAGATACATCAGCACTAAGCGTTTCTATCTTAAGCTCTCTTTCTATAATATGTTCTGTTTTAACTTTACTTCTTAACTCCTCTTTCTTATCTACTATTGCTGACTTTATTACTTCTATACTTACCATGCTTAAAGCGGTGCAAACTTTAACATGAATCTATCCTGCTGTAAAGAGCTAAGATATAATGAAGAGTTCTTTGTAAGTCTTCATTAATCTATTACCGAATATAACCATAAGGAATTCCTAAACAATTTGATTATTATTTAATGCTTTGATATCTACTTGCCTTTCTATAGAGTTTAAGGCTTTCTTTACGATGCTTCCTCTAAATATCTATTCTTAACTAATACATGTTACAATAGATAACGTATAGCTTAATGATTCTCAGCAGCTTTATGTAGGATTATTAGGAGTTCTAGGATTTGTAGAATTCAGTATGGTTTATGTTAATCTTATGTTTTAATGTTTTATTCATGCTTCCAGGATTATAACCGCTTAAATCTAGAGTTACATATATAAATCCTATTGATTTAAGGGATTCATTGATTCTATTCATTACATCAATATTGAAGAATTTAGACCTCTCCTCAGGATTTACTTCAATTCTAGCTATACCGTCATGATCTCTAACTCGGATTTGTTTAACATCCACTATATCCTTCACCATTCTTTCAGCTTCATCAATTCTCCTAAGTCTTTCCTCTGTGATTTCTGATTCGTACGGTATTCTAGATGCTAAGCATGCCATTGATGGCTTATCCCAGTTTGGTAGTCCTACATTTTTAGCTATATTCCTAATATCCATTTTAGTAAATCCAAGTTCTACATATGGCGTTTTAACTCCTTCCTCGATTTCTGCTATATGGCCTGGTCGATATTCTCTTAACTCATCAGCATTAGTACCGGTAACTATGGTTTCTATGTTGAGTTTAGAGGCTAAATCCTTAAGTTTACGGATTAGAGACTTCTTACAGTAGTAGCATCTATTTGGAGGGTTTCTAGTGAAGTTGAAGTCTTTAAGCTCATCAGTTTCAATAACTATATGTCTAATATTGATTATTGAGGCTATCTTAGTAGCTTCGTTAAGCTCTCTTGATGGGAGAATAGGGGATTTTGCAGTAACAGCAATAGCATTACTGCTAAGAGCTTCTTTAGCAGCTAGAGTGAGAAGTGAGCTATCAACTCCTCCGGAGAACGCGATGATAACGGATTTAAACTGTTTAAACCATGAAGTTAACATCACCCATTTCTCAGAAGCACTCATAAACTAGTTAGGATTAAGACTTATTTAAACATTTATAAGATAGTATTATACATGCTTAGTAAGATATGTTGAATTTACTGCTGTCTTATGATGGAGACATATTCAGGTATTGATAGGGAGATTGGATTAGAATACTATACAACTAATACTGTAGGGCTTAATGGAGTTTTAAGAAGGGAGTTCAGTGATTTTATCGTAGAAGAAATTATTAATGAAAAATATATTACATCAAATTTAGAGGCACCATACATTCTATGTAGGCTAAGTAAGATTGGAATGGATACGTTTGAGGCTTTACGTAGAATTTCTAGAGCTATAGGTATTCCAATAAGTTCTATAGGTTATGCTGGCTTAAAGGATTCAAGAGCAGCTACAACACAATACATAACGGTAAAGTATACAGATAGAAACCTTAAGATGTTAAGTATGGTTACTGATGATAGATTGAAAGTAGAGGTTATTGATAGATGTTATGAAAGCCTTAAGCCTAGAATGATTCTTGGAAATAGATTTAGAATAACTATAAGAGAAATAGATTTAAAGCCAAGTATAGTTAGGGAATATGTTGAGACTACTATTAGCCAGATAGAGAGTATTGGTGGGGTGTTAGCCTACTTCGGCTATCAAAGGTTTGGATCTAGTAGACCTAATACACATAAAATAGGCTACTACATAGTTAAAGGGAGATGGAAAGAAGCTGTCTATGAGCTTCTTGTAAATACGTATCCTTACGAAAATGAGGAGATTAAGAGTATTAGGGGGAAAATAGCTAAATACCTAGAAGGTTATGGTAAACCTCCAGAAATCCCATCTAAACTATATTATGAAGCCATAGTTTTAAGAAATCTTAGGAAAACATTAAACTACAGGAAAGCTATACTTAAATTACCAAGATATGTATTAAGACTATTCATCAATTCTTATCAAGCATATCTATTCAATAAAATACTCTCACAGAGAATTAGGAATGGTATTTTACCAAACATAGCTATTCAAGGTGATAAAATACTATCCCTAAAAACAGGTAGAATAACTAGAGTAGATAGTGAAATAATGATTGGGAAGGACTATGTAACTCTAATAGATATTCCAGGTTATAATACAGTACTTAATGATACAGATTCCTCAATAATTATACTGCAAATACTTAAAAGCGAAAATATAAATATATTGGATTTTAAGCAGTCTATAGAAGCTAAGGGATCATTAAGACCGGCTATAATGAAAATTAGGGATCTAAAATATAAGGTAGAATCTGAAAACAACAGCTCAACTATTCATTTAAGCTTTACCCTTGATAGGGGGATGTATGCTACAGTTCTATTAAGAGAGATTGTAAAGCCTGAGAATCCAGTAACATGTAATCTAGCATAGCAATAAAAGTACATGTAGCTTTAATTTACGTTGTAGACTTCTATCTAGGTTTCATTGCTTTCAGCAGTTTACATTTACAATGTTAAAGTATACTAATGTTCATATCTCTAAGCTCAAAGTGTAGAAACTCTCTGTAAAGCCGCATTTATAGTACTTATTTATCCTTAGCTTTTCCACTCTTTCGACATGGATGCGGCAATTCTAGAAAGATTTCTCATGAAGTCATAATATTAGAGGTATAGGCTTAATCATAGGTCTTCTATAAAACCAGCTCAGTATAAATTCAGGAATATATTAACCACAATACTTCATGATCAAATTCGCTGGTTTTAAAATGTTCAAGCCTTGTTGATTCATGATTTACATAGAGCTTCATGAGCTTAGTAATGGTAAATGGAGGTTTATTAGGTCTTCATCCCCTAGACCTATTAGGAGTAAGGAGATAAAGTTAACAATAAGTTTTGATTAACAGTATCCTGCACATGGTTACTATTAGCTGTAAGTAGAGTAATGATGGATAGAGGCGAAGATGTTAATCAATTTAATGTTCAAAATAGTAACATTCACATACATAATAATAAACATAAAATATGAGTAGTGAAAGACTTAAATATTTTGAAACACTCCATTATAGCCTAATACTTCATCCTTAACTTCAATTACACTAATATTTAGTTACAAGCTACTGTAACTTGTAGAATGAGAAATCAAATATGATTTAACAAGTTAGCTTATATGCTTCCTTATTATCCATCCATTCTTTTTTTGAGTTAATTGCTTATTAGCAATCAACTCGTTAAAGATTCTTCTTAAATCACTCCAAAAACCTCTATCATAAATTACTAAACCATCTTTTAATGAATCTAGAATTAATGGGTTGAAGTCTTTAAACATAAGCTCAACTTCCTCCTTACTATATATGAATGCTTCAACCCAACCATTTGAAAACTTGGAATATTTATAAAGCCTATCTTTAAAACTTAGTTCTTCATGCGAAACAACAATTAGAAGATCGTAATCACTATGCTTAGTATAAGTGCCTTTAGCCATAGAGCCGAAAAGTACTATAGAGAGAATTCTACCACCCTCCTTCTTCAGTATTGAGTTTACAAATTTTTTAAGAGATGTAAATCTAGGTAATTCCTGTAATTGATTTAGCAAGATTTAACACTCCTCAGCATATTGGAGAGCTTCTCTTGCATCATCTTCATTAAACATGTGTACTGGTGCTCCGCTTGGAAAAGCATTAGGATATCTTGTTGGAATATAGTATCGGTTAAGTATTCTACATGCATTCTCTATATTTTTAGATATACTTACGAACTTTGAGACTTCAGCTAATAAAACCAATAGATTACGACCTATTGTTGGACTACCGAAGTGTTCTAAAATAGCTTTTAATGCTTTCTCAGCTGCTTGATGACATGTAAAGCAACACCATGCATAATTAGCCGTTACAAAAAGGTCACGTGCAGCTTTAAACTCACCCTTAGCCTGCTCCATCCAATCAACAGTTCGATGCAAAACACCACCAATACTAATAAGAAAAACCTAAATATTTACTTTACCAACTTCCTAATGACTCTGTAAACTTTAGATATGAGAAGTATATGTAGTTAATGGTTTAATTTCATAGGATGTTCCTAACTATTTCTGAATGTTATTGAGTTATCTTATAATAGACTTTGAAAGTTACTCATGAAATATTCCATCAAGATTTCTTAAAGTTCCTTAAGAATAGTAGTTTCCGAAACTAATCTACATAGAACTCATCTGAAAACTCTTAAATGTTGTTAAGACTTAATTAGGTTATAAGTTAACCATCAATTAATCATGGATTTCAGACTCATTGTTTACTTAACTAATTGTTCATATTCACTTTAGGTTTAATGTTTATATTTCATGTTGATTTATAATAGGTGCATCATTTAGGATTAGAAGTTCCCTCTAGGTTAAGAGGCATTTACTAAACCTATTATAGGGCTTTGTAGAGCTTTTATTGAGGCTTATAATTGCTTTAAGAAAACATGATATGAAAAGTTTTATTCATCAAACTGAAATGATGAGAAAACCATAACTCTACTTATAAGCTGAAATATTAAGCTACTGACTAGGTAATAATATATGTAAACATAACAATCGGCTAAGTACTCCCAATTAAGCTTCAAAGTTAGTGGAATAATGTAGTTTATGGAAAAGTTTTTATATTTTCCTCTATCCTTGATTTTGGTGGTAGTTTTTGGTGGTGTAGTAAGCTCTAAGCTTAAGGATCATAGGTGGAATATTAATAGGGAGGAAGAGTTAATAAGCATATGGGATAAAGAAGAAATCTACAAGTTTGTTTTTGATCCATCCTCAAATAAGCCATTAATGGCTATTGATACACCACCCCCTTATACTTCGGGTAAATGGCATGTTGGAGCAGCAGCGCATTACGCTCAGATAGATATGATTGCTAGATTTTACCGTATGTATGGTTGGGGGGTTTTAGTACCATTCTATGCTGATCGTAACGGTTTACCTGTTGAAGTGCTTGTTGAAAAAACTTATGGTATAAATCCATTTGAAGCTGCTTCAACACCTGAAGGAAGATTGAAGTTTCTAGAGATGTGTAGAGTATTTCTAGATCGTGTTGAGGAGGAGCTTGTAAGAATATGGAGACGACTTGGATGTAGCTTTGAGTATTGGAGAAATGGTACTGATAGCCCAGAGTATAGGAGGATATCTCAAGCAACATTCATAGAACTATGGAGAAGAGGATTAATATATGAGGCTGAAAGACCTGTAATATGGTGCCCACGATGTAGAACAACACTTGCAGAAGCTGAGATTGATAGAGTTGAGGAATACACGAAGCTATACTATTTAAAGTTTAGGGTTATGGAAGATAGTAGGGAAATAGTTATTGCTACGACTAGACCTGAACTCCTTAATGCATGTGAGGCTGTAGTATATAATCCTGAGGATGAGAGATATGGAAAACTATATGGACTACATGCAGTTATACCATTATACAGTAGAAGCGTACCTATACTTAAACATAGCTATGTTAAGCCAGATTTCGGTACAGGTCTTGTAATGGTGTGCAGCTATGGCGATGTAAGTGATGTAAGGATGTTTAGAGAGCTTGGACTTAAGCCACGTATCATAGTAAATCCTGATGGAACAATGAATGAAGAGGCTGGAGAATACTTAAAAGGGTTAAATATACGTGAAGCCAAATCCAGAATTGCTGAAATTCTAGATAGAGAGGGAGTTATAGTTAGGGTTGAGGAGATAAAGCATGAAGTACCTACATGCTGGCGTTGTAAAACCCCGATTGAATATATAAATATGAGGGAGTACTTCCTGAAACAACTTGAATTCCACGATGAACTACTAAGGCTAGCTAGAGAGCTTAAGTTTTACCCTGAGGAACATAAGTTAAAACTTATAGATTGGATTAATTCGTTAACAATGGATTGGCCAATATCTAAAACAAGATTCTACGCTAACGAAATACCACTATGGAAATGTAGTAGATGTCTAGAAACATTAGCTCCTGAGCCTGGAATATATTATAGACCATGGATTGATAAGCCGCCATGGAATAAATGTCCTAAATGCGGTGCACCTCAAGAACTTTTAAGAGGAGAAGTAAAGGTTTTCGATACATGGTTCGACTCCTCAATATCACCACTCTACATCTCAGGATATCTTAGAGACAAGGAGCTATTCAATAGAGTATTTGGAAACATTCTTAGACCACAGGGATACGATATTATTAGAACATGGTATTACTACACTATACTTAGAGTATACTTACTAACTGGAAAACCTGCATTTAAATGGTCTAGAATAACAGGTATGGGTCTAGATGATAAAGGAAGGGCAATGCATAAAAGCCTAGGTAATGTTGTAGACCCGGAACCTATAGTTGCAAAGTATGGTGCTGATGCATTTAGATACTGGGCTGCAATATCAGCAAAGCTTGGAGGGGATTATCGATGGTCTGAGAGACATGTTAAATCAGGAGCCTTATTCATTACGAAGATATGGAATATTGCAAGATTCATATCATCATTCCCAGAACCTAAAGAAGGATTTAAGCTTAAACCAATAGATGAATCAATACTTACATTAGCATCAGAAGTAGGTATTAAAGTTATTGAATCATATAAAAATTTCGATGTTTATGAACCTATAAATCAACTCTACAACTTTACATGGAATATCTTTGCAGACCACTACATTGAAGCTGTAAAACCTAGAGCATATAATACACTAAAAAAATATTCAGAGGAGGAATGTAGAGCTGCATGGTATACACTTCATACAGTACTTAAAGCCATACTGAAACTATTAGCTCCAATAATGCCCTTTGTAACAGACCATATATGGAGACAAATATATGATTCAAGGGGAGTACATATACAGAAAATAGATGAAAAAGAGTTTACATATACTTCAAGCTATGGAAAACTATTTCCGAAATTTATGGAATTAAACAGTAAAATCTGGAAGTATAAGAGGGAAAATAAAATTAGACTTTCAGAACCGTTAAATATTACAGTACACATACCTGAAGAACTTAAACCATTCATAGATGACATAAGAGATCTACATAGGGTAAAAGAAGTAAAAATAGGCGTATCTGAATCAGACCAGCTACTACTATGAGATTCATAGATTCCACTATTTGCATAGGAATTAGTACGTTAAAAAATTATCAAGCACTTTTAGAAATATATTTCTGCATCCACAGGTTTTGCTTAACTTGATATGTTACATAGACAAGATATGTTTAGTAGATCTAATAAATTTAGATTTGAATTCTGCCATAGAGATCATTGGTATGTGAGCTAAATCTTTATGAAGCATAATGTGAAATTCTAAATCTATTTTCTATCTTCTCCAATATTCTTTGAGAACACCATAAGCTTGCTCATCTTCTGAAACATAAATGTTATTTAATCAATTAGAGCTTTACGAACTAGGTCTTATTTTGAGGTTTCCCTTCTACTTATGATGAAATTACAGTTAGGGTTACTAGGTTTATTAGAAGGATATCTCTTATTGTTATGATACGTATACATGTTTATTTAGGATGACCTAAGATATAGACTTATTTATTGTAGGATTTATACATCTATACATGGTTTATTTTAAGATATTAAGTTTGATAAAGAGGAGCTAGAATTGCTAGTTGATGATACCATTGTTAGTTAGGTTCCAGAAATAGGATTATTATGCTGTTTTCAAATCCCTTACTAGGAAGAATGTTTACATACATTTACAACGCTACAAATACGTTTACATCTTCATCATCCCCTAAAAGAATTAGGACTATATATAGATCTAGGATAATTGTATTTAGCGATGCCTTACCATTAAAGCTATGTAGAATAATACTAGCTAGCAAGTATATAGTTTAGAAGTTAGAAACTTAATGAGGAGGATAATACGGTTAGAATAGGAATATGTTCTTCGATAATTATATGTATGTAAAGGATAATGGTAAACACGTTATCTATGCTTATAAAATTAATAGTATACATACTAAACAAACATGAATTAATGAAAATGTAAACGCATAAAATATAACTTTTCCAAAATTCATAAAAACAATCAAAAATAGAGGGGTGAACATGCTAAGCTCATAAAGCTTATGGAAAAGTTTATATAATTGTATACATGAAGTATACATAGATGTTTATGCCTGTTATTAGTGTGAGAGTTGATGAGAAAGTTAAACAAGTTTTAAAGGAGGCTAATATAGATATTAGTAGAGAGGTAAAGCTGTTTTTGGAGAATTTGGCTTGGAGGATTGAAGTTAAAAAAAGAATTGAGAGATTAAATAGTATATTAAGTGGAATTAAACCAGCTGAGGAAGGGTTCTCAACGGCTTCAATAAGGGAGGACCGTGAGAATAATTGATGCATCCTCTCTAGCCAAGTATGTTAATCATGAGAAAGGTTGGAAAAACATAGAATCCTATTTAATTGAGGGATGTGTTACATTAGATTTAGCTGTTAAGGAGGTTTTAAACTCCATCTGGAAAAGATACTTAAGAAGTGAGTTTAAGATTGAACAAGCACAGAATATTATGTTTGAATTCCTAAATAATATTCCTGTAAAAACAATAGCTCAAAACAAATATTTAGCTGACGCTATTAAGATTTCCTTAAAGTATAAAATTACAATATATGACTCACTATATTTAGCTTTAGCTATAAGGGAAGGATTGGAGCTAATAACTTCTGATGAAAAACAATATAAAGTAGCTATAAGTGAAAATTTAAAAACAATCTTAGCTTAATAATCTCATAGTACTTCAATTTTAAATCCTCTTAAAGTTAATAGAAAATTAAGCTTTACAATATGCTGACAGAAAGTTTAGAACTTTAATTCTAGAATGTTAGACGTGACCACATATTCATAATTCTCATTATTATAATCTTCAACTAAGAACTTGTCTGAAAACTCTTAGGAGGGATTCTAACCGGCTAAATTAAATAATGAGTTTAAATAAGCTCTATAAAAGAAATTAATGACTTAGGAATAATTAAACATCACTTAAGATACTGGTTTAGAATATGTCTCTATACTAGATTTTGAGTTGGACGCTTATATGTGGCCTAAATATTTAAAGCCCAAATAAAGTTCAAAGCCAAGATAGAAGGTTTGGTAGTGTTTTACATAAGTTTTCCGTGATGTATCTCTCCGTACCAATTTGGTTATAATCTATATTATTATGATCTAATTTATATTCACCTTGCTTCTTATTAAATGATAACTCTTATCAACATAGATTTAAAATTAGTTGACAGAACTTCGTGAACTTAAGCATGTTTATCATCTCTATTTTGTTATTGCTTCCATGAATTCTAGCTTTACCTTCTTATCAATCAATGTTTGTTAACTATACTATTGATTTTATAAGATGAGTACATGTCCACCATTACATTTATCCTTCATGTTATTGAATAGTCTATATATCTTACTGTATAATTAACTATAACAATTCTAACCTTCTAAACTCAAATAGGAAGCCTAAGATAAATCATAACATCATAGATACATAACTTCACAATAATGAAGCTTAAAATATATGAAGCAATCCTAAATGAACAAATATATAAGAATAATTAAAGTAAATGGAGCTCTTTAATAAACCTAATAACTTTAGCCATATTACCCCATAAATAAGGAAATGGAACTTCCAAATAAAGCTAAAGTTCACAGAGCAACTAGTAACATAGAGAATTTATATATTACGTTGGTTAAACTAATTAGGTGAAATTATGGGTATTTATCCATCTAGGAAGCTTATAATGCTACCTGGACCAACAAATGTTCCTGAACGAGTTCTGCATGCCATGGTTAAGCCGGTAATAAACCATAGGGGACTTGAATTTAGAAAGCTATATAGAAGCATTGTTGAGAAGGCTAAGCTAGTATTTGAAACAAATGGTGATGTAGTTATACTTTCATCCTCTGGAACAGGAGGTGTTGAGGCAAGCGTAGCTAACATTGTTAGGAAGGGAGATAATGTAGTAGTCCCTGTTTTTGGTGAGTTTAGTGGAAGACTTGCTGAACAGATTGCTTTAGCTGGAGGGAATGTTATAAGAGTTAATGCACCATTAGGATCAGTTCCTACCCTAAGCGAAATTGAGGAGACAGTAGAGAAGACTAGAAATATTAAGGCTATATATGTTGTCTATAATGAAACATCTCCTGGAGCAACATATAGACAGCTTAAAGAGGTTTCAGATATAGCTAGTAAATATGGTGCGTTTATGGTAGTTGATGCCATATCCATTTTTGGAGGTGATGAGCTTTTACAGGATAAATGGAATATAGATATTGTTATTGCAGGTAGTCAGAAATGTTTAAGTATGCCTCCCGGCCTAGCTTTACTTGGAGTAAGCGATAAAGCAAGAAAATATATACAGTCAAATCCTCCTCCAACAGCTTACTTCAATATTGCAAGATATATAGAGTATGGAGAAAAGGGGGAAACTCCATACACACCCGCAATTCCTTTATTCTATGCCTTAGAGGAGGCTTTAGAAATAATTCTTGAAGAGGGATTACATAATAGAATAAGAAGACATAGAGTTACAGCTGAAGCATTCTATGAGGGATTAATATCGATTGGACTTAAACCCTTTGTAAAGCCAAATGCAAGATCAAATGTAGTTATTTCAATAGAGTATCCTAATGGAATAGATGATAAAAAATTTAGAGAAGAGTTAGATCAAAAATTCGGAGTTGTGATTGCTGGCGGCTTTGGAGAGCTTAAGGGTAAAATATTTAGAATTGGAAACATGGGTGAAGTATCAAGATACCATGTATTAACAACTCTTAACGCTATAGGAGCTACACTAAATCTGAATGGATTCAACGTAGACATGGAGAAAATGATTTCAATAGCTGAAGATAAGCTTAAAACATTAGGTAGCCCAAAACATTAATAGAATACCATACCAATACAGTGTTCTAATAGATAGCTCTACAAGATGAAAAGAGGAGGCTTTACATGAATATATTTCTCAGCTAGATTCTCCAGACATCCTGTAAACAACTTCAGAACAGAAGCTCCTAACAGGACATTCAATACACCTCCTTTTTTTACAGTATTCAATCCCTATCCTTACAAGTTGCGATTCAAAGCTTTTAACATCACTAAACCCTATTTTCTGAGCAGTTATAATAGCGATACTTGATGGTTTTGGATCTGCTTTAACCCAAATACCTCTCAACTCTCTTAGAAATATGTTTATAGCTACAGGACCTACACCTTTAAGCTTCATTAATCTCCTCTCCAAATCCTCTGAATCCTTAGAGTGTTTATGAAGCTCTTCAAGATTCCCATAAATATTTTTTAATGTATTTAAAGCTTCAAGAATATTGGAGGCTGTTGAAAAATCATATCTTACATATCCCCCCTCATCAAGAACTTCAACAAGTCTATTCCATCCAGCATTAAGAATATTATCAGGACTGTCAAGCTTATACTCTATGAAGAGCTTAAACGTTCTCTTAGCTATATCTGATGAAATCCTCTTAGCAAATAATATAGAGGCAATAAACCATTTAAACCTATCTTCAACCTTCCTTAAATCCAATCCAAGCTCTACCGAATAAGTTGGAATCCTAGATAAAACCTCTGGAATACTCATAATTAATAGATTAATAGATTCAAATAAACCTAATTTACAAATTAAATATTCTTGCGAACTTAAACCATCAACTACATTTATCGTCCATATCTAAAGTTCACAGAGCCAAATTAAACCTATCATATTTAACATAATGAATAATAACTAATTCATCATCATGGATCCATGGATTTTACTCCCCATCTCTTACAATTTCAAAAATTTCATCATTAACAAAGATCTACATAATAAACATGTTTTATAGAGGAAAGCCAGTATTAGCTTGATAATGCCTAAATATCTATTTAGGAACTTTTGGTAAGCTGGCTTAATTGGAAATATTTAGCATTAAATACAAGGTTAGAGTAGGATTTAGGTTATTAGGTACTTCTACTCCTTCCTAGAAGGACTACTAGAAAAGCTATTATGATTATTAGTATAAGTATGGTAGCTATTACTTCTAGAGTAGGGAATGTGGTGGTTGGTGATGTTACTAAAGGACTAGGAGTTGAGCTTACTGGTTGAGTTAATAGTTTAACTTCTATTGGAGCTATGTAGGGTTTTAATCTTGAAGCTATGGGTATGCTTATTTCAGCTATTGGTTGCTCCTCCTCCACTTCTACTCCTAGACTTGGATCATGCTCTAGCATTCCATCATTAAAGTATGGGTAGCATATATATAGCTTCAGAAATCCAGGTGCTTCAAGATAACTTGCATAAACGTTAGTAATATTATATGTACCATTAGGATATCGAACTATTGCTTCACCCATAAATTTAAAGAAGCCTTTAAGCATTCTATCCCTGGATATAAAGTTGAATTTTACCGGTAGTTTCCCTACTTTAATTTCTACTTCATTCTCAGCTTCAGCATTAATATCTATACTTAAGTTTAAATCCTTTAGTAAAATGGTATCTGAAGCAGATAAATCACTACCATACTGACCATGCCATACATTCCTAATACGTGTCATATTAATCGATGCTAAATTAACCCATAATGCTAATGCACTAAATAGATTTATTGAAGTATTAACCCTCCTATCTACTGCTTGAGTAACCATATCTCTTATCGTTGGCGTAATCCATATCCAATTTTGAACTATAAGATCTATTTTAAGTTCAGCTTTTGAAACATTATACTTTAAACCATTAATCCTCTCAACTACAGGGAATGTGTAGAGTCTACATCTAATCATTATGTTTCCTTCAGTAAACCCAAATCTTAATGGAGCTGACTTAAGCATATATGTAAATGCTAAACCAGTAGCTTCACTACTTCTCGATGGAATATATTCTAAATCCATTAAGGACCATTCACACTCCTGAAAGCTTAGAAATGGGGGATGTGTAAATTCCATTATTTGATTTACATTCTCAATAATTCCACTTATCCTACTGTTAATGTTCTTCCTCAATACTAATAGTCTAGATTTAAGCTCTACTAGATTACTAACTAGTAAAACTCTACATTTAAGATAGTTTTCAATACCTCCTTCTAAACATTCTTTAACCCTCTCTACTATGGATTTACATGATGAATCTAAGGAATCCATGATTGGAGTAATAGTAGCTAGTAGATTACTGAGAATTAGTAGTTCCCTATCTAAATCTACTTTATTCATGAATGTTTCTACGTATATATTAAACTTTTCAATAGATATGTTTAGATCATTAAATTTACTTATTAAACTATATAGTAGGATTAAACAATCGTTACGTGTAGAGTTCATTACGTTTCTACATGATGAACAATATTCATTCTCAATAAGATCATCAATATATTTACTTAAATCTATAGATTGATTCTTCAAATCATTTATTAAACTATTTAGCCTATTAGTTCTCTCATCAACTTCCCTAATATATAAGGATATAGCCGTTAAATTTAAGCTAGCCATATCCGAAAGGATCAGTAATAATTTATCTAGGTTAAATAGTATCTCACTAATTGTTTTCTGTTTTACATATATGTATGGATCAAAACTACGATATTTTATCTTTAGAGATCTTATGGAGTCTCTAAGAGTAGTAAGTGATTTATTATATAGTTCAACATCTTGAATAATATTGTCAATCTTAAACATTATAGCTACTACCTGATTTTTAAAATCCTCTATGCTAACTCCAACTTCCTCGTATTGATCTATAATGTTAATGATGTTATTAATACAAATACTTAAACCTATAAACTCATCAATAACTGGCTTAACTAACGTTACATTTATGTTTGTAGTATTTGCTACATGTATTCTTCTAAACGGGCTTGGTGTAGAATTAACTACAAAATACTCCCATAAACCCACAAAATCAACCAAATACTTAGTATTGCTACTATCGTTACACCACCATATAAACATTGGACGTGAACCATTAGAAGTAAACATAACCGTTAAATCATTAGTCTTAACAATACGCCAACCATTACCCTCTACAACCTGAATACTAGATGCACTAACATTTAAATGCAATTGTAGAAGTAAAACAGCCAATATAGATACAATAATTACTCTACAATTTCTACTCATACAAGTTATCTCATTATAAACGGGGATAATTAAACATTTCCATATTGCATGCTTTTATTTCAGGAATATAAAATTTGCCTTACAACAAGTAAATGAAAAGGTTTAGTCTTTACTTATGCTAAATTAGTATACATTGTTGAGCTAGTCCAGAAATGAAACCCGATAGTGCATAGAGCTTTTGATTTAAAATGAAACTGCTACAAGCATAAATTATGCTAGTTAAACTATTACTTCTTAAAACTAAAAATTGTTAATATACTTTAAGCATACGTTGATAAGTTTCCCTAGCGCCATTTGTATTGTAAAGACCTGCTTATAACAACCAAAGCTAAAACATCAAAGCAGCCAGGCCACTAACACAGACTCATTCCAAACTGTCGACTATCTCCCCACCTATAGATGAAGCTAGCTTAATGGCAATTGTTACTTCGTTTCTACATGCATTATCATCCATATCCAGTTCGCCCTTAACGAGTAGCGTATATGCGTCTATGTAGCATATTCTAGACGGAATACCTTATGCCCCAAGTAAAAGTTAATGTCCTAGCCTTGTCTGGATTAAACTCTATGAAATCCTGCATAGGCCCAACTTCAAGCCCACCATATTAATAGCATCTTAACTCAAAGGATTCTATTCTGCTTCCATCATTTTCCACTATAACCTTTATGGTTACGGCTTCACTTCGAAATACATCTGTCAATTCTGGGACATGACTTGTAATCACTATAGTGTGAGTCATTACCTTCATGTATGCAGTAGAGGTGAAGATATTGTTGGTTTCATCACTTTCATTTATTTCATATCCACTATATACAAAGGTCTTTATGTAATGGATGTATGCTCATTTGAAAGATGGTTATGTGTTTTTCGTTCATGTAGGATGTCTTCAATATTCTAAGCTTCATTATTTTAGGTTATGCATCCATACTTTCACGGCTTAGATCTTTAGCTTATATTAATTATGATAAGAGAAATGTTAGGGTCGTTATGGTTTATGAATACTATTATTAATATTAGTTCTAAAGTAGGATTGTTGTTTTGAGCCATTATTGAGGGATACTATATGTATGGATTTATGATGTTGTAAATACGTCTACATATTTAGTATTCATTAGGGATTAGAGCTGTTTACAGCTCTAAATGGGTGTATTAACTATGGTGCTCAATATTATAGGGCTTCACGTAAGATATTGAATTTAAACATCAAGTATATAGTTGAGGTAGGAATCTAATGGAGGGAATAATTCAGTATGTTAAGGATAAATAAGCTATTCGATAACTACATATTATGAAGGATAAATGTGATGGTGAACATGTACTCATCTTATAAAATCAATAGTATACATACAAATGAAACATGGATTGATGGGAAGATAAAAGCAGAAGGGTTCATAGAAAACACAATACAATAGAGGTGATCAACATGCTTAGGTTCACAAGACATCAAAGATCATCCGAAGCTTACATCATCCTAGCTAGTTTATGCCTTCATAAATTGGAGAATGGCAATATATGTTTAAGTTAAGTCCAGTTTATATCTGCTTTTAAGATATTCCCTCTTTAATATCTCTAATTCTTTTGAGAACTGATATCGTTTATTTATATTCATCATTTAGTGTTTTACATAGCATCATTGAGCATAAACCCTAAAGAAACAACGTATGTGAGCATTGCTGTTAATAGACTTATTTAAGCTTATCTATTCTGATCGTGATACTGTCAAGTTAAGCCTTAAATTTTATAATTTTACTCACACTAACTTGATGGACCTCATAGCTGCTGTGTAAGATATGCTTAAAGAATATTTCTTTCAAAATAATGAGTGAAATTTAGGTTATTAAATATATTTTTAGTTAGATATATTACTTAGCTTACTTCTGAATATTGGTAGTGTAACTCCACTCTGATACTGATACTTACCTAGATATGGCTTACTTGTAGGATTCGTTAGTTTTGCGAAGATTAAATGTAAAATTCTATCACCGACATACAGTTTAATAGGGAATGCAGTACCAGTAATTCCTACGGTTAATTGTCCTTCAAAATTTGCATCAACAACTGTTGGCGGGATCATTAAGCCTAGCCTAGCATAGGTGCTTCTTAACTCTATAAAAGCCATAACATCAACTGGAAGCTTAATTTTTTCAAGAGTTGTTATTAGTATATGTTCGTGAGGATTTATTGTAAAGCTTTCACCCTTCTCAACTTGATAGTAGCTTTCTAAATCTACATTAATCTTATAGTCTAAAATCATATTGGAACTCTTTATCCTCGCAATCTCGCCTCCAAGCCTTAGATCAATACCATTCTCTCTTAAGCAATCCTCAGTAAATGGAGTTATAACTATACGTTTATTTTCAATATAGCTTTTTAAGTCGGAATCGCTTAAAATCATATAAACACCAAAATAAAATCTACTATAAATATTTTATCTACCAGTAAATTTATAAAGAATGATGATTAGGTAATTAATTGGTGTTAGAATGGATTTTGAAATTTCAAAGGAACATAAATTAACCATTGAAGTTGTTAGGTCCTTCGCTGAAAAAGAGTTTAAGCCTGAAATTGCTAGGAAATATGATAGAGAAGAAAGGTTTCCATGGGAGATCCATAGGAAAGCTGCACAACAAGGATTTGTAAGACCTCACTGGAGGGAGGAGTATGGTGGTCAGGGAGCAGACTTCATAACTACAGTACTTGTTGTTGAAGAGCTTTGTAGAGCAGATTCAACGCTTGGCCAAGCAATACATACAGCTCAATTTGGAAGTGAACTTATTAACATGTATGGAAATGAAGAACAGAAAAGAAAGTATCTACCTAAAATAGCATCTGGAGAATGGACTTCAAGCGGTGCAGCAACAGAGCCTGCACGTGGAAGCGATATTACGATGCTGGATACTACTGCTCAGCGAAATGGTAACTACTATATAATTAATGGACGTAAAACATTCATAAGCAATGCACCTATATCTCAGTTTGCAGTTGTCCTATGTCAAACAAATCCCCAGCTTAAACATAGAGGACAAAGCCTAATTATTGTTGAGAGGGGAACACCAGGATATGAAACAACAACACTTCACGGTAAACTAGGTATAAGAGCATCTGAAACTGGTGAATTAATCTTCAATAATGTGAAAGTTCCAGTAGAAAACCTTGTAGGACAGGAGAATCAAGGCTTCTACTACTTTCTAAACTTTCTAAACCTTGGACGTGTAGAAGTATCTGCTGAAGCATTAGGTATGGCTCAAGGCGCTCTAGAAAGAGCTTTAAGCTATGCTAAGGAGAGAGTATGCTTTGGGCAGAAAATCATAAACTTCCAAGTATGGCAGCATAGACTTGTAGATGCTGCAACACAGCTTGAAGCAGCTAGACTACTCGTATATAGAGCAGCATACTACGTAGATAAGTATAGGAATCAGCCTCGAATACCGCCAGAAGTTACTTCCATGGTCTCTATGGCGAAAATATTTACAACAAGAACAGCCATACATGTTATTGATGAAGCTTTACAAGTATTTGGAGGCTACGGATACTTTGAAGAATTCGATATTGAAAGACGTTATAGAGACATAAGAATAACAGACATATATGAGGGAACAACAGAAATAAATAGAAATATAGTTGCATCCTATCTAATAGGAAAATAAACTTTAAAATAAACTTATTTCTTTCATGTCAATTTAAGCCTCACTACTATTATAAGTCTTAAGCGCTTATCCTAACATAGTTTTCAAACACAGTAATTAGATTTAATAAGTTACTCTCTATAACCATCCCTCAATAAGTAAGCTATAACATGAAACTAATTAAACACTACTAATAAATCACTTAAACACAACTATAATGCATCTATAGCTTAGTTAAGTTTCATTTAGTTAAGTATGCTTAAACATTTAACCATTTATTTTAGTTAGATAGCTTAATACAAATCTATTATATGTTCTCGTTTTCCTATCAATTATCTCTTTAATATCTTCAATATATTTCCTCTGCAGTACTTCATACTTCATCACGTCAATCACTCCGCTTTTAAGTTCCTCCTCAGCTTTAATTAAGGCTCCTAATGGTTCTCTTAGCTCCCGCCACTCATCAGGAATAATAAAAAGATTAATATCGATATCTTTAATCCTTAATTCCACAGCACACCCACCAGTAATTCTACTAGAAAATTTAAATAAAGATATCTTTAGTAGGTTAATAAATAATACTATTGTATTACGTTAAGTTATTAAACTAATATAGTGTATTTAAGCGAAAAATTTAAGCTTAGAGAATACATAGAACTAACTATGGAGAGGAAGAGGAGAAAAACAATATTTGACGAGTTCTTCGGAGAATCTATATTTAAGGATTTAGAAAACATATTTGAAGAGGGATTTCCAGTTAGGGGAGGATACTCAATATCGATTCAGCAAGTAGGTGGTAAAACGATTGTAAATGCTAAGGTTAGTGAAGAAGTTGATGTAGAACAGCTTGAAAAAGAACTTAGAAGAAAATATCCTAATGCCCAAATAAATATTGAAGGAGGAAAACCGAGAATAAGAGAAGTAACTGAGGAAAAGGAGGAGAAAGGCAGGGATACGAAAACACTTATGCAAAGAGAAGCTAGAAAGCCAAGAATAATAGTAGAGGATGAATAACTAACAAAAGCTTAGCTATTATGGTTAAGATTGTTTCATTTGATCTTGACGGTACACTTATTAAGAAGAGTTTTGCAGACTATTTCTGGCTTGAACTAATTCCAAAACACTACTCTAAAAAATATGGATTAACAATTGATGAAGCTAAAAGAATAGTTATTAGAGAGTATGAAGCTGTAGGAATGGATGATATTAGATGGTATATACCTGAATATTGGATAAATCTTTTTAGACTTAACTTCAACGTGGAGAAGGAGCTTAATAGTATTAAGCATCTTGCTGAACCTTATCCTGACGCTATTGAAATACTTGAAAGCCTATATGGTAGATATGATCTAGTAATTGCAACAAATGCACATAGGAAATTCATTGAGGTTGAAATCAGAGTAATTGGCGAGAAATATTTTAAACATGTATTTTCATGCGTTTCAAACTATAACCTACCTAGAAAAACAGAGGAATTCTACATTAATATAGCTAGAGAACTAAACGTGGAGCTAAACGATATAGTTCATGTTGGAGATGATGAAAAATACGATTTTATAATTCCGAGAAGAATTGGAGTTAAAGCATATTATCTAAATAGAAACTGTAAGGAAAGCTCTCAATACATAATTAAAAGCCTACTAGAGCTGAAAAACATATTGATAGATAATCTATAACTTAGCTAATCTACTTAAAACCATTTCTAACATTACATCTTTCCAAAGCCTACTAGCATCTTCAAAATACGCCCATCTTCCTCTTATTCTTTCTATGACCTCTATATTTACATTATATATTCCAATAGCTTCATCCTCGTTAAGCTCATATACGATTTCACCTTCAGGCGATGCTATATAGCTATGCCCATTTACCAATCTACCATCAGGATATGTGGTTCCAGTATTATTTACAAATACATAAAAGACAGTATTTTCAGCAGCTCTAGTACATCCTAAACTACGCCATAAACTTATCCTATTATATGGTATATTTGATGGATTAAATATTATTGATGCTCCTTTAATAGCTAGAATTCTTGATAGTTCAGGATACATAGCATCAACGCATATTAAAACTCCAAAACATATATTACCGGCTGTAAATACTTGAATATCCGTATATGAAGTAACATAATCACGTTCCCCTACAGCTCTTGATGGAAAATGCTTACCAGCATATCCTATAATCTTACCGTTTAAAGCTACATGACATAAATCATAAATTCTACCATTACAATCTATGAAGAGCCCACCAGTAATAATTACTTTACCAGTACTCTCCTCCAAAATTCTTGGTAGTATTTTTTCCTCTAATACCTTAACAGATATCGTATTTCTTGAAACCCAGGCTTCAGGGAAACATACAATATCGACGTTATCTATGGAGTGTAGTATTTCATAGGCATGTTCCAAATTAGCTTCTAAATCCCTACTTCTTCTAAACTGTATAATTCCAATTTTAACCATATAGACACTATCTTAAATGCTCAAATCCTCTTCTCTCAATTTCAAACTTTACAGCTCCATCATCATAATATATTCTCCCACCATCTATTACCCTTCCTATTTCTATTAAGACACCGTTTAAAGCCTTAACAGCTTCAACCCACTTCTCAGGCTTCACTGTTACTACAAGTTCATACTCTTCTCCACCGTAGAGTGCAAGATCTATAGGATTCAATCTATTAGCTTCTGCAAACAGTTTAACTTCTTCTGCTATAGGTATATTATGTATATGGAATCCAATATTTCCAGCCTTTGAAAGCTCATGTAGACTCCAAGCTAAACCATCACTACTATCAATACTTGAAGTTAATGCGTCAATACTTGATAGCTTTAACCCCTCATTAAGTCTAGCCTTAGGCTCATATATAGATCTTAACAGTTTCCCGGCAATATTCATTGGGGCAAAATATCCTTCAAGAGCTATCTTTAACCCTGCAGCTGATCTACCAAACTCTCCAGTGACAGCTACAATATCTCCTGGCTTCGCCCCTCTCCTACCTACTATTCTATTTTTGAATCCGATACCAAATAGAAAGCCGGCTAGAATAAGATTTAGAGATTCATTAGTATCACCACCTAAATAGTTTATAGAATAGTATTTACATGCATCTCTAATACCTTCAATAAGCTCTCTAAGAGGCTTAACTTCAAATCCTCTTGGAATCCCCATGGAAAGCAGAAATACCTGAGGCTTAACTCCTTTAGCTGCAAAATCACTTACATTCATTGTTACTACCTTCCATCCTGCCTGATAATAACTCATACCGGGGGGAATATCAGTATAGTCTACAAGCATATCAGTTTTAACTACTGCAAGTATATCTCCTCCTAAATCATAGGCAACAACATCATCGCCAAATCCTAAAAAATCCCCTTTAAAATCTTCTACAATTCTTGAAATAATCTCTATAATCCCTCGTTCTCCAATACTTAAAACCATAAATGAAATTTAGAAAGCAGAATTTAAGCTTAATCTCTTAAAGATTAAAATATTACTATATCTAAGTGGAAGGATAATACCGTATTAAATCTTTAACAACTCAGTATGGCTTATGAATTTTAGATATAAAATCATGTATAGCTAATGGTTTAAGTTTGTAAAGCTCTCAATATTAAGGAAAAGTTTTTAAGAGATGAAGTCAGGTTAATCTATGCATTTTAGAGAAATTACATTAATGCTTATTGTTAGCACTTTAATTTTCATCATGTTTATTTTCATAGGATATGAAGCTGAATCATTTCTAGATGTTTTTGAATCATTAGGTGAAACCTTCAAATCTCTAGCGAGACTTAACCCATACCTACTAGCTCTAATAATATTTCTAAACAATGCTATTAAGATGTTTATAACAATAGTTTTAGGAGTTACTATAGGTATATTTCCAGTAATATTTATTTCTCTTAATGGATTAATGCTTGGCTATGCTATACGTATAGCACTACCTGAATTAGGAGTATTAGGTGTAGCATCATTAATTCTACCCCATGGAGTTTTAGAAATTCCAGCAGCACTACTCTCAACAGCTCTTGGGCTTTTAGTAGGTTTAGAAACAATTAAGAAGATAATACATAAAGAAGCATCCATTAAGGAGACTTTAAAGCATAGTCTAAAAATATATGTTAAATATGTAGTACCAATGCTTGCTATTGCAGCAGTAGTAGAGGGATTTATAACGCCATATATTTCAAGACTAGTTATTCCAGGAAGATGATTTAAACTATTAATAAACTCGATATTCTAACATACAACGTCCTAACGAGAAACTTTTAAACTCTAGATATGGTTTTGAAGGATTTCAAAGATTATTACAATTATAAAGATAGATTGTAAGATATAGTTTAAATATTAAGAGAATATTCCAAAATTTAGTTTAAGCATAAATAATTCATAGAGTTAAGTGTTGAGAAAATAGTTGTTTAGAAGTTTTCAGGTAAAAATAGGAGAAGTTTCTACAAGCATTATTCATTGAGAATAGAATCACTCCATAAATGGAAGCTTAATAATGTCTATGAAGTCGGTAAAGTAAACAAGTAACTAAAATTGTTAGAGGAATGGTGAAAACCTAATTTATGATAAAACAATGAAGCTTAAACGAAGCGATTTAATTCCTAGTAATAATTTATCCTCATGGTTAAAATCAGTAATATATAGTAGACATTAATACTCTACAAATTATTGATTATTCATTGTATTATTGAGAATTGTTTGTTTATTATTAAGTTGACTACTAGCTAATAGAATGGAAACAATTTTTCTAACTAGTTGGCTAGCTATTGGACAGTTCCTTAAGCAATTCCTACAGCTAATACATGATTTTTCATTTACTGAAACATAGCTATTAACCGTTATAGAATTTGTTGGACAACTATATGTACACGATCCACATTTAACACAGTGTAAGCTACGATAAATAATTCCTAATACATCAGCAATATTTATAATAGAGCAGTTTCCCTTGATATTTAATGTAGACCCGTTAAATTTAAATGTATAGTTTAAGCCTTTAAGAGTAATTGTTTCACAATCATACTGGTTGAGAACACCTAGAATTCGATGTTGTTTAAGAACTAGGCTAGGATCTATTCTACTACCTAACTTTACATATGCTTCATCTACTCCCAGTTTAAACTCTAGAATTACTGGATTTAACCATTTTAAGAGGGAACTATTCCAGTCTTGAATTCTTATCTTCACTTTTCTTGCTATTTTTATTTTTGGAGATGTATTACTTAGCCATCTCCATAATCCAAAATCAACCCATTCCTCACTATAGCCTAATTTACGAGCCCAGTTAGAAAGTAGGCTTCTCCATTTAGACCATAGTTCAGGATATGTTTCCTCAACATGTTTAAACTCAGATAGTCTACTTGCAGGACATAGGAAACATCCGATTCTATCAAATCCTTTAAAGTATAGCTTATTCACGTCAAGTCTTTTAAAATGTATATATAGCCAAACTGCTAGTGAACTCCATCTATATATTGGACTTGTACATATAAGATTTGGTACCCATTCATTCCTCCATACTGGTGGATTTTTAGATCTTTCTATGGATTCAAATGATCTTTGACCTAGAATGTTTAAGGCTTCATTAGGCCAATGTTTTAAAGCAGTTCTAGCAGCAGGTATTAGCTTACATATTTTACAGCACCATCTATAATCCCTACCTGGAGGACCGAAAACACTAAACGACCTCCAGAAAGCATCTCCTGCTGAAGCAACTACAAGATTTAAACCCATTGAATCCGTAACTCTATAAACATTGCTTACCGTTTCCGGAAGTTCAATACCTGTATCGTTGAAAAGTACTTGAACACCACCAACAGTTGAAACCGTTAGATGTAGGGAAACTAGACTATCCTTACCTCCAGAATATGATACTACAATAGGCTTCTTAAACTTCTCCCATAAAACATATATGTGTTTACATGCTCTAGATTCAAGCCTATAAATATAGCTGGAATTACATTTATAAACATCATCTAGAAATGTATTCCTAGATGGAATATTATTCTCTCTTGATCTAAATTTAAAAACATTTAAAACTCTAGCTTTACCATTTTTACCAACATAAGCTATAGCTATAGGCTCACCATTAAAAACAATAATAACCTGATCCCCATTAGAAAACTTTGAGGCATCTAGAAATACTCCACGTTTAACCATCCAGTCAACATTTAAAACCTTACTAAAACCAATTTCTAAAGCTCTTAAAGCACCGGTATATGAAAACCTAAATCTCCACCTTCTCTCAACAGGATTATAAAATATCTTACCTAGCCTAACACCATTAACAAAAACTTCTTTCATATCGTCAATATACATAAGCTTGTTTAGAAGAATAAAGCTATTATAACCGATAAACTTATCAAACATATTAAATCCAGACTCTAACTCTAAAGCATTCCTTAAAATCTCCACATCATAGCTGAAAGCAGGCCTAGCATCACCAGGATCAGCTAAATCAATCCTAAACCCATGGCCACCACACTTACAGCATAAACTATCCAGAAGAGGGGAATTACATACACTACACCACCAAAGCTTTACAGTTTCACCAGGCCATCTTACAGCCATAAAAGCTACCTAAAGCATGGAGATATCTAAAACCTTTAACGCTATTAGTCTCTCTTTTTCTCCATAGTATAATGTAATCAATCCATCCCAAGTTATATCCCAATATTTAGGTTTCCCTCTCTTAAATCTTATAAGAAGAGTTCCAGTATACCTATTATACTTAGCTGTAGTAATTCTTCTAGGAAGAACTAAACTGTATTTTTCTTCAATTCTAGTTAAGACATCGCCTAAATCTATGTATAGTAGATTATACGTACTCCTATTCATTTAAACCCCTAGTAAATTAATAATAAATTCTTCCATTATCTTAACCTATATCCTCCAATACCTTCCAATAATTTGTCTAATATCTTTCATTAATTTATCTATATGTTCTAAAGCTCTCTTTGATGAATTTGTTAATCCCTCACCAACCTCATACATTAATCCAGCCATCTCTGCAATAACAGCTACAATCGATATCTTTAAGCCGTATCCATAGCCACCTTCAAGAACAGCAGCAACCCTACCACTACATGTTTCTGAAGCAACATTAAGAATCTTATTGAAAGCATATCTATATCCATGAGCTGATAGATTCATATTCGTTATCGGATCACCTGAATGAGCATCAAAACCAGTAGATACAAGTATAAATTCCGGCTCATACTGTTTAAGTATAGGTACTACAACAGTATCGAAAACCATCATATACACATCATCACCAGTACCTGGAGGTAAAGGTATATTGATGTTGTATCCCTCACCATCACCCTCACCAACTTCATCGATATATCCTGTTCCAGGATATAGTGTACGTGGGTCTTGATGTGTACTAATAAATAAAACCTTAGATGTATTGTAAAATATTTCCTGTGTACCGTTTCCATGATGACAGTCAACGTCAACAATAGCAATTTTACTGAAACCTTCTCTAAGAAGTTTTGAAGCAGAAATAGCAACATTATTAAATATACAGAAGCCAGCTGAAGGAGCTGTAAGAGCAGCTCCATTAAAACCTACATGATGACCAGGTGGTCTAACCAATGCGAAAGCATTAGAAAGCCTACCTTCAACTATAAGTCTACAAGCCTCCAACAACCCACCAGCAGCAAACAGAGCAGCATTCCAGCTATCTTTAGACACTACAGTATCAGAATCTAATGCTCCACCACCACGTTCAGCAATTCTCCTAACGAGATCTATATAATCGCTACTATGAACAAGCTTAATCTCATCAATAGATGCTTTCCTAGGCTTAACAATCTCTACGGAGCCTGAAAACAACAATCCAGATTCTCTAAGAGACTCCAAAGCATCTCTAAGCCTCTTCGGAGATTCAGGATGACCAAAACCAGTATCATGAAGTAAATAAACATCATCATATATTATTCCAGCCTTCATAAATAGCTATAGAGGAAGAAATATATATTCTTAACTAGCATCAATCTACAAGATTCTCGCTAGAAACCTACGGAGTAAAGGATGCTTCAAGTAAATATAAACTAAAAATAATATTTCAACCTTAAAGGAGACTATATATGAACTAGATGAATCCTCAAAACCCAATAGCTATAGTATTATCTAGTATTTGAAAACTAAGTATTTCTACTATTATTTTCCCGCATATAATGGTTAAGTATGGGAAATTCAGCATGTTTTACTTATTTCATTCAGTGCAGAGTTCTAGCTTAGTATTGTTATTACTATTGGATATGAAGTTCTCTATGAAGCTAATCTATCAACGGCATCTATAATCCCTATGAAGGACTCATATTTTCCCGGTGGAGTATATAAACAGTGGCATAAACCTTCAAAAACATAAATTGGGAAAACATATGTTCTCTGGGGATATCCTCCTCCAACTTTATATCTTATATTTATTTTGTTTATGATTAGATTATCAATGTCTTTATAGTTTACGAAGCAAACTAAGGGTCCCTTTGGTGGATGGCCGTACCTTATGTATTTTAGAAGGATTTCGTATGCTTCTTTAGGTTTTATTATTTTAAATTCTTTATCTGGTTTGAATCTGTATATTAGCCCCTCAATACATAGGACTTCGCCTCTTTCACCGAGGGATATATATACTCCTAGAGTATCAGCTGTATAATTTCCTATTCTCATTCTGAAGGCTACCGCTGTTGCTGATCCCCCTCTATTTACACTTATAACGGTATCTGGTAGTGTAAGGTTTAACTCCTCTATGATTGACTTAGCTTTAGCTATTGCTTCCTCCTCAGATAATGGTTGAGGTCTTAGCAATCCCCAATCACCTCTCTTCATATATCTAAACCATCCAAGAGGTACATTAACCTCAAGCTCACTAGTTTCATCGGCAAAACAATAGACTTCACCGTCTGTTGCGTTATGTATAAGATTTTTAAAGAGTTTACGTGCAAGATCATAGGCAAACATATTTGCCTCCTCCTGATTTACCGGTATTATCTTATAAACCATGAGGTTCTCAGGCACTTCAGGAAATGATGTATTAACTACAACATTAAATAATAATGAATTACCACCACCTAGACCAAATATTCCTTCTTGAAGAGTTTCTGAAGGTAGATATAAAATAACTATGGATGTAAATATAGCTATAATTATAATTGGAAGAATAAGTTTAGCTTTCATATCCATCCACCTTCACCTGTGTAGTTGCCATCTGATCCGAGCCACCAGGTCTGCATGTATTTACTTGAATCAACGGTTATGTATGGATTATACTGATCTATATAGTCATTATAGGCTACATTATTATCTTCAGCTATAATACGTACAACATTATTTTTATGAGCATCGTCGTTTGCAATAAAGGTTTTTATGAATGCCCATCTAACACTATCCTTTGGGTATGGGTAAACGCCTGTAAGTCTTTTGGCGAGTGTTCTACAATCTATTGATGTAACATTGGTTACTTCGCTTTTAAATGATAGTATCATGTGGGCTCCGTTTAGAGCCCATTTCCAGTATCCAATAGCTGTATCTCTAAGTATACCGCACTGTACTATGAATGTGAATATTGATTTTCCTTGGTATGTTTTGTAGCCGAGATATACCTCGTCAGCCCATGCATTCCCATTAGGAGCAAAACCTATAGATGTCTTTCCCCCTAAGACAGAGCCTGCATGACCAAGTATTAGTGATGCTTCATAGTAGTCAGCATATAAGTGGTCTAATCCACCCTCATACGTATCTATCCACATGTATGGGTATGGATTATATGTTGAGAAACCCTCACTATAACCACTAGCATACTGCCTAATTATAGATACAAAACCGCTTACATCATAATACCACTGAGTATTATTCTCATAAAGCTCCCTAGTACAAGCACCCATTACGCCTCTTGCATGAAGTTCCATACAGCAAAGTGATGAAGTAAGGAAAGACAATACAAACAATACAGTAAATAACTTAACCTGCCTCTTCATACTACTATAAATTATTCCTTACTCGAATTTATATTTTTTGAAAAAAAAAATTCCAATAGGAATCATACATTAATAAGATATATGGGTTGTTTTAAGATGTTTACGGCTTACTCTTTAGATACTGTTACTTTTAGATTTTTGAGGGGCTTTGAGAAGTTATTCTTTGGAGGTGATATTAATAGATAAGCTTCTCAAAGCCCTAAGAGATAAAGGAGTTTTCAGATAAGGTTTCGCTTAAAAGAAGCTAGGGCATGTATTCCCTACATGGCTTAGCTATAGGGATATTGCTACGTCTGTCTGGTTGTTGATGTGGGCCATGTATCAATATGGCGTTGGGTTCAAAAGATTGAAAGCGTAAGAATTGATGTGAATCCAATAGAGGGATGGTAGCTATTGATGAGACGAAGCTGAGGAGGCTGGGCATCATTTCTACGTATGGGCTGCAATAGACGTTAAGACCAAAGAACTCCTAGCCATAAGGGCTTCATGGCGGAGAAGCATACTGGATGCGGATCTTTTCCTGAAGCAAGTCCTTAAGGCATTAATAAGCTTCTAATCCTAGTAGGGGCCTTGGTATCAGGCATTGTATAACCATGGTCTAAGATGGAGGCATCAATCCTTCGCTAGGAATACTATAGAGTGATGGTTTCGAACACTTAAGGATCGAACAAAGATTCTACACAACTTCAGACAAGAAACTCATAAAGATCAACCTATTCCTAAACTTCTTCATACTCTGGTATAACTGGATAAGACCTCATCAAACCATAGGAAAACCACCAGCAATAACATAAACCTAAAAGTAACAGTATCTACTCTTTAAGTTTTTCAATATGCTTTAATTTATGGATTAGGAAGTTGTTAATGAAGGGGTTATTAAGTAAGTTTCTTTAAGCCTTGAGTTTGCTAATGGTTACAGTATTGAGTTTGAATTTATTATGGTATGATGTTTAACGATAATATTGATGTAATCTTTTATTATTCTAGGTTTTCCCATTGAATTTTGTAAAGAAATATTTATGATGTTAAGTCATTGATTATGGAGTAGTATTAGTAGTATTTAATGTAGTAGGTCTAGTATATGTTTTAATGTTTTTCTAGAATCCTCAATATTATAGTTTTCCGCTGTAATCCATCCTTTAAACTCTCTAAACAAATCCTTTAGTAGGTTTTGCGGAGCTTTACCTGAGCCCAATGGATTATGTGTGTCTTTAACTCCATCATTATCATGTACATGTAGATGAATTATCTTATCTCTAAGCTTATAAATAATATCTGTAAGAGAGTTTGAAATTATGGCATGACCAATATCTAAGCATAAACCGACGTTATCTAGGTTTAAACTATTAACTATACGTAATCCATCATCACTATTTCTAAATAGATCAGTTCTACCTGAACCGTTTTCAACAGCTATGTTTAAGCCATGTTTATAAGCATATCTAGCAATATGATTAAGAGATTTTATAAGAGAATTCCATGCAAGCTCGGGGTAGAAGTAGGTTAGAGATGTTAAGCTTCCAGAATGCAGAATGTAAACTTCAGGACTTATTCTTAAAGCATTACTAATGGATTTATTTAAATACCTTACATAAGTATCCCTCAAGTATGGTTCGGATTCAGCAAGATTAATACTTAAAATTGGTGCATGAATACTAAAGGATATATTAGACTTTGAAGCTATTTCTTTAAGTTTAGGTATTACATCATCACTGAGCCTATGGAATCCCTCATCAATAATTTCCCAAAACTCAACATCACTATTCTCTTCAATAAAACCGGCAAGATCAGCATCTCTATGGGTGTATATTGAAAGAGTTGAAATAGCCAGCTTAATATTTAACATAATAATGTTAGAATCAACATATACTTAAGCTTTCCGTAATGGAAATGAAACATGTAGCTTAGAATAGAATTCAATACTATTAGCTTACATCCTAATGAATAAATATAGTTAGAGTGATTGGAATTGATTAGCTACTAGCTTTTAGGGATGTTAAGATTTCATTAAATATATTCCTCATCATCACTGCATCGTTTGCTATAGAGATAAATTTGAAACCCATTTCAATATATTTTCTAGCTTGATTGAGATTGTAAGCCATAATTCCGGGAGTAGTATCTGTTTTCCTACATGTTTTTATAACTATTGATAGGGCTTCTAGAAATTTAGGATGATTAAACTCTCTAAAAATGCCTAGTGAAGCTGATAAGTCGTTTGGACCTATAAACACAATATCCACTCCATTAACTGAAGCTATTTCCTCTAGGTTATCTAGAGCTTTTCTAGTTTCAGCTTGAATAGCTATGATAAGTTCATTTTCAAATGTTTCATAGTATTTTTTAATATCATATGCACCATACATTATACATCTTCTTGGACCTACACCTCTTAAACCATGTGGGGGATATTTACAGGCTATAAGAGCGTTTTCAACATCACTTCTACTATTAACCCAAGGTATAACTAAACCGTAAGCACCAATATCTAGAACCCTCTTAATAACTACTAGATCATTCCATGGAATTCTAACTATAGGAGTAATATTAGTGCCTTTTAGTGGCATCATAAGGATTTCAACAACCCCTATATCTAGAGGTCCATGTTCCATATCGAATACAAGCCAGTCAAACGGTAGTGTTGATAGGATATCAGATATTTCAGGATGACCTATCGTCACCCATGTACCTAAAGTTACTTTCCCACTTCTAATAGTATTTTTTAATCCATTCATAAATAAAGCTACCTAGAATAACTAGCTTTAATATAGTTATCCAGCTTTAATCTTTTAAGAGTATCTACTGAGGGTTTTCCATCAATCCATCCTCGAATATTATAGTATTCGTTACGCATCTTAATAAACTGATCTCTATTAACGGTTTCACCTTTTGAAGCACCATATCTTAAGGGCTCCTTAAACATTCTCTCAGGCAAATTATCATCCTCAGTCTTTAATCCCTCCCTAATATTGTATAGTCTTACTAGATTGTTTATTCTTTCACCTACTTCAACCATGTAACTAATAGATACATCAATTCCAGTTACTGCTGAGTATAGTTTTGTAAGTTCACTCCAGAGTATAGGTCCGATTCCAGGTAGAGCGTGAAACTTACAGAGAATCATGGAGTCTATGACTGCATAGAAATCTTCAAGCTCCTTAACAATCTCTGCTTGACCACTATATGATAACCTATCAACCTTAACTTCAGATTTAAATGGATGTTGACCAGTAAGATTTGGTCTATGTGCTATATGTCTAAGATGGCAAGCACCCCTACAAGATATAGCGTAGGCTAAAGCAACAGCTTTTAATGCTCTAGGATCATATGCTGGAGGCTCAAGACCCTTAACATGTATAGCTTCATAAACAGCATTCTCACCAATAATTTCAGAAGCTTTCCTAACGCCTTCAGCAAGTATATTTCCAAATCCTTTCCTATATGCAATCATCTCTATTAGTTTAAGCATATCTTCAGGATTACTGTAGGATATATTTACTTCAATATCTTTAAGTATTCCTTTCTCTCTAAGATGCATTGTAAATGCTACAATATTACCTGTACTTATCGTATCAAGCCCTAAGGCATCACATAAATAGTTTGCTTTAATGATCAATTGGGGGTCTTTAACCCCACATAATGAGCCTAAAGCAAACCATGTTTCATATTCAGGCCCCTCAACATCGAAACCATCAATTCTAGAGTGTTTACGACAGGCTATATGACATGCATAACATGTTGAGCTTTTATAGTAATGCTTTAATAAAACATCTGGACCTATATTCTCAAACCATTCAATAGCTCCATCAACCCAGTACATTGATGGTAGGGAGCCTGTAGTATTTGTAAGTATGGATATTGCTGGAGTACCATACTTCATCATTCCCTGATGGGTCTTCTTAGTCTTCTCAATAATCTCCATTTTAATACTATTTAGAAGCTCAGAGTTAACTTCCTCAAACCTATGGGAGCCCTTAACAACAATAGCTTTAAGATTTTTAGACCCCATAACAGTACCACAGCCACATCTTCCAAGCTGTCTACCAGCATCATGACTTATACATGAATACTTAACAAGATTCTCACCCGCAGGACCAATACATAATACTTGCGATCCCTTATGATCAGATTTCAATATATTTTCACATTCAAACGTCGTTTTACCCCATAGATGAGATGCATTCCTAAACTCGATGTTATCATCAAAAATATCTAAATAAATAGGATTATTTGATCTTCCAGTAATAACGATAGCATCATAGCCAGCCTTCTTAACCTCAACACCAATAAAGCCCCCAGCATAAGCTTCACCATAGAAACCTGTAAGAGGAGACTTGAAAATAACTCCAATCCTATTAGCTGCTGGAAAAGCTATACCCTCCATAGGTCCAGAAACAAATATTAAAGGGTTCTGTGGAGATAAGGCCTCAATACCTGGATCTGTTAAATCCATAAGAAGCTTAATGCCTAAACCCTTACCACCAATAAACAGCTTATAAATACTAGATTCAATACTTACCTTCTTAAAAGTCCTATTTGACAAATCAATGTGTAGAATAAATCCAGCATAGCAACCAACCAAGTTAACCACCAAATAGAATGATAGTAAACCCTAATAAATATTATTACTAAAGATAGGCTTATGTAGTGAATTATCAGCTAAATATTTACGTTGTTATTTCTACCGTAAAGATTTCATACTTCACTTAACAATCTCTAATTGCTGAATGTTTATTCTGAAAGCATTATGGTTAATTATGTGTATATCTAGTCATATTGGTGTATTGTATATATTAGTTGTCTTCTTACTAGTTTAGAGTTCTTAATAAGCCTAATATTGGTTTCTATGAATTCACGTTGGACTTGATTGATTATGATCATTATGCAAAGGGATTTCATTTATTAAGCTAAGATAGAATAGGAATATTCTAAAATAAACTAAGAAATATATTGTTGAGAACGCTATGAATAATAACGTAAACTAAATATTAACGATTAGCCGAATAATTTCATTCTATAGGTAATATACTACCGGCTACTACTATAGTATGCTACTATACTATTAAATATGAAGTATCCATCTCCAAAATCTAAATGGTTAGATAGACTTGTCCAGTCTGGTAGCTGCCATTTAAAATAGGCTCTTTCAGGATGGGGCATTAATCCTAGTATATTGCCGTCTGGATTACATATTCCAGCTATATCATGTATTGAACCGTTTGGATTATATGGATACTCGCCCATAGCAGGCTTTCCATTAGGCTTTGAATATCTAAAAACTATCTGTTTATTCCTAATAAGCTTCTCTAATCCATCTTCATCTATTAGGAACCTACCTTCACCATGTCCTACAGGTATTCTTAATACTTTCCCATATGGAATTCCACGTGTTAGTAAGCATTTATTAGCTTCATGTATTACATGTATCCATCTACATTCATATTTTGCAGATATATTTGTAGATAATACTGCTTCAGGCTCACTACTAATACCGTTAAAACCTGGAAGCAGCCCAGCTTCAATAAGTACTTGGAATCCATTACATATACCTAAAATCATACCTCCAACACTAAGAAACTCTTTAATATCATTTCTCAGATAGGTAATTAGCTTCTTACCCCATACGGCTCCAGCTCTAACATAGTCACCATAAGAGAATCCTCCAGGAATTACTAGTAGGTTATAGTCTAGTAGATTTCTTAATCTCTTGATAAGGTAATTCATATGTATAACTTCAACAAATACATTTAAGTTCTCAAACGCTATCTTTGTCTCATAATCACAGTTTGTTCCACCAACCCTTAAGATACATACCTTAACATTCAAACTATCCACCTAAAACCGGATTTCCAGGCTTCTCTAAGATTCTTAATACATTCATCAACTATTACACCCCCATTAATTCCATGAATTACAATTTTATCCCCAGTAATTCTACCAATTAATGCATATGGAAGATCAGCAATAAGCTTCTCGAAATCCTCAAGAAATCTACTTGGAACCTCAACTATAAATCTAGTATTAGATTCTGAAAACAGAATAAAGTCGTTTCTAGATGTTTTAAAGCTTCTAGGAACTCTATCTAAATATACTTCTACACCATAACTACTTGATAAACACATTTCTGCAAGAGCTACTCCTAATCCACCATCAGATACATCATGACAAGCCTTAATAAAACCCATATCTATAGCTCTCGTAACAGCTTCAATAATCCTATTAGCATTACTTGAAACTTTAGGTACTAATCCTCCTTTAACACCTATAAGTCTATGATATTCAGATCCTCCAAGCTCATATTTTGTTAATCCTAAAACGTAAACTAGATCTCCGGATTCCTTAAAATCAATAGATACGGCTTTCCTAATATCAGGTATGATACCGATAGCTGTTATGAGGAGAGTTGGCTTTATTGATCCTAAAGGAGACTCATTATATAGGCTGTCCTTACCTGAAATAAATGGAGTATTGTAAAGCTTCGCAGTATCATAACATGCCTTAACAGCCTGAAGAAGAGCTCCCATACGATCAGGCTTTTCAGGATTACCCCATGTAAAATTATCAAGTAAAGCAATTCTACGACCGCCAACAGCAACATTATTCCTAATAGCTTCATCAATACTTGAAGCAGCCATCCAATATGGATCAAAACCATAACTAGGCTTTAAACCAACAGAAACCACAATACCCCTCCAGGAGTTAGGTAGAGGTTTAAGAATTACAGCATCATTAGGACCGTTGTAAACACCATGTAACGGTTTAAGAGACGTAATTCCTTTAACTTCATGATCGTAAACCCTAATAATGGACTCTCTACTAGCAATATTTGGTGAAGATAAAAGCTTCAATATTATCTCCCCGTAGCTTTTAGGTTCCTCATAAATAGGATCATTAACCTCTACTGGAACATATGAGGCATACCTAATAGTTTTAGGTGGATTAAATAGGAAGCTAAGATCTAAACATCCAACCATATATCCTCTATAATATATCTTGAGACTACAAGTATCAGTAAATACACCTATCTGAACTGCTTCAACCTCCTCCTCCATGAAAATCTCTAGAATACGCTCTACATTCCTTCTAGGAGCTGCTATTAACATACGCTCCTGGGATTCAGATAGAAATATCTCCCATGGACTCATATCTAAATCCTTTAATGGAACCTTATCAAGTTCAACAATAGCTCCACAACTACTCCTATATGCTGTTTCACCTATAGCTGAGGATAAGCCTCCACCACCTAGATCAGTAATTCCTGAAGCCAACTTCTCATCTCTAATCCTCAATATAGCTCTACGTAGCTTCTCCTCCTCGATAGGATTAGGTATTTGAACAGCTGATCTTAATTCCTCTCCTGAGTTACTGGTTAGCTCAAGTGAAGCAAAGGTAACACCATGAATTCCATCACGTCCAGTTCTACCTCCAGCTAGTATTATAGTATCTCCAGACTTCACATTCCTAACATACTTATCAATAGGTAGTAAACCTATACTACCACAATATACAGCAATATTTCCTATATAGCCCTCATCGAAATATATTGCTCCACATACAGTTGGAACACCCATATTATTACCGTAATATGCAATACCTGCTACAACACCTTTAAGAAGATAGCGTGGATGATTAATACCTTTAGGTAGACTATTATAATCTATATTTAGAGGACCGAAACATAGAACATCTATGTTTGCTATTGGATCAGCCCATACCCCTAAAATATCTCTTAAAACACCGCCAATACCTGTAGCTGCACCACCAAATGGCTCAATAGCTGATGGATGATTATGAGTTTCAACCTTTACAGCAACTGCATAGCCATCCTCAAACTCTATTATTCCAGCATTATCCTCAAAAACTGAAATACACCAGTTAGGCTTAATCTCCTCTGTAGCTTTAACAATGTATGTTTTGAAAATGTTTTCAATAACACCATTAGGAGATATTATAACACCCTTAAACGTCTTATGATAGCAGTGTTCAGACCATGTTTGAGCTATGGTTTGAAGTTCAAGGTCTGTTGGGTTTCTACCAATATTTAGAAAGTATTTTCTAATAGCTTTCATCTCATCTAGACTTAATGCAAGTCTAAGATCAGTATTTATCCTAATAAGCTCATCATCACCAGCATTTAAAACATTAACCTCATATAGATTGAATGGTAGATTAATCCTCATGTAAAGCATAGGGAAACACTTCAACCCTATAAATATCCTTTACAGGATTAGCTAGTAGTCTTCTACATACTTCATCAGATATCCTTTTAGCCTCATCAAGTGAGGTAGTATCTAAAACTAGTTCATAGACTTTACAGATCCTAGCATCAATGATTTTATAGCCTAGATCGTTAAGAGTATGCTTTACAGTTTCACCTTCAGGATCGAGAAATCCAGGTTTAAGCTTAACCTCAACTCTAACCTTAAACACCGCCATACCTAAACCTACCATATCTACTATGAATTGTAACCATATTACTTCCTCTAGCTTTTTCACATTTACCAATAACTTGAGCTTCCAATCCAAATCCTTCACATATATCTATAATGTTATCAGTAGCCTCAGCTGAACATACAACTTCAAAACCTATACCCATATTGAAGTCTCTATACATATAGTACCAGTCCTCACGGGATTCACGTTGAATTACATGGAATATGGGATCTGGATCTGGAAGATTATTCTTAACATAGTGTATATTGAAGCCTACATTTAAGCACTTTGTTAAGCCACCACCAGTATTATGGATTAAAGCCTTAACATTAGCTTCCTCCTTTTCAAGTATTTTAAGAATTATTGGTGTATATATTCTTGAGGGGGATAATATTGCTTCACCAATAGTCATTCCAACTTCATCAAGATATTCATCAATCCTATATCTACCATAATACCCTATACCCCTACCGATTTCAGGATACTTTACCAAATAATCGTTTTTAAGTAGTGAATGTCTAGCAAGAGTAACTCCATTACACATTATACCGCTATTCTCCATGGATTCATACTTTATCCTACCACCACTTCTAAGACCTATAATAACATCACCATCCATTATATTCTCACAAGTTACAACTCTTTCAAGCTTAACAATTCCCAGTATAGTGGCTGAAAGATCAAGAGTTCTAACTTGATCAGGTAGATCAGCTGTTTCACCACCAGCTAGAACTATATTAACATTTAAATCTTTAAGAGTATTTAAAACCTCAATAAATCCATTCCTAATAGCTTCAAGTAGTTTCTCTCTTGGAACTATGCTTTTATTTAGAGATACATAGTCAACTAAACATATAGGAATAGCACCTACACATACAATATCATCAATATTCATTGCAACAGCATCATAAGCTAGGCTTTTAAACCATTTCATATCTCCGGTTTCCCTCCAATATATGTAGCTAACAATAGGTTTACTACCTACACCATCGACATGCATTACAAATCCATAACTGGAATCTAGAGGATTCCTAATAATAGGCGTAAAGCTGAATCTATATAGATTCTCAATAATGGATTTAAACACATTTACTCCGCTCTTATTAGCATCAACGCCGAACATAGCATACTTAGACATTTCTCTGAATCCTCCTTCTTAACTCAGAGTCTTCAAGAGCTAGAATCCTAATAGCTAGTAGAGCTGCATTAACTCCATTATCGATTCCAACAGCTGCAACAGGAATACCTTGAGGCATTTGAACAATCGATAGTAAAGCATCAAGTCCTCCAAGAGCTTTAGATACTGGAACACCAATAACAGGCTTTACAGTTCTTGAAGCTATAAATCCCGGTAAATGAGCTGAAAGACCGGCTATAGCTATAAACACTTTAGCGTCTACACTTTTAACATATTCCTCAAGCTCTTTAGGATTTCTATGAGCTGATAAAACCTTAACCTCAAAGGTAACTCCGTACTCTGATAAAATCTTAGCAGCTTCATCAGCTATACTTCTATCATTTTCACTACCGATTAAAATAGCTACGTTAGGCATAAACTCACCTTAAACTATCCTCAATAATATGAGCTGCTTTCTCAGCCTTAACTCTAGCTTCATCAATAGTTACTCCTCTCGCTAATACAATACCCATTCTACGTTCAGGGTATGTTACAGGCTTACCGAATAATCTAATGTTTACACCAGGTATTTTTAGAGCTTCTAGGATACTATATTTAGGAGCCCAAACATTGTCTTTATGTGCTAATATTACATGTGCTGCTGCAGCTGTTAATACCTTAACTTCAGGTATTGGTAGGCCTAGAATTGCTCTAACATGAACTGCAAATTCTGAAAGATCTTGGGACATCATTGTAACCATACCTGTATCGTGGGGTCTAGGTGAAACCTCGTTGAAGTATACTTCATTATTGGAAACTAGAAGCTCACATCCGAAAACACCTAAGCCACCAAGCCTCTCAACAATTCCCCTAGCTATTCTGCATGCTTTATCCTTAATATTACTAGATACTTTAGCTGGCTGCCATGATTCATGATAGTGGAATCCAGGTCTCTTATGCTCTACAGGCTCAAAGGTCCATGTAGTAATAGATCCATTATTGAAGCTACGTACAGTAAGAACTGTTAATTCAGTATCTAGCTTTAAGTACTCTTCAACTATAACCATTTCACTTTTACCTCTTGCACCCCTAATAGCATGCTCATAGGCTGAATCTATATCTTTATAGCTGTTAATTATAGCTGATCCATGACCACTACTTGACATTTGAGCTTTTACAATACATGGATACCCTATACGTTCACAAACATCTCTAACATCATCTATAGATGATGCGAAACCATACCTTGTAGTTTTAACACCAACCTCTTCTACAGCCAGCTTTCTAAGTAGTATTCTATCCATCGATATCTTAACTGCTTTAGCATTAGGTATGATGAAGTATCCCTCCTCTTCAAGCTCAATTAACGCGTTAGTATCTATAGCTTCAACTTCAGGAACTACAACATCAGGATTCTCCCTACGTATAATAGCTTTTAAAGCGTTTCCATTAAGCATGTTTACAACATATTTTCTATGTGAAACATGCATTGCTGGAGCCATATCATATCTATCTACAGCTACAACCTCAACTCCGAGACGCTGAGCTTCTATAGCTACTTCTTTACCTAGTTCTCCAGAACCTAAAAGAACAATCTTCACAGAATCTCTAAGTAGAGGTGTTCCAACTTCACATCTGGGCTTACATAGTGGAGACATATATACCACTAATAGTTAACAGTTATTTTACCCTTACCGGGAATCCAATCTAAATGTAAACCTAATAGTTTACGTGTAGCACGATACTTATAGACGTTACGTATTGTTTCAGCCTGCTCGATCTGTCTAGCTAAAACATCCGGATCACCTATATCGGATCTGTGGAAAAGCCTCCATCCATCAATAGACTTAACATAGCTAGTAGCCTTCTCACATATTCTACTAGCTTCAGTTATTGTTTCACTAAAAGCTATTATTTCAATAGCTCTAGAGCCCATGGTAACTAAACCATTATCTACCTTTTGAACAGATCCATAATATACCTTACAGCCTAAAGCATTAATTGAGTTTTCATCAACACTTATTAAATGCCCTCTAGCAAGATCTCTTCTCTGTGGATAGCCTTCAGGAGCTATGCATTTAACAACTGTAGCAATAGGCTTGAATTTAAGCTTAATCTTAGCAAGCTTTCCACTAACTATAGCTTCAAAAAGCTCTACAATATCTGTCTCCATAGTAGCCATAATATTTAATGCTTCAGGATCACCTAGCCTACTATAGAATTCAATAATAGTTGGTCCCCAGAGAGTTGTTAGCATCATTTGGCCGGAGATAACTCCTCTATACCTAATACCGGTCTCCCTATATAGTGCCTTAATTGACTCCTCAACTATTCTAACACTCTCCAAATATTCTTCTTCAGTTATGAATGGAAGATTATGTTTAGAATCTGCTATTGTACCCATACCTCCTGTTTCCTGACCTATTCCCATTTCAAAAGCAGCCTTATGATCCTGAACTAAAGGTGTAGGTAGAACTGTATATCCATCAGTAAAACATTGTAAAGTATACTCTGGTCCTTCAACCCTCTCTTCAACTAGGATTTTATCGTCAATATCTACATAATCCCTCATAATCTTCTCATATATATCCCTAGCATGCTTAACTTTAACTTCACATCTATCACTTGAAAGATATGTTTGCAAATCAGCAAGTACCTTAACCCCTTTACCGCCAACCTGTCTAGCAGGCTTTATCGCAATGCTTTCAGCGTACTCCTTCAAGTATTCAATAGCTTCCTCTACATTTTTAAAAACATGAAATCTCAATCTACCTGGAATACTATACTTCCACATTAGCCTCCTCATAAAAGCCTTAGACCTCTCAATCTCAGCAACCTCCCTCCTAGCACCTATACATGGTATTTGAGAATTCTCAACAGCATTAGCTACACCGTAGAATTGAGGTTCCTCCGGACCTATAACAACCATATCTACACCAAGTCTACTAGCTGTTCCAGCTACGAAGCTAGGATCTAGAAAATTCCCAATAACAACTCCACCATTAGTTTCCTCAGCAATTCTAGCTATACCTGGATTTCTATACGTCATTAGTGAGTATAGTCTTGGAGAATATGTGCTTCTAGCTATAGCATCAGCTATTGCATGTTCCCTAGCAGCCTCCCCTACAAGTAATATTTTAAACGTCATAAAGATACCTCAGGATAGAATCCTGTAAAGCATCCTAAGCAGAGTTCTCCACAATCTATACCTATTGCTTTCGAAAGCCTATCTATTGAAAGCCAATGAAACGAATCCGCACCAGTAACGTAGGATACCTCTTCATCACTTAAATTAGCTGCTATAAGTTCATCTCTTGGAGGAACATCTACACCGTAGGGGCATTCATACATTACCTTAGGACTTCCAACAAGTACATGAACCTCTTTAGCTCCAACCCTATTCTTTAGTAGTGAAACAATATTTCTAGTAGTTGTACCTCTAATAATACTATCATCAACAATAACTATCCTCCTCCCCCTAAAAACGCTTTTTATAGGGTTTAGCTTAAGCTGTACTCCAACAATACGTTCAAATATTGAAGGCTTAATTGCAGTTCTATATTTTCTACCTGTAGATATGAAGCCTATATGGAACTGTAATCCTAGTGTTTGAGCGTAAGCTATAGCAAAGGGTAAAGCAGTATCAGGTATTCCAATAACATAGTCAGCTTCAATAGGCCATTCTCTTGCAAGCTCAACACCAATTCTATACCTAGCATCATAAACTGAAACACCATCAATAACTGAATCCGGCCTAGCGAAGTAAACATACTCGAAGGAGCAGAGTTTCCTATTAGTTTTAAATAGGACTTCACGTCTTATACTGTATGGAGTAAACAAATATGCTTCACCCGGCTTAACATCACTTTTAGGATCAGCACCTATACATTCAAGGGCAGATGTTTCAGATGCTACAGCACCATAATCAAATCCGTAAGCACCAATAGAGAGAGGGTTTAAACCGAGAAAATCCCTAAACACTATAGCTTCACCACTTCCAGTTAAAGCTGTAAACGTTATTGGCTTATTAACTTCCCTAACTAGCTTCTCAATAGCTTCAAAGAAATCATACCTACTAAGATTATTTGAAAGCTTTACAGCTAATTCTTCAGCTAAACTATTAGTACAGATTATAAGTTCGGTAGGCTTCTTCACATAGGACATGCATACACAATTACTTCTAGATGAAACATATCCTATAGAGGAGAAGCCTTGAATTAAATTTAGAACATTATCGTTGAAAACATTATCAACAAATCCCTGAGCTACGTAATGGTTAAGCATACCATTATAGGCTGCAATACCTGTAGATTCCTGTCCTCTATGTTGAAGTGCAAGTAGAGCATAATATGTAAATCTCGATGTTTTCCATGCATTATCGAAAGCATATATACTAGTAAACCCCACCATAAACTCAACCTCTAAATAGGCTTTGTAGCTCATCGTAATTGTATGATGATCTAAGCGGATACTTACCTGTTAAACAGGCAAGACATAGATCCTCTGAACTACATCCTATTCCACGACATAAATCCTCAACAGTATTATATATTAAAGTATCAGCATTAATTATCTCTCTAATTTCCTCAACACTATGTCTAGAAGCTATTAATTCACGTTCTGTAGGGAAGTCTATACCCATAAAGCATGGATAGAGGATTGGTGGGCAAGCTATACGTACATGTACTTCCCTACAGCCCTTAGCCTTCATTAATGGAATAATTCTCGTTAATGTAACTCCACGAACTATAGAATCATCAACAACTACTACCCCTCTATTCTCAACAAGCCTCCTAACTATGTGGAACTTAAGCTCAACAGCATTCCTTCTAGCATCAGATTCAGGTAGAATAAATGTTCTACCAATATATCTATTCTTCATTATAACCTCCTCAAATGGAATACCGCTCTCCTCAGCAAAGCCAAGAGCACTACTTCTACCTGAATCCGGAATTGGAGCTGTAAAATCAGCTTTAATAGGATTAGCCCTATATAGAGCTCTACCTAGGTTCTTTCTAACTTCATGTATAAGCTTACCGTTAATAATGGAGTCAGGTCTTGAGAAATATACGAATTCAAACATACACATAGCCCTTCTTAACGGGGGATATGCCTGTATCCTCTCAACAACCTCGCCATTAGCTATAACTAATACCTCTCCAGGCTGAACATCACCTATACATATACCATCAATACATTCAATAGCAATACTTTCAGAAGCTATAGTGAAGCCATTATCTACAATACCATAGCTTAACGGTTTAAACCCATATGGATCCCTAGCAGCAACTATGTATCCATCACTAGTAAGTAGGGTAAGAGAGTAGGCTCCATCAAGAATACTCATAGAGCTACGTAGAGCCTCAACATAGTCGAAACCCTCATCAACAAGACTTCTAGCTATAAGTAAACCAATAGTTTCAGTATCTGTTTCAGTTTTAAAAGTTGAATTCTTCAATATTTCTCTACGTATATAGTGATGGTTAACAATATTACCGTTAAACGCTATGGAAAACGATTTATTTGAAACATTAAGTAGGAATGGTTGAACTTCATAAATACTCCTTCTAGACCCAGTAGTGGAATATCTTACATGGCCAATAGCAGTACTACTATTAAGCTCAGTAATATCTACATGTCTAAAAACATCTGGAACAAGTCCAAACCCCTTATATACGTTAAGACTGGAATTGATAAATGCAATACCTGTAGATTCCTGTCCTCTATGCTGTAGTGCTAGGAGCATTTTAATAACTTTAGGGATAGCATTACATGACTTAAGACTTAAAGCAGCAATACCACACATAGAGAAATCACCTAGCTAACAATTCTTCTATAAGCTTCAGTGTAGACATTGTAAACTTCAGATATTGAATGCCCCCTACGGTAAATATCCTTATCTAATGGTTTAAGCGTGTTTAAATCCCATAGCCTCATGGTATCAGGAGATAATTCATCACAAACCATTATATTACCTTCATTATCAAATCCGAACTCAAGCTTAAAATCAACAAGAACTAGATTACAAGTACCTAGATATTTTGAAAGTACACTATTAACATTAAGAGTTATCTCCCTAACTTGATTTAGCTGATTAAAAGTTAAAATTCCAGCTTCTATAATATCATCATCAAGAACTAGAGGATCACTAAACTCATCATTTTTCAAGTGGAACTCAACAATAGGCTTACTTAACCTATACCCATACTTAATTAGAGGCATTCTCTTCAATAAGCCACCAGCAGCAATATTTCTACAAACAACTTCAAGTGGAATAACGTTAAGTCTATGAGCTAATATACTGGATTCATCAAACATTCTTATGTAGTGATTACTAATATTGTAGGAGTGAAGAACATCAAAAAGTCTAGCTGAAATCTTAGCGTTAATTAATCCTTTACCATGAAGCTCGTCTCTCTTCACACCATCAAATGCTGTTAGCATATCCTTAAACTTAATAACTAGACTATTATCATCGTAAAGATAAACAATTTTAGTTTTACCCTCATAAAGCTTCAGCATAAACAACCTAGTATAAACCTTCTTATAAATTCGGTTTGTAAACTTTAATTAAATTTTACACGTTTAAGTTAATGAATAATACGACTTAAATCTGAAACTTACAAATTCAATTTATAAGGAATATCTTAATAGAAACTATAATCATAGCATTTATAGAAGTAAGAGAATAAATATTAAGGCAAATCTATAAAAACTTAACAATATTTATTGTAGACCCACTACTAACTGTTAATTCATATTGAATTCTTGAAGCCAATAATACTACTCCTTTTTCTCTTCTGTAGGTTTCTCCTCTACTTCCTTAAGCTCCTTCTCTATTTCTTTCTCTATTTCCTCTATTGGTTTTGGTGGTGGTGTTGTAGCTAATGTATATCCTATCCATGCAAGTACTCCAAATACACCTCCAATAGCAACTGTTCCTGTAAGCTTTAACATTACTATATCAATATTAGGCCATGGTGGAAGAAATGTAAGCCATATATAGGCAACAATAACAACTACAGATACAACCATTAAAATAGCGCCAATAACCTGATCCTTCGACACAGTAACAACACCAAGCAAAACTACAACACTAAAATATAAACTTAATTGTTAACAATATGGAGAATTCCATGAATTCCACATTAATACATTTCACAACTAAAGTTGGGAAGTTCTTGCTTCTAAAGCTTTCATTCAATTATTCACTATCCTTAATTCATCTTAGAGATAGACTACCTGTTAACCTTGCTTGACAGTAATTGAGTGGCTTAAATAAGTAGCATCATATTCTAATAGGTATTTAACATTTTAATATTCTATGATTTAACTAGTTTACAGTTATATTCTACTATAAATTTCCAATAGTACATGTCTATTTAGGCTTTCAAACTTTAGATTGAGAATTGCTTAAAGAGCTTTAATGATGTAGCTGAAACATTTCCATTAATGAATAAAACTCTTCATAATTGTAGTTGGCTTTGTTAACTTTAGTTTTATTTTGGGTTTCCCCCTTATTTATGGTGTTAGTATGTCTAAAATTATTAGGTTTGTAGGAGAGAATCTCATTTACTCTAGCTTTATGGTGCTTATATTTCAGTTCATCTAGAATGGCTTCAGACATTTAGTTTATTGTTGTAGGAGTTATGCATCCATATTATGGTTTATCTTAAGCTTCTATGAGTTTGATAGGAGGAAAGTTAGATTTTATAGTTAATGGATACTATTATAATTGTAGGTTCTAGAATAGGGTTATGCATATTGCTTTCAGGCCATTATTAAGAAGCTAAAGAATTCATGGAAGCACAATATCGAAAATAGAGATGGTAAAACATGTTTAAGTTAACAAAGTCTTATGGTTAAAGGTTGAGTTAATATATACTGGATAAGTTAACGTGTTAAATTATATTTATATTCTTGTTTTCTAATTGTATAGTAAATGCCTAAAATCATTAAAGTAAACGAGTATCGTGAAGTTATTTATGATGAGAAGCAGTGGACTATACTTAGTAGGAAGAGGGAAATAGCTAGATACCTAATGGAGATTCTTAGGAGTATAAGCGTTAATGTAATGGTTCATGGTAGTATTGCTCGAGGGGATGTTGATGAAGATAGCGATATCGATATATTTATTCCAAGTATAATTTCACCATTTAGACTTGAAATCCTACTTGAAGATAGAGAAGTAACAGTATATCTTAGAAGAATTATTCAGGCAACACCAACAATGATTCCTAAAGTATACTATTACCTTGACCCTAAAGAGCTAATAGCAGTATCATATCCTCTAGCTAAACTGAATAGAAGAGAAATAGAGTTTTATAGATTTAGTGGAGTACTAGATTTGAGTAGGCTAGCTAGAAGTGAGAGGGTAGCAGGTATTAATAAAAGACTTGTATTTATTGAACCTACAAGCTATGGACATATTGAGTATAGTGTTATAGGCTGTGAAGCTGAGGCTGCTAGGAAACTTGGGGTTTCACCAAGTATTATTAAAGAGAGAATATCAATATTAACTAGACGTAGCAAAATCGGTAGAACAGGACTGTTTATAAGCTATGATGTACCTCATAACGAGCAGATTGAGGAAGCTATTGAGAAACTAGCTGTGAAAAACAAGATATTTAGAAAAATAATTAGTAGATAACTTAAAGTAATCTAGAGTTATTAATACGGATTATAGCTTAATTTATGGCTTACTATATCTATGAAGTCTGATAGATCAATATTTAGACTTAAAATTTCCAATACCTTGCCTGTAAGTATTTGAGCTGATTTAGGATCAGGATCTTCAGGATCTTCAGGATTTGGAGTTGTTCTGGAAAGAAGACATAGAGCATCCATATTCTTAATGTATGCTTCACCAAGTACAAGTCCAGTAAACCCCATAAGAGGACCACTATAGCTTACATTAAGCATGTATTTGGAGGAAAATTCTTTGATTAAATCCTCTCTTACAGCTGCAATACATACTGGATCACCTTCAACTCCATAGGCTGCAAGAGCAATAATTCTCTTAACACCAATATCATAGAGTAGATTAACTGTTTCTTCAGCGGCCTCCCATTGCCCATGAAAATTCGCCTGATAACCTTTTACAAGAACTATATTGTCGTAAAGATAAAACTTTACACTTGGAATCTTAATACTACCACTATCTATCAATACGCCAATATATCCATAAACTCTAGGATGAGTACTATATGATGGAGATGTTTCATACATTACTGGGAAATGAGCTGAGTAAAGCTCAGCAAACAGTTTAGCATTAAGCTTAGATATTAAATATTCTAAAGCCAATACTCCAACAGATCTTAAGCCTGGAGATGCAGTAATAGCTACTGCCTGATTTAAACTAGGCTTTGAATCTAAATATTTAATCCATGCTGTAGCCATAACAACACCGGTAAACTATCTAATATATGATGGACCCTTAAACCATGTCTTCTCATAAAGCTCCCTTAAAGCCTTCTCTTCAGCATCCTTAATCTTCTTAAACACCTCTTCAAACTCTCTCGCTCTAGACTCTATATCAGTCATATCGATTTCTAAACCTAAAATTCTAGTTAATACTTTAAGTAGGGATTCTGAAGCTTTAACATCTGCAACGTATCCATAATATGCTGTATATGATCCGGTTTCACCGAGAAGACATACTCCATCAATACCCATCATCTTAGCGTATCCCAGAACAATACCGTTAGCACCACTTATACTTCCCTCAGACATAGGTATAACACCGTAGTATTTAAGCTCATTAGAGAGATTACTACTAGTTACAACACCATACACTTTAGGTTCACCTATTCTTTTCTCAACAACATAAGCAGCCATAGCATAAATTCTTCTTACAATACAACGTTTGGTAATTTCTCCAAGCAGTACGTCAATAAGTTCATGCTGTCCCTCGGGAGTTATAGGCTGCGTATTACCTGTAACTAGAACTATCTGTTTATCATTAAGACTTGATGAATATACCTCAATCTTTAAGGGTTCAATTACACCATTATCCCTCACGATAACAAATGATGGGAAATGATGGGAGTAAACCTCGGCGAACAGTTTAGCATTAAGTTTCTCGATAAGATAATCTACTGCAATCTTAGCTACATATGCAATTCCTGGAAAACCAACTATTAAGTATGGATTTTTAACATTCAACTCTCCTAGGAATCTAAATTTAACAACCATCAGAACCCTATTACCCAGTAGACTTTAAACTTTTCTATAATTGAGCTATACAACACCCTATATTTAACCATTATAAATTCAGTCTAACTTCGATACGTAGATGTTACTAGAGACTTTCAATATATTTAAAAGCGTTAGCTATTAACCATATAGTCATCGAAATAACTACTAGTATAAGTATGGATTGAATATCTATATTTATTCTGTATTCCTGATACTCTATTATTACAATGCCGAAACTCAATAAACTTGATAAATAAACAATTACAATTATAGGTATAGATAAACCTATAATAACACCTATAATGTTTCCTGATAGTATTGAGATAGCTATTGATGATAGTATTAAGCCTATTAAAACCCATATATTAAGTAGCTCCATATTAATTAGCTTACTAAATATTATCTGGCTTCCCATAGCTTGAGGAATTACAAGCCATTTTAATACCGCTAAGGGTATAAGATAGTAGACAATATAGTTTACACAGCCATTCAAAACTCCAACTAAAAGCTTCTTAACTAGCTTAGCATTACTAGGCATTAAATCACAATTTAATGTTAAGTTTTGGAGTAGATATACTTATCCTTACAATATTCATATAGTTTAAACTAAGTCTTACATAAATATCAGATGTAAAAATATTTTCTAGAGGTATAGTGTAGGTAAACATCGTAGACCCCTTCTTAAGATCTAAAACATAGGTTTTACTATAGTTTCCAGCTATAAGCGTTAATGTAAAGTCCTTCAATACTTCTCTACCGTTATAGGTTACGTTTAACAATATGTTTACTGAGTTTATGTTAAGTTTAGAGTTAACTGAAAATCTTAAGCTGGATAGATCAATATATAAATTGTAAAATATGTAGCTACATGCTGTTAAAGTAGCTATGAGGAGTAGGAGTGAACATACTTTAAGCGTAGTACTAATCACTTCTCCTCAGCTCTTAACAACTGTACACCTCTACCCAGCATTATTGATCCTATAGCAATCATAACCCCCACCCATATAAGTCTAGGTATAATATTAGTAAAGACATTAATTAGGCTTGTAATAGCATCCTCAATACTACTCATATCTACATTTCTAGCTGAAGTATACTCTAAACATGCTAGTGTAAGGGAAGATGTTAAAATTATAAGCCCAATAGTAGTTATTATAAGCCCTACTACTCTATTTTTAACCATGATAGAATACTACATAATACCTAATAAGCATTGCTAGAATACTTCTAGGTTTCCAGTATTAGTAATTTATATTCTCTATGATAATAGGACGTGGTAACTTAAGATTTTAACACGTTTCAAAACTATTTAAGTCTCGCTGACTATAGGTTATAGAGTTTGGAAGACAATTAATAATGTGTGAGAGTTCATTAAGCTATTACCTCCATCAAGGAATTTTAATATTAATGATGAGGTCTTTATTTCATCTATATATTCAATCAATTTCAATATGATAGACTTAACAATAATAGAATCAATAATAGCATAATAAATAGAGAATAATCTTAGAGCTTGAGTCGCCGCATCCTAGTAATATTCAAAACTTTATCACTAGAATTTCAAAGCAATATCTAAAATAGCTATAGGATACTTAAATCCATACCACTTCTACTAACTGAGAAAATACATGTTTAAATGCCTAAAATTATAATGAACTGCACTAGGTTAAATCTAATACCTTCATGGATACATGTTAAAGATTGTTTAAACTAATTACCCATTGATCAGTTGAAAGATCAAATAGTTTTCGGTAAGTTTAATTTATAATATCTACAATTCTAGCATTCAGTTCATAACACATCATGATTGCTCAATATTTAAAATGGGGATAATAATATATTCATGAGTTTCCAGAATCTATACATGTACATACTCCATTAAATACCTTCTTAATATTGGATCTATAACCTGATATTTCCCATTCTTCCGTTCTATAATCATGGAGTTTATTAATGCATCAATAATTCCCTTAATTATCGCATCATTTACAGTTACACCTAGCTTGCCTGTAACCCATGTTTTATTTCACTCCATGACGTTGTCCATGCTATGATGTTTAATACTGCTTTTTACTGGTGATCTGCCGTAAGTGGAGATGATAACTATGGCTCTAACAACGTCCTCACTAAGCCAAACATAGATCCTGAAAATACAAATCTAATATTTTGATTAGGTATTAAATACATTTCCAAGAAGCTTAAGAAAACTTAGAGAAACATTTGAAAGCTCTTGAACCTCATCAAGCATTAAAACAACATTACCTCTAAGCCTTCTCAACCAAGATAGAGAGAATAGAGAAAGTAGTATTTACAGGTTTCTATCTATTTTTAAAGTGAAGCCTGTAGGTGTAAATGATAGCTCTTCAACACATATTAAAGCATCCCCTACCTTCTCTAGAAGACTTCTAGATCTATTAATAGAGTCAATTAACACGGATAGGAATCCTTTAAATCCTCTAATACCCTAAAGATTAGTATAAACAGATTTAAAGCCTTCACTATCTAAAATAGTCTTAGAAGTTTTTAAAAGACTTGGTTTACCCATCATTCTTGGACCTAAAACTGCAACTCAGAAGCGAGTTTAACAAGTCTTATAAGCTCGTTAAGCTCATAACTTCTACCGAAAAGCTATTTAGGAGACCTCTTTGGATAAAGACTGAAAAGCAAGCTTAACACCCCTAAGTACTTAATACCCCTAAGTATATAGGTCTATGCTAAGTATATTTAAACTTAAACAGATTCAACTTACTTAATGTTTAGATAGAGGCGATAATGACTTATCCCTCACGGCCTGCCTTACAAGAATAATACTCATTAACAATCATAAATATAGTCTTCTTAACGAAAACATTATATCACTATAATTCATACTGTAATATAGGGGCAAACTTAAATTTATGGAGGCTAGGGTTTAAAGCAGTTTTGAAGTTCCTCATTGAAATATAATGGAGAAAAGCTTTCCACAATCTTAAAATAGGATTAGGTAATTCCTTATATACTATAGATTCAAGAATGGACTATGAAATACTAATATGGTTCAACATCGTAACTTCCCCACTCCACTTTTCAACATAAAATAACTTACCCTTTTTATCCAGTAATAGATCTTGAATATCCCTATAGACTCTATCAAGTGAAGAGGCTTTAAGAAGCCTACAACTAGAACTTAAGCCATCAGCTATACATGTCCTCCACATTAAAGTTCACAATACCCCTCTACAAATAGCAAAGTATTTAATACTGAATAACTAAGTATATTTGATGGTTAAAGAAGCATACTTCTACAATAAGCTTAAAAACAATATTGTTCAATGTATTATATGTCCAAGAAAATGTATAGTTAAACCTGGAAGTAGGGGATTCTGTAATACTAGGGAGAATAGGGATGGTAAATTATACTCATTAATTTACGGTAGGGTTTCAGCCATGTCCGTTGATCCTATTGAAAAGAAGCCATTATTCCATTTCTGGCCAGGATCACCAACATTCTCAATAAGTAGTGTTGGATGCTCCTTTAAGTGTCCATGGTGTCAAAACTGGCATTTAAGCCAACCTGGAAAAATCGAGGATGTATATACGGAATACATTCCACCTGAAGATATTGTTGTAAACGCTAAAAATAGAGGATGCCCATCAATATCAATTACATACAATGAACCGATAATATGGCTTGAATACGATTTAGATATAGCTAAAATAGCTAAAGCTGAAGGGTTGAAAATAATTTTTGTAACTAACGGCTACATTAGCATTGATGCTTTAAACGAAGTAGCTAAATATATAGATGCTGTAAATGTTGATGTTAAGGGATTTACAGAGGAATTCTACCATAAATATTGCCAGGCAGATCTTAAAGGAGTGCTTGAAGCAACAGCTGAAATGAAGAATCGTGGAATACATGTAGAAACAACAACACTTCTAATACCGGGATTGAACGACTCTACTGAGGAGTTGGAGAATCTGTGTAAATGGCATTACGATACTCTAGGACCTGAAACACCAATACATTTCAGTAGGTTCTTCCCACACTTCAAGTTTACAAGTCTACTTCCAACACCGATCAAAACACTAGTAAAAGCTAGAGAAATAGCTTTAAATAGGGGATTAAGATATGTTTACGTTGGAAACATACCTGGACATGAAGGGGAAAACACATACTGCCCAAACTGTAAAAACCCAGTTATAGAGAGAGTAGGATTTGAAATAACTGGATGGAGACTTAATGAAGAAATGCGATGTTTAAACTGTAATGAGAAAATACCTATAATTGGGAAATACGATAAGAAGTATAAATGGTACTACTATTAAATAACATCTACTAGTTATTGATTTTAGAAATTGAGGGTATGGCTTAATCTTCTCAATAATCCCCTACTCTCATTAACTATAACTCCGGAGTTTAAATCTATGCTGACCATATCATCATCAATAGAGGAAGCAATAAATTCTGTTGAAGCTACTATTACTAGTAAATCTATATTATTTATAGCTTTTCTAAAGAAAATTCTGCAAAAACTTAGCTATTACAATTCTTCCAGCAACCATTACTGTATCCTTACCAATTATACTTATAAGACTTGGATCAAGACTTCAAGCTTGAAGATATTGAATTTAGCATCAAGCATATGGTTTGAAGATAGGAACAATAGAGAAAAATCACAAGTATATTGGGATAAAGTAATATACAATAATTATATATCATGCATGAGAATAAATGTAATGAAAGTATGCATCAATACTTATAAATCAATAGTATACATGCTAACATCGTGAATTGATGAGGGGATAAATCTAAGAACACATAGAACAATACAGAATAAAGGTGATAAACATGCTTAAGTTAACAAAGCCACTAAATTAGTAGATAGATTTAAATAATTCTAAAATAATGTTAAACCTACCGGCGGGTTGAGCTCCGCCATTACTCCATATGTGGATAGCCTTCAGATGATAAGGCATCCGAAGGAGAAATCAACCGCTCACCTCAAAATGTGGTGAGGCTATGGAGAATATAAAGTCAAAAAACTTAGCTATAACAGCTATAATAGCTACACTATACTCAGTGCTAGTATATGTTTTTAGCCCTATTAGCTTTCAAATGGTTCAAATTAGAGTTGCTAATGCATTAATGGGTTTAATTCCAATTCTAGGAGTTCCAGCTATAATTGGAGTTGTACTAGGTGTTTTCATAGCGAATTTAGTAAGCCCACTAGGATTTATAGATTTACTAAGTGTAGCTCCAACCTTTATTGGACTTACAATCATATATAAGCTTAGAAACTATAGCGTACTACTCGGACTAGCAATATACAGTATTATTCTTGGCGCTTGGGTTTCATTTATGCTTTGGTATGTTTTCAAAATACCATATGTAGAATGCTTTATCTATGTTACTGTAGGTATAGCTATGGCAACAGTAGGTTTAGGATATCCTGTATATAAGACTTTTAAAAGAATACTTGGTGGCTGTAAGCTATGAAGAAAATTGTTGCTGTTATAAGTGGGGGGCCTGATAGTATTGGATATGCTGCAATATGGAGAAGTAGAGGATATAAAATATATCCTATAATTTTCAACTATGGACAGAAAGGCATTAAGGAAGTTGAAGTTGCTAGAGAATTATGTGGAAAACTTGAATTTCATAAGCTGATAGTTATCGATATATCGTTCATGAAGAATCTATGGAGAGGATTTCAGCTAACAGATGAAAGTGTAGGGGTTGAATCCACATATACACCAACAGTAGTTATACCTATAAGGAACGCTGTATTTCTTACAATAGCAGCAGTATATGCATACATGATTGATGCGGAGAAGATAATTTATGGAGCACATTTAGACGATAACTTTCCAAGGCAAGATACTTATGAACCAATATATCCAGACTGCTCACCTGAATTCCAGTATGCATTACAGACAGCATTAAATCTCGGATACTTTAGAGGTAAGCGTAGAATTGAAATATGGAGTCCGGCAAGAGAATTATGGACAAAAGCTGAAAATCTAAGAAGAGCATTTAACATAATAGGAGATGTAATCTATAGTACATGGAGCTGCTATCTTAGCGGTATGAAACATTGCGGTAGATGCGAATCATGCATTAACAGACATAAAGCCTTCATCCAAGCACAAATAATAGATAAAACAGAATATGAAAATACACCACATATCTAACAATAGTAGAAACAGTTAAATCTATATTAACAACTTTAATTTATAAGTAATGATTAGTAGAATTAATACTACACATTATAGTTTAGATGCTACAATCTATCCTTCATACACATACGCTTTATTTAGAGTAGATAATGGATGGTGGATTAAACAATATGGATTTGGAAGAAGGGGTAAAATGAAGCTTATAAATGAATCCCTAGAATATACAGGATTTACGGAGGAAGAGATAATGGATTTATCTGGATTATGGTATGACCCAATATTCTTCCTTAATGATCTAGACTCTAAGCTTAGAGAAACTATTAAGGAGATAATCAATACTTATAGATACGTAAGGATTTCAATAAGTCCCTATGACCGTAACCTAATATTCATTCTTACCTTCCTATCAAGAAGAACAGATTTCCACATAAACGTGGTTAAATGGGCTTCAAAACTATTCAGTAATATAAATGATATCGATGAGGTTTTAAAGATCAATATAAGCAGTATTGGAAATAGCTACCAGCTAAAACAGCTTAGAGAAGCTGTAGGAAACTATTTAAAAGTTATTGAGGATAAAATTAGTGATCCATGGAGTTTAAGAATGAAGCTTCTCGAAATTAGGAATGTTGGCCCTAAGATAGCTGATGCATTTATACTTTTCCATACTCGTAATTCATGGATAGCTCCAAGCGATATACACTACCAAAACTTTACTAGGAGACTTAACATATTCAGATACAGTTCAATACCTGAAAAGAAAACATGTCTGAAATATACATGTATTGAATGTATTAAAAGCAATACATGCCTAACAGGATTATCATACTATAAACTTGGAAAAATAGCTGGTTGGCTTCAAACAGTTTCATACATTCATGATAAGAAGTATTGTAGTAGAAGTAAATGTATAGAATGTAAAATTAAACATTTATGTGAACATTAATATTTTACTTTAAGCTGTTTAATACTTTCTACAATAATCTTAAGCTTACTAAGCGATACATTATAGGCATCCTCAGATGTTTTAAACAATCCCTTTAAAGATATAAATCCACAATCCGGCTTAAACATGAATACATGATTACCATATAGACTTATAGATTTAGAAATTAAAGATTTTACCTCATCAATACTTTCCACCCTCCCACTTCTTGAAGATACAACACCTATAGATAGAAGCTTATCATACTTTTCAAGATCTACTCTTCTATAGGCTTCAAAATTTCTAGGAGTATCATGATGTTCATGATCGAAAACCTTAGCTCTAGTATTTAGAAGAATTTCAGCTAAAAGAGGTGAAACAACTCCACAAACATGTACTGCACCTAAACAATTAATGTTTAAAACCTTATTCAACACATCAATAATTTCATCCTTAGTATAGTTGAACATTATTAATTCACGGCCAACCATTAATGAAAGTATAGGTTCATCTATACAGATCATATTAACCCCTAAATCCTCAACCCACTTTACAACTGAGAAAATATAATCTACAATTCTCCAAGTATAATCCTTATTTGTAAGTATACTATTACTTAAACCCGTTTTTCCACTATTAATATATATTTGGGAAGCCATTGTAAATGGACCTGTAACAGCAGCTCTAATACCTCTAATTAAACCCCTATAGTTTTCTAGATAATTAAAAGCCAATAAATACTCGGGAAGATTAGGCTTTAGACTTAATACATCATCTAGATTTAATACAGTAAACCCCTTCAAAGCATGTTTAATAGCCTTAACACTAACTAGAGGCTCCATAAACATATCGATAAAGCTTCTTAACTGAGGTAGAGCTGGATAATCAATACCTATATCAATAACATCCCTAATAATTCTCTTAAAATTCTCAGTAGAATAATCAAGCGGAAATGAGCCAACATATGTAGTATAGAAACTATCCATTACAGTATCTATAAAATGGCAAATATAAATTTTATGATGTATGAATAGTATCAGCTTTACTACAGATATACTTCCACAATATCTAGAAGCTTTATAAGAGATTGTTAAGAAATGTCAAGTATATCCTTTAAGTTATTATAAGCATACATTTATAAATTCAAGAGATTACTCAAATATAAAGACAAAAATTCATCTAACAGTTAGAATTGGGAATTCATGCATCATCAATTCAAGAAATTTAATAGTCTTGCTAGATTCTAAGGGTCTAAACTATGAATTCGTTGCAAAACCAGAATTTAAACATGTTAACAACATTCTTACAATAATATTCTAACATGTAGAATTAAATAAGTTAAACCTTAGTAGTAAAGTTTTACAATAACTTCCATAGGGATTTTAGATACAATATATCCTTTCTAGATTTTATTTTCACATATGAACTATTCATTACGTTAAATGTAGGAAGTCAGATAAGCTAGTAATAGCTTTATATTCTACTAACGATAACTACTTTTCTCAGAATCCTACATTAAGAGAATATGGAAGATGATGTTTCTCAATTAATTAGGACATGTAAGATTTAGCTGAAATGGAGTTTTACATAATTCTCTACTTCCATAATATAGTTCTCAGATTTAACTGAGGGCTTAGTTAATAAGCTTACCAGTATGAATGTAATTGTTGATACTAGTATTGTTAAGGGACCTGCACCAAGTCCGTAAATACTTAATTTAAAAAGCTGAATGAATGCTGATGTTAATGCCCCAATAGCAATACTCAATATTGAAGCTATCTTACTACCCTTCCTCCATTTAAAAGCTGCTATTAATGATGGAACTACTGATAGAAGACCTGCTGATGATGCTACGGAAAGCTCAACAATAACGCCAGGTCTAGTTAATGCAAACACTACAGCTATAATGGTTAATACAGTCATTGATAATCTACCAGTAAATACAGGTTCATATTTACCTCCGACTATGTCTATACTAATAATGGATGATAATGTAAGAAGTATTGAGTCTAAGGTTGATATTGAAGCAGCCATTATACCAATCATAGTGATAATGGCTAGAGGAGATGGTGATATTTCAAGTATTGCAGGAGTTACATAGTCAGGCTCAAGTCTAGGCTTCACCATTGAGGGCTCAATAGATACTCTTGCAATCAATCCTATCAATACAACAATAATAGTATATATAAAACCTACAATAACAAATCCCTTAATCATCCTACCCATGGCTTTAGGGGATCTAGGTATGAAAAATCTTTGTGCAACTTGAGGGTTTGAAAGACAGAAGAAGAACCATGGAATCGTTAAATTCAGAAAGTAGGTAAATGTAAATCTACCCATACCTCCAGGAACAGATAAAAGCTCAGGATATTTAGCTTCTAAAATACTGAAAGCATTAAATCCACCAGCCATACTGAAGACGTATAGTAGTAAAGCTAGAGCTGAAGATAGGAAGATTAATCCTTGAATTAAATCTGTCCATGCAACCCCCCTCATACCACCTATAAAGGTATATGTTAGAGTTGTAGTAGCCATAATTAAAACACCAATCTCAAACGGTAACGTATGATTTGATAACCTATCAAAAATTATTGCAGGACCTATAAGCTGAACAGACATGTATGGTATAAGGAAAACCAGGTAAACCAATGCTACAGTAAAGCTTACCGTTTTGGATTCGTATCTATCACCTAATATTTGTGATGGAGTTAAATAATTTCTAACTCTAGAAGCAGCATAGAAATATGGCCCAAAAAATACAGCTAACATTAAACCCATAAGATATATAAGCTCAAAACCTAAAGCTCCAACACCAAACATATAGGAGAAGCCTACAAGCCCTACAAGCATGAAAGCGCTATAAGTAGTTGAGAAGTAGGTAGCCCATGAAACCAGGCTGCTAATCTTCCTGCCAGCTAGATAATATTCATCAGCTCCTAAACCAGTTCTACGTTTAGCATAAACACCTACAATAAACATTAAACAAACAAATACAATCACAATAAACACTAAATTCACTTAATCCACCTCCTTACACTATAAAATATCAATACTATAACAATTAAGCTAGATAAAACCCAAAACGTAAAAGAACCTAGAAAGCTACATACCCCACTTAAAAAAGTATAGGGTACTATAAACGATAAAGCTAAAACTATGAGGTATATTAACACTACTAAACGCATGGAACACCTTAATAAGGCTTAGAAAAGTGAAATTTAAATTTTTCTCAAGTATAAAGGGCTTTATGAACTTTATATACGAGAAATACGTGCAATTGATGGCTTAAGTTCACAGGACAGTATAAAAGGGTCTAGTAACTTAATAAGGAAGCTATAACATGTAAGTTATTACGTCCTATTGTTGAGGCTCTGTGAACTTAAGCCATCAGCTATATAATTCTTCCATATCTAAGGTTCACAAGACCTATTGTTAATCGTAAAATTTTTATTTAGTGAAATATTTAATTTAATAATGGTAAAGGTTAGTGAGCATTTGGAGAACGCTATAAAATTTTATGAAATTGGAGTTAGCGAGTATGAAGATGGTAAGAGAAAGGGAAATTTAATTTTAATGCGTGAGGGGTGTGAAAAGATTTTCCACGCTTACATTGAAGCTTGCTCTGCATTAATTCAGAAGAACGGATTACCAGAGCCTGAATCTCATGGGGGGAGAGCTGCAATTTTAAGTAAACTAGGTGAGAAAAGCTTAGTAGAGATAGGTAGGGATGCTTTCGTCTATCTTCATAAATATGCTTATTATGATTCTGAAATTCTCTTAGAAGAAGTTGATTATAGCATTAAAAAAGTTGGAAAGGCAATAAACTACATTCAAAGAAAAGTTACTAAAGCGTAACTAATATTCTAGATTTTAAGAGCTAAGCATATTTCTATTAGGATCAATTAGTTTAAAGCTTAAACTTTAAGATATCATTAGATTTACTCTTATTTCCAGTGAACTATAGGTTTCTGATTAAGCTAGTTCAATACTCCAAATAATGTTAACTGCTAATATTCTCTATTATAGAGACTGAGGATACTGTCAAGTTATCGGTATTGCTGGCGGTCTTCCTAGGGTTTGATGCGGCCTTATGAAGTTGTACCATGGGATGAAGAGCCTTATGAAGAGTTTATCTTGAAGATAGGCTTTTCCTTATTGGGAAGTTGTTGAAGAAGCGCTTAGTCCTGGCTTTCATGGTTCTAAACCATCGTTCAATACGGTTCCTCTCACCGAAGGTTCTATGGACCCATTCAAGCCCAAGGGCTTGAAGCGCCTCAGGATACCAAGGACCCTTATCAACGAGGATAATGGGCTTGTTCACGCATGCTTCCAGAACCTTCCTCAGAAAGGCTTCATGT
>JAWBQF010000003.1:0-144871 GCA_038845975.1 Methanomethylicia archaeon
CCACGATAATATAGATACATAACCTAAAACAATAAAACTAAATATCCGAAGCCATCCTAGAAGAACGAAAATATATAAGCAACATAACAACTAGAGTAAATGGAGTTCCCTCCCTACAAACCTAACAACTTTAACCATATTAACACCATAAATAGGGGAAGGAACTCCCAAATAAATCTAAAGTTAACAAAGCCTCTCAACAACATTTAAGAGTTTTCAGATGAGTTCAGAGATAAGATTGGAGCATATATATGTATACAGGTATTACTCTTTAAAATTTCTATGAAAATGTTTGAAAGCCCTGTTAAAATCCTTAGGAGCTTAAAATGTTTACTAGCTGTTTCAGGTTAATTAGTAAAGATTTAATTGTGAAGTCATGCTTTTAGTTATTATAGAATGATTTTCAGAACATTTCCTATCAGTTAAGGTAAACATTTCGAATTTACTTATTGCTACTTTAAAATCTAATTTCATCTAAACACAGTATCATGGATAATTGATGAATAGTAGCATTCAATTATTCCTTATTATCTAGGATGCGGTTTACTGATCTGATTATTAAAATACTTTATATAATGTAATAGTTAAATGCTTCAAGATTTGAGAGCCATAATGCATTATTGATGAAGAAGTTAACATCGTAATGCTTCATCGAGATTTCAACGTCATTGTATTTTCCTCACGTATTTTCATTACAAGTAAATACCTCTAAGCAGTTACTAATAAGTATTAAAAAATTAAAATTATTGAATTAATCTACTATTGGGGAAGCATAAGGAAGAGTTTAATAAAGGGGATGCTGAAAATGATTGTACTTTAGATGGTTGGTTTAAATCTTTTAAGTAGGAGAGAATTTCCAATTACTGAGATATCGCTTAGCACCATGGCTATAGCTGAAACTGTTGGTGTAATTAAAACTTTAAATACAGGATATAAAATACCTGCAGCTATTGGAATTGCGGAAACATTATAAATAAATGCCCAAAACAGATTTTGCTTGATTTTACTTACAGTCCTCCTACTTAACTCTATTGCAGAAACAACATCTCTTAGATCATCTCTTACTAATACAATATCTCCAGCTGATTTCGCTATGTCGGTGCCGGAGCCAATCGCTATTCCAATATCACTTTGAATTAGGGCTGGTGCATCGTTAATTCCATCTCCAACCATTATAACGATTTTTCCATTTTCCTGTAGTCTCTTAATCTCCTCTACCTTGTCTTGGGGCGAAACTTCAGCTAAAACCCTTTCTATTCCAAGCTTCTTAGCTATGAAGTTTGCAACCCTTCTATTATCACCTGTCAATATAGTTACTTCCAATCCGATTTTCTTAAGTTTTTCTATTGCTTCTTTAGAAAATTCTTTCAAAGTATCTGCTACTCCTATTATACCGATAGCTTTTCTATTTAATGCAACGATTATGGTTGTAGCTCCGCTTTCCTGAAGAGATGATATTTCCTCTTCAAACTCTTTCACGTTAATCTCGTAATCATTCATAAGAGCTAGATTTCCAACTAAAATCTCTTTACCATCATGCTCTGCTATAACCCCCCTTCCAGGTATAACTTTGAATCTTTCAGGATTAGGAACTTTGAACTTTTTCTTTTCCGCTGTATTGACAATAGCTTGAGCTACAGGATGCTCAGAGTTTTTCTCTGCAATTGCAGCTAGCTCTAAAGCCTTTTCATTAATTATTTTAACAACTTCCGGTTTTCCCCTAGTTAAAGTACCGGTCTTATCAAGAACAATTGTATTAGCTCTATGTATTATTTCTAGTTTCCCTATATCTCTTATTAGAATGCCGAGTCTAGCTCCGATCCCCATTCCAACCATTAAAGCTGTAGGGGTTGCTAGACCTAGAGCACAGGGGCAAGCTATAACTAGGACGGAAACACTAGCTGTTATTGCAGAGGGAAGATCTAAATAAAAATACCAAGCTGAAAATGTGATTATGGAGATTAAGATAACTATAGGGATGAAATAACTAATAACTCTATCAGCAATTCTTTGAATAGGTGCTTTAGTAAGTAAAGTTTCCTCAACAAGCCTAATTATTTGAGCTAACATGGTCTCTCTTCCAACTTTCTCCGCTCTTATTTTCAATACACCAAACTTGTTTATAGTACCAGCAATAACCTTATCTCCAACTTTCTTATCAATAGGGATACTCTCCCCAGTAATCATGGATTCATCAATGCTCGAGTAGCCTTCAATTACCTCTCCATCAACGGGTATGCTTTCTCCAGGTTTAACGATTAGTATATCGTCAACTTTAACCTCTTCCAATGCAACCTTTATTTCTTTCCCATCCCTAATTAAAGTAGCTGTTTTCGGCTTGAGTGAAATCAGCTTTCTTATTGCTTCATTTGCTTTCTTTCTTGTTAATTCTTCTAGGAAATAACCAAAATAAATAGTTGTTAATACTGTGGTGGAAGCCTCGTAGAATACATGCTCCTTAAAAAGGAATGTAGCAAACACAGAGTAGAGATAAGCAATAGAAGTACTTAGTGTAACTAGTACATCCATGTTTGCAGTTTTGCTTCTTAAAGAAAACCAAGCACCCTTATAAAATTTGTAGCCAACCAGAACTTGAACAGGAGTTGCTAGGAGAAATAGTAGAGTATTGTATTCAGTAGAGTAATAGAATATTTCAATAATAAATACTGGTATTGTAAAAATCAACCCTATAAAGAAGATTATAAGCTGCCTCTTTACTTTGAATTTTTCTCTATCTTCCTTTAAAATCTCCTCCTTTTCAAGAATATATGCTTCATATCCTAGATTTTTGATTGTTTTTTTAATTTTTTCCTCATCAATCTCGCTAGGATCATATGTAACAATAGCTTTTTTCACTGTAAAACTTACGGAAGCCTTAGTTATACCTCTTAATCGAGATAGTTCCCCCTCTATAGTAGCTGCACAACTAGCACAATGCATCCCCTCTACTCCAAAAACAATTTTCTTCTCCTTCATTTTACTCAACTTTACTATTACTTGATATGTGCTGAAGCCTATTAATGAGGTTTAAAACCCTTATTTTTATCTCATCTCTAACTTTTCTAGCATCGCTTAAAGGCATTACTGTAGGGTCAGGTATGCTCCACTCCTCAATATGTTTAGCATATACTATAGGACAAGTGGAGCCACTACAAACTATAATGGCTATATCAACATCTTGAACATCCATTGTTAACATCTTAGGCTTCTTATCGCTAATATCAATACCTTCCTCAAGCATTAGCTTAATAGCATTAGGGTGAATTTCCCTTGTAGGCTTTAAACCAGCGCTTAACGCTCTCCAACCTTTAGGTGCAAATTTATTAAAATAGGCTTCAGCAATTTGACTCCTAAAACTATTCTCTACACATACGAAGAGAACAGTACCCATTTAACCACTACTATATGAATAATAGACTTAGTTATATTTATGTTTACTGTTTCTTTACTAGATTTGATAATGCTTCACATAGTGTATCTATGTCTTCCTTTACATTGTATATGTAGAAGCTAGCTCTAGCTGTACCTTTTAACCCTAGCCTTTTTATTAGTGGTAGTGCGCAGTGATGTCCTGATCTTATGCATATATTGTAGTTTTCATTTAGGTAGTTAGCTACATCATGATGATTTATATTCTTAACATTAAATGATAATACTCCACTTCTAGCTTCAATATTTCTCGGACCATATACTTCTATATGATCTATTGTTGATAGGTTTTTTAATGCATAGTTTACTATTTCCTTTTCATGTTTATGTATATTTTCCATACCTAGATTCATTAGGTAGTCTATAGCAGTAGTGAGAGCTACTCCGCCGGCTATGTTTGGTGTTCCAGCTTCGAACTTCCATGGTGGTCTAGCCCATTTAGACTCGTATAAATCTACATCACTAATCATATCTCCACCACCCATGAATGGATCCATTTCCTCTAAAACATCTTTTTTAGCATATAGTACTCCTATACCTGTTGGAGCAAGCATTTTATGTCCTGAGAATGCTAGGAAGTCGCAATCTATATCCTTAACGTTTACTGGTATGTGGGGTACTGATTGTGCTCCATCAACAAGAAAGATGGCATTTACTTCATGTGCTATTTTACCTATTTTCTTAACATCATTTATAGTCCCCAAAACATTTGATACATGAGTTACAGTTATAATTCTTGTTTTACTTGATATCTTCTCTTCAAATTCATGAATTTTAAGTCTACCATTATCATTTACATCTACATATTTCAGTTTTACATTTTTCCTTTTAGCTATTATCTGCCATGGAACTATGTTGCTATGATGCTCCATAATTGTTAATATTATTTCATCGTTTTGATTTAGATTGTTTAAAGCCCATGAATAGGCAACGAGATTTATAGCTTCAGTAGTATTCCTTACAAATACTATTTCCTCCATATCGTTGGCGTTGATGAATTTCGCTACCTTGACATGTGCTTCCTCATACATTTCAGAGGCTTCCTGTGAAAGATCATATAATCCTCTATGTATGTTTGCATAGTTCTCCATATAGAATCTGGATAATGCCTCAATAACCTGTATAGGCTTCTGGGAGGAAGCTGCACTATCAAGATAAATTACTGGTTTACCTCTAATTCTCCTCTTAAAAATAGGGAAATCCTCTCTAACCATATAAGGATCAAACATTTCCACACCTTAAGCTATAGATAATAGTCTTAATATAAATCTTAGTTCAATTCATGATGAATGATCATATTGATTTAGGTATTCACTAAATTGCTCTACATATTTGTATCCTGTATCTGGAAATATGAGGATGTATGTTCCCTCATTATAGCTTAGCTTCTTAAATGCGCCTACTACAGCTCCAGCACTTAACCCTATTAGTAATCCTTCTTTTCTAGCTATTTCTATAGCTGACTCTATTGCTTCGCTTCTTTTAATATCGATAACCTCGTCGAAGTCAACCCAGTAATACCACTTCATCCCTGTTTCTATCCTACGTATTCCAGGAATTACTTCGTTTGGTGCTGGTTGAACACCTATAATTTTAATATTGTTATATTTATTCTTGAAATATATTGATATAGCGCTCATGTGGCCTGATGTTCCTAAACCACCGATTATACATGTAGGCTTTACACCTATAATTTTTAGCTGTTCATCGATTTCTTTCGCTGTATATTTTAAGTGGACCTTAAGGTTTGCATCGTTCTCAAACTGGTTTAGATGGGTTGCATCTGACTTTCTAGATTCCTCATCTACTGTTTCAATACTCTCAACAGTTAAGCCTACAGGCATTCTTACAACTTCAGCTCCTAAGACTTTAAGGTATATATCACTAGCCTTCTGTACTGTTTGTGGTATGAATAGTTTAGTTTTAACTCCAAGTGTGTTAGCTATTGATGTTAATGCTATACCTGTATTTGTTGATGTTGCCTCGTAAAGTATTTGTTTAAGTCTACCTTTACTTAATGAATCCATAATCATTGACCATCCTATCCTATCCTTAACACTATTACTGAATGGATTATATCCTTCAAGCTTAGCCCATACATTCCTACCACTACTTGATAGTGAGTTTAGCTTAACTAGTGGTGTAGGCCACCCCTTATATAGAAGCTCCAATGTACTTCCATAAACATTATATACTCTAGCCTTATCTTCCTCTCTACCTCCCCATACACCAAGCTCATTTAAACTTATATTTATGCTTGGAACCCTTCCTTTTACAATAACTTTAAAACTGTTAAATGGGAGTTTTGGTCCTTTAAGTCCAGCACTTAAAATATCATTAATTGTTATAGGTTTTAAGCCATGCTGTAACGATCTTACAGAAACATTCCTAATATCCACCTTGACTACAGGTAATTTACGAGCAGTAAGTAATTGAAGCGCCTCGTAAACTTCATGTCCATCAAGAATAACGAAATGTTCAGCATCTACAGTAATTGGTTTAGAAACAATATTTCTCATTAGGATTTCTACGTATTCAGGTAGGATACTTCTTAAATCCATATCTACGGATGCTTTCAACTCCTCAATATTTAAAAACTCCACAATATTGCTTTCAATAGCTTGAATACACATAATAACTCTGTTATAAAGCATATTAATAAATTTAACTATAGATGCATTACGCTGCCAACCTTAAATGTTATTGCACTACCTTACTATGGAAATACATTAAATGAAGCCAATATCTACTAGCCTAATGAAGAATATAATAGTAGAGACATAGAGAGTAAAGATGAATTTATAAAATGAATCATAGTAATAAGCTAATAACTATATTAAACGATGATGCTAGGTATTATAGAGCTTCATGTAGGAAGTAACATGTACATCCATATTTAATTAAGTTTAGAAATATAAAATATTAAGTTGTATACTTGTTAATGAATATTATTTATTAAGGATAAGTAAACCTCCATTTACAGAATGTAGAAGTATTATTTGAAGACCATATATGGATTTAAATCATATTTGTAGTTAGGCTTTATTTGAAATAGTAACGAATATTTTAGGGAAAAACTTAATCATAAACAATCTATATTACAGTAGTGTGATTAGGGGAATATATACTCCGAAAGCAAGATTGCTTACAGTATTGCTTGGAGGTAGTGTTGATAGAATTCCTGTTACATCCATTGCCGGATGTTCAGGAACTGTAAATGTTGAGATGCAAGACTATGCTGGTATCTATTGGCCTGAAGCACATAAAGATCCTGAGAAAATGGCTAAACTAGCAATTGTAAGCTACATGATGAGCGGATTAGAATGTGTACGTGTACCGTTTGATATGGTTGTTGAAGCTGAAGCCTTCGGATGTAAGATTAAATGGTTTGAAGCTAGAGACTCTGTTCCAATGGTGGCAAGTCATCCCTACAACATTTCCTCTAAGCTTAACATTCCAAATGATATTTTAAGTAGGGGAAGAATTCCTACAATATTGAATGCAATAAGGTTTTTAAGGAGGAAAGTTGGTAGCTTCTTACCAATTTCATCGTCAGCTTTAGGCCCATTCACCCTAGCTGGGGAGCTTACAGGTATAGAGAGACTGCTAATTCAATGTGTGAAGAATTTGAGACAGGTTATAGAATTTATAAATGGAATTGAAGAGTTTATAATTGATTACTGTAGATCTCAATATAGAGCAGGTTCAGATATTATTGTGATAGTTGAACCATCAGCATCATCAGATTTAATCAGTCCAAAAATGTTTAGGGATATTGTTAAGCCATCATTGATAAGAATAGCTAGCGAACTGAAAGGATTTAAGATATTGCATATTTGTGGAAATACATCACTTATTATTAAGGATATGGCTGAATGTGGTTACCATGGAGTTAGCATTAGTAACTCCGTAAATATTAGAATGACAAAAATACTTATGGGGAAAACTAAACTCCTAGGAGGCATCTCAACAAAAACTCTACTTTTAGGGTCTCCGGAAAATATAAGAGAAGCTGTAAGAGAAGCAATAAATGCCGGTATCGATATTGTTGAGCCTGAATGCGGAATCCCACCAAATACACCATTAATAAACATAAAATCTCTTGTAGAGGAGACTGTTAGCTATAGTAATATAAGAGGACCACCGTTAATTCTATAAGGTATTAAATTAGAAGTTACGTAGTTAATATAGGTAATTTATTTTGCTTATGGCTTAATTTGAAATTTACAAATTTAAAATTTTATAAAATAGAAATTTTAGTAGGCTTTCTATAATTAGTATTTAATGGATAAAATATGGGAATTAAGTATTAAGCTGCATAGTTTTTATTTCTATTGATATAAGATAAGCCAATTACCAGTAAAAATAAAGAGAGGTGTTTAAAGGTTAAGGGAATAGTCCTAACCTAAACACATTCTATTTGATTACTGGTATTCACAACTAAAACCTTAGCTTTTTAGTAAGCCCTACCTGTTTTCCTAATAAGGTCAAAACAAGAATCTTAGTGGACTTAGTAATAGGTCTGTAAGCTACATAAAGATACCACTAGATGAATTAACAGTTTACCTTAAGGGCTATGATGTGATGGAGATATTCAGAACCACATTAAAGGAATGATACAGTAAATACTATATCATCGCAGTCCTGACATAGTCCTAAGGAGAAGCTTGAAGACATGGACCAATCCATAGGGGTAAAAAGGGGTACAAAATACGTCATGGTTAAATACTGTAAAGTTAAAAGGCTAAATCATATACATCTACATACATAGAGTATCATCATCTAATATTATGTCAAGAGTATTAATTAGATCTGAACGCAGTAAAATGAGGTAGTAGTTAATAGTACTCTTAATCGTTAGCTCTGCTTTAAATTATTCGTTTGAAATAGTAGATATGAAATCTATCATCAATATTTCAGATACATATAATAGTTAATAATATATTTTTAAGGATTTATAGTGAGTTCAAGTAGCTATGAAATGTAGTTATGCTTTATAATTTGAAGTATTCCTCTAGTAGTTTACGTATTCCTCTCCTTATTGTTTCTGAGAGTGTTGACGGACTTACACCCATTTTCTTTGAGAGTTGAGATATCCTGATTTTTCTCGGGTAATCGAAGAAGCCCATTTTTAATGCTAGCCATAAGGCTTTCTCCTGATTTTTTGTTAAGGTCTTCCCTTTCATATTGAATTTTACTATTTTTGAAATCTTAGGCTTCATACCTATACTCTCTATAGCTGTTATTATTTTTCTATAATAATTAAAGCTTGGAGCTATAAAGCTATATATGAATGTTTGGTTTTGAATATGTTTAGCTGATACAAGAAGTGAGCCATGTGCTAGTATTGTATTACACACATCACACCCTATACTCTCAATTAAAACTACGGTTTTTCCCTTCCTCCATCTATATGTTTTAATAAGTATTTCCCTAGGTATCTTTACTATATCCTCCGTTAATATCTCTACAAGATGTATAACCTGTCCTCCAGTAACTCCTCTAATATCAATGCACTTAAAGCTATCTATACCGACCTCCCTCATAACCTCCATTACCTTACACTTCTTATTCTCCAGTTCAATTGATACTTGATACGGTTCAACCCACAATTATAACCACCTAAAATATTCTTTTTAAGGTAAATTAGTAGAGCTAACATATTAAGCTATGGGTAAAGCTATGAATATCTCATATGACCTGTAAAATATTACTTATTCACTTAACAGCTTCATTTCTATAGGGAACATTAGCCTCCAAATATGCTGTTTTACTTAGATATGATGAAAGAATTAGAATGGAATGTTGTATTGATCGGATTTCTATTACTGAAGTATCCTAGTAGAATTATTGGTAAGCTTAAATCAATATCTAGAGAGTAAAGATAGAGTATTGGTGTATATGTAGTTGAGGTTCCGTATTATCATGCAGTACATATGATGGTTATGAGGTATTAAAGAAGCTAAGAGAATAGTATTGATACTAAACTTTTAGAGCAGTTTTGAAAGAAGTAAGCCATACAGACATAACTTCATAGATTTATCTATGAAGTTATACTATGCTGTATCTAACAGCTCCTTCAGGATCATTTATATGTCTCCATAATCCTCTTTTAGCCATTAGGATTATAGTACCCAACTCCCTATTAATGCATCGGACAATGTAGATTCATCAAGACCAGGCTTTACCAGAATATAGGAGGAGGTTTCCGATAGCCTATTCCCATACTCGTCAAGTAACTCTACAAATATCTTTACTGGGGATAAATATCCTAGAGTTTCAGAACCTAACTCTCTAACCACTACACTTATATCCCTAGCTGTAGGCCATAGGTTAAGATCTTTAACTATATTTAATGGTATAGCTAAAATCGGAGCTTCGGTTTCCACACAGCATTTGCTAGAGCTATTGTTTCAATAGATTTTACCTGATACTGTATGTATTCTAATTCTTACCCTTACAGCCATATTCCTCAACAATCTTAGAGATGCTGGCTTCAATCCTAAACCTTCTAAATCTTATTTTCATATCTCTTCTAGGTTTAAGATCCCTCCAAGTAATGCTTCATATTCATCCCTGGATAAAAACAAAGTAACAGCCTCCCCCATACATATTTAAAATAATACTAACATATTTTTAACTAAAAACATTGAATGTCTTCGAATTTTAGCTTTGTTTAATATTTTCCCCTATTATGATTAAGTTATTCTATTTGTTGCTTATATATTTCGTTCATCTAAATGCTTCGGATATTTTAAGCTTTATCGTAGTGTTATTGTATTCATATCGTCATTGTTTATCTTAAGCTATTCGAGTTTGATAGGAGAGTTAGAATTTTACGGTTGATGATGCTATTATGAGTGTAAGCTCCAAAATAGATTATTATGTTGCTTGAGCTATGTACGTAATAATGAACATGTATCCATACTCATAAAATCAATAGTATAGTTAACAAACATGAATTACAAAAGGATAAAGCTAAGAATTCATATAGCAATACAAAAGCAATAAATATGTTTAAGTTCGCGAAGCTATTCATTTAGATGGAAAATTATATAAGGAGTAGGGTAGAGGTACTAGAGCTATTAGGTGTCTTAATGAATTACCCTATTAGAAGTAACTATAAAGATTACTGGGTTATTAGTATTACTCCTGATTTTGCATTGGATATTGGGTATACATATGCTGGAGGATTAGGAGTTCTTGAGGGAGATAAATTTTACGCTGCAGCAAAGCTTGGATTAAAATATATTGTACTAACTCTACTTTATAATGGAGGATATGTAGCCTACGATTTTGATAATGGTAATCCAATACCAAAACCTCAGCCCCAACCTGAAGAGTTTACTAAGCTTCTTAGCTTAGATGATGGATTTAAGATTAGATTGAAAGGAGTTGAAGTTGAAGTTGAAGCCCTAAAATACCAGTTAAATACAGCTAAAGCCATATTTTTTAAGGTTTCCTCTCCTGACTGGGCTATTAAAATCATTGAGAGACTCTATATTGAAAATAGTTTGGAAGAGAAGTTTTTAAAATATACTCTTCTAGCTAAGGCTTCAGCAGAATATCTTAGAAGGAATATGAACCTTGAGGCTTTAATGTATATAGATCTTCAGGAAGCTTATGCTGCTCTACTTCCTCTACTTCTTAAGATTCCAGGTAGGTATAGAATGGTTATACATACAGCAGGTCCTTGGGGTCATCCACTTATTCCTAGAGGATTCTTCGAGTCTGAGTATGGATACCGCTTCCTAGAACCCGAGGTTCCATTAACGGAGATAGGACTAGCAGTATCGAGACAGGTATTTGCTGTATCTGCTAAGCATTTAGATATGTTGTTGAAGATTTTCCCACATTACGGGGAGAAAATGTCCTATGTTACGAATGGTGTTAATATTGATAGATGGATGAATATTGAAATGAGGGAGAAATATGAGAATCATGAACTTACTCTTGACGAATTTGTAAAGCTTAAGCAGAAAGCTAAGGAGGATCTAGGTAGATTTATAAGAGGATTTAAAGATGTGGATTTAGATGGTAAGCTTGTAGTTTCATGGTGTCGTAGACTAGTACCCTACAAGCGTCCATTCTTCATATCTAGGCTTATTGAGGAGCTTAAAAATAGGGAAATCATATTTATAATTGGTGGTAAAGCACATCCTCAAGATCCTGCTGGACTTGAATACATGAAAACCTTCAGGAAAATGCATAGAGAAAATGAAAATGTAATCTATATGTCTGAGTATGATGTTAATGCAGCTAAAAACATAATGGCTGGATCTGATTTACTTTTATTCACTCCGCTTTCAGGATGGGAGGCTTGCGGAACAAGCTATATGAAGGCAGCTATTAATGGAACTCCAACAATATCCTCAAGAGATGGGGGTGTAATAGAGCTTATAGTTGATGGAGTTAATGGATGGCTTTTCGGACAGGACTTAAGAGAATTTATAGATTTTAATAATTTCAGAGTAAATGAGATAAACAATATGGAGTATAGTGAATTTAGAGATAAAGTATGTAAGGTGTATGAAATGTACTTTAATGACCCCCAAGGATTTTATAGAGTCTCACTAAATGCTTTAAGATCGTTTATTCCTAGAGTTAGTATGGAGAGAGTATTAAGGGAATATTATCCAGGACTTATTAGGGTTATAGCTTAAATGCTTAGAATAGCATTCATAACATTTGAGTATCCCCCGCTTATCTACGGAGGTTTAGGGGTATACTCCTACGAGGTTACATGTAGACTAGCTGAAATGGGATGTGAAGTACATGTATTCACAGTTAACAATGGTAGATATCCTGTTCTCGAATACTCTGGAAATATAACTATTCACAGAATAATTCCTGTAAATATTGGGCAATCCTTAAAAATACTGGTAAATGATGAGCTTAAAGCATGGGGGCCAGGATTCAAATACTTTAATGATGTATTAACATACAATATATCCTCAACATATACTATTAATAAATTAGTTAAGGAAGGGTTATTGTTTGATATTGTTTCAGTTCATGACTGGATCTCATCAATAACTGGAATATCTATGAAAAACATGTATCCATCCATACCTTTAGTATTCCATATCCACTCGTCAGAGAAAGGTAGAAATCTAGGTGGGGGATCACCTACAGTATCCCTACTAGAGTTGGAGTGTGCTAAAATATCTAATGCTATAGTTACAGTATCTAATGCTATGAGAAATTATGATCTTATACCTCAAGGATTTCCAGCGGAGAAGATTCATGTAGTATGGAATGGTGTAGATCCTGAAAAATACAATCCAAGAAGAGTATCGAGGAAAACTATTGAGGAAATTAAATCTAAACATTACGGTGATCCATTAATACTATTTATCGGTAGGCTTGTAAGGGTTAAGGGTGTAGATAACCTTGTTAAATCAATGAAGTATATCGTAGAGAAGTATCCTAAAGCAAGACTTCTAATCATAGGGGTTGGGGAGCTTCTAGAGCAAATACTAAGCGAAGGAAGAAGTATAAAGGAAAACATAACAGTTATAAATAGATTTCTAAGTGAGGAAGAGAGAATAGCATACTATGCAGCTTGCGATCTAGCTGTTTTCCCAAGTCTCTATGAGCCATTTGGAATTGTAGCTGTTGAAGCAATGGCTATGGAGAAGCCTATAGTTGTAGGTGCATATGGATGCAGTGGATTTAGGGAGATTGTTGTTCCCTCAGGTAGTGAGCAATGTGGTGTTCATGTAAATCCATATGATCCTAAAGATATTGCTTGGGGAATAGAGGCAATACTTGAAAGTAATGATTGTGGGAAATGGATGGGGTTAAACGGTAGGAGGAGGGTTCTAGAAAACTTTACATGGAGTAAAACAGTAAAGGAAACACTTAACCTCTACAAGTCGCTATTAGATTTAAAATAGTCTAGGTATGGATCACACCAGTGACTCCAATACTGAGCAGGATTCTTTACAGGTACTGGATTCATTGAATATATAGATGGAGATGGATTAACTCCTAACGGAAGACTGAAAAGCTCACTTACATAGCCTACTGCGCCCTCACAAACCATATGATCAAGATTGTTTAAAAGAATACCCTTAACATCCATTGATAGCTTCTTCATGAACTCAATAAGGTATGGTGTATCTCTAGGCCATATTACAGATCCATGATACTCCATATCTCCAAGATAAGGCTTCAACTCATTAATCCTAGTAAGAACACCGAAAACCTCCTCCCCACTACCAATAAATATAAGTTTACGTTTAACAATAAGCTTCTCAACATCCCTCCACATTCCCCTAATATCTTCATATACAATATCTTTAAGAGTCGAAGCTGCAACAATACCTGCTGAGCTTAAAGTATTATCAGTAAGCCCTAATGGAATATTAACTGTTAGTGGCGGTAAGCTCCCATTAATAAACCATTTTCTAAATCCATCCCTAAGCTCATAGTAGAAGTCTTTAAGCCATAGAGGAACAGTAACTCCTAAACTATTTAGGAGTGATAATAATCTATAGGTAGCTTCAAGATAAAGAGCATTAACTTCAACAAGTGCAAATTCACATTCAACTCCAACTCTACCAATCCAGCTTGTAGGTAGCCTCATAGGCCACTTTACACCATCAATACTTACCATACTATCAATCCATGATGAATTAGGTTTAGAAACGATAACACCATCCATAATTTTAGAGGCTGAAAACTTGTTTCCTCTAAGTTTCTTAATAGCTCTAAACATAATCTTTAAAACCTTCTCTAAAAGATTAGAGCTGCCTGTAAGTCTTGAAAGCTCAGTAGCAACATTAATAAGCTGTGGGAAAGCATCACTTGAAAAACTTTTAGATGATGGTAGTATTGGTGTCCCATTATTAATCCATGAAATCCTTAATAACTCCATTATAAGTTCCGTAATCCATGATTTCCATCCAAGAACATAAATATATGTCTTCAAGTTCCATCTTAACCCCTCAACAAGATCACGTATCCAAACTCTTCTAAACCACCATGCACCAGCTTCAGGAGCAATTAAAGAGTTAAATGGAACCCCAAAACTTGCTAGTCTCCTAACTCTTAACTCAATAAGATCTCTAATAATAGGATCAGCGTTAATATTAAGATTTAAAGTTAAATTAGGCTTCAAACATCTTTTAACACTAATTGGAATAGCTATATTTAAAGATCCACTTAAAGATTTAAGGAGTACTGGAATATAAATTGAACGCACATACTTGATAAATCTTAAATCTCCATTGCTTAAAGTTCTAAAACCATCTCCAAGCTTATATATCCAGTTTATCCATTCACCCCAATTCTCAATATCATCAATACCTTTAACAATTACCTTTAATAAACTGTTAAGAACGTTAACCTCCATATAGCCTCTATACCTACAAATAGTATACTTATAGCTGACCATGGATTCAGCATTTCTAATATCTAATGGAAGAGCGAAAAACGATGGTTTTGAAGCCTTTACATTAAGCTCTACATATCCATCAACATCTCTAAGCGATAATAATACCTTATAACATCCATTTCCAGTTTTATACTCGTAAATAATCCTATCTATACAAGATATAGCTGAAATAGGGTTAAGAATATCTTCATCAATAGGCTTATAGTAAACACCATCAATAATCTTAATTAGCTTTCCATCAACAGGACCTATAATAAGCCCCTGCCAGTGATAATCTCTATTACCACCATAAAGTAATCCTACACTACTACTTATCGATGTATTAAAGACGGAAGCAGAATATTCTGCAAATACCGATTTAAGAATGAGTTGATAATTCCTTGCAAAACCCCAATCAGGATTTTCATAGCATTCAACTCTACAACATACATCATCATCCATACGTAAAATCCTAATTCTATCCAGCATAATATTCAAAGCTTTAACTCCTATTTAGACTTATATTAATAGCTAATAGAATTGGCTTACTTGGAAATACATGACTAGCTACAGATTATGAGGATTACTAGGAAACTATTCTAGACCAAATTATTGCTAGATGTTTAAGTCTAAATATTTTAAATAAACGTAAACTTCAATATATACCATAAAATCTAAATATAACAATTTAACATGTTATAATTTACTAAGTCAACTTATAATATGCTTCAAACCATAATTTAAAGTTAAAATTAAGCTAAGCCTATATATTTGCATTACTATATTTAGTTGTGTCTATTGGTAGGCAGCTTCTTGAGGAGTTGAGAAAAGATGAAGAATTACGTAAAGCACTTTCGGATGAGCTTATACTTGAAGTTTTTAAACGTAGAGATCTACGTAAAGCAGTATTAATAGCAATATCAAGAGAAATAGTAACAAAAGATGACATAGAAGCATTAAGGAAAGCCGCAAAGGAAGGTATGGAGACGTTAAGAAAGGAGCTTATAACGTATATAGATGCTAGAGTTAATGATTTAAGGAATAGTTTAAATACTAGGATTAGTGATCTTTACGGTGTTGTTAGAGCTAGTCTTGTAGCTATTGTTGCTACGCTTGTATCAACAGTTTTAACACCATTAATATTGAAACTGATAGGGATATTGTAAATAGCGGATGCTTATTTCTAGTGTTAATTTGTTGATTTACTGTGGTCTATTGGTTTTAGCCTATTATGGAAGCATGTTTCCTCTCCCAGATGACATGCTGGTCCTTTCTGTTTTACAATGTATAGTATAGCATCATAGTCACAGTCAACAAGTATATCTATGACTTCCTGAATGTTTCCTGATGTCTCTCCCTTCATCATGACTCTACCATGTGAACGCCTGAAATAGTAAGCGTAGCCTGTTTCAACTGTTTTCTCTATTGCTTCCCTATTCACATATGCTAGTGTTAATACTTTCTTTGAATTGTATTCCTGTACTATAACAGGTATTAGCCCATTATGTTTATTGAAGTTTAAGTCATTTATGTTTATTGCTTTTAAGCTCTTCAAAGCCTAATAGGCACCCCCCTTTCATGTAGGAAGCGTTTAACTACTGGTATAGGGTATTTACTATAATGAAATACTGATGCTGCTAATGCAGCGTCTGCTTTACCTTTATTGAAGACATCTAGGAAGTGTTCAAGTTTACCAGCTCCCCCACTTGCAATAACGGGTATTTCAACGTGTTCAGCAATGCTTCTAGTAAGCTCAATATCATACCCATTCTCTGTACCATCCCTATCCATAGATGTTAAAAGTATTTCCCCAGCACCAAGCTCAGCTCCCTTAACAGCCCACTCAATAGCATCCATACCTGTTGGTTTACGTCCACCGTAAATGTAAACCTCAAACCAGCATGAGCCATCAATAGTCTCCACAATATTTTTACCTTCCTCCACATCATATCTTCTCTTAGCATCTATAGCTAAAACAACACATTGAGACCCGAATGTTTCAGCAAGCTTCCTAATTAGTTTAGGATTTTCAACAGCAGCTGTATTGATGGATACTTTATCAGCGCCACTACATAGAACTATGTATGCATCTTCAATACTTCTTATTCCACCACCAACAGTAAACGGAATATTTATTTCAGCAGCTACAGATTTAACAACGTCCCTCAATATACTTCTCCTTTCAGGTGATGCTGTTATATCTAGGAAGACAAGTTCGTCAGCTCCATCATCACTATATCGTCTCGCAAGCTCAACAGGATCACCTGCACTTCTTAAATTAATGAAGTTTACACCTTTAACAACTCTTCCATGATCTACATCTAGACATGGAATTATCCTTTTAGCTAAAGCCATTTCATCACCACATATATGCTATCTAGCTGCTTTTAAAGCTTCTCTAAGACTTAATAAGCCTTCATATAGTGCTCTACCGATAATAACTCCATAAATATTGAGGTTCTTTAAAGCTATAATATCATCTAGATTTCTTACACCACCTGATACTATTATATTAGCATTTAAATTTAGGATTTCACTTAAATTCTTAATATCAGGTCCATTCATCATTCCATCATGTTGAATAGAAGTTATAAGGAAAAACCTAACACCTATTGTTAAGAATTTCTGAATAGCTTCCTTAAGTGTTTTATGTGTTGATGTTCTCCATCCATTAATCATAACCTCTCCATCTAAATGATCTAAAGCTACAGCTATCCTTCTCCATCCGAAATCGTTTAGAAGCTGACTAACAGTATTAGGACTTCTAAATGCAAGTGAACCTAAGACTATTCTCTCAATACCCATATCTAATAGATGAATAGCCTTATCTATACTTCTCACTCCACCACCAACCTGTATCGGAATTTTAATGGATTTAACTATTTCCTCTATTATCCCTATATTCTCCCCTCTTCCTAATGCAGCATCAATATCAACCACATGTATTAATGATGCGCCTTCAAGCCTCCATCTTTTAGCAAGAGATAATGGATCACCTAAATACTCGTAGGATTTTATCTTTCCAGGATCTCCCTTAATAAGTCTAACAACTCTACCATTCATTATGTCAATAGCAGGTATTACATACAATTCCATCCCCTAACGTTTAATTATTCTAGCAAAGTTTCTAATAATCTTCTCACCAGACTTACCTGATTTCTCCGGGTGAAACTGTACACCGAAAACATTGTTCTTCACTATAACTGATGTGAATCTAACACCATACTCTGTTTCAGCAGCAGTAATCTCCGGATTGCTTGGTACAGCATAGTAGCTATGAGCAAAATAGAAATAATCTCCCTCATCAACTCCATCCAGAAACTCTGTATATTTAACTATTTTAAGATTGTTCCAGCCAATATGTGGAGTCTTAACATTTCTAGGTAGCCTAGCAACTCTACCATTTAGTAACCCTAATCCCTTCATATTGGGGCATTCATCACTCTCCTGGAAGAATAGCTGCATACCAAGACATATTCCTAAAATAGGAATATTACTCCTAACTAAATCTATAATATTACCTTTAAACCCTCCTAAATTTTCAGCTCCGATCTTAAAGTTTCCTACACCTGGAATAACAATAGCATCAGCTTTTCCAAAACTATTAAGACTTGAGCATACCTCTACGTTTAAGTAGGCTCTCCTCAATGCATACTCTACGCTAAAAATGTTTCCAACACCGTAATTAATCAGTATTACATTCATTGTAAACCACATAACATAATTATAGTCCTTAAAGCTTAGCAGCTAAACTTAAAAGATAAAATTTAAACTTTTCCTGAAACCTATTACATTCAACTAATCCTAGAAGTCTAATTAGATATTCTTACTCAGCCAATAACTTGTTAGATATTATAACTATGCTTATAATACTTCTAACTTGGCTATTAACTACATAAATTTTCTTTCCTTTTATAGGTTTTCATATGTTGTTAGATTAGTCTTCAATGAATAGTTCATATTATACGGGTTTATGGATTAATGTATGGCTAGCTTCCACATTTTCTTTTAAGCATTGAATAAGAGATTCTAATCTTGATCCTATGGTTATAGATATCATTGGCCTCAATATAGCTCCAAGAGGACCTAATACTTCAAATGTTAGCTTTACATTAACCTCTATTTCACTATTAGTTTTAAATATGAATTCGCCATGTATATATAGGTTTCCACCTTTAGCCTCCCATATTATCCTCTTGTTTTCCTCTAAAGTAATGTATTTAGCTCTAACCTCTCTTGTTCTAGTTATTCTTGCCTGTTGAGTTTTCAATATCCAGATTGCTTCTCCATCTACTAGATTTATCTCTTCAACTACTCCTAGACATCTACCTATATTTCTAAGATCTCTTAGAAAACCATATATCTCCTCCACTTTAGCTTTAACTGTTATTTTTGACTCTGCTGTCGGCATTACTCTTCCTTCTCAAGTACTTTATTAATTATCTCAGCTTGTATATGATCCTTAACTGTAACCTTTACCTTCTCTACACCAGTAACCTCCTTAGCTTTTCTCCTTATTTGTCTTCCAATAAATAAAGCGAAGGGCATCGGACAGAATGGAACTGTTAAATGATATGTTATACTAGCAACTCCATCCTTAAACCTAACTTCATCTATAAGATCTCTATCAATAATTGATTGTCCAAACTCAGGATCTTTAACATCCCTAAGCTTCTCATATATCTCCCTCTCCTTAGAGCTTAACTTATTGATCTCCATATTTAAACCTCAATTAACTCCTCATCATATTTTACTAGTAGTTCAGCCCCCTTATCCGTAACTAGATATACGTCTTCAACTCTTACTCCGCCAATACCTGGTATTGATAGTATGCTATGGCCTATTGAAATAGTCATGTTTTCCCTTAGTTCTATAATACTATCTTCAGGAAATATTGTTGGGAAGGGTGTTTCCTCAAAGGCTAATCCTACACCATGAGAAATACCACGTACATAGTATTCACCATAACCTGCTTCACTAACTACTCTATTAGCTGAGTTATCAAGCTCACTTACCATTACTCCAGGCTTAACAACATTTATAGCTTCCCTACGTGCTCTAATATACAGCTCAATTAATTTCCTTTGATTCTCTGTTTGCGGCCCTAGTACAAATGTTCTAGCCATATCTGAGCTATAACCCATATAGACTGGGCCGACATCAATAAGTATTAGCTCCCCTCTCTCAATCCTTTTTCTTGAAGCCCATCCATGGAGGCAATTACTTCTATATCCTGAATTCACAAATGTTGGAAATCCAAATCTTTCAGCTCCTCTCCTCCTCATTTCATACTCGATCTCAGCAGCAACCTCAACCTCACTTATCCCCTCCCTTAATACTCTTCTGGCAGCATCTATTCCTGCGGTAGCTATTTCCTGAGCTTTTCTCATCAGCTCTATTTCCTCACTTGTTTTAGCCATTCTTAAACTCATAAACAACTCCCTAGCATCAACGACTTTAACAGTTGGATTAGCCATTTTAAACCTTTCCAGTAGAAATGCTGGAAGAGCAAACTCATAATCGAAACCGACAGTTTTAACATTATTCTGCTTTATATACTCTATTACATGCTTCATCATTTCATGAAGACTACCATACGTATGTATATTCTTAACCCATGTATTTCTAGAAGCATCTTCAAACTCGCCTCTAAAAACTAGAATCATCGGCTCCCCATCAATAGGAATATATAGTCTAGGCTGCCTCCTAAACTCACCTGTAAAGTACTGATAATTCTCATTATCGAGAACTGTCAGTAAATCTATACCCCAATCCCTCATTAATGCTTGAATACGTTTAACCCTATCCCTATATATGGATTCACTAAATATAATATCCTACACCTCAAGCTCAATTCTCTCTAGGAGCTTAATGTATTCCTCATGTTTCCCAACTCCTATCCTTTCCTCTTCAACCCTCTCAAAATCCTCTATGAGTTCTCTATGCTCCTCAGCGTCTAGAACACTATCACCCATGGGGAACAATATATTATCCTCCTTCTGAATATGTTGTGTAAGGAGATTAACATAGTTGGTAATATTTTCATATATTCTCTCTTTAGCTTCCAATACCCCACTACGGTAAAGATCTATAGCTTCAGATAATGCTCTAATATAGCCTCTACCCTGTTCATGCTCTAAAAGCATAACACCTATAGGTCCCCCCTCTCTTGGAATACCTTTAGCTTCAAGAACTGGAAATAGTACTGTTTCCTCCTTACCATGATGGCATTTATCAGCGAAAACCCTTATGAAATCAAGACATCTATCAATAGTATCAATAGAAACCTCCCTACTTAAAGTCCTCCTTAAAACATTAAGTATCCTCTCAATAATTCTATGTTCCCCCTTTAATATGTCAGAAGCATACATAGACTTTATACCTCTTAAACTCATCCACATGTTGAATGTTTTATTGCTTGTGTTGGACATGCAGCTACGCATGCACAACACTGTATACATTGATCAATATTTATAGCATTAGATTTCCCATTAATAACTTCATATACTCCTGTAGGACAGACCCTAACACATTCCCCAGCACTAATACATCTATCCCAATCAACATCAATAGTTATATCTAAACTACTACTCCTCCAAGTTTTAATAACCATAATCCACCAGAAATATTATTTATAATACATTTATAAAATTTATCCCGAATATTTTGGCTTTGTTAACTTTAGATTTATTTGGGAGTTCTCTTCCTTGTTTACGGTGAATCTATGGTTAAATTTGTTAGGTTTTTAGGGAGGGAACCCCATTTACTCTAGTTATTATGGTGCTTATATATTTTCGTTCATACTCATCTAGATACTTCAGATATTCTAAGCTCTATTATTTTAGGTTGTATCTATATTGTGGTTTATCTTAAGCTATTTGAGTTTGGTAGGAAGGGTTGGGATTGATTTTTGATGATAATATTATAAGTGTACTCTAAAATGAGATTACTATAGGCCATTATTAGAAGATTCCTACATATGTTTATGATTTTACAATATGCCTACATCTTTTAACATTAAGAAAATTAGGGCTATTTATGGCTCTAACATAATTGTATTGATGGTAAATATGATAGTGAACATGTATTCATGTTATGAGGTCAATAGTATATATGCTAAGAATTATAGAAACAATATAGGATAGAGTGTAAACATGCTTAAATTCATAAAGCCTATTAAGCTCTTCATCTTATAGTATGGCTGGATACATTACATTAAACCATTAGAAAACTCTACCTAATAGCATAATAGTATCTATGCTGGTTAGTCTATTAGTAATGAATTGTTTGTGGGGCTTTAGAATATAAGGATTTTTAGTATGGTTCTTATCCCGTAGGTTTTCACTATATTTATGATAAAGGATAAGTAGCCTAAAGCCATTACTACAGCAAATATAATGGCTGCATACATGTATGGGATATATAGTGTTATACCGTGATATAGATTTCTCCTAAGCATACCAGCAATACCTGCAAATCCAAGTGATAGGGACATACCTATACTTCCAATCATCCAGAGCATGAAGTGAGTATTGCTAAGCTTCATGCTTATAAGCTCCTTACCTGTTAGGGATGGAAGCAACGTATAGATAACTGCAAATATTAGGGTGCTTAAACCTGCTAGAAGCATCATATGTGCATGTGTTCCTATAACCCATTGAGTATTATGGAGGAATACGTTAAGAGCATAGTTAGCCTGTATAAGTCCTGAAACTCCGCCAAGCATAAATCCGAGAATTCCTCCAAGCATAAATTTTAATGGTATGTTCATTTTTAATGGGCGAGCAAGCCAGAGGGTTTTAAGAGCAGCGAAGAAGCTAAGACCCATAGTAACGTATTCCCCCCATGTAATAAATTGGCCTGATATAAGCCTCAGTAAAGCTGGTTGAGGAGTATCTGAAAGTAGATGGTGGCTCCATACACCCATAGAAATTATGAGGTCTGCAAGTATTACATACCTTACTATGTTCTCGCCGTATAGGGGTCTATTAGCTAGGAGGGGAGCCATAAGGTATAGTACGCCAGCAGTCCAAATCAATACATCTCCATCAGCAACCATATCTAACCCCCACCAGTAAACATTCTTGTAGATTAAGGGATTAATTAATTGTGTACTTAGATTTACACCTATAATAGCATATATACTGTAAATGAGGATTAATAGTCCAGCCATTATTAGAATTAATGCATTTATAACAGCATCTATAGATCCCCTCATAACTGATACTATGAATACTGGAGGTCTAGAACCTCCATTTAGAAACTTATTTTTACGATTTATTAATGATGCTATCTTATCCAAATTGAAGGCAGCTATAATAAAGCCTTTAATAGACCCTCCATTTCCTTCACTACCTCTAAGAATTGTGGAGAATATGTTGAATATAAATAGAAGTATTGAAAACTCTATTAGAGCCAACCCTAATGTAAATGTTAGGGCTCCACTTGGAGGAAATATATTCCAGTTAACTGGGAGAGGCCAGTAGATTGTGTATAGAGGAGCGTAGTGAAGGAAGAAGCAGGCTGACCAGGCTACTATAACCCCAAGCATATGAATTACTAATCCAATCATGGCAAGCCTTACACTATGCAGGTTTCTATTAAGAAGTTTTGGAACTAAGTAGTAGAAGGCTCCCATTACAGCTATATAAGCCCATCCATAGATACCGACTACCGGATGAGCTGTCATCATCGCGAAGAATTCTTCATATTTATGTAGAGGTATATTGCATAAGTCAACCCTCATTAAACATCCCTCTACACCTACTACAAATAGAAAGAATAATGCTACAATTACATATCTAAGGGTAAGTTTCTCAAGTGTAGGGTTAAGCCAGGAGTTCATGGCTTCACCTCTATAGCCTCCGGGAGGATCATGTATGGATGCTTAGGTCCTGAATACTCTGTAGATCTAATAGTATATTTCCCAGGTTCATTGAAAATCCATACTATAGAATTATTATACCATGGTATAACTTGAATTTGAAATACTAGTGTTCCATCACCTCTAAATATACCGAAACCATATGTTACATCCTTAGAAGTTACTATAAACTCTACAGGCTCCCCAACCCTAATAATTATTGGGTTCTCAGGTAAGTAGAATTTATAATCATACATTGTAATGTAAAACACTCTATCAGGCTTTACTGGACTCCATAAAATCCATTGCTGTGAAGGAGTTAATGTAAGGGTAGCTACATTGAAGACTACTGTTACCATTACTAGAACTATAAACCATTTCTTCTCATCTACAACTTCACGTTTCCCATTTCTTAATCTTGCCAGCTTAATAGAGAATAAAAACATAAAGACAATAGCTCCTAAAGCGAAAATTATGAATAGCATCTCAATATAATACTGTATATGCATACTTCAAAATCCTCATTAAGTATTATAAATTTTACCACGAAGGTATTCGGTATCAGGTTTAAATAATGGCTTAACCCTGTTATACTGTGCTTTATAGTAAGCTTAAACATGAAGATGTATTGGAGATTGTAAATGAAGAGTATAGTGAATGGATTTCCTATAGAGGGAAATTCTGTAGTGGGGGAGTAGTGGTTGGAAGCTATGATGGAATACTTCCGAAAGCCAATTTAAAACTATTCATGATCTATAGTGGGGATTTCGGTATGAAAATCATAGATAACCTTGTAAATACATTTGGTCATTGTAGGTCTTGCAGCCATTTATGTATTGAGAAGCAGTGTAAGTATGGTAAATATGGCTTTTCAGAGAGTATTGATGGAGTAGTGGAAGCTCCTCCACCTGAAGCCTTACCATCAATCATAGATAATCCATATACTCTCCTACCCACTAAGATTCCTAGTGTAGATATTGTTTTAGCAACAGGATTACATAATGACCTATACTTAGAGCTTCCTGAGATACTTAGAAGATCTGATGTATTAGGATTAATAATACTTAGAGATAAAGGAGGGGATGCACCTTTAGGAGTTCTTAGAAGCATAGTGGAAAACTGTAAAAACTATGGGATTGAGGTAGCTGCTCCGAAGCCGTCATGTAATCTAAAGCCAAATTCAAAGCTAATAGCTGAATTCATAGAGCAGTACAGGATAGGAATGCCCTTAATAACGTTAAGAAGAGTAAGAAATACTATTTCAAGTATTGAGGTTCATGTTTCATCCCCCTGCGGTATAACATACTATGTTGCTAGACAGCTTTTAGGATATGATGTTAACGAGCATGATGAAGATTGGCTGAGGAAATTTTATGATAGGGTAGCATTACATCATCATTCATATCCATGTACGGGATCCATGGATTACGACTATGAGCTCGGAGATACGGTTCTACATTGGAGCTCATATATAGAGAGGGAAGCATACCTGTTATCTCTAGGTCTACATGATAAACTAGTAGAAACCATAATTGAAAGAATAACACCTAAGAGATAGGTTTAAGTTATGATTTATTTCCTCCATGCTCCTTAATGTATTTATGTAGTTGAGGAAAACTCCTAATTGAGAATTCCCTACCTACACTTTTAAAGAACATATCGAGGATAATTAATCCTGCAACTATATGACTGCAGATATAGCCACGTAGAGCTGAAGCTTCACAATCACATTTCACTCCATACTCACCAATAACAAGAGTATGAGTAAGATCCTCTCTGGTTTCTGATGGGAATAATAGCTTAACAGTTTTTACATTTCCCTGCTCAATATTGAAGTTGCTAATAGTAATCTTTCTATCAATTAGATACTTTAAAGCCTTATTAACAACCCTCCTACTAACATTAAACTCAGCAAGCACATCATAATATTTGGAAATGAAGCTTTTCCTCCTAGACGTACAACCACCTAACTTAACATACACATACTAAAATATATAGGTAGCCATATTTAAAGCTCATAATGATACGTTAAAGTTTATAAAGCGGTACTGTTAAAATAGGGGTTGTAATGCTGGTCTTCTAGGATTTGTGTATTCTTAGGTTATTGTAGTAGTATGTGAAAGTCTCTAAGAGAGCTTTACTCATTTTATACCACGTTTTCTTGATGGAAAGTTGTTGTAGGATCATTTAGTTCTCTCTTTAGTGTTCTAAACCATCCTTCTATACAGTTTCCAAATCCATACGTGATATGTTCCATTCTAAGTTCTTCAATGCATCTATATAAATGCATCTATATACTATGTCTTATCAATAGGATAAGCATCTACTTAGACATGTCCCAAAGTCTTCTTCAGTATGTATTCATTATGAAGCCAGCTAGCATTGTTGTCAGAACCTCTCTAGAATTCACATCTACAGTAGCCCAGAAATAGAAATGTTGGTTATTCACCCTCAATTTTGTAGTAGATGATGAGACAAACATCATCTACACATATAGTTGATGGCTTAAGTTCCAAGATAATTATAATATGGAGTTAATCTATAATACTATTTTAAGCTTTATATACTAGGTAGATAAATACTAAAATTCACTTATTATTGGAATGCTGCTTTCAGCTAGATATAGAGAGCATTAATGTTCTTATGGTTTCTTTAGAGATGTTTTGCGGATAGCCGAAAACTACATGTTTAATACCTATTTCTTTTAGCTTTAAAAGATAGTTTTTTAAAGTATTGGAAGGCATGTGAATTGAAAACTTCTCTATAACTTCTTCAGGAACGATATTCACAATATCTTTTAATGCAACTCCACTTCTTAACTCTCTCTTTATCTTAAGGATTTCTTCATATAAACCTATTCTTTCTAAAACACTCTTAACAGTTCCTAAAGCTACAGTTATAGAGGAAAGTTTAAGAAGATCATATAGCTGTTTATCTTTACAAGTATAAACATAGGATGGAGCATATATACCTATCTGAACGGAATGGCTGTAAGGTAAATCCATTTCCTTTACTGCCCATTTAATAAGTTCTAAATCGGCATAATTTAGTAGAACTCCATGAAAGAACTTAGCTATCCTAAGCATTCTAGGGCCTTGAGCACCAAGCCATATAGGTATTTCCAGCTTTTCTTGTTTAAAACTTACATTAATTTCCCATTCCACTCTTAAAAGTAATTCAGGAATACGTTTCACTTTGGAAAGCTGAATCCCTACTCTTTTAAGTTGGCCACGATCTCCCGGACCAATACATAATTCAAATCGGTCACCATATTGCTTAGTTAGCATGATTATATTTTTAGCAATTTGAGATGAAGTATAAAGTAATGGGCTAAGTAATCCTATTCCAATTCTTATATTACTTGTTTTCTCCGCTATAATTGAAGCCACTGTATAGAAATCTGATTTTAAAGAAGTATCCGTTACCCATACGTAATCGAAACTTAACTTCTCCATTTCCATGCTTTTCTCTACGATTTTCTGAATGGTTTCATGTGGATTAATACTTAATCCGTATTTTAACATACATTACATTAAGTTTATGTAAGCATAATAAATCTTTACTTTTGTTAATGTGTTCTATAAACTTAAATATGTTTAGCTCTTTGATCATTGATATATTTTGTTAATGTTGAAATTAGGATTGTAACTATGAATGTTTCCCTAATAATTCTAGGGATTTTCCTTCAGAAGTAGCTGCAATATAGTTTAATATTACTCTAAAGAATAGATGCTATTCATTTCTGAAGTTTATTTCATTATGTATTGATTTAGCATATCCTTCAATACTTTTCAATCCAATAGATTTAACAATTTCATCAATAGCAATAAATAATCTATCAACTCTTCCTCTAAGCCTTCTAAGATAGATTTTTCAAGTATTGCTGATACATATCTCCAAGCAATTCTCCCAGCTATTTGAAATAGTGGAATATTTAGGAATTCTAATAGAGATAATGCTATCTCATGAATAAGCTCACTATAAATCCTTGGTACTGTAAAAACTTCCTGAGAACGCCAAGACCCGGACTCAGCATTAACATATAGTGCAAATCCCTTACTAAAGTAGTTGTTAAGCTAATTGTAAACTCTCTAAGAAGAGTTGTTTTACCACATCCCTTAGGACCATGAGATGAAGAGTGATAAATACATTTGCTTCTCATTAAGCTTACATAAAGCCTTAAGCTCAACTCTACGACCTACAAACGATATCATAGCCCTTAATACTTCTTCAATCATCTTTCTTATATCTTTATCTATTTAGCCTCAATACCCCAATAAATAGAAGCCATGTAACCATATAGCTTAATAGATGAAATCCTATTTCTAAACTACATTTAAGAAAGTAAGTTAATAAAGCCTACAAGTATGATGTTACTCTCTTAAAGAAACCATAATTATTAATCATATTCAATATAGGGGCTCTTAATTAAACTTTTAAGGTTAGCAACACCTTATAGAAAGCTTTAAATTTATCTTGGAGCTTTAAGCTTATGGAATGCTTAGAGTATTCTGGAAGAATTTTAGAGTTTAGAGGGAGGAGAATAGGTATAGGAGGTTCTGAACCTGAATTAAAAGAGGGAGAAATTTTTAAGAGGAAAACCCAGTCTCTATGTCCTGAATGTTACAGATTACTTCCAGCAATAGTTTTTGAAAGGGATGGTAGTATATGGATTAGGAGGATATGTTCAGAACATGGAGAAATTGAAGAGCTGTATTGGGGTGATTCCTCTCTTTATGAGAAGGTAATGATGTTTGAGGCTCCTAGCTCAAATATTAAAATTACATATAAAAGCTTGGAGAATCCATGTCCGTTTTCATGTGGGCTATGTCCTATACATGTAACTCAGACATGTTTAGCTAATGTTGTTGTTACTAATAGATGTGATTTAAGCTGTTGGTACTGTTTCTTCTATAGTGAAAAGGCTGGATATGTATATGAGCCTAGCATAGAGAAGTATAAGGAGATGATGGAGGCATTAGCTAGACAGCATCCAATAGGTGCTAGAGCTATACAGCTAACTGGAGGAGAACCTCTATTAAGAGATGATTTGGTTGATTTGGTTAAGGTAACGAGGGAGGCTGGAATAGATCATATACAGTTGAATACTAATGGTTTAAGATTCCTATATGATATGGATGGAGTTAACCTATCTAGAAGACTTAGGGAGGCAGGAGTAAATACTATATATTTAAGCTTTGACGGTGTAAGTCCAGATGTAAACTTCAAGAATCACTGGGAGATTCCCTATATATTTGAGAACTTTAGGAAAAGCGGTATGACAAGCGTGGTTCTAGTACCTACAGTTATTAAGGGATGGAATACTCATGAATTAGGATCAATCGTTAAGTTTGCAGCTTTAAACATGGATATAGTTAGAGGAGTAAATTTCCAGCCTGTATCACTTGTAGGCATGATGCCTAAATCAGAGAGAGAGAAGTATAGAGTAACAATACCTGAAGTTATAAGGCTAATAGAGGAGCAGACTAATGGGGAGATAGATAGGAATTCATGGTATCCAGTACCTACAGCCTACATAATATCCAGATTTATAGAAGCCTTCTCAAGAAGAGAGCAGTGGCATATGAAGATACATCCAGCATGCGGTATGGCTACATATGTATATGTAGATAGAAAAGGGGGTGAAGTAAGATTTATACCAATAACTGAAATGATAGATGTAAATGGATTCCTAGAATATCTTAAGGAATCAACAGGTAGACTTGAGAAGGGAGGTAATAAATACATAAATGGGTTAAAGCTACTTTTAAAACTTAGGAAGCATATAAGGAAGGATAAGTTACCTGAAGGATTTGACCCTATCAAAATAATTTTCAATGCATTTGTAAGACATAACTATGAAGCATTAGCAGAATTCCACTATAGATTCCTATATCTTGGAATGATGCATTTTATGGATTTATATAATTATGATGTTGATAGAGTAAGGAGATGTGGAGTACACTATGTAACTCCGGAGCTGGAAGTAATACCGTTCTGTACATTCAACGTATTATCAGATCTATACAGAGATTTCTCACAGAAAAACAATAGTATAAGTCTAGAAGATTATGTTAGAAGATTTGGAGAGAATAAAATAGGTGAATATATAAAGTATAAGAGAGATAAGAAGAAGCTGGAAGCAGGAGAAGTATATAGGAAAACATATACTCCATTCCTCAAATCCAAACTATAAGCTTAAACTATTATTTCTCAACATAGACTTATAAATGCTATGATGAATATTACTATAATATGTTTACCATAACACTTTTACGTTTAATTTTTCAGCTACATATTTAAGATCTTTATCTCCTGTAACTATTGGGATTTGAAGAAATCTACATAGTGAAATCGTTACTGCATCGCAGGTTGAAAGTTTCCGTTCATGTAGTGAAGTATCCTCAGCTTCTCTAAGCATTCTATCTCCCTCAATTTTTATTTTTACAGCTTCCCTTATAATATCAATTGTTAAATCAATATTTATAAACAGTTCATTAAGATATGTTAATACCTCCTCCTCATTTATAAATCCAGGTATTCTCCCCTATACCAATGATATAATACCTCATAAACTATTAATGGATGAATTACTCCTCTACTTTTACCAGTCTTAACTCTTAACATGCTATCTCTAGCTATTGACGTTAGAGTATTTGTTGCAGCAGCTAGAAATACATATGTATCCAAGAAAATTCTTTTCATCACTCACCTACATCCAATTCCAGTTCAGCCTCATCTGGATCATAGAGTCCTCTTGCACAATTAAAAAGCTTCCCCCAAAAGTCTTCTTTACTTAAAACTATCTTTCCATCATTGATTTCTATTCTTAGTGGGTCTCCCTCTTCTATTTTCAAACTTTTCCTAATTCTCTTAGGTAATATGACTACTCCCTTTTTCCTAACTATTAAAAAGTTTGATTTTTTCATGAAATAAATACTAGATAGAAACTTATAAACTTATCTATATAATAATGAAAAATACAAGGATGTTTCATAGTAATGGAAGTAAGCTTTTCTAACTATTATTAATGTTTACTAATACCATAATTGCTAATACTACACGAGTAATAGGAAGAATTATGCTGCTACTGATTATAGTTTGTGAAAACCGTGGCTCATAAATTAACTTGCTAGTATTTCTATTAAACCTTGCATTTTCACCTCTTCAGACAGGATAACTATTAATGTTACTATTCGATTTAACTTCACTAGTAACTACTCTTGTAAACATAAATACAAAAGTATTTCCTGTTAAACTGGTAAGTAACTTTCTCCTACTCACATGTAACTACAAGTATCCATCAATTCATATCATTGATTAAGATATACTTAATGATGAATTCAGAGATTATCTACAACTATGTTATGCATCTAAGCTAATGGATTAAGACATATAAAGTTGACAGAGTACTTCTCATTTATAGTAATACTTAAATAATTTTGATTAGAAGTTTATTGGTGTTAACTTGGAGGTTAAAACTGTTAGTAGAAGTAAGATTCTTGGAATGCAGGTTTATGGTTCTGATGCTGCATTTATTGGAAGTGTTAAGGATATAGAGTTTACACTTGGCGAGGGAAAACCACTTCTAGTTGTAGAGACAAAATATCATACATTAATTAGAGTAGATTGGAGTAAGATTGGTGCTGTTGAGGATATTGTATTGCTTAAGGAGCCTATTAAGATAGAGGCCCCGGCAGTAAAGACTGAAGAAACATTAGTAATTGAAAAGCCTACTGAAAAACGGGAGGAAGGTATATGTCCATCATGCGGTAAAAAGGCTACATGGATACAGCAATATAAGAGATGGTATTGCTACAACTGTAAAAAATATCTATAAACTTATTTTTAAGGTGGTGGAGGAGGTGGAGGGGGAAGTTCTGGTTGTGGAGGCGGAGCCTTTAAGCTTATGTAGAGATGTACAGCTGCAACTGTAAAAATAATGCTTGCAATCCAGCTTAATATTGAGCCTATGATAGGTATTAAAGCTAGTATTATAGCTACTACTATTACTATAATTATGAAGACAATAACTGAACCTAAATTTTTAGTTACAAACGATATAGCTCTACTTAAACTTTCACCAACTCCAACACCCTCAACTATTGCTACAATAGCGAGGAAGAAGGCTACAGGTATACCTATAATTATTATTGATAATATTGCTGCAATAATTGCTAAAACAATTAATGTAACTAATTTACCTATAACTAGATTAAGGCTTTTAGATAGATTGGGTTTACCTCCACTAAATACATCATTAGCCATATCAACAACCATACATTCAGCTATAAATCCAAGAATACCTGCAATAAAACTACCTAGAGTTAGTAATGCAATATTTGGAGTGGAAATTATGGCTCCAGGTATAATGTATTGCTGAGCAAAAACCCATCGTGCAAGAAAATCGAAAATTAAAGCAATAACCATCGGTATTAATGACGGTACTAATATTACTGGATTCTTAAATACTACATCTAATCCACGAGATATCGAGTTTATAGAGGATGAAATTATTCCACCTAGCAATTAAGATAGGCAATACTATATAAATTTAACTGTAAGTTAATGGGCTTTGTTAACTTAAGCATGTTTTATCACCTCTATTTTCGGTATTGTATCTTCTATGAATTCCTTAGCTTTTATTTTCCTGTTAATCCATGTTTGTTTAGTATGTATATTATTGATTATAAGCATTAATGCATGTTCACCATCACATCTATCCTTCATACACGGTATATAATTATCGAATAGCTTAGTTCTATCCTTAACATACTGTATTATTCTCTCCATTAGATTCTTAACCTCTAAACTATACAATTCATGTTTTAATTTTAATATTCTATGCCTTATAATATTGAGCTCCATCACTTAATACAACTATATTAGAACCGTAAATAGCTCTAATCTTTTAAGGAATGTTAGAGATGTAAGCATGTTGCAGCATAAAAACCCATATGTAGAGAATCCTCCTCAATAATGGCTTAAATGCAACATAAACAATCCTCCTCATAGACCCCACATTAATAATAGTATCATCAACCATAACAATCCTAACATCCCTCCTATCAAACTCAAATAGGAAGCTTAAAGATCTAAACCACGATAATATAGATACATAACTCCTAACAATAATGAAGCTTAGAATATCTGAAGCCATTCTAGAAGAACGAAAATATATGTAAGCACCATAACAACTAGAGTAAATGGAGTTCTCTCCCTAACAAACTTGATAACTTTAACCATAAACACACCATAAATAGGGGAGTGAACTCCCAAATAAATCTAAAGTTAACAAAGCCGGGCTAACTACCTAAAACTCATATTTCTCTTAAAGGTTGCTTTTAGCTTTCTTAAGTAGCTGAAATGCTTATTACCTATGTTCTTGCCTGATATCCTCATAACTAGAGTTGAGATTCTTGCTTTTAAATGTTTAATAACTTAGTATTCTTTTAGACTCTAACTAATTCCATCTTGGAAGCAAGAATTATTATATTAGCTTTTAGGTAGCTTAAATATTTGAAATCTTCCTTTAGCTATGTTTCTGAAGTGAATACTTAGATACATCTTAATGTTTCGTATTCGTTTACTTCAGCAATTTCATTTAAAACTTGTATATAGCGGTAATTTATCTGCTTATTCAATTGGTCCTAGAAGCTCAACTTCAACTAGACTATTCTTCTCATATCCTTCAACTTCAGGAGGCATAATTATTACTCCATTACCTCTAGTAAGTGTTGACAAAATCCCTGAACCAGTTATTCTTAATGGTTCTACATACAATTCATCTCCACATCTAAATACTTTAACTCTAACGTATGATGTATATCCTGTAGTATTTACTAGTCTTCTAGTAAGTTTTGCTTTTACTTTTAATCTTCCAAGTTCATTAATTCCTAGTATTCTTCTAATTGATGGTACTATTACTAAGTCTAAGCTAGTTAATGCTGCAACTGGATATCCTGAAACCATAAATATCAATTTATTATTAATTACTCCAGCTCCTATTGTTCTTCCCGGTCTTATAGCTACTCCTCTAAACAGTATTCTTCCCCCCTCCCTTTCTAACACTTTAGGAGCTAAATCCATCTCTCCTACACTACTCCCACCGATAATTATCACTATATCTGAGCTTCTTAATGTGTTTCTAAGTGTTTCACTAATTATTTCCACATCGTCTGGTTTAGGGTTTATCCTTATTAAATCAAGATATTTATAGTTTGATAGGTAAGAGTATACTAGGTAGGAGGTGCTCTCATAAACCTCCGTACTTAGAGGTGTGGGTTCTCTAGGTTCACGTATCTCACTTCCTGTAGGCATTATTGAAATCATAACTTTCCTAAGTACTCTTACCTTAGAGAATCCGAATGAGGCTAACGTAGCTATATGCCATGGTTGAAGAACAGTTCTTTCTCTAACTATTAGAGAGTTGATTTCAAAATCCTCCCCTATCCTAGATATGTTTGCCCATTCTGCTACCGGCTTATATATTAAGACTTTATCTCCAATTCTTGAAGTATCTTCATACATGATAACTGCATTAGCATTTAATGGAAGCTTTGCTCCTGTAGCTATTTCAATAGCTGTATGAGGTTTCAGTTCTATAGGCTCCTCTCCAGCATGTACTTTACCTATGACTTCAAGCTCTATTGGGTTTGTTTGAGAGGCTCCATAAGTATCTTCAGCTCTAACAGCATAACCATCTACAACTGATCTATTTGATGTAGGTAAATTGTAGGGGGCATATATGTTCCCAGCTGAAATTCTTCCAGAAGCATCTAGAAGACTTATATCTTCAACCCCAATATTTAAATCAATACTACTCACTATAATATCTATAGCCTTTCCTACACTTAATAGGGAGTAAAGCAGTTTCATTCTAGCCTCAAGTATTCACCTACTGCTTATAAATGTTCTTAAGCTACAATAATCCTATCTATGGAGGGTTAAGTAAAGTTATGAGGATTCTTCAAATATTGATAATAATTACTTATAGTCCCATATCTTTTACATATCCCATAGATTCAGTTCCCTATCAATATGCTTCACCTATTTTCTAATGTCTGTCATGTCTAACCAATACTCTACAAGTGTTGATTACCACAATACTCTTAAGCTTAGTAACATCCTAGGATGCTTTACAATTACTTTATAGGTCGTCTGTAGATACCTTCAAAGTATTGTGAGCCATTACGCTGAAGACTATGAGCTTATACAAGCTTATTTCCTCACAGCTTATAAACTTAGAATAGTACTTGAAAACCATATGAGCCATAATAAAAATTAATATATTCATAGCTATGAGATGTAAGTCTCAATGTAAAACTTTAGTTCAAGCTTATAGGAGCTAGGGTTTTGGCTTTATGAACCTAAGCTATTAACCATATATACTTATCATGTCTAAAGTTCACAAAACTTAGTGTTTGCAAATTAATTCTGTGTATGGAATCTTAATAAGCAGCTATAATAGTATTTACATGAATGAAGTCTACGAATCTGTGGTGATTAACTGTAGGTATAATATTCCTCAAAAACTTCTATCTCTTTATATTCAACTTCAGCTATACCATTACTTATTGATTTTACTATGTGTGGTGAGCCGCAGTCTAAGCATACAATTATATCGCCAATTATAATGTCTTCGTTTACCTCTATTTTACCTTTACATCGTGAACAATGAGCAAGCATTCCCATTTTTAAAGAAAAGGATTTAAAAACCTTACTACTAAAAATGTATACAAATGTTCATTTTAATGATTTAATTTACATGAGAATTAGAATTGTTTGTCTAGTATTCTAATTATTATGGATTAAAATCATTATTAAATTTATTATGGGTAAATGTATTTATAGGGGTTATCATAGTAAAGTTTAAGATATTTAGTGGCTAATATTAGGGATTACTATGTATGACGTTGTAGTTGTTGGAGGTGGAGTATCTGGACTTACTGCTGCTTATTTCCTATCTAGAGCTGGCTTTAAAGTTTTAGTTGTTGAAAGAGGAAGTGAGAGTAAAATTGGTGATAAGGTTTGCGGTGATGCTATTGGTAAGCATCACTTCGTAAATTCAGATTTTGAGGAGCCTAAATTAGGAGTTGATGCTGAAGGATTTTTTAAGGGTGTTAACGTTGTTTCACCTAATGAGCAGTACATCATACCTGTATATGGGGAGGGATATGCTTTAAATAGGAGGGGGTTTGGAGCTAGATTGTTTAGAGAAGCTATTAATAGTGGTGCTGAAGTTTTCTTAGAGCATAGTTTTGTTAAGCCTATTATAAGTTATGATAGGGTTAAAGGAATATTTGTAAGATCTGGAGGCCATGTTAAGGATATTTATGCTAGAACTGTTATTGATGCTAGTGGTGCTCTAGCTTGTGTAAGAGGTTCTCTACCTAAGGAATGGTGGGTTTCAGAACAGATACCTAACAGCGACTTCAATATATGCTATAGGGAAATATGGGTTGGTAATTTAAACATAGACCATGATTTTGCATGGATATTTCTGAATGTCAATGTAGCTCCCGGAGGCTACTGGTGGCTTTTCCCTAAGAGAAGTGGGCTTTACAATGTTGGTTTAGGTATTCAGAAAGGGTTAAAAGGATTAAATCCGAGAATTCAGTTTGATAAATATGTAAGAGGAAGATTTAAGATTGATAAGATTGTTCATGGCGGTGGTGGAATTGTCCCAACAAGAAGACCTATTCCATGTATGGTTTGGAATGGATTCATGACTATAGGTGATGCTGCATCTACAGCTAATCCACTACATGGAGGTGGAATAGGGCCAGCAATGCTAAGTGCTAAAATAGCAGTGGAAGTATTGACTGAGGCCTTAAGTAGTGGTGAAGCAAATCTAGAGAAGCTTTGGAGCTATCATAGTAAATATCATAGGGCATATGGAGCAAAACAAGCCTCATTAGACGTTTTGAGAATGTATCTACAAACATTAGAGAATAATGATTTAAACTATATATTTAAATCAATACTGATAAATGGCGGTGAGCTTAACGAGCTTGGATATAAAGGTGAGATAGGGCAGAGTATTTTAAGTAGGGTAAAATCAATATTGAAGTTAACTGTTAAGCCGCTTATGTTAATGAGAATTATTAAGGTAAAACAGTACATGGATCATGCGAAAGAGCTATATTTAAACTATCCGGAAACACCGTTAAAATACTTAGAGTGGAAGAGTAGCGAGGAGAAACTGTTCAGAGAATATAAGGAATGGATAAAACATGTAGAGTAAAGTAAGCTATCTACTTTAAAGCTTAGAGAAGATTTAAAGTTTTAACTAGTAGATACTTTGAATCTATGGTGTTCTATATGTATAGGTTTGGTATGCATGGAGGAGCTATATAGGTCTAAATTTAGGGGTAATTTAAGTCTGTAAATAGAGGCTAGCTTGAAGAGTTATATTCGATTAGTAGTTCGTTTCCGCCGAGATGTTTTATTTTACATCCATATTTTTGAGCTATGTGAATTGCAGGTGTGTTTGAGGTAAATGTGTATGCTATGCAGCTTTTAATCCCGTGTTTACCAGCAACCTCAAGTAAATATTTCAGTATAATTTCTCCCAATCCTCTTCCTTGGAAATCATCTCTAACAACAACGCCTAGCTCATTACTATTCTTAATATGTAAATCTGCTTCAGCAACAATATCATTATTATATTCAGCAATAACACAGATAAACTCATCACTAAGAACTTGATTAACAATATAGTTGAAGTCGCGTGTACGAAATAATTTAGTAAACCCTAGAAACCTCCTATAAATCGATTCAGCACTAAGTGATTTATACATTTTCAAGAGTTTATCACCATCATCTTTATTAGCTACTCTAAGCCTTACTCGTTTTCCATCCTTCAATATAGCTTCAGTAGCCACATATTAAATTAGCAATCAAATATTTAAATATTGATAGCTTATGGAACTTTAGAGGACGATTTAAGCCTAACTCATACTCATGTTAAATCCATATTTCTCAATGCATTAAAGATGGATTGTAAGCCTACTTAGATGTATATTTAATAATTTTAAACATGTAGATACTAGTTAGCTGAAGATTTAATTTGTTAAGTGTTTACTGTGGTTTAAATCTACATTGAGTCGTATGGATAAGCAGCCTAACAACTAGTTATTGGAGCTATATCCAGATTCATTAATATCCAATCTACCTATTTTGTAGTGGTTATATTGCTTTCAGTTTATGGAGTAGTTCATATTCTTCATTTTTAGTAATGAATAATCCTAAATTCCCTAGCCTAACATTCTTTAACCCAACATTTCTAGCTTCATTAAGAGCTTTAAACATTTGATTGAAACTTGGAGGCTTAATATTCCTCATTTTATTTTCAGGTAAGAATGCTATTATTGAGTATGGTATTTCAGGATCTACTTGAGCAAGTAATTCAGCAATTCTCCTTATTTGATCTTCTTCAACCCATCCCGGAATATATACTGTTGAAACTTCTAATGTAAATCCCCTATCAATGATTTCAGCTGGAAGTTTTAGAATCCATTCATTTGATACTCCAGTAAGCTTTTTATGTATTTCTTCATCATATGCCTTAATATCAAGCCAGAAGGAATCTATTAAGCCCTCAAATAAATCTAGAGTTTTAGGAATTAATCCATAACCATTTGTTTCAAGGAGAACCCATAAATCCTCATTTAGATTCTTAATTTCTCTAGTAGATTCAATATAGAATTTAGGTTGGCAGGATAGATCTCCGCCAGTAAATGATATGATGTTTCTAGCTGGACCATATGTTCCATCATCTAGAATTGTTATATGATTTATGGATAGTTTTCCAGGACAGTATATTGATCTTTTTCCTTTCTGTATGCATGACCCGCATCCACGACATAGCTCATGGGCATGCCAGCTAGTAATTCTTTTCCTATTTTCTCTATACATGTTTACTCTATTCCTCTCAACATACTCCATAGCTATTTCAGCTATGCCCTTAGGTGAAACCCAATATCCTGAAGCATATTTAGTAAATCTCCATGAATGACATTTAAGACAACTCCAATTACATCCAGATTGATAAATAGATAAATATTGTTCAGGAGCCTTATGAGCATATGAATGGATTAGCCTATATGGAATATTCCCTCTCCATCTAAAAGTTACCTCACATGCAGGCCTCCATAAACCCTCACTAAATGTTAAACAACTTCCAGGCTTAAATCCCTCTTTAACTAGTCTACAAATCATAGCAACCCATCGACTTTCATATTGACTTTACCCATATCATGAATTCTACAGCCAATTATATAAATCTTTATTGTTTAGAGTATTAGTAATTCATTAAGTAAATTTATGGATATAAATGTATTTGTAGCTCAATAAAGCAACACATATAATTTTACCCTGGAGCATATACTCATAACAGTACCTCTGCTTGACTACTCTAACATTTTCTTATTAAATTCGCTTAAGATAAACCATAACTCGGCTTTGTTAACTTAAGCTACTAACTATATATACTTGCAGTGTCTAAAGTTTACAGAGCCAATAACTCTATAGTAATAAGCTTAAATTTCTTAAGCTATTCTAAATGAGTAAATATGTAAGTATCATAACAACCAATACAAATGAGTTTCCTTCTGGTAAATTTAACTTTAACCATGGTTTCACTATAATTAAGGGAATAAACCCTAAATAAATCTAGAGTATGTAAAGTATTTAATGTTTGAGTAAAACTTAACTATTTCCACGTATTAGGCTTCATGATGAAATGTATTCCAGATCTTGTTAAGAATATTTATGTTTTGAGGTTTAAGGATCTTAGAAGGGAAATTTTAAACATTTATGTTAAGCCAGTTCTAATTCAAGGAAAGGTTAAGAATAAAGCAATTAAGAGATACGTAGTTAAGGCTCAAAGAGTATATGGTCTACTTAGGAGTAGGCTTGGTGTTGTTAAGATGATGCCAAGTTGGAGTTTCTTCCATCCATTTTATAGAGAGCTTCTAAATATAGGAGGTGTACTAAGCTATGAGGAGAGTAGGAAAAAGGTTTTGCGAATGATTCATGTTTTAAGTAATCTTTGGAGTGAATATAAGGCTAATTTAGGGAAGTGTAGTAATGTTGATGAGGCTAAGAAGTATGTAAGGATATTTATTGGTAGGTCTCTATCTATTGCTAGAAGAATAGATAGAGATCTTGATGTTTTAGATAAAGCTGTAAGTATACTTAAGTCTACTCCATGTATAAACCCTGAGGAACCAATTATAGTTATTGCCGGTATGCCTCAAACAGGTAAGTCAACACTTACTGGGAAAATATCAACAGTTAAGCCTAAAGTATCTCCATATCCATTCACAACAAAGAATGTTATTCTAGGCCATTTAAAACTAATGAATTCTGTAAGACTTCAGATAATGGATACTCCTGGAATTCTTGATAGACCATTAGAGGATCTTAACGAGATTGAGAGAAAAGCAATAGCAGCAATTAATCATTTAGCTACAGTAATGGTTTTCCTTATAGATCCTAGAGAAGATAGCTATTATCCTCTTGAAAGCCAACTATACGTCTATAAAACTGTTAGTACAATCCTTAGAAATAATAGTAGAATCATTGTAGCGATAAACAAGATGGATATGATAGGTTTAAATCGTTTAAATCATGTTATCAACATGTTAAAAAGCTTTGGAGTCGAAAATCCATTAATGATTAGTGCTCTTAAAGGAGATGGTGTAGAGAATTTAATACTTAACATACTTAACCTACTCAGTATAGAGATAGATAGGGAAAGAGTAAAAGAAGCATTATCAAGAATACAATTATATTTCTAAATCTAAGTTAGCTCACTATAACTATGGTTTAGGCTTAATGGATTTAGAAGCTTAATCCCTATTGTTCTTTAGTATGAATCCGTTAATATATTTACTTGAATTGGTGAAAATTTTCAATTAGATAAAATCATCTTCTTCCCACATGCCCTTAATGCTTAGTTCCTATTGTCCTTTAGTCTTTTCTAGCTTAATTTTTAAACTATTTCTACTTAGCCTCTTGATATGTTTTATCAATTCCTATTTCTAAGCTTATGAATAGCCTCTAGAAGGTTAAACACTTCCTAATAGATTTAGAGCTCTAACTATATCTCAAGTTTCTCTATCTTAGCTATAGTAAAGCATTACGATATTAAGACTCCATATAGTCTATTAGTATCCTCCAGATGTATTTCATTTCTCTAAACCGTAAAGATCATTAGAAGTATTTACACTTTACTGCGTAATGCTACTTGTAAGCTCCTTACTTAACTCCTAGACAATATAGTGGATATCGTGAAATTCTATTTTCATAAACGCTTCACTATCCCTCATCATCCAGCCTAGATTAATGTTTAAGGTATTCCCTAATATTTACAATGTTAGTATGTTATAATGGCTACCTAGAAATGTATTCCTCTACTACTTTAACTAGACGTGTAGCTTCTCTTACAGTGTTTATGATATGGTCGCAGTAATGATATACTCTCTCCGTTGCCTTTGCAATTACGCTTGCCTGCTTCATACTTACAATTTCCTCTCTACTGAATCCCCGTTTCTCCATATATTTTATCCATGCATCATCTACATCTTTAGGATAGGAATGCTCTATTTCCTCTCTTAGTTTTTTAGCTTCATTTAAGTATTTAAGGCATAAATATGCTCTCTCCGGGTTTCTGCATAGAAATGGGTATTTCTTAGCTATATTACTTATGAATATCTCTCTATTATTTGCCCATACTTCCTCATTTTGGTAGGGGCAGTTCCCACATAATACGTTCAATACCTTCTTTAACTTCTCTATTAAAGCCCTAAGATCTTTACTACTCATAAATTGCTATCTATAAATAGTTTAATAAATATTACGACACTAAATTATAGCTAGTCAGTTTATAGATTTATGTTTTTACTATGTTGTTAATGTTTCTTAATGGATAGGAATTCTATTTACTTTTAGCTCAGTATTACTTTATATTTAGAGTTAATAATGCACTAAGTGTATTTATGAATATCCATGTTAGTGTCTATAAGTGCCCCAATTAGAATAATGATGTACTTTCATGATTTTGAATTAGTATTACTAAGAAATTATTTTGATTTCCATTCATATTTAATTCGTAACTTTAATCACGAATTTCGGATATATTTGACATAAATTAGAGCATAAAATAGAATGATTTTACGCAAAACGCAATTAAACTATAATGATGGCTTTTTGAAATTAATATGAGGACTATGTATTTTCATGATAAAATTTATAAGTTTTTTCATCTTTTTAAATTTAGGTGAAAAGTTTGCCTTGCTCAAAGAAGAAAAAAGAGGAAAAGAAGGCGGAAGAAAAAAAGAAAAAGAAGTAATCCAAACTTATTAATCTATTTTTATTTTCCGATTTACTCTATTACTGCATATTTTTGATTTTGCTTAGTTTGTATTGCTGATTTTACTAAAGTTTAAACTTATTATAGTCATTAATGAAATAGAAGCCTATAAATACATATCTACATATGGTAAGTCTAAATTCTATTAATCATAATTAATATGATTTGCCGTTACGTAGTGTTAAGTTTTAGTCTTAATGCTAACTTCTGATATTAAGAGTACTAATATACTAGCTGTAAATACTAGGATTGATGGTGTTAGAAAGGCGTTCATGTAGTTTCCTGAATATTCTACTAGTAAGCCGAGAAGTAGTGGCCCTGTAAGATTACCTAAATCCATTCCCATCGTGTATATACTTGTAAGAAAGCCTATACTACTTCTTTGTCTTCCAAGAGCTAAAGTCTGAGCGCTAGGTATGAATATTCCTACTCCTACTCCAAATACTATTGAGGCCAAGTATAGATGTGGGGGAGTAATGAATATATAGATCATGAAAAATGAAAGTGAAATTATGAGTAGACTTAAATAAGTTGTTCTTTCAGGATACTTATCTGATAGCTTACCCCCGATAATTCTAAGTATTAGGCTTGATAGAGCTTGCAGACTGACAAAGAATCCTATTTCAATATCCCCATAACCTAAAAGCTTCAGATATGCTGATAGAAACGTTAATAGCCCCATCCAGGCTACTGCATATACTATAAGACTAAAAAACGCTGTTAAAAAGTATTTATCACTTAATCCTCTAATAGATATTTCTTCCGGTAACTGTTTCCTAGTAGGATTTGAAGTTTGTATTAAGGGTATGAGTAGTAGTAGGAGTAGAGAAGCTATAATAAACGTCACTTTATAACTGAAAAACTGTGATATTACTCCTCCGAGACCAGGTCCTACAGTAAAGCCTATACCTACCATAAGACTCCTCCATCCCAGTGTTTCTCCTACCTTTCCATTCGGTGCAGAATCTACAGCGCTAGCAATCGATGATGGAATAAAGGACGCTACTGCAACTCCCTCTATAAGTCTAGCTATTATTATTGTAAATATATTGGTTGAGAAGAATAGTAAAGCATAAGATACTGATGCTAGAATAACTCCGAGAAGCATAAGTGATGAACGTATCCACTTATCACTTAATACACCGAATAAAGGTCTTAGAGATATAGCAGTTATAGACATACTAGAAACAGCAATCCCTATCATTGAGGGAGATGCCTCTATCATCAATACATATCTTGGAATAAGCGGTATAACCATCTGGATGAAGGTAAAGAATAGTATTGTAGCAATATTTAACCTCCAAGTCGCAGAGTTTAAATAGATACTAAATCTCATAACTCTAAAATATTATCTAAAGAGCTAGCTTTAAGCCTTATTTAAGCTTTTCTAAAGTAGCTTTATTGCTTAAGCTATCAACTCATATAATATCAATATTTAAGTTCATAAAGCCTATATTTCATGAAATGTATGCTTAAACTTTAAAGATATAATATGAGAATTTACAGTTAAGTTTATATATTGCCTAGGTGAAACCCAACTACTACAGATAGGATGAATAAAATGGAGAAGAGGAAAACTCTAAAAATTAGATGGCAACGGTTAGTACTTAAAGGGGAAACATGTTTAAGATGTAGGTTAACAGAAGAGGAGCTTGAAAAGGCTGTTTCTAGCCTTAAGCAATTTCTCACTCTACTGGGAATAGAAGTCATACTGGAAAAGAGTGAACTTTCCGTTGTAGAGTTTAAAAAGGACCCCTTACGATCTAACCAGGTTTGGCTTAATGATCGCCTACTGGAAGATTGGATTAATGGGAAAACTGGTCAGAGCCCATGTTGTGATGTTTGTGGCCCTTCCGAGTGTAAAACCGTTATTGTAGGAGAAGAATCTTACGAAGTAATCCCTGCAGAATTAATTATTAAAGCCGGTCTTCTTGCAGCTTTACAGCTACTTGATGTAGAAATAAATAAATCATGCTGCGAAAATGAAATTTCAACAGCACCAGCTACAAGTTGCTGTAAAAGTAGACAAGCTCTTTAAGAAAGAATATTTTCTGAATTTATTCTTTAAAATATTTAGCTCTACTTAAAAGTACAGTTACTCCTAACTTCAATAAATCAAATTGACACATTAAGGAGTTTAGCTATTTTGAAGTATTAAATAAAGAATTAGTAATGCTGCCAACTTTAGTTACTTACTATGTTATGGAAAAAGTAAGCCAATTTAGAAGATAGTGTTGCAATAAATTCTTTATATTTTACTTATTGGTATGGTCTTTATTGAGATTGTAGTATTAAATAATAGTATGATATGTAGAAGCTTGAAAGCTTATTTTGACTAGGCTTAATATCTAGAATTCATTTAGTTATGTCAAGTTTAGATTGGCTTTAAGCTATATCTTGCCAAGTATTCTTAAATGATGGAGGAATTTAAAACTATTTTAAAACTATGTAAATAAGTATCCAGCTGTTAAAATAATACATTATACTTAACTCTAAAATCCAGTTAGACATATTCAGGTTTCTTAACTCTGTTATGATGTAGTAGTCTAAGTAAGTATTGAGTGTTGTAGTAGATTCTAAATTATGATGGCTGTATTGTTGAAGGCACTAGGAATATAGAGTGGATCTACATGTATTGGTATATTATTTGTGATGAAGCCTGCTTTCAGCTTTTACATTGATCTTTTAATTAGGTCCAGAGCTTTCTCATCTGCTTTCTTCATTATTTCTTCCTCATCTAGATGTATGCATTTCCCATTTTTGACAAGTACTTTACCGTCAACAATAACTGTATCAACATTTAAGCCGCATGCTGAGTATACTATTGTAGAGTATATGTTATGGACTGGATGTAGATATGGTGATTTCAAGTCTAGCAGGATAATATCTGCCTTTTTCCCCTTTTCTATATCCCCTATATCATTATTAATACCTAAGGCTTTAGCTCCATTTATTGTTGCCATTTTTAGAATTTCTAAGCTACTTAAAGCTGTTGGGTCCAGATATTTTGCTTTCTGAATTATTGATGCAAATCTTAAGTCTCTAAGTAGATCTAGTGTATTGTTTGAGGCTGGGCCATCAGTTCCAATACCTACATTTATACCATGCCTTATCATTTCCCTAACTCTAGCAATCCCCTGAGCTAGTTTTGCATTCGATACTGGATTGTAAGCTATAGATACTTTCCTCTTAGCTAGTAGATCTATATCCTCCAACTCTAAATATATACAGTGAACTAGAGTTAATCTATCATTTAATAGATTGATTTCGTCATATTTTTTAAGAGGATTTTCACCAGTTCTCCTCCATGTATCTTCAAGTAGTTCTTTCGACTCTGCATAGTGGAAATGCACTGGTAAACCATATTTTCCAGAGTATTCCGCTATTCTTGCTAATAGTTCTGGTTGGACAGTATACTCTGCATGTGGACCTAGAGCTGTAAGTACTCTTCCATTTCCCCTACCTCTATTTTCAAGTGCAAATTTTAATCCCTCCTCTAAATCCTTTAATCCTCCATCAGGTTTACCAACCCCTATTATACCATGAGATAATACTGCTCTAATACCTGTCTCCTCAACTGCTTTTGCAACCATATCCATATAGAAATACATATCGTTAAAACATGTAACTCCGGATTTCAGCATTTCAATACATGCTAGCTTTGCACCCCAGTAAACATCTTCAGGTTTAAGATTAGCCTCTATAGGCCAGATAACTTCTCTAAGCCATCTATCTAAAGGAAGATCCTCAGCTACTCCTCGAAGTAAAGTCATCGGTGAATGCGTATGTAGATTTATTAATCCAGGCATTGCTACCATGCCTTTAGCTTCAATTATGGTTTCACCATGGTAACGACAATTCTCAATTCTACCGAAATCTAGTATTCGATCATCATTAATAGCGATAAATCCATGATCAATAACTCCACTATTAATAGTTGCAATTAAGCAATCTCTAATAAGAACATCAACAATTCCACTCATAAAAATCTTAAACTCAGATAAATAAATAGTTTTCCATAAGCTATAAGGCTCCATAAATCTAGTAATGTAGAATACATGTGGTTGAAGAGTTAATATTGTATGCTAACTATATACTAAGTTCATTAAGATTCTAGGTGTTGCCTAGCTTTCAAGCTTTCCCATATTTGGATTGATCTCCTATTAAAACTGTTAGTAAAGTTAGAAACCTGCAAGTTTTACGCCGGTTATGGCTGCAGTATTAATACTTAATGCTCGTAGATCTTCTTTTGATAGTTGATAAACGTTATCATGACCTAAAAGCATTGTAGGCATTTTAATTTCTTCAGTTGTGGGGAAATTGAAGAAATTTCAATTTCTCAAGCTTAGCACATAATACGTATGCTTCAATATTCTTTATTAAAGTCATAAAGTCGTATATTAGTAATATGATAAGAATATTGCTATACTACCCTATATGCTATAGTCATTAACTATGTATATCTCCACATAAACTTACAGAGTTCCGTCTTTAGAGTTTAGATTAAACTATTCTAAACGTTTATTTTTTCCAGTTTCTCTAACTGCTAGATTTAGTATTGTTGTTACTCCGGATATTATAGCAAGAAGTATTAGTGGTGGAGCTGGTGATCCCGTATTATCTATTAGGAAACCTACAATAACAGGGAATAGGAAGGATCCTATATTACCAATTGAAGATATTAATCCAACAGTTCCACCTACAAGTCCGGAAAACTCTGAATGCTCTGTTGGTATAATGAGGGTTAATGTTAAAATTCCCGATAAAGTAAACCCTACTACTAGTATAGATATCCATAGTAGTGTTCGGATGGTGTATGGGATAAGCGTTATGAATATTATGCTAGTAGCTCCAAGTATCCATATGAATGGCTTTCTTAACCCTATTTTATCAGATAATGTACCTATAACCGGTCCGGAAAGTAGGAATCCTAGCGGAAATATTGATGTAGTAATGCTTGCCTCCATAGCTGGTATTCCCTTAATTTCTAGTATGCTTGGAAGCCATGCTAGAATTGTATCGTAGCATCCCATTGAACATATACATAGCCCAGTTAGTATCCAGAGTTGTTTTAGTTTAATTAGGTTTTTAAATCTCCATTTAGGATGATTGCCTATATATGTTTTCCTTATTAGAATTCTCCTATCTACTAGCCACCATAATACTGCTAGGGTAAGGCTCCATAATCCAAATATTTGAAATACTATTCTCCAATTTCCATTTAATGCTAGGAGTAGATAGGATGTTAAACCTAATCCTGCAAGTTCACCAGCAGGAAATCCTGCAACATAGATTCCAGTAGCAAATCCTGTCCTATCCTGAAACATTACATTCACGATTTTAGCTAGACATGGTAGAATAGCTGCAAATCCAGCTCCGAGAAGTAGCTGTGAAAATAGTAGAGTATAGTAGCCCTGGGAGAAGCCTCTTAGAAGACTAAAAACTCCAATAAGTATCATAGCCATCTTTACTGTAGCCATAAAACCAATACAATCAATTATAAACCCCCAAGGTATTCGTAATAATATAACTGCTAAAATACAGATTGAAAATATAAATCCTGCTTCAGCATATGTTATTCCCATTTCTCTAATAACTAGTGGAATTATGGGTGAGTATGAAAATAGGAGGAGATGTAGAGTAAATGCTGTAAGGAAGGCCTGTACTAATATTATACTTCCAGACATAAGCTATAGAGTAGTATTGATATTTTAGTTGATTGATGGATGCTATTATGCTTTAATATATTTAATGGTTGTAAATATTCTTCCTCCTGCATGATGAAGTATATTTGCCTCCATACTCCATACTTTATCTTTAAATAGCTCCTCCTCAGCATAGGCCTTCACTACTTCAGCAATATATAATGCCTGCTCGTTAATTGTAATCTTATTTTTAACTTTACATTCCAAAACACCTATACAGTTCTCAATTACCGGCGGCTTAACTGCTTTAGCCTGAGTAAATGTTAAATTTAACAATTTAACTTTATCAGTTTTACCTCCACTCTTAGTCCCAGCTATCCAAACCTGTTTCAGCAGGTTTACTGATGGTATATTAACTGTAAACTCACCTGTTTCATCTATTAATTTATGTGTATATCCCTTAAGCCATAGAGATATAGCTATTAATGGGGGGTCATCACTTATAGGGGTAATCCATGAACATGCCATAACATTTACTTTACCACTTCTATCAGCTGAACATATGAGTACAACGGGACGTGGGTGGAGAAGCCTATACGATTCAGCGAGATCAATTTCAGTCTTCATATTTGTAAATAGTCTACAGAGAAATAAAAACTTAATGCTTAATGATGTTAGTATGATTAATTACGAAATCATTAATGGGGCTTAGAGATGTGGTAGGTAAGAGTTGTGAGAGGTCTTAATGAGACTTTATAAGCGTGATTTGTAAGTATGATTTACTAGACGGCGGAATCAGTTAAACATGTAATGTGAGCATAGCTACAATACTTAAGGTTATGCATGTAGATAATGTCTAGAAGGATGATGCATAAATGCAGTATGATTGAGGATTAACTCAATATATAAACTAATAGCTTTAATATATAGAATAATGTATCTAAGCTGATATGCTTTAAATTCCATGATCCTTAAGATTATAAACTAAAGTCTAAAATGGTTAATATATGCTTTGGAGGCTTGAAGCTATAGTTGGATAGGTAAACATTTATTAGTCTAACTATGGTTAGTATAGTAAAGGTTTAGCGATATTGATCGTTGGAGGAATACTGGTAGATGGTGTTAGTTTATGGTAGGAGGAAGACTGGTAAAGCTTCTTTATAAAGAACTATACGAAATGGGATAAATACTATTTTATTGGTAGGAGTGGGAATATATTTATTGATGATGAGAAGATAAGTTATGAAGCCTTTACTAGAGAGTTTCTTGATAGGCTTCACAGTATAGGTGTAAATGGAAGATTAATAGCAGTAACCTCAACTCTCTGGTTTGCAAGGGAGCTTTTATGGAGGGCTTCACCTCTACCTGGTCTATTCTCGGAGTTTAAGGTAACTCCAATAGATGAAGGTGATATTCTTGTATTGTAAATATGTATGAATACATTAAGAACCTAAAGCTGCTTCTAGAGTATTCACTGTTTCTTAGGGAGCCTTGACTTATTTAGATATGGGATAATGCTAAGGATTTCTTTAAGGCTCTACTGCAAACCATAAGGAATACTGTTCCCTCACTTATAGGTGAAATCTTCATTGAGGAAGAGAGGACATATTCGCGAATATATGATACTGTGTTAAAGGCTATTGCTAACGGTAAGCAGATATCAACGGAAATGGCATCTTATCTATACTTGAGGATGGCTTTGTTAACTTAAGCATGTTTATCACCTCTATTTTGGTATTGTATCTTCTATGAATTCTTAGCTTTTATCTTCCTTATCCATGTTTCGTTTAGCTATGCTATTGACTTCATAAACATTAATGCCTGTTCATTACCGCGTTTATCCTCATGCACGGTATATAATTATCGAATAGCTTAGTTCTATCCTTAACATACTGTATTATTCCATCCATTAATTCTAACCTCTAAACTATATCGTGTTTTAATATTCTCATGATGCTTATAGTATTGAGCTCCATCACTTAATACAACTATATTAACCGCAGATAGCTCTAATCTTTTAAGGAATGTTAGTGATGTAAGCATGTTGCAACATCGCAAACCCATATGTAGAGAATCCTTCTCAATAATGGCTCAAACACAACATAAATAACCTCCTCTTAAAACCTACTTATAATAGATCAACCATAATCCTAGCATCCCTCCCATCGAAATCAAATAGCTTAAGATAAACCACGATAATATAGATACATAACCTAAAATAATAAAGCTTAGAATATCTGAAGCCATTCTAGATGAACGGAAATATATAAGTAATAAACAACTAGAGTAAATGAGGGTTCTCTCCCTACAAACCTAATAACTTTAGATATATCATCACCATAAATAGGGGAGGGAACTTCCAAATAAATCTAAAGTTAACAAAGCCAGTATAAGCCACTCAACAACTGCATCCCGATCTTCTTAATGTTTTTATAGTGATAAGTTAACAAAGCCAGTATAAGCCACGTTAGCTTTAAATATAGGTTTTAAAACTCATGCTGGGTGGTATTGATGATTGATGAAAAATTAATGAGTATGAAGGAAGCAATAGGAAAATATGTTCATGATGGTGATACTGTGTATATGGCTGGATTTACACATTTAATCCCCTTTGCGGCAGGCCATGAGATAATTAGGCAGAGGAAACGTAATCTAACATTGGTTAGGCTTACTCCAGATTTAATTCATGACCAAATGATAGCTGCTGGCTGTGTTAAGAAACTTGTTTTTAGTTGGGCTGGAAATCCTGGAGTTGGGCCTCTACATGCATTTAGAAGAGCTGTTGAGAAGGGTTTTCCGAATCCTATTGAGATTGAGGAGTATACTCATTTCGCTTTAGTATCACGTATTTTCGCGGGGGCTATTGGTCTTCCATTTATCCCACTTAGATCACTCCGGGGAAGTGACTTACCGAAACACAATCCAAACATAAAATTTGTAAAGTCTCCATATAGTGATGAGGAGGTAGCTATTGTTCCCCCTCTAAACCCTGATGTATCTATTATACATGCTCAAAGAGCTGATGTGGAAGGTAATATTCAGGTATGGGGGTTAATATGTGATATTAGGGAAGCAGCTTTCGCTGCAAAAAGAGTTATTGTAAGTGTTGAGGAAATAGTTGATGAATACATTATTAGAAGTGATCCGAACAAGGTTATAATACCTAGCTTTATTGTTGATGCAGTTATAGAGGAGCCGTGGGCAGCTCATCCATCTTACGTACAGGGATATTATGATAGAGATAATGAATTCTATCTTGAATGGGATAAAATATCGAGAGATCCTGAACTACTTGAGAAATACATGGATGAATGGATCTATAATATTCAGAACCGTAGGGAATATGTTAGGAAGCTTGGTGCTGAAAAGATAATGAAGCTAAAGCCAAAAAGCTTTTATAGTGTAACGGTTAACTACGGATTATACTACTAGGTGTATGTAATGGAGTATACAAAGGCAGAACTTATGGTAGTAGCTGCATCGAGAGAACTTCGAGATTATGATGTGGTTTTTGTAGGTATTGGATTACCTAATCTCGCTGCAAACCTAGCTAAGAGAACTCATGCTCCACATCTAGTAATGATTTATGAGTCTGGAGTTATAGGTGCAAACCCTACAAGAGTACCTATCTCCATAGGTGATCCATGCCTGGTTTCCGGTTCTCAAAGTGTATGCTCCATATTTGATGTTTTCGCCTTCTATTTACAGTCTGGGAAGATTGATGTAGGATTTCTTGAAGGAGCTCAAGTTGATAAATATGGAAATATAAATACTACAGTAATAGGAGAATATGTAAAGCCGAAAGTCAGATTACCGGGGAGTGGTGGTGGATGTGATATAGCTTCATTAGCTAAGAGAATCCTAATAATTATGCCTCATGAAGCCAGAAGATTCCCTGAAAAAGTAGATTTCATTACTAGTCCAGGCTTTCTCAGAGGGAAATGGGAGAGGAAGCAGCTTGGATTGAAGGGTGGAGGACCTGTTAAGGTAATTACAGATCTAGCAATTCTAGGATTTGATGAAGGGACAGGTGAAATGATACTTGAATCCATACATCCGGGAGTAACAGTAGAGGATGTAAAGAAGAATACTGGTTGGGATCTTAAAATATCAAGAGATCTAAAAACTACAGAAAATCCTTCAGAAAAAGATCTTCTAATTCTTCGGCGGCTTGATCCTAAAGGAGTATATCTAAGGAAATAAGTAATAGTAGCTCTACCCTATCAATCACTCTATCAGCTATAATAATCTTTAAAGCAGCTACTAGTCTGCATTTAGGAATTCATACTGGTAGCTCTATACTTCTAGTAAGCTTTCTAAGTTTGTAGTATTGCTAATTGATCACCAAATAATCTACACATATCCTTAAAAGAAACAACTTAATACAACAAATACATGAACTATTCCGGAATTGTAAATTATTAGTTCTCAACTCTAGTGAAGTAGGTTTATAAGCCTTATAGACTAAGTGAAGAGCTTGTAGAGATTAGGAATCCTTAACTTTAATTGTGGGGTATTAATGAATTTCATTATTTCTACTAGTTGAGCTTCAGCTATATTTACCTGTTAAGGAGAGAATCTGAAGGATACATGGGCTAGAAGGAAGATTATAGCAACTAGAGGAAACAAATGTATAAATCCATAGTTTTGAGCAATAAATGGTCCTAAATATGCTCCTATAGCTTGACCTAAACCTATAAAAACATTAAATAGACCTACCTTCCCTTGAGGAATGATTTCCATGGATAAAGAGAGAACACAAATATGATATAAAGCATAAGCAAAGCCCATTAATGCTAGAATTAGAGATGTTGAAATCACCGTGTAGATATTTACTACAATAAGAACCTCTAGAATAAAAATAAGAATACTTCTAAGCAATGTAGTTTTCAATATTATCATTCTCCCCTCCTGATATCTTGCTCTACTACTTGCTAGAAAGTATCCTATAACTCCTCCACTTGAATTTAAAACATATATTGTAAAAACCATACTTGTAGATAAACTTAAATCTTTAGAGAGGAAGATAGGTAGAGGGGTAAATAGAGTACTTGTAGCTAGTGAAAAGAGAACTAGCCCTCCACAGAAAGCATAAATATTTCCTTCCATTAATTCTTTATTGGTTGAGAATCCGTCTAGAGTTCTTGCTGCAATAGCTATTCCTCTATATGTAAGATCTGCAACTCTCTCTATACGGAGAAATGTTCTCTCAAATACTAGAAAAGGATCAGTAATTAAAATTATAGAAGTGAGAAAAGCTAGAAAGTTTAAGCCACTACATATCATTAAGATTGTTTTTGTACTAAATTCAAAGAATGAGAGGAAAACTCCACTAAGTAGTCCAGTAAGCCATCCAATCTCAGTTAATCCCTCATAAATAGCATAAGACTTCTCCCACTCTTCTCTTGAGTAGAGTTCTGCTATCAATATGTTTTTAGATGGTTCATGAGCTACATGGAGGACATCCATAATTACATATAGAGCTATAAGTATGAGGATGCTTGATGTAGTGGTAAGAAGATATAGTATGATAGAACATGATAAAAATGAAACTAGAATATAGAATTTATAATGCTTTGTCTTATCGCAAACATACCCCCAGAAAAAGGATGCAGGTATACTTAAAAGCAAAGCCGTAGAAGACATAACTCCTATACTAAGTAGTGATCCGCCAATGCTAATAATATATAAAGTGAAGAAGACAGAAAATAAGCCGAAAGCAACTTCATGAAAGAAAAATCCAATCTGCCACATATTAAGTAGGCTCAATACTATGTAGAATATTTACAGTAATACACTGTCAATTTCAACTATTTCTATTATAAATTATCTCTTCATCCTCATAATTTAAAGCATTCATAAACAAATATTTATATCCCAAACTTGTCAGATAGCCTAAAACATAAGTAAGGAATTTAGAAGTAGTCATTAATATAAAGTCAAGTAGACTAGTTGTAAATACATTTATGAAGATGTTAGTAATATATGAAATCATAATGACCATATTAATCCCTAGCATAAATTTTATAAGTTTCTTGTAAACAGCTCTTAAATATCTTTCTACTTTTTAAACTCTATAGATTTTAGGTATACATAGTTAATGACTTAAATTCTAAGTTTAAATTTAGGGTTTTCTCCTATTAGCTATTTTGTTGCTACTTATTTAACTTATGAATGATTCATCACAACATCTTTAGCATTTAAAAATAATCTTCAGTAATTTAGAGTAAAGTATATTATAAAAATCTATATCCTGTATGCGAAATCTAATAGATAATACCGAACTAATTATGTTACTACATGTAGAGTATAGAATAAGTAGCATGAATATATGGTCCTAAATATCAATTTTAATGCTAGAATTAGCAGCTTGAGAATGCTTATTAAATTTTAGACTGTGGAGACGTAGCTTAAGTTAAGCTCACTTTAATTTTATCCTTAATGTATATAGCTAAGTGTATTAAGAACAGCATTAGAGTAAACCTAGTTTAATGCTCCACACTAAACGATGTATTTCCTACTTTATACTTCGTGAAAATGGACCTGCAACTTAGGAGGGAAGCTGCAATATGTTAAGTTGCTACTTACTCAATTCTTGAAAAGACTTAAATAGCCTTAAAGCTTATAATTATTGGAATGATGAGCTTATGCTTAAAGAATGATTAATGATTGTGGAGGTTTCGTCTGACCTAACCGCGATGTCAAGCTTCACATATTACAGCTTCAAAGCGTATTTCTTCAATTTTAAACGGTTTAACTTAGGATTATTAGTTTATTTTAGCTATTATCAGCCATTTAGATTAATGATTAGTTTCAGATGGAAGGGTTATTTAGTTGTATTGATTTCATAGCTTAATATACTGTTTGTATTTCATTAGTACTATATTATAGCTATCTACTAGAATTTCTCATTTATATAAAATTGGATTTATGAATTTCAGAATTAAGCCGTAAACGATTTTGTTATGGGGCTATTCCAGTAAACTTTCTTGGCTTCATTTTCTTCTTTTCAAGAAAGTCTCTACATCTTTCTCTAAACTCTTCAGATAGCCAAACCATTGATGTTATGTCTCTTGCTAGCTGCCAGTTAAGCATTGCTAGATCCGTCCAGAACTTTAATCCAGACTTAATGACACGAAATGCCTGTGGACTTTTCCCATTAATTATTTCTATAGCTAGCTTTCTAGCTTCATTCTCAACATCAACATCATCTACAACCCTATTAACCAATCCAAACTGGTAGGCTTCACTTGCTGAAAGTATTCTTCCCGTGAAAAGTATTTCTCTTGCTCTTTTCTCACCTACAACTAATGGCAGTAGCTGAACAGCTCCTCCGAGAGCTGTTGCACCTACGGTTGCTTCAGGTTGTCCTAGTCTTAGAGATTTACCTGCAACAACTAGGTCGCACATCATTGCAAGTTCATGTCCTCCAGCTACACATACACCCTTAATAGCCGCTATTACAGGCTTACCTGTCCCTTTTATAAGCTCCATGATCCGCCAAAATGCCTCCATCCATCTAACTCCCTTTTCAAAGTTCATTTCAATAAGCTCCTTAACATCAGCTCCAGCACAGAAATTGCTACCTGTGCTTGTAATGATTATTGCATGTATGTCATCATCTTTATCTGCATTTAGTAATGCATTGTAAAGTTCATTCATAACCTCCATACCTAAGACATTTAAACGTTCAGGATTGTTTAATTTAATCCATAGAATCCTACCATCTATAGAATCCTTCTCAACAACAATCTTTTCATACATAACTACCACCTATGGTAACCCTCTCAAACACTTACTATTAAGAAATACTTAAACTTAACCAATACTCTATTTACATTGGCTTTGTTAACTTAAGCATGTTTATTACCTCTATTTTGTTTTGTGTTTCTATGAATTCTTAGCTTTATCTTCTTATTAATCCATATCTTGTTTAGCATGTATACTATTGATTTTATAAGCATTAATACATGTTCCTATATTCTTCATATGGTATGTAGTTATCGAATAGTTTATCTATCTAATATACTGTATTATTCCATCCATTAATTCTAACTTCTAAACTATATCATGTTTTAAGTTTAATATTCTACATGATGCTTATAGTATTGAGCTTCATCACTTAATACAATTATATTTGAGCCATAGATAGCTCTAATCCTTTAATGTTATTGATGTAAGTATATTCGTAACATCACAACCCGTACGTATAGAATCCCTAACAATAGCTCAGCAACATAAATAACCCTACTATTAGAACAATTATAATAGTATCATCAACCAAAGGGGTGAACTTCTCAGTATTCTTAGTAGGGTTTAGCAATTCTACCACTTATAATGTGGTTAATCTTTATCCATATAGTTTAGCATGTTGTAAAGTCTTGCAAATTATAGAAATGTTTAAAACCATTAAGAAATTTAGAAATGGTGACTCTATGTCTGAGGAGAAGTTACCGATATCTGAGAAGCTTAAGATTCTACAGTATGAAAACATATTTAAGTCTAGTAAGTGGTGGGCTGCTGTAGTTCTTCTAGAAAGCTTCGGTAGGAGGCAGATTGCTCTATACTTATGGACGAGAAGGGGAAATCAATGGAAACGTAAACAGAAATATGTAATACATAGTAAGGGGGAGTGGCTTCAGATAAGAGATACTATAGAGAAACTTATAGCTTCTATCTAGTGGGCTGAATTGGAGAGGAAGTATATTCAGCATCCATTATTAAAGCCTGGAAGTGTTGAGAATAGAATCTACCAACATAGAATACTTGAAACAGCTAGAAGTAGAAATACTCTAGTAATACTTCCAACAGCTCTCGGTAAAACAGTTATAGCTATGCTTTTAGCATTGGAGAAGCTTAGTGAGGGTAAAGTGCTTTTTACAGCTCCAACAAGACCTCTTGTCCAGCAGCACTATGAGGTATTCACTAGTAAGACAAGACTTGACAGGAATGAATTAAGTCTAGTAACAGGAAAGATACCTCAGTATAAACGTATTCAGCTATATAAATCTGGAAGAATTGTTTTCGCTACTCCACAATGTGTATTAAACGATCTTAAAGCCGGGGTATTAAGTCTAAAGGATTTCTCTCTAGTAGTATTTGACGAGGCTCATAGAGCTAGAGGAAACTATGCCTATGTTGGTATAGCTTCAATGTATGTTAAGCAATGTAGTAAACCGTTAATACTTGGACTAACAGCTTCACCTGGCGGATCTGAAGATAAAATAATACAGATATGTAAGTATCTATGTATTGAAGCTGTAGAGTATCGTTCAGATGATGATCCTGATGTAAAGCCATATATACAGCCAATAGATGTTCAATGGTTTAGAGTAAGGCTACCTGAAGAATATGTAAAGATTAGAAGTAGGCTTAGAGAAATATTGATAGAGAGAATTAAGTATTTACAATCCATGGGTGTGTTAACATTTAAGGAGCCTGCATTCATAACAAAGAAGGATCTTGTTAATTTAAATATGGAGCTTGAGAGAAAGCTTGGTGAAGGGAGAGGAGGATACCTATACGAGATTAAAATTCAAGCTACAGCTGCATTAAGCATAGCACATATGATTGAACTTATAGAAACTCAAGGTCCTGAAACATTAAAGGCATTTATAGATAGAACTCTTACAAGCATGGTTGAAGAGGGAAGTAGAGGACATCAATACATAGCTAATCATCCCCTATTCATAGAGGCAAGAATATATACAAGTCAAAGCCTATCACTACCAAATCCTAAAATAGAGAAGCTTAAAGAACTGGTAATAGAACAGTTTAAAACAAATCCAGAATCAAGAATAATAGTGTTCACACAGTATCGTGATACTGTTAGTATGATTTTAAGTAGGCTTAAAGATATTGTAGATGTTAAGGCAGCTCGATTTATAGGTCAAGGATTTAAGGATGGAGACCCGGGAATGAATCAGAAGCAACAGTATGAAGTAATACAGAAGCTTCGAAGTGGAGAAGTTAATGTATTGGTTGCTACAAGTATAGCTGAGGAGGGGCTAGATATACCTGAAGTAGACCACGTAATATTCTATGAGCCTGTTCCAAGCGAGATAAGATATATACAGCGTCGCGGAAGAACAGGGAGGAAAGTAGCTGGTAAAGTATCAATAATAATGGCTGAGGGAACACTCGATGAAGTTTTCTACTGGTCAACAATAATGAAAGTTAAGAAAATGAGGAGAATTGTAAAGCAAATCAATAAAAAACTAGAACAACTTAAAAAAGAGAAACAGGTAGAATTAAGAATCAATGAGAAGCAGCTAGAGTCAGTAAGGGAAATTCAGCCAGTTAGAGAACAGATTAAGTACTTCATACCTGAACGCATAGAAGCCAAAGGGCTAAGTAAAGTGTTAAGATGGCTAATGGAGAACCTCCCTCTAAAACCAACACCAGTAGAGGATATTGTAAAGATAGCTACTGAAACATTAGGATTCAGTAAAACACAAGTAGAAACAGCAATATGGCGACTAATACAGCAAGGAATACTCTACGAGCCCAAGCCAGGAGTAGTAGCAAGACCATAACATAATTTAGAGTATTACATAATCTATGAAGCTACCGCTACTAAGATAAGTTGCCTACTAATCCTAAACGTTAAGTCTATAACTCTAATTAGCGTTAATATTAAAGGTAGATAATGCTTTCAATCCCTCCTCCTCCATGAAGTGAAGCTTAGGAGAGGTCAATACTAGTGTATGTGGTCCTCTATGTTTAGGAAGTGTTTTCAACTTCTTTAAGCTATTAAAACATATTCTCTGATTAGATCCACCCAGTCCCGATATCGCTACTGCTTTCCTCTCCTCATTTACTATTTTCTCCCCCCTCTTCTCTTCAAGTTTGAGAAGTATATCCACAGCATCACTAATACTCATAACTATGTTGTTTTCAAGATCTACTTCTAAAAGTAGAATTGTATGTAAGTTTCTCAAATCATTATCCTTAATTACATCATAAGGATAATCAGATAGAAAACCCTGTTTAGGATATGTTAGAGTAGTAACTTTACCTATTTTATACACCATTAATCCAGACATGCTTAAAGCGTTAGGTATTATTCCTGGAGCTGGTATAATTTCAAACATTATATTTCTACGATATGCTTCAACAATAAGTGACACATGGGTTGTAGCATCCAACGGATTTCCTGGAACTATTAGTGATACATTCAATCCTTGAAGAACAGGTTTAAAAAGAACCTCCTCAAATCTCTCCTCCAAATCTACTCTACGAAGCTTATAGATTCTTCTACCAATAATATCCTCTAAATCTGAATTACAAAGCATACTTGTATAGGAATCCATGAAGATAATATCGCTGTTTTTAAGTGTTTTAATACCTCTTAATGTTATTAGATCTGATGATAATCCAGCACCAACTATGTAAAGTTTCCCACCCATTACTATCACTAGTAATTAACTACTTCAAATTTACCTTGTAAAGATATATATTTAGCTATTGTCTATCTAGTGAATGATATAGTTCTGCTAGCCCTCAGCCATCACTGTACTCTTCATAAATATTTAATGATTAGTTCCTACAGATTATAATAACTATAGTATTATGCTGGTTAAGATAATATTGATAGCCATTATTCACTAGAATATAAGGGCTATAATTATAGATATTATGAATAAGAAGGATTTAAGACTAACTATAGATATCCGGAGATGCTAGCTCTACTTTAATTAACTTAGTAAGGATGGCTTATGAGATAAGGTTCATAGCATCTCTAATGTTAAATAAAATTATTTAATGATTAAATATAATGCCTAAAGGAACTATCCACATTATAACTATTAGATAGATATTTAGACTTAGTTAAGGAGGATTTATTACACTAGAAATGTAAATTCCCCCATATTGTGTAGATATATAATTCAGCTATAATCTTCATAAGCTTTCTATCTTATACATGGAAACATTAACATCATTATGTACTTCGGAGTTGTTTATGATGCTAGCCTAGTCCAAGTTGATATGCTTCCATTCTGATACTTGATAATTCCTCTAGAACTTCATCTATTGTTGGAGGGATATAATCAGCTGATATAGGGTAATTAAGATCCTCCGCTATGAGCCCAGCTGGAAGCTTTAAATGGAAAACAATAGAATTATATGCTCTAGGTATTGTTTTCATAATCTTCTCAAGTAATCTAACCTCACCGTTTGATAATTCATTTTTAACTATTTTTTCTCGAATAGCTAGTATTACTGTCATACTTATAATGTCAAACTTATCAGCTATATCAATTAGCTTATCATCCCCTATTCCATATCGATAATGGAGGTCTTCATAGAGACGATGAAGATTCTCAAGACTTACTTCTAAAATACCTATCTCATATAAAGCAGTAATATTATCCCCACCTCTTAAATTATTTAAAACAGATCGAGTCATACTGCATGCTCTTAGAGCTTCATCATGTAAAAGCGCAACATCACGCTTAAAACACCAATCCGTAGACCGATAAATAGTAAATAGTTGATAAACAAGAATAATATTAATCAAAATGGAAAAAACAAGAATGATTTTAAAGATTCTAATATGAGCCATACATTTACCCTACTTTATTGTTATACTAAATGTTCTTGCTGGAAAATCTATCCAGTGAGATACGAGATATCCTCCTTCATATTGATGTATAATAACGTTTCCCCAAATCGTGAAGGTATATGTTGTCTGCACATCACCTAAATCTTGCATTTGCCATCTTACACCAACATCCCTAGGTCTATTATTATTTAGAGAACCGAGAATTTCATTCCATCCTAAATAATCAGGATACTGTTTTCTCGGACCATAATTATACCAGCTTAAATCATGATCACCCTCATAGGTCTGAGCTCGTGTTTGAGCCCATGAAACAGTAATAGATATAAGCCCAATATTTGGAATGTATAAGTAAAGTGGAATGGAAACAGCATCCTTATCCGATTCTGGGTAAGGATCAGTAGGATTAAGAAGTGAGCTACTTGTTAATATGTATACTTTAAATGCGTTTCCTTGCCATATCATAGGCTCCCCCTCAGGGTAAGGCCATTGCTGAGTTGTTAAAAATTCAGCTCTAAAATATTTTGAGCTTCCTCTTTCCAATTCATTATAATTTTCACCAGGTCTTATTTGCCCGAATACATCCATGTATATTTTCCAGAGTGTATTTCCTTCTTTACCTTGAATGTAGCCAAATCTTCCATATTCTGCCTCTCCACTCTGTGTTGCCGTTTGCTGTAGCTCTTTGATGATTTGATGCTTATATAGTTCTTGTTGTTCTGATGTTTGTAAGTCTTTATTCTCCTCTATTATTCTTGATTCTATTAGTTTTCTTGATGCTTCTCTATGTATTTTTATTGCTTTCTCCTTATTTTTTAATGCTATGAATGATGATACATCCCTTATTAATCCTGATATTCCATCACTATATATTGATATGATTATTTTATTATCTTTTGATTCCATTATTTTAATGTCTTTATGAGTTTCAGCTTCAATACATTTTGATTCATATGTTTCACCTAGATTCTCAAAAACAATCCTAACATAGACTTCATCCCCACTTATATTACCCAAATAAACCTTAACATCATCAACTACACTAGGACCAATAAAGGCAACACCATAAAAAACATTTTCCTCAGCCATAATAACTGGTAAAGCAATATTTAGCGAAAGCATTAAAAGAATAACCACAGCTAAAACCCTAACCATAACACCACCAAACAAACATAGCAGAACCAATATATATTACTGCTAAAAATATTCCTAATAGAATCAAACAATAAATTGATGTATTAAACATCTATATACTCTAAGTTTACAGCTAACAAGCTCTGTTAATCTTAGAAACTCGTGAGGAATAATATGAGCTAGAATTCAAGCTAGACCACGTAAAATATTTAAGTTTTGGCTTAATTGTGATTTATGTCTAATAGTGATGTTTTAATAGCAACTGCTGAAGAGGTTTTAAAGTATGCTGAAGAAGAATTTGAGAAAGCCATTAAATTAGGTGATATGCTACTTTATAGGAATGCTGCTGATAAGGTATTTCTATCTATAGTTATAGCTGTAAACTCATATGTTAATCGTAAGCTTAACATAATTCCTAAATCACATAGTGAACGTAGATCCCTACTTAGAAAAATGGAGAGGGAAGATCTTAGAGCTGCTTACAGCGATTTGATGAAAACTCTTCATGAAGAAGCCTTCTATGAAGGCATCTATAACCCTGAAGAAGTTAAATACGCTATAAGCCTAGCTAGAAAGATTCTGAAGGAAATTAAAAACTCATTCTAAATCTATTAATTAGTTAATAATTATTAGGTCATAAATTCTTTAACTTCTTCAGAATTTAAGGTCTAGCCGAATGGTAAATAGTTGTAGGTGGAAATGATATTAGCCAAAATGAAAAGTTGAGAATGATTAAGATTCTAATATGAATCATATATCTATCCTGCTTTATTGTTATACTAAATACTTAAGAGGGTTTATCTAGTAGGGTATAAATACTCCTATTGATTATGGTAACGTTTAAGGACCTGCAACTTAATAAGAAAGCTACAATAGCTAAGTTATCACATTCACTATAACTATAGTAACAATTTTATTTTTGGTTAGCCTTCAAAAGTTTAAGAAATAATTAATGGATCTATAGACTAACAGAAGGACAGTTGACAAGTCAAACCCTTACAAGGTATAGATCCCAGTTCATTTTTGGATAACTCCATTCGAAAACTATTAAATTAATTCAACACCGTATCTTTTACCTTCCTTTTTAAGCTCTGAATCAAAAGTAAAAAGATGTGTCTTTCTCCTTTTAGCAATGGAGAGAATTATTTTATCGTTGAATTTTTTGAAAGAAAGTTTTTCTGAAAGAACAGAAATGCAAGCAGAGCTTAAGTCACTTCTTTCAATACTAACTATTTCTATTCTTTTACTCTTTAAAATTTCATCTATTTTCTTCCCTATAATTTCTCTTTTTAAATTAAGTTGATTTAAAACTAAAACAAATTCTTCTATTACTACAGAAGGAATTAGCCATCTATCCAGTTTATCTAAAGTTTTCTTAGCTTCTTCGTGGAAAACCGAATCTTCAATTGTGTCGTACACTAACACATTAGTATCAATTAATGCCTCCACTTTATTACTTCCTCCCATCCCTTTTCAATTAATTTCTCAATCTCTTCTGGTTTAAGCTTTTTTCCTATTTTGATAGTGGTTCTTTTTTGTTCTTTTTCTAAAACTTCTCCCTTTAATTTTTGGTTAATTAGAAGCGAAAGCTTCCTCGTACTTCCATACTTTTCTAAAGCTTCCTTTACAAGCTGCTTGTACAGCTCATCTTCCAGGATTATAGTTGTTTTTACCATATAGACATTTTATTTCTGTAAATATATAAATTTTACGTTTTAGAATTAGACATTGCAACTTAACATGTTATAGCTTTCTTCCTAAGTTACCAGTCCTAGATTATTTTACTTCATTTTGTAAATTATTTCTATGGAAATATCGGAAATTTTTGGAAAATTAGTTAGCATCTCACTTTCAAAGGAATTAATTCCTCTTTAATTTTTGAAGTTATCCACAAAAATTTAAGGATTTAATAAAGGGTCATCTGGAAAGCTCTTAGTAGTGTTATTATGCATGCTATTTGTATGAATGTTGATGCTAGTCTTTCATGTCTTATTGTTATTTTCTGAATGATGTCATCTGCAAGAATCTTTTAACAGTGTTTCTCATATGCTTGTATGTCTTTCTATCAAGCCCATATGGTCTTCCACGCTTAGGTTTATGTCTCAGGTTAGTTTTTATATTGTTTTATTCCTCTACGCTTAAGATATGCTCTAATCCCTTGTATGCTAAGTCTCCTACAGCTTCTTTAGACTGCTTATAGGTCTATCTCTACCATGCTTAACTCTCACATCTTCTAATAGAGATATGAAGTGTTGGAATCATTCTCATTACCTGAGTACTTCTTCAAGCTCTTGTTTAAGCTCTACTTCATCCATAATTCAAAGTTAACAAGAAGAAATTTAAGCTTACTGGAGCATAATGAAAACATTCTTCACACAATTTTAAGTGTATATATTAATGATTGCGTTTCCAAATCATAAACTTTCCATTTCGTAATTCTCTTACTATCCCCATCCTTCCTCTGCATGCTGAAGAAGTTCTTTATCTATGAGCTTGGATGAAGCAAGGCGAGGCTCTTCGTAATTTAGATAGTTGATTTGAAGAGTAAGCATTTCAAAAGCTGATGAAGAGACCTGAAATACAACTCATACCATTAAACAAATGATAGAAAACGTAATCACTTCTATTCTAAATGTGGCTGAGGCATTTGAACGAAAAAGCTAGAATTACCTGCTAAAATTGAGCGATGATACCCCATAAGGTTCTAATTCAAGGGTTTAAATGAGGATGATAGCCTATTTCCCGGCACTTATGCTTGTGCTGCACGTCAGTTTGTAACGAAATTCCTTAATTTATCATAAATGTGTATATAAACAAGGTGGTCTGAGGTTAGGTTATGGCCGAGTCAACATGAATAAACTATTTCGTTACAAGCTAGTGCCGAAGAATGTAAGCTTTATTATCCATTTATGTGAGGTTTTAAATTAACTAGGCTTTCATCAACCTTAAACTCGCATAGATCCATCTAATTTCCATCTAGCCATTTCAAAGTTGAACTCAACGTTATTGTGGGTTAGCTATCTATAAATCCCACAATGGCTATAATGATTGTGAGTTATAATATAGACTATTAGAGTCAAATTCTTTTCATGCTTTTCTTAAGGTTTTTCTCGTTTCCATTATCATCCTATCGATGTCTACAAGTCTTTTTTTAACGTCTTCAATATCTAGTTTTGCCTCGTGGAAACCCCATACGTGTAGATAGTTTGCTTGGGCCCAAGCATCATAGAACCATTTTCCAAGTTTATCACTAATTCTTGAAGTACTCTTCTCAAGCTCCGTAACAGTCCATCTGCCTCTCTCCCTAACCTTCACTAATATATCTTCAAATTTAAAGTGTATTGCTAGAGCTTTAATGCATTCTTCTGCTGCTTTATAAAGTTTCTCGCTTGTCTGTACTGGATCTTTATCTATAAGCTGTTTTCCTTCTTCAAGAAATCTTTCAGCAAGTTCAGCGTGAATTTCTAGGATACTCTGCGGATCTAGTTTAAGTTCTTTAATAATAGTATCGATGACGTAAGCTTCAGGATCTACATTAAGTTCTTTAAGTTTGGAAGCAAGCTTTTCAGGTAGGATTATTTGAAGCGACATAATATCACTGCCAGATAAAAGCCTAAGCAAGTTAATAAATATTGCTTAGCTTTCCCTGCCTTAAAGAGTAGTAGGATTTTTATCTTCTCCCCTACATGAAATTGACAAGAAACCCTATGGTTGTGGGTGAATGCTACATAAATAACTGTGAGAATAGAGCATCAATACTAAATGGCTAAAATTCATATAGGAATATGTAAGGATAACATAAGTCTATACCTACAGTCCTCAACATGTAGAAGATTAAGGAGAATAAACCTAACATAAGCAATAATAGAACCTTAAAATAATCTACATATCAATAGCCGTAAAATCTTATTAAGAATGAAATCTGACTTTAAGTTTTGAATAACAAATTATTTAAACCCATACTTAACTCTTAAAGTGGCTGTATGTCCTTGCTGAGGAAAATCGTTGATAGCTATATGCAGAAGGTTTCGGGCTTGAAAGAGCATTGTGATAGATGTCTTAGAACGGAGAGATGGGGAGGAAGCGTTGTTTTAATGATTGTAGATGCTGCCTTTACTTCAATTGGCTTAAACTATTTTACTGCTGTAGTTCCAAAGGTTGAGGAATTTAATAGAAAATTTGTTGAAAATGGAAGAATAAGGAATCTTAAGGATCTTAAAGAGGCAGACATAGACGAGTTGAGAAGCATATGGAGGAATAATAGATCGTGGATTATTGCTAAGGAAATTGCCTCTTATCTTTCAAGTTTAAGTGAAGATGATAAAGCAGCTATTAGAGCTTGGGCAGGAAATGCTAGTCTTGAAAAATGGAGAGAAGATCCTATTGGAAGGATTAAAGGAGTTGGATTAATTACCTTTCAATATCTTAGAATGATGGGAGGTATTGATACTGTTATGCCTGATAAAATAGTTAAAAGGGTTATAAATGAGATTTTAGTTAAAGCTAAATTAGAGCCTGTTAACGATGATGTTGAGTTTATAAGGAAGGCTGAGGAGGTTGCGTTAAGATGTGGATATCGACCTATAGAGCTTTGCTGGATGACTTGGCTTATTCAGCCTGAGGGGAAAATGATGAGAATGGAGAAATATTTAAGCATCCTCTCAAAAATCTAGATTCAATGCGGAATTTCTATTACGGTCACAGTTAGCAACTCTTATTTCCTTAACTCTCCAATTTCTCCTTCAATTAGCTTTTTCCTTAATAGCTTTGCGTCCTTATCTTTGCTTTACCGCAAATAGTTGGAGACAGCTTATTCAGTATGATAGAGTCTTGTTTTGTCGGCTACGCTTATCTCGACTTTTCATCTAGAGTATAGTAGATATTAAATTACTTTACACATCCTCTTTACAAGATATACATTCTATGTTTCTTAACTCTTACATTTAAGCACTGTAGAATACTTCATAGTAATAAGAAAAAACTAAAATTAGCCGTTAATACTGATAATCTGGCAATACCTATTTTGCTAAGATATATTAATATGTAAATTAGGATTTAGTAGGTATCTAAATGGTTAGTAAATGGTTTAACTATCTAGGGAAAACTAAACCTATCTATACGATTGGGCATTCAAATAGGAGCTTTAATGATTTTATGAATTTGCTTATGAGAAATAATGTAAATGTATTGGTTGATATTAGAAGATATCCCCATTCAAAACTAGCATGGTTTAGTAGAGATAATTTAAGTAAATTATCAAGTTATGGAGTTAAATATTACTCATTTCCTGAACTTGGAGCTTTAGGTATTGCTAAGTATGTGAAGCCTCTTCAAGATATTAATTGTACGAGTTCACTGACATATAGATCATACATAACACATATACTTACGAGCCTAAACGCTAAATTCAGAATTAAAGAGATTATAAATATGGTGAATAATGACTTATCCATATGTTTAATGTGTTGCGAAAAGCTTCCATGGAGATGTCACAGGAGATTTCTAAGCGATTACTTTAAAGCTTTTAGATATGATGTTATTCATATCATTGATTTTAATAGGGTAATTATACATAAAGGAACTAGATGCTACAACTATATTAAGGATAAAATACCTATTACTCATTAAAGCTTATTCATGTTTAAACTTCTTCATGAAGTTTTCCATATTAGCTTAGCTATACTAGTCTATGGTGAATGTTTAGATTGAAATTTTCTAAATTCTTCATTATCCATATGGTAGCTATGCTCATCTGTTGGGAATCTTCCTGACTTAACATCTTCACTATAGCTTTTTAATACGTTAAGAATAACTTCGCTAAGATTAATGTATTGCTTAATAAACTTTGGCTTCTCCATCCACATTGTTAATCCAAGAATGTCTGTTACTACAAGAACCTGTCCATCACAGTATGGACCGGAGCCAACACCTATAGTTGGTATACTTAGTTTCTCAGTAATAACCTTAGCTACTTCGGAAGCTACAAGCTCAAGTACAACTGCAAATACCCCAGCCTTTTCAAGAGCTTCCGCATCCCTAATAACACGTTCCGCCGACTCTACATCCCTACCTTGAACTCTATACCCTCCAAGTAGAGCATAGCGTTGAGGAGTTAAGCCTATATGACCCATGACGGGAATACCTGCATTCACAATAGCTCTTACAATCTCCACTATTTCAGCTCCTCCCTCTACCTTAACGGCATCACATCCAGCCCTCATGAGTAAGCCAGCATTCCTTACAGCGTCTCTTATACTACTATAAGACATGAAGGGCATATCCCCGACAATAAAAGCCCTCTTAATTCCTTTAACCACAGCTTTTACATGGTGAAGCATATCTCTCATAGTTACAGGTAGTGTACTCGAATATCCGAGCATAACCATCCCTACAGAATCTCCTATAAGAACAGCATCAATACCTGCCTGATCAACAAGTATAGCTGTAGGATAATCGTAAGCAGTAATCATCGTAATCTTTTCCCTATTCTTCTTCATATTTAGAAGTTGAGGTATAGTTACCTTCATAAGACATCAATTACCAACTACTATTTAAGCCTTCTGCAGGTTAAAAGATAATTTTATGGAGCTTTCAATTATATGTTTACATAATTAAAATTATATTTCTAACATGCTTTATAACTTAACAGTATTTTAACATTTTATCTGTTACGATTTAAGTATTCCCTAAGCCTTTGAGCTACTTCTTCAGGTAGTGTTTCAATTACACATTCACCATGCCATATTTCAAGTACGCCACCATAGGCTGTATAGTATGGTTTAAATAATGGTCTTGAAGCTATTCTTAAATTTAACCTATAGTATTTTAAGCTATCCCCTATACCTGCGGAGAATGTTGAGATATTAAATGAGTTTACACCATCCTTCTTGTAGAATTTCAAGATTAGTGATATGAAATCAGCGAGGTCTCTTGCCTCCTGTTTACCTATATCTGTTAAGCTACATATATCTTTAAATATGAGCTGAATCTCCCTATTGGCTTGAGGAGCAAAACTAGCTATAGCGGCTATGGATCTATTCTCCCCAATCCATCTATCACCATTTCTTTCAGCTTCAATTAAATCAATCCAGTAGCATCTTCCATTCTTGTTGAAATACTCTCTACTCCTCTTTAAAAGAAGTTTCTGCTGTATTGTTGGTTTTCTATCAACTATTACCTGCGTATGTGGATGTATAATTGATGCGGCAGCTGATGGTAGGTGATTCCATAGCCATAATGGATATCTTACCCTGCCATGTCTTTTATTAACTCTCATAACATACTTTACACATGCAAGTATATTATCAATAATCATTTCTGGTGTAAACTCATCCAGTTCTAGAAAGTGTTTACTAGTCATTACTGCAACAGCATGATGCTCAGCGAAAGGATAACGATTAGGGAAAACATAGTATCCATCCCTTATCCTACCATTCCTCCAAATATCTCTAGGGAATAAAGGTGTATTCCTCTCTATGTTCTCAGGACAGAAGGGGCAATTAACTCTTGTTTTCTCAATAAAGCCCATAACATCAACATTAGTTTCCACCTGCTTTAGTCTTAAAGCTCTCTTAACATTTATTCTACTACGTATTCCAGTTAAAGGATCAAACCTATACTCTATGGTTTGAGCTTCAAGCCTAAATTCTGGAGGAGCATAGAGCTTTGCTTCTCTGAAATCCTTCTTAAATTTCACCATAATATATACTCTCTTCCAAACTTATGAGTTTTACCCTATCAGTAAGGGCTTTGTTAACTTTAGATTTATTTGGGAGTTCTCTCCCTTATTTATGGTGAATTATGGTTAAAGTTGTTAGGTTTGTAGGGAGTGAACTCCATTTACTCTAGTTGTTTATTACTTATATATTTCCGTTCTTCTAGAATGGCTTCAGATATTTAGTTTATTGTTGTAGGAGTTATTCTATATTATCGTGGTTTATCTTAATCTTCTATTGATGGGAGGGATGTTAGGATTGTTATGGTTGATCTATTGTAAGTAGGTTTTAAGAGTAAGGTTATTTATGTTGCGTTTGAGCCATTATTGAGGAGGATTCTCTATGTATGGGTTTGTGATGTTGCAAATATACTTACATCACTAACATTCCTTAAAAGATTAGAGCTATTTATGGTTCAAATATAGTTGTATTAAGTGATGGTGCTCATTATTATAAAGCATCATGTAGAATATTAAAATTAAAACATGAATTGTATAGTTTAGAAGTTAGAATTAATGGAGAGAATAATACAATACATTAAGGATAGAACTAAGCTATTCGATAACTACATACCATGCATGAAGGATAGATGTGATGGTGAACATGTATTAATGCTTATAAAATCAATAATATACATACTAAACAAACATGGATTAACAGGAAAATAAAAGCTAAGGAATTCATAGAAACACAATACCAAAATAGAGGTAATAAACATGCTTAAGTTAACAAAGCCTCAGTAAGTTTATCATATGGTAAATTATAGTTTAATTAGTGTAAAGTTAATTAGTTAGATCTATTAATCTGTACTAATGAAGTGTACAAAATGTAGGAGGAGGCAAGCAGTATATTTAAGATCTTATTCAGGTGAAATGCTTTGCAGGTTTTGCTTTAAACGTTCATTAGAAGTGAAGGTTAAAAACACAATATCAAAGTATAGGCTTCTAAGCCATAACGACTCTATTCTTATTGCTGTTTCAGGAGGTAAGGATTCGTTAACTCTACTTAAGACTTTATGGAGGATTGAGAGTAGAATTCCAAGTGTTACTTTAGCTGTATTAACAATTGATGAGGGAGCTACTAGAAGCTATAGAGCAGAGGGGTTGAAGTTATCTAGGAAGATATGTGAAGATCTTAAAATCCCTCACTACATAGTATCCTTTAAGGAATATGTTGGCTATACGCTAAAGGAGCTATGGAGTAGGATTCAGGAGAAGAAGCTGGAGCTACTACCATGCTCCTACTGTGGAGTTTTAAGAAGAAGAATAATGAATACATTTGCTAAAGACCACGGCTTTACAAAGATAGCTACAGGCCATAATCTTGATGATGAAGTTCAAACATTCATAATGAACATAATGAGAGGAGATTACAGTAAACTATTCCGTTTCGGGGCTTCAATGGAGGTTGTTCCAGGATTTATACCAAGAATAAAACCTCTCAGATATATACCGGAGAAAGAAATTGCTTTTTATGCTTTTCTTGAAGGATTTAAGCTCTATGAGACTGAATGTCCCTATGTTCATCTATCAATGCGTGACGAAATAAGGTTTATGTTAAATGATTTTGAACGTAGATATCCTGGAATTAAGTTTTCAATAATGTCAGTAATGGATAAACTGAGTAAACAATTCAGTAAGTTAAGCAAGACATACTTCAAAACTTGTATAAGTTGTGGAGAACCAACATCAAGAGATAAATGTAGAGTATGTGAAATCATGGATTTAGTAAGTACATGAGTAAAGTTAGTGATACAGTTTAAGCATTATAATTCTCATACCTGAAATTAAAAGCTTATTCAAGATTATATGAAGTCCCCATGTCTTCCATTCTGGTTCATGAATTAAATCAATTTAAGATGTATTGATTAGCTCCCATTCCACTGAGAGATAAAGTTAGAACTCTATATAAAGGTCTTCTTGAAGTGACTGTAAGCCAAGCCAATCACGAAGATGTATCCCATAAATGCTTAGTAAAGTTCTAAATAGGAAAGGGCAGGATGGGGAACTATAGTATTCAATGTATTACTTGCAAACCCATAGTTAACTTACTTTAGAATAACAAGAATAATGTTTGAAACTGTAAATCCATTCTGGTTGTTGTGGAGCTTCCTTATTCTTAATCATTTCCCTCCATGCTTCATCTGTTAATCTATCGTTCTGAGGCCATGTGAATTCGTAGTAGCTCATCGTTGAGCCTGCTGCTAAATATGTTTTACTGTTTTCAGTTATATATGTAACTATTACTATGTCGAAGTATCCTGTTCCCACTTCAAGCACCATACTACTATTTGGATCTGTAAAGACATCAGTTATTATTCTTGAATCCTTCACCCTCCCTACAAAGTCTCTAAATAAATCTCTTATTTGATCATGGTATGATTTTATTAGGTATTCCTCGTCTTCACTCAGTTTCTCTCCATTTAACTCCTTAATGGATATGTTGATCAGTAGTCTAAGGATTTGAGATAGTTTACCTAGCTTTTCACCATATACATCATTAATGAGATTCAGATTCTTTAGCCCGGTTGATGTAGCATCTACAAGGTTTTTAAGTCTTGAGTATAGTAGAGGGTTAGGCTCAACATAGCCGTAATGTGGTGGTTTTGGCGGTAGGGCTACTTTTGCAGCATATGGTTGTTTAGCGTATAGTATTGTATCATGTCTTAGCTGAGTCCAGCTTGCTAGAGCTGTACTTAGGCTTTTATCAAGCCATGCTTCAGTCCTCATGTAGCTTGGATATCCCTCCGGAACCGGGCTTAGTAAAGCTTTAATTGTGTAGAGCCAATTCATGTATAGTGTTTCAGTCCATTCTCTACCAGTAATGCTCTCTACAAACTTCTTCATTTCCTCAAGCTTTTCAGAGTATCCTTTATATTTTGCTTTTTCATCCTCAAGATATTTCTCAGCTCTTTCAGATCCTAGAGCAGCCATTATATCCATTCCCTTAACCATAAATCTATAAATGTTTGGATAGCATAGTGATTGATGTATGTATCCATCTATAATAAACCTCTGACCCATAAATCTTAAGCCAGCTATTCTAACTCTTTCTTGAGGATATATTGGAACATTAACTATTCTGGATTTGTCAAGCTTAACAATTTCATCCTGGAATCTTGAAAGCTTATCTCCATCACTAATCATGTTTGGATTAAAGTTTAAACCATATATCTCCATAGCCTTCTCAATGTAATCGTATAGGGTTAAATCATCTGATTTTCCAATTATAAATGCTGTTGGAACATATATTTTCTCCCAAATACTTAAAGCAGTTTCCCCTGAAATTTTTGTTGTAAGTATTAGGTATGTTAGAATTAATGCTTGAGCAGTCTGTATCCTAGCAAGTTCAGGATTAAACGGATCAGAAGCTTCAAACCTCATTCTTCCAAGCCACATCATCGCCTTAAAATACCTCTTCAACGTGTCGTTAACCGTATAGTGTCCTCTAGGTTTATATTGAGTATAATCCTCAATATACTTGAATATTGGGCTTTCAGCCTCAGTATCCTCAGCCTTATCTATAAGCCTCAACTCCATATCAGCAATTCCTGAAACTTGTTTGGGAACTATATAGCTAGGATTTAGAAGCTTATAGGCTACGGAAAGATATGCAAGATCTCTTTCAGCTGCCTCTCTTACAAGCATATTTTGAGTTAATGAATCAATTATCCTTAAAATCTCATCTATAAGTGATTTAAGAAGCTTCTCTAGCAATGGATAAAACCTATTTTGCTCCATATCTATTAAAAGCTGATTGAAGAATGCATGATAAATAAATAAAATAGAATCTGATGAAATGTATATCGGTATACCTAAATCATGAATATACATATAGATGTCCAAGAGATCGTTAAAGGAGCTGCCTATAACAACAAAACCATTACTTTTAAGCTTCTCTATAGCTTCACTACTTAATTTAAGCTTACTGGAAACATCATTGAAATTCAATACTTTATCTAGATCTAGCGGTAACATGTATTGGGAAGCATTACCATGAGAAACATGAACCTCAACTCCATTAATTCTAAAAGCAGAAAAACCCATAATAACAGGTGTAATGGTAATTGGGGATATTGTTAAAGATTTAGAGGTTATGGTGAGTGATGTATGAGATATTGGTGATTTAGAAGGTATCATAACCATTACTGCAACTATAGATATAATGATTACTATTACGATTACTAAGGCTATAATTTTAGATATAGCATATGAAGTCATAAGTTAAAATTCTATAAGCTTTAAATATTTAATGCACCAGTAATACGTTCTATGAATTTTAGCTTTATTTAAATTTCTCTTATTTATGATGGTATGGTTAGGTTTATTAGGGAAAGAACCTATTTATTTTAGATGTTATCTAAATTATAAGGATAGTTCTATAACCATGGGAAAAAATGGGTTAATGTTATTCCATGCCCCATTTTTTGGTTATTTTCACTATTAGAAAGATTACAAAGGCCACTATAATAAATGTTATTATGGATACAAGGAAGTTTCCAATGCCAAATAGTTGTCCTGTCCAGTTTGGATCTATTGGGTTTCCTTGGGGGTCTAAGGCTGTTGGTGGAACAGCGATTCTTAAAGTGGATAGGTTTCCCAAGCCAGGAAGTGCTAACCCTATTAGTGGCATTAATATATCCTTGACAAGCGACTGTACAACTTGACCGACATAAACACCCATGATGAAAGCTACAGCAAGCCCTAACACTTTATATTTAGAAATGAAGTCTATGAACTCATTCCATAGGCTTTTTTTGGGCGGTGGAGCAGGCTTAGGCTCTAATAGCATCTTTATATCCTTCAAAACCTTCAGAATCTCTTCACCCACATTTTCTTCTATCTTAGACATGCAACATTCTCCTTTAAGAAATTATCACAAAATTATTTAAACTTTTCTTCCTTATTTATGGCTTTGTTAACTTTAGATTTATTTGGGAGTTCTCTCCCTTATTTATGGTGTTAGTATGTCTAAAGTTGTTAGATTTGTTAGGGAGAGAACTCCATTTACTCTAGTTGTTTATGGTGCTTATATATTATTCCCATTCATGTTCTTCTAGGATGGCTTCAGATATTCTAAGCTTATTGTTGTTAGGAGTTATTCTATATTATCATGGTTTATCTTAATCTTCTATTGATGGGAGGGATGTTAGGATTGTGGTTGATGATACTATTATTAGTGTGGGGTCTATGAGGAGGATTGTTTATGTTGCGTTTGAGCCATTGTTGAGGAGGATTCTATATGTATGGGTTTGCGATATTGCAACATACTTACATCACTAACATTCCTTAAAAGATTAAAACTACCTATGGTTCTAATATAGTTGTATTAAGTGATGGAGCTCATTATTATAAAGCATCATGTAAGATATTAAAATTAAACATTATATAGTTTAGAGGTTAGAATTAATGGATGGAATAATACAGTATGTTAAGGATAGAACTAAGCTATTCGATAATTATATACCGTGCATGAGGATAAATGCGGTAATGAGCATGCATTAATGCTTATGAAGTCAATAATATACATACTAAACAAACATGGATAAGGAAGATAAAAGCTAAGAATTCTAGAAACACAATAACAAAATAGAGGTAATAAAACATGATTAAGTTAACAAAGCCTGAGAAAGTATAGTAAAATTTATATTTAATTGATGAAATTTATATTGCTATGCCTCCACATCATATTGGTTATCGTATAGGTGAGGCTTTAGTTGGGGAGGGGGATGAAATAGCTCATATTGACTTAATAGTTGGAGATAAGGATGGACTGTTGGTGTAGCTTTTGCAGCTGCATTAGCTTCTCAAAACCCGGGGCATACAACACTATTTGCTGTTTTAGCTCCAAATCTACTAGTAAAGCCTGTAACTCTCATTGCTCCTAAGGTAACGATTAAGAATATGAAGCAAGCTGAACTAGCTTTCGGCCCAGCTCAGTATGCAATAGCTAAAGCTGTTATAGATTCTGTTGCTGAAAATATAATTCCAAAACATATTGTTGAGGATATTGTAATTATATGTGGCTTATTTATTCATCCTAATGCTAAGGATCCAGATAAGGTTTTTAAGTATAATTATGATGCTGTAAAGTTAGCTTTAAAAAGAGCATTAATATGTGAACCATCTATTGATGAAGTGCTTGCTAAGAGGGATACTGCAATACATCCATTCTATAAACCAAAATAATCTTTTTTGCAATACATCTATTCCTTAACACTTAGTTAATTCAACATATACATTATGTAGTATTTATTTTAGCTTTGTAGAGTGTAGTTTTAGTTTAACATATTAACAATTTATCTTATATATGATTTCCCCAATTCTTGAATACTATGGAATAAGGCTTACTGGCCTGTAGTTTACTGTGTCTATGAGTCCTTTCTCAGTTATTCTTAGTTCAGGTAGGACATCTAGAGCTAGTAGAGATATTGTCATGAATGGGGAAATCCATCTACATCCTTTCTCCCTCCATATTTTATATGTTTTTTCAAGTTCTTCAGCAACTGTTTCAGGCTCCTCTATTGACATGAGTCCAGCTAGGGGAAGCCTAATGAATGCTAGCTTCTCCCCTTTATCTACGGTGATTATTCCACCTCCTTCTTTTTCAAGTTCTCTTATTGCCATTACCATGTCTTCATCTCTTAAACCTATTACTAATATATTATGGTTGTCATGAGCTACTGTTGATGCAATTGCTCCAAGCTTAAATCCAAAGCCTTTTACGAATCCAAGTCCTATTTCTCCAGTCCCCCTATGTCTCTCGATTACGGCAATCTTGTATATATTTCTCTCAGCATCAGGTAGGATAATGCTATTGTTAACATGTAGCTCTTCTATGGAGCTTCTTGTTAATACGCTTCCTTCAATTGCTTCTATTGCTCTAACTTCAATTTTTCCCTCTTCAATAGGGGCTCTTACCTCAAGATCCTTCGTTTTTATTTCTCTTCCTATATTTACTGTTTTTAAATGTTTTTCTTCATATTTCGGTTTCTCCAAATCTGCTAATAGCCTTCCATTTCTTGCAATTACTTTTCCATCTGCAATTACTGTTTCAACTTCAACCCTGCTTAGATTCCTCAATATAAGAATATCGGCATATTTAGATGGTGCTATACTTCCTATTTCTCTATCTAGATTGTAGTGTTCTGCTGGATTTATTGTAGCCATCTGTATTGCTCTAATAGGGTCAACTCCCTCCTCTATTGCTCTTCTTACAACATGATTCATATGTCCCTGCTTCAGTATGGAGTTTATTTCCCTATCGTCTGTTACTAGGCAGGCATGTCTTGAATCTATTTTCGTCTCTGTTATTGCCTTTACTGTTTCAGCTACATCAAGCCAAGCAGATCCCTCCCTCATATATACATACATGCCAAGTCTCAGTCTTTCAACCGCATCTATTTTCCTTGTTAATTCATGAGATGATGAAATTCCAGCAGCAACATAAGCTGTAAGATCTCTTCCTAATAGGCCTGCATCATGCCCCTCAACTACTTTTCCAATTTTATGTGTAACATTTATCTTTTCAAACACCTCCATATCTACTGATAAAACTCCTGGATAATTCATCATTTCCCCTAGCCCTACTACCTCATTCCAGCTAAGCATTTCCTCTACTTCTCTTGGTCCAAGATATGCTCCGGATGTTTCAAACATCGGATTTGCTGGTACACATGATGGAGCAGTTATGAAAACCTTAAGAGGAAGATTTTTCCCCTCCATAATCATAAGTTTTACTCCATCTAGTCCTAGTACATTTGCTATTTCATGTGGATCTATGAAGACTGTTGTAGTTCCTCTCGGTAAAACAGTTTTCGCAAATCCTGTTAGATTTAGCATACTACTTTCAACATGAACGTGAGCATCTAAAAATCCTGGAACCACATATTTCCTCTCCGCATCAATAATGATGGTATTATCTCCTACTGTATGAGATATATCCCCAATACTTGCAATTCTATCCCCCTTTACAGCTATTCCCCAACCCTCCAGAACCTCTCCAGAATTCACGTTAACAAGAGTTGAGTTAAGAATAGCTAGATCTGCTTTCTCTATTCCTAAAGCCACCTTAACTAGAGATTTAGAAACTTCCCAAAGCTTACTTCTCATAGGATTTCCTACATAGCTAGAATAAATACTTTCCTATAATCGGTACGATCAAGTTAAATCCTAAACTTTATGAGTTACTATATACTAACTTAATGGTATTATCTATACCTCACAGTAAATTAGAGTTATGATTAACTAGGCTATTTGTATTTAGCTATAAGATTAGAATTATAGTGTTTATGACGTCTATTAATTACTATATATTGGGTTTTGTAAACTGTTCTGTTGCCTTTAGTAGCCATATGTTTTCTCTTCTTGCTTTCTCTATTAGTTCAGACATTGGTAGCGACGTGTAAATGTCTGGTATAATTCTTTCTCTAAGTAGATTTGGATACTTCTCCCTTAACTTCTTTGGTTTTCTCTTTAATTCATTTATAGCTTTCACTCCAGCTCTAACCTTAGCTTCACCAACAATACATAGATTATCTGAAACGCCATAAATATTAACTTCAATATCTGGAAGTGTTAAAGATGTAATCTCAACATTAATACCCATCTCCTTAAGTCTATGCTTAACTACTGATCTAGCTTCATCTTCAACATCTACTGTAAGCTTCTCCAAAGTTTTCTCAATTCTGCCAAGTCTAGCAAGCATACTTCTAAAATCTTTTCTAAGTGCTATTTGCTCTTTTCTAAGTTCAGCTATCTCGTTGGTTAAGGACTCAAATTTCTTTGAGTGTTCAAGAAGTTTAGCTCCTATAGCTTCAAATCCATTTTTCATATATGTTGCTAGAGATTCAATAGCTTTAGCCATGGTCTTCATCTCTCTAGTTTTAGATTTCTCTACTGTCTTCTTAATGATTTTCTCAATATCACTCCATGAAATACTAGTTGAAGACATTACTCATTATAACACAAGATTATTTTTAAACATTTCTAAGCTTTGCATTCAATTATATGTGGTGCTTACATTTGCAGAGGAAATTAATCCTATGTGTAATACTTATTCTTCATGTTTACAATTTCTCTCATAAGCCTCTCTGCATAGCTTCTATCATGATATGCTTTAATTCTTTTAATTGTTGTATCGTAGACATCTATGGATTCCTCCTCTAATTCTCCCCTTGAATATCTTGGATCTATCTCAATTAGCTTCTCAATTAATATTTTCCTCTCCTACTTAGGCATTATTTTCGGATCCGTCATTGCAGATGCTCTTGCAGGATTCCTTCATCTAATAGGTATTTTAAGGCTTTAAATGGTAATTCATAATATTCACCTAATGCTCCTGTTCTCTGAGTAAATCTTTCCGGAGTTGCAGCTTTAAATGAAACCCTAACATAGATGAAGCTTGAAAACCTTGATAGCTTCCTTACATAGTCTCTATCAGCTCCGAGAATTATACCGTTTGTTTCAAGATAGAATGGGAAGTTTAGATTTTCAACATATTCCAGAAGAGTGAAAAGATGTTCCTTACCGATAGTAGGCTCACATCCAGATAGGCGGAGCTTATTGATTTTCGGTATCTTTAATCTCCAGTATGGTGAGTATATATTATACCCTTCTCAGCTGCCTCTAGAAGTTTTTCAGCCGCATTTCTTGGGGAGTAGAATTCCCCAAAAATTTCAGGGAAGTCTCTTGACCAGTTACTCCAACAATAGAAGTATCGTAAACAACAGCCAACAGCATAACCGGTAGCAATACCCCTATAAACAGGAACTGAGTAGAAATCAGTATATTTCCCCTCAACACCGTTGGGCCCCTCCTAGTAACTATGGCTTCTGTTCTCCTCGCTAACTCTAGAGGATCAAAGGGTTTAAACCCCTCAACTAGGAAATGCTGATACTCCATATCCTTAAGCCACTTAATTTACTAATATTTCCTTAGCTTTAAAGCTTCCTATTATGTATTTTGTTACGTTTAAATTGCTGGAGTTGATGGGGAGCATTAAGTTAATGAGAACCTAATGTCAGCCTGAGAGCATGGGTTTAATGTTTCCTATTTCTATATCCATTAATGCAGCCGATCTTTATTTCGCTTGAAAGCTTAGCTATTTCAGGTAGTTTCTGAAAGGGGTTGTTTAAGTTTTCTGAATATACTTTTGCATAAGCACTTCCCACAACAACTCCATCCGCGCCAGCTGATACTATGGTTTCAGCATGTTCTCCTCTAGATACTCCGAATCCAACCATTACTGGGATTTCTGCTTCCTTCTTTACGTTTCTTATTAGGTTTGTTATTGTTTTCCAGCTCCTTATTTTTGATCCTGTAACTCCCTTGATTCCTATGATGTAAATGAAGCCTGAAGCCTCCGCTACTATCTTTCTAAGTCTCTCTCTAGATGTTGTTGGTGAAACCTGTAGAATTAGGTTTAAATTTCTTCCTCTAATTATGTTTAGGAAGGGTTTAGCCTCCTCTATGGGTAGATCTGGAATTAAGATTCCTTGAGCTCCAGTTCGTTTTATCTTATCTAGGAAGTTATTGAAGCCCATAACGTATGGGATATTGAAGTACGTAGTAACTATTATAGGCATTTCTAATCCTAAATCTCTAAGCTTTTTAATTCCCTCTATACATCTATTCGGCGTTATGCCTGCTTTTAAAGCTCTTTCACATGCTGCCCGGAATACTTCACCGTCAGCTATAGGGTCTGAGAAGGGAATTCCGAACTCTACGATGTCCACTCCATTACTGGTAAGTGTTTCTATAAGTTTAATTGAGAACTCCTCGTTTGGATCTCCATAGTATATATGGGCTATATGTCCACCCTCTTTACGTTTCTTTAACTCTTGGAGTTTCTCTTCAAGATCCATAGAAACTCCTTAAAATAGTGTCTAGGTCTTTATCTCCTCTTCCAGAATGGTTTATAACGACTATTTCATCATGGCTAAATTCTTCCCTATGGTTTAACACGTATGCTATGGCATGTGCTGTTTCAAGAGCTGGTATAAGTCCTTCTGTTCTACACATTATTTTCACCGCCTCATAAACATCATTATCAAAAACATAGCATGGCTTAACTCTCCCGATCTCGCAGAGATATGATATTTCAGGCCCTCTTCCAGGGTAATTTAGTCCAGCAGCTCTAGTTCTTGATGGTTTTATTTGTCCATACTCATCCTGTAGGATCTGCATTAAGCTTCCATGGAGAACTCCCGGTCTTCCAAGCTGGAAGGCAGCTGCACTATTATCAGCATTAAGGTTTTCCCCACCTCCCTCAACAAAGTATAGCCTAACGTTTTCCTCGTTAATGAATGGCTTAAATATGCCGAGAGCATTACTTCCACCGCTTCCACATGCTACTATAGCGTCAGGTAGTCTCCCCTCCTTCTCAAGTATTTGTTGTTTAGTCTCCTTTCCTATTATGCTTTGGAATGATGTGACAATTGTTGGAAATGGATGTGGGCCGACAGCCGATCCTATGAGGTAATGTGTTGTCTTCTGGCATGAAGCCCATTCCCTAAGGGTTTCCGAAACAGCATCCTTTAAAACACCTTCCCCTGCTTTTATAGGTCTTATTCTTGCTCCTAGAAGCTTCATCTTCTTAACGTTAACTGTTTGACGTTTAATATCCTTAACGCCTATAAATATTTCTGTTTTAAGACCACATATATTCCCAGCCATAACTGTAGCTAGGCCATGCTGTCCAGCAGCAGTTTCAGTTATTAAACGTTTCTTACCCATTTTTTTAGCTAGGAGAGCCTGCCCTAGAGTATTATTAAGCTTATGTGATCCGCCGCAAAGTAAATCCTCCCTCTTCAAATATATTTTGAAGCCTACAAATCTACTGAGGTTTCTCGCATAGTAGAGTGGTGTTGGTCTTCCACCGTAATCTCTTAGGAGCTCTATAAGCTCCTCTTGAAACTCTGGTGTTGGATATATTTTTTCGAATGCTTCTTCAAGCTCTATGAGGGCCTGCATTAAAACCTCACTTATGTATTGTCCACCATATCTTCCAAACCTTCCCTTCAAGTACGTTCACCTAGTCATCTATAGCTATACTTGGAATCTTCTTCCAGTAGCGTATAGCATGCCCCCAGTAATTTCCTTTACTGAGATTGGAGGATCATCCATACATATGGTATCTACTCTATCCTGTACTATAACTCTTCCATTCTTCACTATTACAATTATTTTAGGATCAAAGCCTATGAAGGAGTATTCCGTAAGATTCTCAGGTTCAGTAAGAGATTCTAGAATGTGGATGTAATCATAGTGTTGATGGATTTTTACGAAGAACTCCAAAGGGAATTTTCTGTTTTTAATCCTTATTATTTCTGGTTTATGGTTAATGGTTTTCTGGAAGTTTAAGGTCATATTAATCCCACTTAATCATACGACATTTCCAACATATTAGTGGTTTATCTAGGTTAAGTATGATTTATTTAGCTGTTTCATGTAGCTCTTGATTTAGTAAACATAGCTCCATAACTTTACCTCTTATATCCCTAGCTTCACTTATAGCTGTTCCAACAAGTATTCCATCGGCATACTTCATTACGAACTTAACATCATCAACACATCTTATCCCTGACTCGCTTACTAGGAATTCCGCATTAACCATTTCCGAAAGTATTTCCGTCTTCTTAAGATCTTTATCCTCCCCCTCACCGTTATTTATTCCTACAAGTCTTGTGGAAGTTCTGGATATTATTTCAGCATCTCTAGCTGTACTTATTTCAACTAACGGCTCCATATTGAAGCTTCTTCCAAGCTGTATTAGATCCTCTATATCCCTATGTTTTTCAAATTGGTCTGCTATGAGGAGGTATGAGCTTGCGCCTGTAGCTGCAGTTTCATATATTTGAAATTCCTCAATAATTAAATCCTTTCTTAAGGTTGGAATATTAAATAGTCTTGAGGTAACATATAGATAATATAGTGATCCACGATAGTATACGGGTTCAGTAAGTATTGAGATGGCTGCTGCTCCACCCTTAATCATCTCCGATATTGTGGTAATAGGATCATAATAGAAGCGATATATGGCTCTAGGTGATGCTGGCTTAAACTCAGCTATAAGTGGAACCCTATCCTTAACTGATTTAAGCGTTGAAATGATGTTTAGCCTCATAATCTTTCTAGCTTCATCAGCAAGCTCTTCAAGCTGTTTAGTATCTATACGTTGCTTATCGTAGAGTATATGTCTACGCATATCACTAAATATTTCACTTCTACTCATCTATATCCTCCATGAAGACTCAACTATTTCTTCAAGTTTCTTATAGGCTAATCCATCATCTATAATCTTCCCGGCAAGCTCAACCCCATCCCTAAAGCTTTTAACTAGCCTACCTACAAGAAGTGATCCTGCAGTATTTACAAGTAGGAAGTCTCTTTTCTCTTTCCTCTCCTCTCCTCTTAGAATTCTCCTTATTATTTCAGCATTACATTTAGGATTGTCCTCTTCAGGTTTTAAATCCTCCACTTTAGCCTTCTTAATCCCGAAATCCTCAGGAGTAACTTCATATATGTCTTTAACTCTACCATTCTCGATTTCTGCTATTAGTGTAGGTCCTGTATTTGAAACTTCATCCAGTCCATCCAATCCATGAACGACCAGAGCCTTAACGTATCCTAGTCTTGCAAGAACTTCAGCTACTGGTTTAACAAGCTCTCTCCTATATACTCCTAATACATGAGCCTTAACGTGAGCTGGATTTATTAATGGACCTATAACAGTATAGAATACTGTTTTAACTCCAAGTTCGCTTTCAGGCTTTAAAACCTTACCCATTACTGGATGGAATAGAGGAGCGTAGAGAAATGCGTATCCAACCGTTTCAATAAGTTTCTCAGCTTGGCTCTTCGTTAAATTTATGTTAATACCTAATGCCTCAAGTACATCTGCACTTCCTGACATATGGGAAATAGATCTACTTCCATGTTTTGCTACAGGTATTCCAGCGGCTGCAGTAACTATACTATTAGCAGTACTTACATTAAATGTTAATAATCCACCACCAGTACCACAAACATCAACAATTAAATTGTTAACTCTAGGCTTCACAACAATAGCGTTTAAACGCATCCATTCAGCAATAGCTGTAAGCTCCTCAACACTAACACCCTTAATTGCTAATCCTATAAGAAAACCGCCGATCTGTGTATCTGTCACATGATTATTCTTTATCTCTTCAAGAACGTTAAATATCTCATCCCTACTTAACCTCTCTCCTCTTACAAGTTTATCTATAGCTTCCTGGATATGTAATCCTTTAATTACCATTGGGACATAATTCCACCGGATATTAACGTTCATATTAAGCTATTTAAGTCTTTCCTGTACAAAAATGAGTATTGCAAATCTAGTGAAGTTGTAATTTGTAGACTAGATCTAGTAGAGAATTATTGAAATCTGTTTAAGTAGCTTGCTGATTGTAGTATTGGATTTCCAGCCCATATATTAAACATGTTCTGCAAGTTGTTGAAGTTATATTAGAGTTTGCGGTTTACTTGTATTTATTGCTTCTCTTGATTTACTGGATGCTTACTCATGTATTTAAGCGTTTTCTTCTATTTCATCAGTACAGCTTCCTATTGTTTATTATGTTAGGTTATGGTTTACTCAGCGTCTTAATATATTTATGAGTATGATTATCATTATTTATTAGCAGCTTAATGCTTAACATATACAATTCTAGGGATAGATTCCGTTAGCTTTGTGACTTAATATTCATTTCTCGTAATCTATATCATTAAATACTATGGTTATAGGAATGTTTATTAAGCTTTTCGTAATTTATGTAAACTTGAATTTGCAAATTTCAGAATTAAGCCACAAAGCATTCCGTTTATTATTCTATAACTCCATCTATATATCAATGATGTGTTAGTATTTTAGAGCTATTGACTAGTAATGGTTGCTAATTTTCTTGATTGTTTGATGGAGATTCTGATTATGGATTGAATGTTTATACACTTCTATCGCTTACATATTCTAGTGGATGGCTATTCATATGTATTTCCATGATTACATGATACTGGAATTACTATAAATCTATTGGAAGCTAATCGATTAACTATGGAAACATTTAGTAATGGGGAAGAGATTAACAGAACTATATCATTCATTAAAGAAGCGGAATTGAACCTGTAAGCCCAATAAGATACTAGTAGTAAAATTCAAGTTTACACTTATAGAATTTTCTTAATTCTACTTGAAGCTATAATGTTTACGTTAGATTTATATTTGTAGGGTTCATATATTTTCGGTGTTGGATATGCATTTATGGATTAAGGAGTTTGAGAAGGTTGTTGAAAGTATAAAAACATCTAATAGACGATTACAAACCCTTATAGAGCTTATGAAGTCTAAGAGGATTTCCCAATTAACATTTGAGTATTTAAAGAGAAGCTATGAATCTGAAGCTAAAAGTATCGAGGAGAGACGTAGAAGCCTACTTGATAGATTAAGAAATTACCTTAACGAAATCGATCAGCAGATAAAATCTATTGAGAAACGTATTGTCAGCATTGAGGAGAGATATACTGTAGGGGAAATAGATGAGGAATCCTACAAGAAACAGATAGAAGCATTACAAACAATACTTCAAGGAGTAACTGAAGAATTCGAATCTGTCAAGAAATCAATAGCTGTACTAGAGGAGTTAAAGATAGAGCTTCCAGGAGAACTATAGTAGAACCCATACTCTAAAATGAAATACTGTTAGTGTATGGAGTTACATAAAGGATTTAGATGGCTAAGAGACACTTAATGTTTTGTAAAGACTTTAAAGAGTTTGCTTATAACAAGTTTGAAAACTACATACTTAAAATTTTTGTTTTAGGTTCAGCTAAACGTGGAGAATGGGTTTACGGTAGGTCAGATATAGATATAATTGTTGTATTGAGGAGAAAAGGTGTTGAAAGCTTTATATGTAAGTATTATTGGTATTTAGATTTAAAATATGAAACAAACATAATAAACATACCGTTCTATCATCCTCCAATAATGTTTGTTAGAAATAATATAGATTATAAGCTTGCATTTATAGATTTAATTCCTAATAAATCTCCACGTTTAAGTATGATTTTGAAGAAATCACTTCACTGTATAGTTCCAAGAATTAAATACTTAAAACCATGGCTTACAAAACATCCAGTAATTGCTAGTAATCTATTCCTAGCAATACTCCTCCCTATTAGGAGTCTAGCTAGAAAGCTAGAGTCGTAAAGTCTAAATACCACCATTCTACATAGCTTAAGTTACATTAAATTTGATGGGAGACATAAAGCTTTAGCTCTTGAATGAGTAAGTATACCAATACTATTCTAGGAGTATATTGCCTATTTTAGCATCTTACCTGTTTACTATAATGAAAAATAATGGGGATTTATTTAAGCTCCTCCTCGGTCCTCCTCTTTTTTACAGCTCTATCAAACAATATCCAGTTTCTATACCACTCCTCATTCTCTCTTTTAAGCAGTTCAAGAATCATTTTAGTTAGCTCAATAGCACTTATATCTGAAACTCCCTTATCTAGAAGCCTTCCCTCAACGATCTTAGCTATCTTTCTAGAAGCCTCCAATGCCGCGCCGGCCTTTAAACAGCTTACAACCACCTTTTCATATACGAATTCCTCTCTTGACCCGTTACGTTTAGAAACATAAATCATAGACGTCAAAATATTATTACCTAAATAATTTATAAAGTTTTACTATTATATCAATATTACCTCCATGTATTTAACTCTGAATAAGTTAATAAAGATACATTTCAAAATCATTTCTTAATTCCCCGTGAAGTTCAAGTTTAAATCTTGATATAATGAATCTGTAATCATATTAATAACCATGACAATCTAGGAAAGTGAATTTAAGTTACTATGTCCAAATTTAAACAGGGAAAGTTTAAATATTGAAGGAATACTTAGCATGTAGAGTAGTATGTCCTTTAAAAATTATGTTGAGAAGTTACAGCTTGAACAGCTTTTTCAAAGGCTATGTGTTTCTAATCCCGCATTATTAATAAAGGAGGTTAAACATTTCACAAATAAGGAAGCTGAAGATAGAGATAGAATTGTCTTGAATTATTTTGGAGAAAATGGAGTAAATCAAATAGTTAATACTATTTACGATTTCTTGTTTACATCACCAAGAATTTCTGTAAATGCTAAAGTGTTGGATATCGGTGCTGGTACTGGTTTTTTCACGGTTAAACTATATAGTAAACTATGTGAAGAATTACCAGGGGTTCGTTTTTATGCTATGGATGCAACTCCAGCAATGCTCATATCATTAGAAAAGAAGAATACTGGAATAATACCATTTCTAGGCGTAGCGGAAAACATTAAGGGCAGTGTAAAAGAAGCAAGAAAATACTTTAAAATTCCAAGCAAATTTGACATAGCTTTTTCAACGCTGATGCTTCACCATGTTGCTGAACCAGAAAAAGTTTTCAAAAGTATTAAAGAAATTCTGAAAAGTAGAGGTAAAGCCATCGTTATAGATCTTTGTAAACACAATTTTGAAGAGTTTAAAACAGAAATGGGTGATATCCATCTAGGTTTCGACCTAGAAAGAATCAACGAGATGGCTTCTAAACATTTTTCAAGAATTAAAATTGAAAAGATTGCTAATATTCGCTGCGAATGCTCAAGCCGCTCCGCAGAAATATTTGCTGTTTCCCTGTGGAAATGATTGATAACCAGTAAAATAACATTATATAATATGGGAGTATAAAGCATACAGTTCGTCAAGTATATAGTAAATTACAGATAGAAGCTTATAGGTAAAGAAAGAGTTTATAGAAAAGCTGATTTGAGGACTCGCAGCTGTTCATAGGAGGTAGACTGATAGAATACAGGAAGTGTTGCTCAGTGATGGATGGAGATGTCGCAGTAGTTTTGAGCCTTCAAATGTAGGGGCTGAACCTCCTTGAAAGCCCTTGATGAATTCGTAGAGAGGAAATAATTGAGTGGAGGTGAAAGTATATATATTTCCATCTAACCCAGAACCAGTAGCCTATATTGCTTAGCCATTATGTTTATATGCTCCTAAACATGGAAATGAAATTGATAAATTAAGATCATAGTTTAAAGGAGATAAGACATGGTCAATAATTATATATGGTAGAGAACTGAATAGATAAAGCTAGGTCTCCTTCCATATAGATATGCAAGTCTTTTCCTCAATAAATACTTCCCAAAAGATAAAGTTAGAGGTATGCTATTCTTGGAGGGGCTCTATACCTATCTCTACAGATCAGAATCCGCCTTAATCGAAAACAGAAGCTTAAATAATAAGTAACCTCCCCACTCTTTTAGAAGTCCTACGTAATTCTAAGTCAGAAAACTAGAGAGCTTCTTAAATACATGACTATACTTCAAGCAATAGAACTATAAGTTCAAACGATCTTCCTAAGTATTTATAAATCTTAAAAGTCAAAACCCACACAATAAAGTATTAATTAAAAGTGGACTTAATACTAATGCTAGAATTACTACTAACATTAATACAATAAGCTTACTTGTTCTCTATATCCTCTAGATATAAATATTATTAGAGTGATTTTACTCCTAGATACTATTAAGAATAATGCGAATACATTAGATTCCTCAATAACCTCACATATTCTAGTAATTTTAGTAACTAAAATATCGAATCATCTTAGTTGCTATATGTTTCTAATAGAAAAGCTTTAAATACAGTAAATAATAAATGAAGGTGGTAAGATGAAAAAGCTATCGAAAAACCAAATATTAACATCAGTTTCAATTATTATACTGCTCTTTACAGCAATTATTAACTGGAACATTTACTCATGGCTGATTTTAATCGCTATAATCCTGATATTGATTGCATGGTATCTTCAAAAATGAAATTTAGCTACTATGTATTTTCCAATACTAAGTTTATAGAATTATTAGAATTTAAGTAACTAGCCGTAGCTTTTAAATATCTTAGATGGTCTCCATTACTAAGTTATAGCTTAATAAATCAAGATGTGGCAACTTAAGTTCACCTTTAGGTGGTTGTAGTATAATGATAGTTTATTAATAGGTTCAGTATTCAATTTTCTCTTATCTAGGATTTTGTATTGGGTTAAGGTTATGCTGAGAATACTCTTATTCTCTGAATGATGATATCTTATCTACTATAAACCCATGAGCCTCAAGTAATACTTTACTTCTCAAACTAGACATCTAATATGAATACTATATCAGAATCTTAACCTCCAACAAGACCAAACCCTAATACTAACATAACAATAAACAGTAGAGTTTACATAACTTATTAAGTTGCCATGTCCAATAAAGCATATGATTAACTTTATATGATGGCTTCCTCAATCCTTCTAGTTTCTTCCTCTCAGCCACGTCTTATAAATTCCTCTATTTCACGTTTATTATATGGATTCCTACATGTATTCTCAAGAGTCTCATTTATTCAATATGCCAGCGAGGTCAAGGTAGACAAGAACTCCTCCTATAGAGCTGCTTAACTTTTAAACCTCCTAGAAGTACCCATATCGTTAAGAATTGTTAAGAGGCAGTTCTACTCATCAAGAAGCTTCACTTATATCGATCTATAAATTTTTCTATATCTAGTTGGATTGCTATATTATTGAATGATCTATTATTTTATTCATGTAAGTTTCCTTGATTTTGTCTCTTCGGTTTAGGTATAACTATATATGTTATTATGCTTGCTATGATGTTTGCTAGAACGATGATTACGTATACTTCCTGCATATTCATTCCTGATAGATTTAAACCTATCATCTTCCCCCATACAATCATGGCTGAAACTATAAATGAATTGAAAAGCTTCTCAAAAACCCACTTAGCAAATCTATATCTAATCATAAGATTATCTAAAAATTAAGCTTATAAACCTCTAGTAGTTTTAACAATTCCCTAAATGATCCTATATTGTTAGTAACACTTTGTGAGCTTTAGCTTTATTTAAGTCTCCATTTACTTATGGTGAGGCTATGTCTAAAATTGTTAGGATTACTATGATTGATGATGCTATTACGAGTGTTAGTTCTAGGGTTAGGATTATGTATATTACTTGTTATTGAGGATATTATAGTATGATTTGATATTGTGAATACGTTTACATCTTTATTATTTATTAGGGAGGCTATTTATGGATCTAAAATAATTAGGTTAAGTGATATCTCAATATCATAGGGCTACATGTAAAATACTATAAGCATCAAATATATTTTACGAGGTCTAAATAGAGAGAATCATAAAGTTAAGAATAAATAAGCTATTTGATAACTATATATGAGGGAAAACGCAATGATGAACAGCATTCATGCTTATGAAGTCAACTGCTTCATACTAAACAAACATGGATAAGGAAGATAAAAGCTAAGAATTCATAGAAACATAATACTAAAATAGAGAGAATCAAACATGCTTAAGTTCACAAAATTTCTAAATTTCTACCTTACAAATATAAGTAAATTGAAATATTAAATTATGGATAGAATCATTAGGATGATGGTTGAAGATTGTTATGATGATATAAATGGAAAATGTATGCTCCACCTCCATTTTAAACTTAGGAGGAAATATTACAGCATTTTTATTTAGCTTATTCGTTTTTATAGTTTTATAATTTATGCTTACAGGTTTTCTAGACGTTAGGTTTAAATAGTATGGTTTAGTCTTGATATGTGAGTTTAGAGTTTAAGTGTGGTAGGTGTAGTGCCCCATTAACATATACACCTGAATCCATATTTTCGGTTTGTGATTATTGTGGTTACGTTAACTGGTTTAATGAAGAAGCTAAGGTAAAAATACTTGTTGCTCCTTCAAAGCCTAGAGAAGACATTATTAACGGTTTCTGGAGTAGGATGAGGATGGATAAGGATATGAGTAAATATGTAAGTATGATTAGTATTGAAGATGTTTACGGGGTTTATGTTCCGCTTTACATTTCAACAGTTAATGTAGATGTTGAATGGATTGGTTATAGGGTTGAAGCAAGGAGGAGTGGAAGAAATGTAACAACTAGTAAGGTTACGAGGAGGGGTAGGTTTAATACTGATATTAGACATGTTTATCATGCTAGAAGACATGTTGAAGAGTTTGGTTTAGATGAGCTTTGTGAGAGAGCTAAGGGTTTTAATGATTATGTAGCTTTAGATTCTTTAAGATGGGATGATGTTAAGCTTCAGGTTTTAAATGTTGAATACTCTATAAATGAAGTTTTAAATATTATTAGGGATGATGTTGAAGACCATGTTAGGGATGATGTTAAGATGAGGGAGCGGCTTCACGGCTTCTACTATTACTCCTGTAAAACTGATGTTAGAGATGTTAAGCTTGTATTAGCTCCACTATGGATTATTACATATAGGTTTAGAGGAGGAGTATTTAAGGTAGCGGTTTCAGGTTTCGATGTATCGATATTGAAGGCAAGTGAACCAGTATTTCTACATCAAAGACTAATATATATTATAGCTTCAATAATAGCAGCTATTACAGGATCCCTATTAATGATTATTACTGCTAGCGGGTTTTTTGAAGTTAGCTTATGGATTCCTATTTTCTTCCTAGTCATAATCCTTACTGGAGCTGGATTAGCAGCTAAAAGTATTAGTGATGTTAGGGAGGAGAAGTAATGGGTCTTAAAAGTTTCGAATGTCCACACTGTAACGCATCCTTCCCTGCACCTAGTACTATTTCAATTCTTACATGTCCATACTGTGGCTACACGTTTGAAGCTTCAAGTAGGAGGGAATGGAGTCACTTCTTCTTCCCAATACTTCTTGATGTTGGATATGCATGGAGGAGAGGGTATCAGTTCATATCTAGAAGATATGGTGTTCCAAGCGATTTTAACACATCATTTCTAACATCATCATTACTACATAATGTTCCATTTCATATCTTCTACTGTGAAGCTAAGGCTGAGTGTAGGTATTCTAGGGGATTCATATTTAGGGATGAGAAGATAGCGGAATATACTGAAGCTATGGATATATGTATTCCAGCAGTTTCAGTAGGGGAATGGATTGATAGGCTTCTCTGGAATCATACGTTTTCGGTTAAGAGTAGAATATATTTTAAGCCTGAAATTATGAGGATAGGTAAATTCTATAATCCAACCTTAAGCTATGATGAAGCCTTAAAGTATGCTAGTGAAAGAATTTCTAGAGCTGTTATAGATGAAGCTGGAAAGAGCTGTAGTGGAGATAAGAAAATTATAGATGTTAAAGTTAAGTATTATGGACTTATCCACTATCCATTCTGGGAGTTAAAATATAGCTATAAAGGTGAATATTTCAACATGCTTATCGACGCATCTAGTGGAAGAATAATCTATGTAGAGTATCCTCTAAGTAGAACTGCAAGAACATTAATGCTCACCGCCTCAACTATAATAGTTACTTCAACAGTAATTATTAGTGGACTTACTGGATTAGCTCTGGGAAGAATAGCTTTAGGATTAGTATCAGGAATTATAAGCTCAATCATAGCATCATCCCCAATAATTATAAAAGCATTAAGACTTAAAACAAGAGGATCTGAAGAAATCGGTAGAGAGGAAAAATATAGCTATAAGAATCTAGCAGATCTTGTGGGGAAGATTTTAAGAGTTTAAGTTTACATGACCTCGCCAAGTCAAGCATCCCGCCTTAATGTTAATACCTTAGATATCCTACTTAATAGGATGCTATTATTATGTGGAAATATTTAAATTAATCTACATGTTTCAATATTATGCCTACTCCACCGTTTCTCGTTTCATACTCTATTACTAGGAAATGTAATCTTAAATGTAAACATTGTTATAGTGATGCTACAGAGGAATTTGCATCAGATGAGCTATCCACAATGGAGGCAAAGAAGCTTCTAGACGATATTGTAAGTTTGGGTGTAAGGCTCCTAATCTTAGATGGAGGTGAGCCTCTCTGTAGGGATGACTTCTACGAGGTTGCTGGATATGCTTCAAGTAGAGGTATTAGAGTTGTTGTTGGAAGTAATGGAACACTTATAGATGAGAATACTGCTAGAAGAATGGTAAGTGTAGGTGTGGGGTGTGTAGCAATATCCCTAGATGGAGCTAATCCTGAAACCCATGACTCCTTTAGAGGTGAAAAAGACGCATTCAGTAAAGCTATTGAGGGGGTTAAGGCATGTAGGAAGGCTGGATTACCATTCCAGTTCAATATTGTAGCTAGGAAGCCTGTAATCGATGAGTTGCCCGATATTTTAAAGCTAGCTCTAAACTATGGAGCTGAAGCTATTGAAATCTTCGATTTAATCCAGGTTTCAAGAGTTAAAAATAGATGTTACGATGAAGTTTTAAGCATAAATGAAAGGAGAAGAATAATGGAATGGCTTGCTGAAACACAGAGGAATTATCCAATCATAATTAGGACGCCTGCATGTCCAATGTATCCATTAATGCTTAAGGAGAGAAACATTCTTCCTAAATATTTCCCCCATCAAGCCCTAAGAAGAATACCATACTATGATCGTGGATGTGCTGCAGGAATGCCTAATGGCTACATAACCATACTTTCAAACGGAGATGTTATACCATGCATGCTACTACAGGTTAAAATAGGTAATGTAAGGATGGAGAATATCGTTAAGATATGGAATGAATCACCTATACTTTCCACTCTTAGGGCAAGAGAAAATCTACTTAAAGGTAGATGTGGTGAATGTAGATATAAGGGAATATGTGCTGGATGTCGTGGAAGAGCATTTGAAGAAACAGGAGACATTATGGCTGAAGATCCTGGATGCTGGCTATAGAATGTTTAAATAGCTATATGTTCTTGTATTCTAGTGAATGATAGCCTACTTATAGTAACTTAATCTACGTGGTGCTATTATAAGTCTGATGAGAAACCAGTCAATTAATTTATAATAGTAGGTAAAGACTGAAATACATCATTCATAGGAGACAAACATAGCTATATTTTTACTTTAGCTAGAATTTTAATCCATATTGTTGCTGCTAAGTATCCGCCAATTATCCCCTGAATTAAACCCACTATAAATATTAAAGCTATAACTATTGTAGGTATTGGTAATCCTATCATTATCGTAATTAAAATACCTAAAAGCCCAACTACTATGCTAGCAATCCCGGCAGTAATAGCTAATCTACCCTTATTAACATTAAAATCAGCTTTTACCCTAAAAACCTTAGACAATATACTTATCAGAAGTCCGTAGAGTAAAGCTAGAGTAATCGTAAATGGTGCAAGTCCACTTCTCATAGAGGCCAGGAGCCCAGAAACCAAACCTATAGCTATAGGTCCTGAAAACCCTACAATTATAAAGCCTAAGCATAGAAGAAGACTTTCAATAAGTATTGTGAAAAACTTATCGTAAGGAGGAGGTATAAAGGCCTTCTCAATAAATATTATTAAGCTAAATAATGCAATAATAGCTACATCCCTAGCTCGACGATTAGTAAGCATAACTAACAAAATAACTTAAATATTTAAGTTTTACATCTTATAGAAACATTCCATAAATTTAGCTATATTAATTCTGGATAATCATTGATTATGGAAGAATTGGAAATTTGACTGTTAAGATAGATAAATGTAAGAAGGATATTAGTGTAGATCATCTTGTAAATAATCCTCTAAGCTTTTAAGTCTAGTAACTGATTATTTGGAATATGTGCTAAAGTTAAGCTGAGAACTTACATAGCTGTAAGAGAATACATATTAAACTTATTTAATATCGGTTAGTACTCAAGAGAAAGTTTTCTATAAGCCTCCTCATATTCCAGTTTTACAGGCTTAAACATGTCTAATCCCTTATTTTGTACTATGTATCTACGATTCTTAACATTACCTTAAGATAGCATTAACAACTATGTAGTTCTAGCGTATTTAGATGAGGAGATTCATAGATAAGCTAAACTAGAAGCTATCATTGAAGCATATTATGTAGTTGAACTCCATATTAACTTATGGCTATCAACGTTTCAGAATAGCTAAATTTAATAGAGTCAAGCTAATAGATATGTTCCGCTGAATATATGTTCATGTTAGAGATTTTGATCTATACTAGTTTTGGACTACATTTAGGATTGTTAAAATACGTTCTAAAAGGTAATAGGAGGAAGAGCAGTAATAGAAATAGTCTACATCCGCCAGCCAACTATTAAGCATTCTTCAATCATATCTGAATTGCTAAGGGGAGAATTCTCCTAAGCCCTTAGGATAATTGAAGATTTTACAAAATAGATATCCCTAACTTTAGTTGTGGGATGCTGGATCATATGGAGGAGGATCTAAATAGATGTTAATAGTAATGCTTAAATATGTTACTTATATTAGGTATTCATGTCGTTGCTTGTTGTTAATGATCTTCATGTAAATGTTAATGGTAGGAATGTATTGAAAGGTGTAAATATAAGTATTGGTCCTGGTGAAGTTCATGTACTTCTAGGCCCCAATGGCTCCGGTAAAACTACTCTTGTTAATGCTATCATAGGGAATCCTAAAGTTAAAGTCATTAGGGGGAAAATATACTTTAAGGGTAGGGATATAACAGATACGTCGATGTATGAAAGAGTAAGAATGGGAATTGGAGTTTCCTTCCAGCATCCACCGAGAATTAAGGGTGTAAAGCTTAGAGATCTACTTTTAAATATGGCTTCTAAGCTTGGCAGGGAGGTTAATATTGAGAGAGTTTCCTCTCTTGTTAAGATGAGAGATCTTATTGACCGTGATGTTAATGTTGGTTTTTCAGGTGGTGAACTTAAAAGATCCGAAATTCTACAGTTACTAATTCAATCCCCTGAGCTTGTACTACTTGATGAGCCTGACTCCGGTGTTGATGTTGAGAACCTCATAGTTATAGCAAATGCAATTAATGAAATGTGTGGGTTAAACATTAAGCCAAGTATGAGAAGTAAATCAGCTCTACTTATAACTCATCTAGGATACATATTAAATTATGTTAAGGCTGACCGTGCACATGTATTAGTGAATGGTAGAATAGCATGTTCAGGTAAGCCTAATGAAATATTGGAGCAAATAGCTAAACATGGCTTTGAGAAATGTGCTGAATGCTTAGTGAAATAAATCATGTGAACACTAATAAAGTATATCTATCAATATTTCAATAAATCCATTTTGGAAATGACTAAGGTAATTGTAGATTATAACACTTATTACATAACAAGCATCTTATGAACTTTAGCTTTATTTAAGTTTTTCACTTTATTCATGGTGAAGCTATAGCTAAAGCTATTAGGTTTACTAGGAAGAGTTTCATTCATATTGGTTGTTTATAATGCTTATATATTTGTTATCTAGAAATGACTTATTATAGAGTTATACATCCATATCGTCCTAGTTCATCTTAAGTTTTCTATTTGAGCTTGATAAGAGGAATATTAGAATTAATAGTTAATGATACTACTACTAGATTCTAGAGTGAAGTTGTATGCTATCTTAGTCTCTATCAAGAAAGGTGTTCACACAAGTTTGTGAGTTTAACTGATGGAGCACTATAGAGAAACATACAGAATACTAAACTTAAAGCATGAAGTATATAGTTTAGAGATTAGAAACCTAATGAGGCAAGTCATACAGTATGTTAAAGATAGAACTAGGCTATTTGGTAATTATTGAAGAGAAATGTGATGGTGAGCATAAATATGTATCCATGAAGTTAATAGTGTGACTAAACGAAACATTGATTAATGAGAAGATAAAATGGGAATTCATGGAAACAATATCAAAAATGATTAAATATGTTTAGATTCATAACCTGTAACGTTATATTTTTATGTAAGCTATTCTTTAAGGGTTTATGAGTTTAAACAAGTCTAGAAGAATTGAGGAGGTAAAAGGAAAAGCTAAGGAGGCATTAACAAAACCTCCAAGTATTGGTCCTGATATTGATGTTTCAAAGTTTAAGTTTGAATCTAAACCCCTAGAGCATGTTACAGATGATTTGGCTCAGCGTGCTTCAATAGTTGGTGTAGATTTGAACGGTAGGGGTAGAGCTGGAACATATATTCAGATAGATCATTCCCCATTATTGGAGAAGTCTATGTTAAGCGATGTTGAAGTTATGAGTATAGGTAAAGCATTAGAGGAGTATGATTGGCTTTTGGAATACTACTGGAATGCTCTAAATGTGGATACTGATAAGTTTACTGCTCTTGCAGAGCTTAAGAGGAATGAGGGCTTCTTCGTAAGGGTTAGAAGAGGAGTTAAAGTTGAGCTTCCTGTTCAGACATGTTTATACTTGAGAACAAGTAAGCTATCTCAAAATCTTCACAACATAATTCTAGTTGAGGAGGATAGTGAGCTTCATGTAGTTACTGGATGTGCATCACCTAGAGTTGCTGAAGGGCTTCATGTAGGTGTATCTGAATTCTACGTTAAGAATGGGGGGAAGTTAACGTATACTATGGTGCATGCCTGGGCTGAAGATGTTGATGTTAGACCTAGAACTGGAGTTATACTTGAGGATAATGCCTCCTTTATAAGCATATATGTTAACCTACATCCCGTCAGAACACTACAGATGATGCCTAAGATACGTATAAATGGTGTTAATTCGAGAGTAAGTCTAATATCTGTTATAACTGCTTCCGGTAAAAGCTACTTTGATGTTGGAGGGGAAGTATATATTAAAGGTGATTTTGGAAGAGCGGAAATAGTTTCAAAAACAATAGCTAAAGACAATGGGAAAGCCATATCTAGAGGAGTAATAATCGGTGAGGGGAGAGGGGTTAAGGGACATTTAGAATGTAGGGGAATTATGCTTACACCATCAGCATCAATAATAGCAATACCTCAGCTTGAAGCTAGATCAAGAGATGTCGAGTTAACACATGAAGCAGCCATAGGTAAAATTGCTGAAGATGAAATCTACTATCTAGTAGCTAGAGGATTCAGTGAGGAGGAAGCAACATCAATAATATTGAGGGGATTTATGGATATAGATATTAAGGATTTACCGCCAATACTAGTAACACAAATTAAAAAGACACTGGACATAGTAGCAAAAACCCTTTAACTATCTATATCTTGCTTAGAGCTCTTCTTAATGTTTCCCTGTATAGTGGTGTTTTGCCAAGCATGCTTTCTTCCTAAACGATCTCTAGGTCCAGCTTCGCCTTACCATAATCTAAAGGTACTCCACCCTTATAAGCATATTATTTTCCACTAAGATATCCTCAATCTTAGCCATATTTCTTGTTATTTTTCCCATTATGTTATCTAAATCCTCAATAAGCTTCCACATAAGATCACATAGCCACTTAACATAATGCTTCACTCTATCTAACCCTATAGCTCTAACAATATCGTCTATAGCAATAAGAATGTATCTATCTCTAAGATTCTTTCTAAAAGCTTTCTCAGCAATTCTATCGATAATTAGCGAAATAGGTCTTAATAATGCATGACCAAGCAGAGTATTTTGCTGGAGGAGATCCATGATGCTTCTAAACCAATTTTGGAAATATCAATTAGCATAGATGATGTTAAAGACTTCCTAACATCTTTATCCTCAAGAGCATCAATATATACTACTACACCATCCATAAAGAAATCATTAAACCTCCTAACAAACTCTCTTAAAAGCCTAGTTTTACCACATCTCTCAGGACCATATATGTGGAAAGATATAGTTCTAAATCGACTACAATACTCATTTAAAGCTTTAAGCTCTCCAATTCTGGCTTTGTTAACTTTAGCTTTATTTGGGTCTTCCTTATTTATGGTGATGGTATGTCTAAAGTTGTTAGGTTTTGTTAGGAAGAGAACTCTATTTACTCTAGTTGTTTACCAATTATATATTCGTTCATCTAGGATGGCTTTAGATATCCTACTTTATTGTTGTTAGGAGTTATGTATCTATATTATAATGGTTTAGATCTTTAAGCTTCCTATTCAAATTTGGTAGGAGGGTTAGAATTTTATAGTTGATGATACTATTATAAGTTAGGCTCTATGAGGAAGATTGTTTATGTTGCTTTTAAGCCATTATTAAGAAAAATTCTATATGTATGGGTTTGTGATGTTACAAGTATGCTTACATCACTAACATTAAAAGATTAGAGCTATCTATGGTTCTAATATAATTGTATTAAGTGATGGTGTTCATTATTATAAGGCATCATGTAGAATATTGAATTTAAAGCATAATAAAGTATTTAAAAGTTAGAATTAGTGGAGGGAATTATACAATACATTAGGATAGATAAACTATCAATAATTAATACCGTGTATGAAGGATAAGTGTGATGGTGAACATGTATTAATTCTTATGAAGTCAATAGTATAGCTAAACGAACATGGATTAATAAGAAGATAAAAGCTAAGAATTCTAGAAACACAATACCAAAATAGAGGTAATAAAATGTTTAAGTTAACAAAGCCCTAATTCTATCAATAAATCTTATATTCTCCATTACTCATCCTAATTAAAGCATGATATAGTATTGATAAACTAAATATTTTCCTCAATGAAGACATTAACCCCAATATGAAGTATGGGAACATCATATATTTAAATATCTTCTAAATCATAAACCCTCATTTTTTAAATATAGACTTTGCAACTCTAAGTTAAAATAGAACTCATCTGAAAACTCTTTAGATGTTGTTAAGACTTAATTAAGTTAATAATTTAACTATAAATTAATTATGGAGTTTTCAGGCAGACTCATAAAGTATACTAAAACCTATTTAAGCTCTCTAGAAACCCTATTGAAAAGGCTTTAAATAGCCTCTAAAACTGCTCATATCAGAAATATGATTCTAATACAAAACGTACTAATTATGGAAGATTAAAATACATAGGGTAGACATAATCTCTCTTTTAATATTTGAATAGTTTATACATCTTATAATCTACAACCATCTATCCCTATGATTACTATAGCGATTAGTAGATACTGTAAGAAGTATACGGCTAGCTCACTAATCTATTTACATGAACTCTTAAATATTGAGGAGACTGCTAATAACTTTCCATCTGTATTATGAGGAGCTTCTTCTCTACTACATTACTATTACGTGTACTCTAGACCTAGCAGCTTAGGAAGGAAGCTATAGTAAATAAGTTACATGCCGAACTTCTACAATACATTTATAGTTCTTCAATATAGTGTAGCTGTCTACATATCCCATAGATTGATTTGTAAGCTGGAGTTTTAATAGTTTCATTATTCATGTTATCATATCAGGTATATTTTCCATGTTTGTAATACAAATATTTATAGGGAGTAAGCTACTTATACTATTTGGGTGTGAGCAAGCTTAAGCCAGATAACTGGCTAAGCTTAACAGTTTACCTTAAGATTATGGGTTTGAAGGATCTATGGGAAACCATAGATTCTAGAACTCAGTCTTAAGGTAGATTGTTAAGATTTAGTTAAGTATTTGGCTTAGGCTTAGAACACCCACTAATTCTATAATTTATGATGGATTGAATGTGTAAATGTTATGGTTGTATTAGTGAATGGGCAGAGTGGATCAGCTTCGAAAATGTTTCCTGTAAGTAGATATGCTCTTGATCTACATCCTCCACAGTTTTCTCTATGAATACATGATTTACATGGTTTCTCCAGATTTTCCCTATTACGTAGCTTAGCTAGTATCCTATTTCCCCTCCATATTTTTATAGCAGGCTCCTTAATTATGTTTCCAATACCTATCTGTAGGAAGACACAGGGCCATACTTCACCATACCATTTAACGTAGAACATTCCTCTTCCAGCTATACATCCATGAAATAGCTTGCTATCTATTTTCCTAGATAGATATGCAAAGTATTCAGGTAAACCTATAGGAACTACTAAGGCGTTAAGGTTTCTCTGTATGCTTACTGTTGTTTGGATTACTTTTAGGATTTCATTTTTACTTAGCATTTCACTATTTATGTTTAAACCTCTACCGAATGGTTGGAATTGGTAGAGAAGTATTACATGTGCTCCAAGTCTATCTGCTAGGTATAGTAGGCTTGGAAGCTCGTGAAGATTTAGTTTTGAAACGGTAATGTTAACCTGTAGGTAAAGTTTCTCTTTCAAGCTGTTTTTAATACCCTCCATCGTCTTAATCCATGTTCCAGGTACTCCTCTAAAGTAGTCGTGGAGTTGTGGCTCAATAAAATCTAAACTTACAGCAACACCAGCAACCCCCTTCTTGGAGAGTTCTTTAGCTATGTTCTCGGATATTAGGGTTCCATTAGTTGCTATTACTGTTTCGAAACCGTAGCTTCTAGTATAGTCTATTATTTCAATTATGTTATTATTCATTAATGGATCCCCCCCAGTTAAAACAAGCATTTTAAACTCAGGTACTGTAGCTATTGAATCTATCATTTTAAATATGTTTTCTAGAGGTGGATCCATTTTTACTTCTCCTCCCCTCACCTCGCAATGTATACATTTCATATTGCACCTATTTGTAATCTCCAATACTGGATGCGGGGGATAGCCGAAGCATCCAGCTCCATATGCTCCAGCAGCAACTTTAAACAGTTTGTTTAGAGAGAGTATCCATCTACTCATCCTCCATCCAGTAGCTCTTCTAAAAGTTAGAGCAGTAGATATCTGTTTAAAGCTGAGAGCTAGCTCAGATAGATTGTGGAGACGCATTTCAGCACCCTACAATATATCCTAGAGATAGGAGAAGAGATGCTGAAATGAATAGTATAAGTGTTCCACTCATAGCCGGTATAAGTCTTCTAGAATTTACATACTCCCTACTTAAAATCATACAGTTCCTAATAGCTAACGGTATTGTAGCTAGTACGATTAGACTTGCTGAAGGCATAACTCTACAGGTAACACCTACCATTACGATTAAATATGTTAAGCCTACTAGGAGGTAATAGATGTATTTTGCTCTCTCCCTTCCAATCCTAACAACTAGGTTTAGCTTCCCAGCTTTTCTATCAGCTTCATAGTCTGGGAACTCATTAATCCATATAACTAGGGTTATGAGAATACCTGGTATAAGTGAGGAAATTATTACCTCCCTTAATAGTAGGCTTAACGTCTGTACATAGAAGCTTCCTAATACTATTAATGGACCGTAAGATAACCCTATGAGAAACTCTCCAATCCCTCTATAAGCCCACATAAACGGAGGAGTACAATATAAAGCTCCAGTAAATATGCCTAGAAGCATCAAGACCAATACTGGGAAGCCACAAATCAAGGTTAAATATAAGCCTATAGCTATAGCAGCCATATAGAAAATAAAGCCAGCCTTAAATACTGTTTTAGGATTTAAAAGCCCTAATGGAAGCATACGGCTACCAGCATTAAATGGAGTAATGTCTTTTTCATCAACAATAATATCCACTCCACTTCTCCAGTCAAAGTACTCGTTAAATGTATAGCATCCAGCCATAGCTAAAGAAACCCCGAGAAAAGTTAGGAGGAAAACATGTATGTTAAGGACTTTATAGTAGTAGTATGCTAAGCAGGTCCCTAAAATTATTGATGGAATACCTGCAAGGAAAAACTTAACCCTAACTACATTAATCCATGGCTTAACATAACCAGACATAAAGCTAACTAATAATTAAGCTTAAAAATTTTTCCAAACTAGCTAAGCTTTGTAAATATTCATCATTTCTAACAGTATTCTCATCAAGCTTCAATTTAAGATTTAGAATTAACTCTACAAATATTAAATCCATTTAACCATCAAGCTCACGAACTTAACAGTTAAATATATTTCATTTAATAAAGCCATAGCTTATAAAGCCTCTAATTAAACCTATTACTCCTAGTATAGGTTCTCCTAATGATAATATGTTCTAGCATAATTAAGTAATATGGGAAGCTAGGTTTTAAATCTACTAGGCTTAATACCTTTTTATCTGATTAAGGAATAATTATTAGTCGCTATGTGGGTTTATAGATGTGAATTTCAGAATTAAGTTGTAAGCCTTAGATTTTGATGAGAATAAATCGTACAAGCATCTTTTTCCCATAGATATATCAAAGTAAACATCTTACTTAAACTCTAATTTAACCCATAAAGTTAGCATTTAATGCTATCTCTTACAGTATGGTGTTGGAAGAATTTATTAGCTTCAATATATGATTCTTTAGTCCCTATATCCCACCAATAACCATCCAAAACATATCCATAAACAGATTCTCTTCTATGAAGCCACTCTATAAATCTCCCAGGCTGATCCTTCTCTAAGCCTTCCTCAACATATTCTTTAATTCTTGAAAGTATCCTCTTTGGAAATATGTAGATACATGTTCCTATAAGAGTTGTTCTTGGTTGCTGTGGTTTCTCCTCAAAATCTATTATTCTACCCTCCTCATCAAGTAGGACTGTTGCATAATGCTTAGCTAAATCTCTATTCTTCACATCGTATAGAGCAACTATCGATGATGATTTCTCCCTATAGAAGTCAATAATCCCTTTAAGGCTAGTAGTAAACAAGTTATCTCCAGCTATAATTAAACAGTCACTATGAATATTTGATGTAATTTCAGCTAATGCCTTTACAGCTCCAGGTTTCTCCTCCTCACATCGCGACTTATCAACAACAATCTCTACATATTGATAATTTTTAGTATTAAGCCACCTCCTAAAACATTCTTCAAATCTAAGATTTGTAGAAATAACAATACGCTCTACATCACCTACCAAATTCAACCTATCCAATATATATTCAATAATAGGCTTCCCAGCTATCGGTAGGAGGGGCTTAGGCTTATCCATAGTTAAAGGCCAAAGCCTCTTAGCATATCCTCCAGCTAAAATAATAGCTATCATCCTCCACCCCACAATAAGCACCCAATTCCCTACTCCACTAAGTATTAAAAATCATACTTATAAATTCTTAAATATCTATTACATTGGCAATATGGAAAAGTATATACTACTTAGCCTAAAATCATAGGTTGAAACTATTACCTCCCATATAAACTTCTCCAGTAAAATACTAAATTAAAATTAGGAGGATTTGCCTACGAGACCTCTCATGCTATTAATCTAGCAAGCATCTGAATCTGTAGCCATCATATCTCCAGTTATATTCCCTACTAAGCACATTAAAGCCAATCTCCATATTCCCCCTAAGTCTAACCAACTCAGCCTATGTTCCTTAGAATCCCATCATGTCTCTTAAATTCAGCTATAATATCCTTCCTTAACCTAGCGATTTCACTCCATATCTTAGCAAATTCTCCATCACGCCACTCATCTTTTATGGATTTCGCTGTTACTGTTTGAGTAAAGTTTAGTTTTTAGATGTTTCAGTTACTCCATGCTCTATTTGATCGTTAGCTTGTCTCTACTGCTTCTTCAATGTTAAGCTCCTCAGTTAGTTTTAATGTTCCTCTACATTATTATGATTATTACTTGCATCCTATATTTATTTCTCATATTTTAGGTACTTCAACTATTCCACCTAGCAATGCAATCTATCCAGGCAATTTGTATTTCAACGTCGAATTCTCTGGATGTGAGTTCAAGCCTTCTAGTCATGCTCGCCTTGAGGAGGTGCATTCCGCTACGGGGATTGCAGATTTTCTTACTCATTAGTAGGCTGAATGCTATGCTTATGATGTGGTTTCCAATCCTGTGGAGGATGAGTATGTTTCACGATCTTTCTTAAGCCTACGGCCTCATCATGGTCTTCAGCATGCTTTAGGAGTTTTCAAACATCTTTGAAGTTGTAGGTGTAGGCAGCATCCATAACTAGCATGTAGTGGGTGGAAACCTTCTCTATGGCGGGTCTGATAGCTCAAGTTCTCTATGAAGCATGTTACTACTCCTGCTTATTGGCTACTCTGTCCAGGTTCATAGACATTAAACAATCTCAGTATAACGTATTTTAAGTCTTGCTTAGCATAGAATTTAATAAACTTCTCATACATTAGTTTTGTAAGGCCATGGATAAAATTGAATTTAATTGATGATTTTCACTTATAGGTAGGATTTTAGGTTCACCATATACAGCTGTACTACTTAAATAGACCCTGTAAATCCTAATTTAAAAATGGTTAAAATTGTAAGCTTAACACCACTATCTAGACATGCCTTAGCTACATTAGCTGTTCCAGCTACATTATTCCTGAAGTAGAGTATGGTCTTCCTCATTGATTCTTCTACATTTATTAGGTAGCTGTATGCACCACTACATTAACATCCTCTAGGGCTTTCTTCATAACATTGACATTTAATACATTACCTTTAAGGAAAGATACCTTATACATGCAGTCTTTTCCAAGCAAACCCCGCTGCTCTTTCAAGATTATCAAAGACTAAAACATCATAACCATAATTCTTCAGAAAATTGCTGTATTATACCCTATAAAACCCATACCACCAGTAACCAGAATATACATAGTCAATACAGTATTTCTAAATTTATATTTATTTACTTGCTAGTTACCCAAGTCTTTCAAAGCTTCTTTAATGATTAGTATTGCTTTAAACTTACTGATATTGGTTTTACTGAAATCACGTAGTTAAAGCTTTAATTTCTACAATCACCTTACCATAATACTTGCTTATTATTCTATTTTCTGTTTTCTAGATGTTTCTTCTTGTTATTGTTAGTGTTATTATTACATACATATGTAACCTCCATGTTTCAGGTTTTCACCATATTCCAATACGAATTTCCTAGCAAGATCTCTAAATTCTTCGGCTTCCTCAAGTATAATAGTATTACCCTCACTCTTCTCAATATATTCCTCTATCTTCTTTAACTCAACTCTAGATGATGGATTCAGCACGCTTAACTTAATGGTTCTTGTTACTAGCTTCCCCTATTAGGACCTCCTTAGATTCATCCCTACTAACCCCTATGAACTAGAACTTGAAATTAACTTGCTTGAAGAAATCAATCATAGACATGACTCTTTTAAAGAATGTGTTCTGATTAAAATCGATCTGTTTGACTTCTTTATCAACATGCTTCATAGAATTTTCCTCAGAACTCAGGAACTCTACATCCAGAAAGGATAGAGTTTCTAGTTCAAATTGTAGAGGTGAACTAGGAGCCTAAGCTCAGTAAGGTAAAACGGGATATAACAGTTTTTAAGTCGGTTCTAAACATTTCCACTTACCTAAACAGTTCCTCACAAAACTTAACACCAGCAATAAATGAAAAGAATTAATGCAAAGAATCTTTTAATGTCTCTTAACAGATCTTGGGGATTTATGTAAAGTCGTGGAAAAATGTAGTGAAGATATTTAGATATGTTGTTGGACTTTACTCTACCTTCTTATAGCATAACCACCAATCTAGACACTTTATCTCCCCAGTTTTCTCTTGTTCTCTTCTTTTCCGGATCATATCTACCGTGTTTGCTGGTGGAACGATTACATTGTCGCCAATTATCTCATTGTTGGGCCAGTTGGCTGGTATAGCGTAGCCTTTATCAGCTATTTGAAGCGCTCTCACCATTCGGAGTATTTCATCCATGTTTCTGCCGAGCTCCATTGGATAATAAAGTATTGCCCTGACAATGCCTTTAGGGTCAACTATGAAGACAGCTCTTACGGTCTGTGTTCCTGCAGCCTGCTTGTGACGCATACCTAATCTTGCAGATATTTCACCAGTATTGTCTGCAATTATTGGGAACTTTATCTCTACGTTAAGCTTTTCCTTAATCCATTCTTCCCATTTTAAATGTGCGAAAACTTGGTCTATGCTTAATCCTATTAGCTCACATTGTAGCTTCTGGAATTCCTCATATCTTTTCTGGAATGCAACAAATTCTGTAGTGCATACTGGTGTAAAATCGGCTGGATGGCTGAAGAGAATAAACCACTTACCGCTATAATCATCTGGAAGTTTAATCACACCCCTAGTGGTTCTAACCTCCATTTGAGGAAATCTATCACCTATTAACGGCATTTTATACTCTTCCATAAAAATCACGTAGATTATATTATAATAAGCTATCTTATAAAGCTTGTGATCTAGCTAAACATCTTATACTTTTCACAAAATCGCTAAACACTTTTCATGATAATAATGACGTATAAAGTTTGCTTGTGAGATTCTCTCTAAACTGTAAATTTATTCCAGTACTGTTATTACCATTAACCTAGTAAACGTGAAGTTAAGGAGTTGGGAAAACTATAGATTTTCTACTTTCTCCTTTGCTAGCGGGTTTTCGATTATCTTGAGGATTTGTTCATGTCTAGATCGCTACATTTAACTTCTCCTATTAAAGTCTTATAAAAGATGTGGGGTGATAAAATTTTAGTAAGTGATTATTAACTGAAAAGTCGGGGTGTTTAAATGCGGTTGTGGTTGATTCACCCTAAATATCTTGATTGTAGGGGTTTGATTGCTGTTTGGAGAGAAGGCCTTTTAGCAAAGAAGGTTCTAGAGGGAAAAACTAGAGGCTATAGGAATCATCCGCAGCTTACAATTTTTAAATCATATGAGAAACCTATTGATTTGATTAATGCTTATTTGTTTCAAATTTATCTTGAAGCAAGGAGAAGAGGTTATTCCTTTGATTCTTCAAAAATAGAGTTCCTGAATTTAAAAGAAGCTATAACCATTACAAAAGAACAATTGAAAATCGAGTTTCAGTTATTGCTGGAAAAGTTAAAGGTAAGGGATAAAAAGAAGTTTGAAGAAATAAAGAGCCTACAACTTGATAGTGTAGAGTCAAATCCTATCTTTAGAGTAGTTGAGAAATAAAGACTTTTAAATTATAGTTCAGATAGTAAGGACAGAGTATTTATGGTTTAATTCTTAAATACTAATAGTTTACTTAAACAGTTGATGTGGGGGAGCAAATTAAATAAGGAAAGCTGAAGAAATTGCTTTAAACAGTGGATATGAGCCTATAGAGCTTTACTGAATGACTAGCTTATATAACCTAAGGAAAATGATGAAAATGGAGAAATATTCAAGCATACTTTCAAAGATTTAGTTTATAACTTAAGAATGGAGAGTTCAAAGTTTGGATAGCTGTTCTGTTACATGCTCTTAATTTCTTCATTGAATTCTATTGAAATGAATGTCCCTCTATGAGTGTAAGAATCTCCTATCTCTAACCATCGGCAACACTACTTCTCCAAACCTCTCTCTAAATACATGGGTATTTAGAGAGTTTCCAAGCTTCCTCAGATAAACGTTAACTGTACCATCAGAACCACGTGCCCATATATTAATGCTTCACGTTTGGGTTAGTTAAGAGGTAACAGTACTTCTTGATGTGTACAAGTACAACTATTAGATAAAGTCCTCAATAAAATTTCGGTTCTAAACCCAATTGGATGCGGGCCCGGTGGGACTTGAACCCACGACCATCGGCTCCGAAGGCCGACGCGCTTCCATACTACGCCACGGGCCCAATTTCTACATTATTTATTAGGTTTATATCTTTTCCTGATAAGTAACTCCTAGATATTGATTGTTTATTACGTGCTGTTTTTCTGAGTTTACCTATTTGATTTTGCTTTTGACTTAATCTTTTAGTTTTTCCTGTTTGTTATGAATTGATGTATTGTCGATGATGGGTCTATTAAGCATGATGTATCTCTTCTTAATCTTAGTTTATAGTTATGATGAGAAGATAAGCTTTACGAACTACCTAGATTAGTGGTTTCTAAGTTTATGGATGTATATGTTAGGTTCTAGCTATTGTATGCTACCTGTTCATAGCCTTGCAGTCCTGAAGGCTTTACTGGAATGCTTAATTCTACTCATAAGCTTCCATTAATAGATGTTGATTAGAGGCTTAGACTTGATTTATTGCTTACTATATTTATCTCTAGTAACTGTTGTAGTAGTGTAGGTATTGTATATGTATGTTAAAAGATATATGATGTAGACAATACATAAAATATGCTTTATAGTAAACATTAAGGCTGGAGAGGTTGTAGCCATCATGCTGGCTCTATGAATTCTAGATTTGGAAACAGTATGTGTTAATGGTCCAAGTTCATAAGGCATCATGTTAATAGATTAAATTTATTAGTTAGTAATTTAATTCTGGCTGGTATCTGTATGAGTTATGAAGATGTTGTTAAAAAGGTAGGGGATTTAGCTTACTACTACGAGCTTGTATATCATGGATGTTCTCAATGTGTGTTGAAGGCTATACAGGATAGCTTGAATGTTGGGGATAACTTAACGTTTAAAGCTGCAACAGCATTTGCTGGCGGAATTGCGAGAGCTGGGGAGGAATGTGGAGCATTAATGGGTGGAATTATGGCTATTAGTGTAGTTTATGGGAGGGATAGACTTGAGGAATCTATAGTATCTAGTGGATATCTTAAAGCTATGGAGTTATCAGTAAAGCTATATGAGGAATTTAAAAAAGAGTTTGGAAGTGTGAAGTGTAGTGATATTCAGAAAAAACTGTTTGGAAGAAGCTTTAATCTTAGAAGTGAGGAGGATAGGAAAAAGTTTGCAGAGGCAGGAGCATACGGTCCCTCAGGATGTGCTCAAGTAGTAAAGAAGGGAGCAATGCTAGCCGCCAAGATAATTTTAGAAAACCTAAAATAATACCTCAAATTTTTATTCATAATATAGTATAGGTAGGTGGTGTTGCTGGTTGTTTTAAGGAGGCCACGGGGTACAAGGGATTTTCTTCCATGGGATATGATTAGGAGGAGATATGTTATTGAAACTATAAAGTCTGTTTTTGAGTCTTACGGCTATGATGAGATTGAAACTCCTGCTTTTGAGTTCCTTGATGTTTTAACCGCTAAGTGCGGACCTGAAATTAGAAGTCAAATCTATGCTTTCAAAGATAAGGCAGGTAGGAGTTTAGGGCTTAGATATGATTTAACAACTCCTCTAGCTAGAATTGTAGCTAGCTATCTAGATCTACCTAAACCCTTTAAGAGGTACTGTATATCGAGGGTTTGGAGGTATGAGGAGCCCCAAAGCGGGAGGTATAGAGAATTCTGGCAGGCTGACGTAGATATTATTGGATGCTCTGAAATGGCTGCTGATGCTGAGGTAATAGCGGTTGCTATATCATGCCTTGAAAAGCTCGGAATGAAAAACTTTAAAGTTAGACTTAACAATAGGAAAATACTTGAATCAATATCTTCAGCTATAGGTGTAGATAGAGGAAATAGCTTAAATGTTTTCCGAGCAATAGATAAGCTTGATAAAATAGGTATTGATGGAGTTAAGCTTGAACTGGAGAAAATAGGTTTAAGTAAGGATCAAATATCAGAAATAGCTAACTACATATCAATATCAGGAAGTATAGATACTATTGAGAGAAGTATAGGGTGTATGCTTGATAATATTGGGAAGCAGGGCTTTAAAGAATTGATTGAGATTGTGGAGGATCTTGAAAAGTATGGATTCTCAAACTATGTATTGGATTTAAGCTTAGCAAGAGGATTAGACTACTATACAGGCCCAATATTTGAGGTTCATGCTGAAACAACAGTTAAGATTGGTAGTGTAGCTGGAGGGGGAAGATATGATAGTCTAGTAGAGCTTTTAGGTGGACCACCTACGCCTGCAACAGGAATATCTTTAGGTATAGATAGGATTGTTGAGGTTCTCGGTGAAGCTAAAATGCTTCCAACAAGTAAAACAGTAACTCAGCTATTCATAGCCTACGTTAATCCATCAATTAGAACTGAAGCAATAAAGCTAGCTAGTAAATTAAGAAGTGAGGGATTAAGAGTTGAAGTAGATATTATGGGGAGAAAGCTTGAAAGACAGCTTAAATATGCTGATACTAAAGGAATACCATATACTCTGATAATTGGACCGAAAGAACTAGAACTTGGAGTCTACAGATTAAGAGATATGATAAACAGAGTGGAGAAAGAAGTTAGACTGGAAGACATATCGAAAATATGCCAATCCACTAAGTATATTGTCTAGAAGCCTAACTTAGCAAATACCTATTCATACTACTTAATACTAATAGTTTCCTATTTCATCACAAATATTGAAGGGAGAAATAATAGAGTTAAGTAGAATCTATACAAGTAATCCATGGACATATCGTGTAATCATAATAGAGAATAAACACTCATACTTAACTATTTCAGTATCTTAGGATTACTAATTCTACAATTACATGAACTTAGCCTAACTCTCTAAAGCTAACAGAATACTTTTCTATGATGTAGCATCTCATAGTGGCTATAGATGATATAAGTAGTCTGATGAATATATTCCATTCAATTACCTATTTAGTAGTTTGTTGATTTCGGTTAAGAACATCATTTTCTTAATATAATGATAATTATACTCCTACTATACTTCTCCTACTAGGGAGGTAATGTATGGTAATCAAACTATTCGAGAACCTAATGTATTATCAATAAGAATGTTTGCTTATCATAATAGTTTAACCCGTCAATGAACTGTCTAGATATCATTATGTTTACGGTTCTTGTAGTTATTACCTTAAATATTTTATAGCTTCACAACCAAATACTGCTATTGGACATGGCAACTTAGAGGTTATATAAGTTCTATTTTATTGTTTTATGTTGGTATTAGGGGTTGATAGTATCTTATCCTATATCCTCTAGAATCATTTAATGCTATGCTTAAACTATCTCAATACTGCTAGTGGATTAGTGTTCCATATAGTAATTGCTTAAATACTTTATTTTCGGGAGCTTAAACAATTCATTATCTTCAACTACTATTGGAGTAAGCTCCTCAATATCTATGCTCTGTAAAATTGGGGATAAGAACTCCTCTCTTCTAGCTTCATTTACTGAGGTTCCTGTTGCAAGCGGTGAGAAGGCAGGAATAACTATTAGTTCTCTACCCTTATATGTACCTTTAAGAAAACATTTAAACTTAAATTTAGCTCCTAGCTTATCTCTTAATGTTACTGCTGGATGTTCATGAGCCATAATTATCATTTCAGTATCCCCTATATCTTGAGGTAATTGTTCATGTCCATGAATAAATATAGTATCCTCCAGTTTAAAGCATGGATAGTGGAAGTCTATGGAGAATTTACTTAGAATGTTTAATATGTAGTTATCATGATTCCCCCTTACAACATGTATTCTCAACATATTCTTTAAGGTATTAAGCAAATCTTTAACTTCAATCCATTCCTGTATTGACGGTCTACCAAACTCTGTTTTAATATCACCCAGTATAATAAGCTCAGCTATATTTCTCTCATCAATCATATTTAGAAGCTTCCTCTTCATTCTAGGATAGGTACTTAAAGGTAGGAGTACTCCATGCTTTTCCAGAGCTGCCTCATGTCCAATATGTAGGTCAGCAATAACTAGAATCCCTAAATCACTTATATACAGTCCCAAATCAACTATTTCTATCTTCACTAAAATATTAGGAATCAATAAATATATAAATTTCACTATTACCTTAAATATTGGTTTGTGCTGTTATGAATTATTATTGGTTATTGAAGCCTCCAATATGCTACTTGTTAGACTGGTAATACTCTAAAAGATCTTCCATATTGCTGTATATTTAGCTATAGTGAGATGAAGATTTCCGTTATCTCTGAATAATAATAAACTCTTACTTCTCTCTGGAAGGGTATAAATATAGCTATTAATTCTAGATAATTTTGAAGCTGATATAGCTTACTGTTATGTAGGTGTAGAATGTTGACAGGTGAGATTATTATTAAAGCAGTGAATCTTACGAAGAGATTTGGGGAGTTAGTAGCTGTAGATAATGTAAGCTTCCATATTTTTAAAGGGGAATGTTTCGGCTTTCTAGGTCCTAATGGCGCGGGGAAAACAACAACTATGAAAATGATTTACTGTGTACTACCTTTAACCTCTGGTACATTAACAGTAGCAGGTATGAATGTAAACGATAATGCAAGAGAGATAAAGAGAATAGTAGGAGTAGCTCCACAGGAAAATAATCTTGACTCAGATCTTACTGTTTTTCAAAATCTTATAGTTTATGCTCGTTACTTCGATATACCTAAGATGGAAGCCTATAAGAGAGCTAAAGAACTCTTAAAGTTTATGCAGTTAGATGGAAGAATGAATGCTAAAATTGATCAGTTATCAGCCGGTATGAAGCGGAGACTTATTCTTGCAAGAGCTTTAATAAATAAGCCGCAAATACTAGTACTTGATGAGCCGACGATAGGTCTTGATCCTCAAGCACGTCATTTAATATGGGATAAAATAAGAAGTCTAAGAAGACAGGGTGTAACTATAATTTTAACTACTCACTACATGGAGGAAGCAGCACAGCTTTGTGATAGGATAGCTATTATGGATCATGGAAGAATTATTGAGGAGGGTAATCCAGTAGAGCTTATTGAGGAGCATGTTGGTAAGTGGGTTTTAGAAGCAGCTTATGATGAGGAGGCTTTTAAATCTCTTGTAAACATCTTTCCAAACGTCCAGATAGTAGGTAGTAGAATACATGTTTCCATCAATAAATCGAGAAGTGTTTTTAGAGATGTTTTAAGTAGGTTAAGCTTTAAGGAGGTTGTAGTAAGGGATGCAAATCTTGAGGATGTATTTCTAAAATTAACAGGGAGGAGGCTGCAGGAATGAGTATTACTACTTCAATTTCTCTTCTCAAGTTACCTAGGCTTTCATACCGTGTATGGAAGGTATGGAGGAGGAATTTAGATGTATTTATGAAGACATATAGAGTAAACTTTATTCCCCCATTACTAGAACCTATACTTTACCTGGTGGGTTTAGGATTTGGTCTTGGAGGCTATGTTCAACCTCAAGATGGTTTACCCTACATAAACTTTATTGCTCCAGCTCTAGTAGCTATATCAATGATGTTTTCATCTTTCTATGAATGTACCTATGCTTCATTTGTTAGAATGTATTATGAGAAGGTTTTTGATGCAATAATCGCTACACCTGTAAGTCTTGAGGAGGTTATAGCCGGTGAACTACTATGGGGAGCTACGAAAAGCCTCATAAACTCCTCTATAGTTTTAGTTGTTACTATTGTTTTCGGCTTGGTTTCCAGTCCGTTTTCTCTATTAATTATACCTCTCTCCATTCTTGTAGGGTTGCTGTTTTCATCAATAGCTATGTGTTTTACAGCTATAGTACCTAATATAGATTCGTTTAACTATCCATCCTTCCTCTTCATAACTCCAATGCTTATTCTAAGCGGTACATTCTTCTCCATAGTAAGCCTTCCACTTGGGATACAGATATTCATTAATATTTTCTTCCCCTTAACTCATGTAGTAGCTCTTACAAGAGCATTAGCAATAGGTAAGCTTACCGTAGACCTTATACTTCACTTCTTCTGGCTTCTAATAGTTACTTCTATCCTATTTATTCTATCCATAGGTTTGATGAGGAGGAGGTTAATTAAGTAAGCTTAATAACTCTAAAAGCTTAATATGAAGCTCATTGATGAGCCTATACTGTCTAACATAGTAAGATGAAGTTAAAGCTTAGCTATAATCTTACTTTTAATAAACTGTATATAGCTTTCCGAAATGTATTTATAAGGTATTTTATAGTAGGTTGCATATTGTTGAGATTGGTATTACATGGATTTAAGTAGTGTTTAAAATTAGTAAAATAGTTAAAGTCTTAAATCTATGTTAGCTATATAGCTTTAGTATCTTAGTAGCTTATCATGTATATTCCGTGAAGTATATATGTTTGTTCTATGGATTTGTATGGTGGCTGTATGGGGTTATTAAGGTTTAGGAGGAGAGTTAAGCTTAATGTTGTTGATAGGGGTTCTCTTGAGAAAATTCATTTAGCTTCTCTTCAGATACTTGAAGAAGTAGGGGTTTATGTTTATAGTTTAAGAGCTTTAAAGATATTGGAGGATCATGGATGTAAGGTTGATAAGAGGAGGATGAAGGCTAAAATAAATTCAGATATTGTTGAGGAAGCATTAAGGAAATGTCCTAGGGAATTTACATTGCATGGAAGGAATCCTAACTATAATCTTCATCTAGATGGTTCTCAAACATATCTATTTACTAATGGAACCTGTACTCTAATTATGGATTTAAATACTGGGGAGAGGAGGAAAGCAATCTATAATGATATTGTTGAAACAGCTATTCTAGCTGATGCCTTAGAGGGGATTCATGGATACTATCCTACAGTTATTCCCTCGGACTGCCCTGAGTATCTACATGGACTCTACGAGTTGGAAGCATCATTAAACAATACTGAGAAGCATATTATGCTTGGCTCAACATCAACGTTTAGAGAGGCGGAGCTACAGGTAAAGATGGCTGAAGCTGTTATTGGTGAGTTACGTAGGAAGCCAATAATTTCTAGTGTATTCTGTACTTCATCACCTTTAAGACTTGATGGAGAGGCTATAAATGCAGTATTAGAATTTGCTAGGGTAGGTGTTCCTATTAGAGTGATGAGTATGCCTATACAGGCTGTAAGCTCACCAGTAACTATTGCTGGATCTATAAGTATAGCTAATGCTGAGATTCTAAGTGTAGTATCAATAGTTCAGCTAGCATATCCTGGAGTACCCTTAATATATGCTTTAGACCCTATAGGTATAGAGCCGAGAATGGGGAGGTTTACAGCATGTACACCAAGTACATTACTAATTAATTGTACAGCTGTTCAGCTTGCAAGAGAATATTATGGTATACCCTGCGGTAATGGCTTTACATCAGCATCTAAAATACCTGATTCCCAAGCAGCTTATGAAGTAACTTTAACAGCACTATCAATGATGGCTTCAGGCGCTGATATTGTATCCGGACCTGGTGGATTAGAGAATTATAATGTATTCTCATATGAGCAATTCTTAATAGATTATGAGGTATGTATGTTGATCTTCAATATGTTGAAGGGGTTTGATATAGATGAGGATAGTTTAGCTCTAGATACTATATCTAGGAAAGTAGATAGTGGAATATTTCTAGGTGATAAGCATACTCTTAAACATATACGTAGCCTATGGACACCATTAATCTCAGATTTAAATCCCTATGAAACATGGATAAGAAGAAATATTGGAAACATTACTCAGAGAGCAGGAAGTAAAGCTAGAGAAATTCTTAAAGTACATAAGCCAACACCATTAGATCCAGATATACAGGAAAAACTGAGAAGTATAGTTAAAGAGGGATGGGTCTTAATGAAGCCTAGCCCCTAAACATTTATTCAATCAATAACCAATTTATTAGTTGTAGTAAGTGAATAAACTATTATGGTTTAAGTTAATTGTTGTCCACAGTTTGGACAGAATTTTGCTCCGGGAGTTATCTGTACACCGCATTTAGGGCATTTCCCGGATTGTAGCGGTATACCACAGCCTGCACAGAATCTTGCATTTAGTGGATTTATGAAGTTGCATTTAGGGCACTGTAATCCTCCAGCTACTATTTGGGAGCCACAGTTCATACAGAACTTTGCACCTGAAGGATTCATGAAGCCGCATTTAGGGCATGGTTGCTGTGTTAATGGTTGCTGTGTGGATGGCTGCATCATCATTGGAAGTATCATTCCAACCCCTATCCCCGCTCCTGCACCTGCCCCTGGTGCTTGCGAGACTGCCTTAGCGCTTTCCTTAACAGTCTCCATTCTAAGCATGTCAGCTGCACTTACTCCTGTTCTTAGGTAGAATATTCTATCTCTCCATTCAGGCTCAGTATCTATGCCTTCAAACTTAACATCAATAAGTTCAAGTCCAATTCTTCTGAAATCCTCTTGGAGAGTGTTTTTTGCTAGAAAGCTTGTTTCATCAAGCTTTCCATATACTTGTGCTAGGTTATACTGGCTTAAGGCATCAATAATTTTCTCATTAAAGTATCCTCTTAGAAATTCCTGAAGCTGAGATGTTGTATAGATGTTTTGCCCTCCAACAACTTCTTGAACAAATAGATTTGGCTCCTCAACTCTAAACCAGAAGGAGCCGAAGAACTTTATCGGTGCAAGCTCTATTGTCTGTCCTTTCGCTCCGAATTTTCCTTGAAGCTGTTTAAGTGAGATAAATATTACTGATGCTTTAAATGGAATCTTATCGAAGCCGGAAATCCTTGAAAGTATGCCTGTTATTAATGGTAGGTTTGCTGTTGTTAATACATGTCTACCAGCTCTGAAAACATCATATACTTTCCCATCCCTAAAAAATACTGCTGCTTGATGCTCCTCAACTATTAATACATCACCCCAAGATATTTCATCGCTTGGATACCTCCATACAACATCATCTCCTCTATATCCTATCCACTGTATGACTTTAGGCATTTCTACACCTCTATAGATTTCAATATTTCAACTCTACAATCTATAAGTTGATCAATTTCCTCGGTAAGCTCTGTAAGCTCTGTTAAACATTTTCTCCAATCTTCAGATCCAGGAGTTTTACTGCTAGCATCCCTAACCTTTCTTAGAATTTCCTCTGTTTTCTCTATTAGACTTAGATCATGCTCAATAACTTTATCAAGCCTCCACTCATCAACCTTTACAATATCGAAAAATCCAGAGTAGCCTGCAATAGCTTTATCAATTCTCTGGGTAATTCTATCCATTCTGTTTAGAAGCTGATCGAAAACCCATTTATCTTCATCGTTAAGCTTAGATATAACTATAGGGTTTGAAAGCTGTATTCTCAATTCTTTTTTAGCTCTTCTCAGCTTACTCGTAGCCTCCATTCTTACAAGTCTATCAGTTTCTCTTCTAACCTCCTTCTCTTTATATCCTCTATATCCTGGAATATAGCTTAAAATCTTTTCTAAAATTCTTAACTGGGGCTTAACCTTACCACTCATATTCTCACCTTCTACTAGGAACTAGTATTAGTAGCGCAAGGATAGTTATAAGTATTCCTATCCAGAAAATAGGGTTAATGAACTCTATGGAAATAGTTGCTAAGCCAGTAATGGTAAGTATAAAACACCATGCAAGATAAAACCTAATATCTCTTGTAAAGAAGCAGTAACCGCCAATACCAAGCCCAACTATAATTAGTATACATCCAATAGCGAAGTTAAGAATCCAAGGAATAATACCAATAGATAATGCAACTATAAAGATACCAATTACAATAAGTAGAGAAGCTAAGTAAACATCATTAATCCTCATATTGAAAATTAAACATAGATAAATATAAATCTTTCAGTTTTATGATAACTATTTAAACTATATGTGTATTCCTAAACTCTTTATAAAGTTATTTTCTAGGTGCACCGCAATGTGGACATGTTGTTGCTGTTTGGGGTATTAGTGTCCCACAGTATTGGCATTGTATCATTACAACCTCACGGATAACAACCTCTTTCTCCTTAACAATAGGTGCTACGCTTGGCTGAACTACATCAACTTCAATAGTTTCACTTACCCTATCAAGTCTCCCCTTAACAGCAATAACACCCTTAATTGTCCATTTAACCCTTCTATCTATGCTTTTATAGCTTGGTCTTCCAGTAGCTGGAATACCTATACTGAATGGGAAAGATTTATTGAAGCCTACATTTATATGTATCGGACCGCTAAGTATAGGATTTGCGGAGTATAGCGTCGCAGACTCCCATACCTCCCTTTCAACTTCATGTTTAAGCCTCTCATCATAAATCCTCCTTAAAACCTTCCTCTCTTCAACACATCGAACTTCACATCTAATTTGCTCAGCATCGAAATCCTCACTTGAAGATACCGTTAAATCCCCATCAATACTCTCACCTAAAGCAAAACTATTCCTACTAACTCTTAATGAAAGGGTAGCTTTTGGTGGAGTAAGCTTCTTCATAAATTTGTCAAGAAGAGGCATTTACTCACCCAAATTTAACATAAAGCATTCACCAAATCCAGTATAACCTATCTCCTCTAAGCTGTATTTAAACTTTTACTAGATCTATTAGGCTTTGTTAACTTTAGATTTATTTGGGAGTTCCCTCCCCTATTTATGGTGTGTTTATGGTTAAAGTTGTTAGGTTTTAGGGAGAGAACTCCATTTACTCTAGTTGTTTATGGTGCTTACATATATTTTCGTTCTTCTAGAATGGCTTCGGATATTTTAAGCTTCATTATTGTTAGGAGTTATGTATCTATATTATCGTGGTTTATCTTAATCTTCTATTGATGGGAGGGATGTTAGATTTTATGGTTGATGATACTATTATTAGTGTAGGTTCTAAGAGTAAGGTTGTTTATGTTGCATTTGAGCCATTATTAAGAAGGATTCTATATGTATGGTTTGTGATGCTGCAAACATACTTACATCTCTAGCATTCCTTAGAAAATTAGAGCTATTTACGGTTCTAATATAGTTTATTAAGTGATGGAGCTCAATACTATAAGCATCATGTAGAATATTAAAATTAAAACATGAATTGTATAGTTTAGAGGTTAGAATAATGGAGGGAATAATACAATATATTAAGGATAGAACTAGATTATTCGATAACTACATACCATGCATGAAGGATAAATGCGATAATGAGCATTAATGCTTATGAAGTCAATAGCATACATACTAAACAAACATGGATAAGGAAAATAAAAGCTAAGAATTCATAGAAAACATAATACCAAAAATAGAGGTGATAAAACATGCTTAAGTTAACAAAGCCATCTATTAGTATAAAATTTTGAAAAGCCCCATCTTTGGGTTATTGGATATGGATGATATGAGAAAACTTTAATTGAGCTATATACAAGAGCCTTGCAGAATCTTGTATAAGGAGTAAATAGAGGAGCAGAGTGGAAAATCTTGAAAGACTTAAACCGTAAGGAGGAGACATAGATGCTACTGAAGTATATCAGTTCAAGCGGATCACGCATGGTACTCAGCTAGCCTACATAGTATAGGAATATGCTGAGATCGCAGCTTATTCAGCCCTGAAACGGAATCGTTGAGGCTTTCAAGCAACACGGAAACCAAATAAAATGTAAACATCTATCATATCTCCGTATGATGTTGAATGTTTGTATGATCTGAGATACCCTTTCCGCAAATATGAGCTAATCGCTGAGGAGAAGTTAAACCATACATAAACCAAGGAATCTAAATGAAGGATAGGGCTATGAATATGGAAAACATGGTATTTCATAGGGTGAATTCACATATATTCGATTGCTTTTACAAGCTACATTGGAAGTTTAAAGCAGAATGATATTTGCTTAAAAGCTTGTGGGAGAGTGATTGAAGTAGGATGAACAAGCCGTAAAGCAGATATCTTATCAAAATCATTTACTATAACTTATATGGACAACTAGGAGGCTAAATTATATTTATTAGAGCATGTTTAATTATATTGGGTTAAATCTTGCTTATTCTTATTTTAGCTGAATCCGCTCTTGAAACTGTTCCAGACGAAATAGCTAATCATCCAGTTATTAGAAGGTACTCTAAAAAAAGAGGTAAGGATCCTAATTTGGTAATTCTCGATCGTTCATATCATCATCGTGCAATGCTTAATCTTCCTAATGGATTTAAGAGGGGGAGACCTGATATAGTCCATTTTTCCCTACTTTCAGCTTTAGGAACGCCATTAGTAAGGGAGAAATTAATGGAAGTATATGTACATACCATAGCTAACTATGTAATCTATATTAATCCTGAAGTTAGAATTCCTAGAAATTATCTACGCTTTATAGGGTTAATGGAGCAGCTATTCCAGTATGGAATGGTCCCGCCAAACAGTAAGAATCCCCTCATGAGAGCTGCAAGGAAAAATCTTAGAGACTTACTATATGAACTAAATCCCAACTATACCGTAGCATTTACAAGAAGAGGTATTGCTCAAACTTTAGAGGACGCTATGTCCAGAATTATGAGTAGAGGAAAGATTGCCGTTCTAGTAGGCGGTTTCCCTCATGGTGGATTCTCCGAGGAAACATTAAGACTTGTAGATGAGACTATATGTATCGATCCTGAAACTCTTGATGCTTGGACGGTTGTATCTAGAATAATTTATGAGTATGAAAGAATCAGTAATATTACTAAAAGAAGAATTAAATTATAGAAACATAGGTTAAATTGTATTTTAAGAACGGTTTTAATCCATTTCAAGTTGTTTATCATTATAATTATTTCAGCTCTAACAAAAGTAGATATTTCAGCTAAATGAGAGCTACTATAGTTTAGTAGAAATAGATGAGTATTATATCGTCTTTTATATTAGTTTATGATAATATGCTTTCCATTATTTTCCCGGCTACTTCCTCAATTAGTGGTATGCCCGTAGCTTTAGAAGCTCTTTCAGATAATGCTACTAAATCGTTTCTATCAAGTAGATTAAGCTTCCACTTTCTTGCTCCAGCCATTAATTGCTGTAAGCCAATCCTGATCCTATCCATATATGTATATAGGCCAACTGCTCCCCAAGGTATTTCTCTAAATCTCTCCTTGAATATGGCTTTTAAATCTGGAGCACTTATGAAGAATTTTTCAGGAGAATTACCGTAAAGCTCTTCAAAGCTTCTTGGTAGTTTGCCCTTTTCAGCTAGCTCAGCGAAGTATGATGCCTTCATTACGGCAGTTAATGGTGCTCTACCCATCAATATAGCTTTCACGTAAGGCCCATTACCGAAGTTGCTTAATGCGATTGATTTGAATATTTGTGTTTCATCAATGAATCCTCCAGCCATGACTATGTCAGGTATGTATTTACCTTTTCTTTTAAGGATTTCAGCACACTTTAAGACTTGTGCTTCAAGATAAACTGTTGGTGTACCCATTTCATTCATTTGCGGTACAGGACTCATTCCAGTACCGCCACCAGCTCCATCGAAAACAACATAGTCAATCTTGGCTTCAGAGGCAACCTTCATAGTGAAGGCTACAGCCTCCGGACTATAAGCTCCTGTTTTTAGGCTTATCTTCTTTGCTCCATGCTCTCTTAGCCACTCGATATCCTCAATAAATCCTCTCTCCGTAGGTATTCCAACACGGCTATGTCTCTCAAATGTTTTGAAGACTCCTTGCTTAAATGCCTCCTGAACTCCAGGATCTTCAGGATCAGGTATTACTATGTATCCTCTCTTCTTTAATAGAATAGCTTTCTGTAAATCATTTATTCTAACTTCTCCACCTATTGCTTTTGCTCCTTGTCCCCATTTTCTTTCAATAACGTTTACTTCAAGTCTTGATATTGCATAGATATCTACTCCAAGTCTTTGATCCTCAACATTTGTTTGAACAGCTATATCTCCATATTTTCCATCCCAGAATTTCCGGAAGGCCTCAACTCTTCTCTTAAGTTCTGATGAATGAACAACTTTACCGTTTTCAATTCTTGATTCGGGATCCATTCCACATACATTCTCCCCTATAGTAACTATTATTCCGGATAGTGCTCCACCAATTGCTAATCCATCCCAATTCAGTCTTGCTACCTCAGTAGAGCCGTAAGCACCTATTATTATCGGTATTTTAAGAGGAATACCTCCAACCTCAGTTTCTACATTAACATTTGGGAAAATAGCTACATCAGGATTCTCATCTATACCTATTACACCTAAAAGTCTAGATTGAATATTGAAGTGGGACCAATCCAAACCATAATCTTTCAGGGATCCTGCTGTACTATTCCCGAACATGCTTGGATCTGGATAGAGAGCTTCTCTTCCCCTAAATGCTGAGAGCGAAACCATACATATAACTGGGCATCCCTTAATACATATCGGGCATAAACCGCTAATTGGGCAAACATCTTCAACTCTTGTTCTTGTTCCGGTTGTAGACATAGCATTTAAATATGAGGAATTTCTATGAATAGGGCCAGGCATTTCATCACCAAATCTATATTAGGTGTATGAGTAGCTTATTGCCTAAATATAAATTTTTCGGTAAGATGAATCTGGAGCCCATATTTACCACTAACAATTAGGTGCCGGTTACCGGTTGCCGTATATAAGTTTTTCTACAAAACAATATTCCGTTTTTCAAACTAACTGCCTCAAATTATAGAAGTTTCATGCATTTATAATTTACTATATTAAGAGTTCTTCGAATAATCTCACATAGAATTAGGACGAAAAAGAAACCAATTCAATAGAATTAATTCTTTAACAGCTTTATAGCTTAATTTAGTGTTATAATTTATAAGTTTTGATTACAGCTTAACTATAAGGCTTCCAAGCTATACTACCATTACTAAATCATGTAGATCAAACCATAATGTTAGAACCCTCTATTATAAGTTAACTAAAATAAGTAATGAAGTGAAAACTTAAATCAACTATTAGCAACATATACTACCAGATTTACCATCTATTCTATAGATGCTAAATAACTTATATAATACTTAACCTAACCAAAACTTTAATACTACAAATTCCAACACACACATCATGAGTTTCTAAGATTAACAGAGCTTATTAGCTGTAAACTAGGTATAGGTATATGGATGCTTATAAGCTTATAGTAGGTATGGTTAGTTTACATAGTTCTAAACTGCTTTCCATCTTTCCCTTTCTAAATCTATTTTCTTCTTAATGGCTTTCTTAACAGCTTTATAATGCTTCTCACATAGATATATATTTCTCCCTCCACTCTTAAATTGAAACCCTACATTGGATGGTATGCTTTTTAAAGATACTGACTTAACGGCCCGATCAGTACAGTTATGAATAGAGCATTCAACCCCCTTTCCAACCTTCCCCATCAAGACCACTATAACCTAAATAGTACTGAATTATTTAAGCTTACCTACAGGTTACTATGCTTTGTGGACTTAAGTATGTTTATTACCTTCTAAGCTAATCCAGGGAAATAGGTTAATAAAACCTACAAACATGAATGATATCCTCATCCTATTAAAGAACCCTAGTTATCAATCATGCTTAATATAGGATAAAAATACTCCTACCTAAACTTCTAAAGTTGACAGGCAACAATACCTATTAGTAATTGGTATCCTATAACTATTTGGAGTACTAGCTGTACGGCTCCATCCTAACCAATGTTGAGTTAAAGCTTGATCCTCCACCTAGTATTTGAGGCTTATCTGATGTTATAGTGTTTTGAGGTTTACCATTAACTCCTATACAGAGCCGTGGAGACCATAATGTACCTTTTAAAACTTTATTTGTTACTATTGCTTTAAGTATTACTTCACCTTTATCATTACATAGTTTAACCAGCTTCTGATCTTTAACTCCATGTTTTTCAGCATCTTCAGGATTTATCCATACAGTAGCTGGTATTGCCCCGTAAACGTCTTGGAATTGGCTGTGAGTATATTTTGAGTAAGCACTCGTAATAAGTGTAAGATATCCCCTTTTGGTAGGAATTGGTTTTTGCATTGGAATTGGAGAAATATTGTATTTTTCTGCTTTTGTAGAGTAGATTTCAATTTTACCTGTAGGTGTTTGATAGATTTCTTTAGGTTTTGCTTTTAGTTTTAATGTTTCTCCTCTAAAAAGATTGTCTAGTACCTCATTTTCAAAGGCGTTTATTAAAGCTTTTTTAAGAGCGTTAAGAGGATCTTCATAAAGCCACCATTTCCTTAAGTTAAGTTTCTCTGATAGCTTCCCAGTAACCCATAGTTCATCTCTACTCTCACCTAGAGGCTCTAAAACATTTCTATATAGTTTAACATAGTTATGGCTGTAGGGTATAACTAAATCTTTCTTTTCTAGGAATGTTGGAGCTGGTAATACTATATCAGCGTATTCTGTAGTTTCACTCCAATGTGTTTCATGAACTACTGTAAATACATCATTTCTAGCTAGTCCCCTTCTAACTGCTTGCTGATTTGGTAGTGATGCTAGTGGATTCATGTTGTGGATCCAGATAAATTTGAATTTTCCTCTCTCTAATAATCTACCCAATGCTACTTGGCTAACTGTATATGGTTTTCTATGAGTTAATTTTTCACCTGTTAAGTATGGTAGGTCGACGCTCCATCCATCACTATTAGTATAGTAAAATCCCCGATGAATACCTATTAATGCAGGTAGTAGGGATACTGCTCTAACAGCCTCCCACCCATGAATACTTTTCTGTAGCCCTATCCCAATCATGATCACGCTAGGCTTTAAAGATCCATAGATTTCACCGAACTCTCTAATAATACTCCACGGCACTCCAGTTGTTTCCTCGATTTCCTCTTCACTCCACTTTAAAACTTCATTTTTAAAGTATTGGTAGCCATAAGTGTATTTATCTATGAATTCATGATCTATATGATTCTTCTCTATTAAGTATTTAGCTACCCCATAAGCTAATGCTACGTCAGAGCCTGGTTTAGGCTGAATCCATAAATTAGCATTAGCAGCAGTTTCACTAAGTCTAGGATCTACTACAATTATTTTAGATTTACTTCTTAATGTTTTAAGCAATAGATGTGGAGCACTTACAGCAGCATTAAACCCCCAGTAAATAGTAAGCTTCATATTTACTAGTTCATCTGGAAGTACTCCATAGCTAAGTCCATAATGCATCTTTAAAGCTTCACGTCCAGACTTACTACATATACTGTAGTCAGTTCTTGATGCTCCTAAAGCATACCATAATCTCTGAGGCATATACCATGTTAGAACCCCCATGTTACCAGCATAATTGATATGTAATACAGCTTTAGATCCATAGTTTTCAATGGTGTTTCTTAGCTTTTCAACTATAAGATTTAAGCCGTAGTCCCATGATATACGTTTAAATAGTTTACTTGGCTTTTCACCAGTACGTAGATATGGGTATAGTATTCTGCTTACACTATGTGTCCTCTTAGGATCTGCATAGCCTCTAGGGCAAAGTATACCTTCAGTAATAGGGTTCTCAAAACTTCCCTTAACCTCCCTAATAATATTATTCTCTACATATACCTTCATGAAGCATGTATCATAACAATCCCTAGAGCAGACGCTATCTACAATCATTAATACACCGAAATCTAGATTAATGTAAATACCCTAGTTCCCACCAAATAAAGTTTATGTTTTTTGATTGATGCCTTATAGGTATGGGACTTGGAGATGGCTATAGGAAAAAGAGGCTGATTTCATAAGGTCCGTTATATTGCCTAAGATGGAGGGATGCTATTCCTCTAAGGCTAATAGGGAGAAAATGAGCCTATATGACCTCGTAGCCTTCGCTGTGTCGGCTCATAAACATTTTGGAGGGGTCTATAAGAGGGCTTACAGGCTCCTCATAGAGGAGCTTAAGACCTTTCCTAAGATAAGGTATAATAAGCTTGTTGAGAGGCTGAATAGGTGGGGCTACTGATTAAATGCCTGAGGCTTTTCAAGCTTAATGGGCTGATAATAGTTGATTCTAAGCCTATTGAGACGAAGAGTCTGGCTAGGTTTGGTAGGCATGCGAAGAGTAGCAGGTTAGCCTTAATTAGGGGAAGCATAGGCTTCAACCCATTAAAGGGGGTTCTACGTAGGCTAAAGGCTACGTGCTGCACTGATAGCAGGTATATGAGTCTCTTATACGTTGACCAGCAAACAAGCATGACCTAGTTGTCATAAAGGAGAACAGGGCTGAATTCGCTAAAAGATTTAAAGGTTGTCCTGCTTGATAAGGCTTATGTAGATGGGCAGTTTGAGGAGGATATGAGGATGAATGGGGTGGGTTACATAGCGATAAAGAGGGATAACATGATTAAAGGCGAGGTGGAAAGACTCAGCTACAGGATTCTATCAAGAGTGAGGAGGATGATAGAGACTCACTTCTATTAGCTTGAGAAGCTTGGACTTAGGTTTATGAGAGCCGTCTCAAAGAGAGGCTTAGCGGTCAAGGTCATCTTAGCCATACTAGCCTTCAACATATACTACACGTGGAAGGGAATTTGATGGGAACTAGGGTTAATGTAAATAATTGTTTCGGTTTTCTCATGTATTTTAATTCTAAAGCTCCATCATCTTATTAGTTCCAGTCATATTATGCTAATTAATGGTTTTAGTATATAGTTTAAGATTTGTATTTAGTCGTGGTATAAGAGCCATTATAGTACCGTAATATGTTAAATCTCTTCTAAGCACAGTATTTCCTGTTAGTAAGCTTATAAATCCTCCCTTTTCACCTATATTTCTAGTTCCATATATTTCGTCAACAACGGATTCAAGCTCATCAGCTTCACCTTTAACTATTTTCTCAACAATAAATAATGGAACCTCGAAGGATGGGCTTAAACCATAGGTAAACCATCCATTACGATCAACTATAGCTACAACCTGAACGTCAAACCATCTATCATTAACACTATATATGCCTGCCTCAACGCCAACACCATGATCAGCATTAGTCACTCTAATAGCATTTACAGCTCTACTTATAGCTCCTTTAAATATCATATCTAAACCGAAGGGCTGACGTGGTACATTAGACGAGGCTTTAAGAGACTTAAACTCAACATCAGCAAAAAACTTTAGGTAAGCCTTTCTAATACCCTTAATTTTAGATTTATTCACACTACCAATAGCAACAATCATGAGTAAACAAATCTTAAAACCATATATTTTTAATGGTGTTATGTATTCTAACTAGCATGTCATGAAACATATAGAAAATATTGCGTATTACTACTAAGTATACTAAGATGTTACGTCCAATATGTTAATCGAAACATTTAAATTGCTTGAGTAATTTTACCCGTATGGAGTTTGGAACTGTTGCCTCAACTTTTCCACCTATATCTGATGCGTCTAGAACTGTGAAAAGAGTTGAGGAGAAGGGTTATGATTCGGTATGGTTTCCAGATCATTTAATGGGTTGGTATCCGCATGACTTATGGATGGAGATGCCCTTCGCTTTAAGATATCCTTCATGCCATATGTTTTACGATGCTTTCTGTTCTCTATGTTATGTAGCTCCATTAACTGAAAGGATTAAGCTCGGAATAAGTGTTACAGAGGTTTTTAGAAGACATCCAGCAGTACTATTACAGCAAGCTGTAACCGCAAATCACGCATCTAATGGTAGATTTATTTTAGGTATTGGAGCAGGTGAAGCTGAAAACATAGTTCCTTACGGCATCGAGTTTAAGAATCCAGTCTCCAGGCTTGAGGAAGCTCTTAAACTAATTAATATCATGCTCAAAAGCAACTACGGTGAAAAAATAAATTTTAACGGTAAATTCTATAGGTTTAAGGATGCTGTCTTCGATATCAAGCCAATAAGTAAAATACCTATATGGATTGGTGCTCATGGAGATAAAATGTTGAGAATAACTGCAAAATATGCTGATGGATGGATACCTACAAACATGCCTCTGGACATCTATAGGGAGAAACTTAAAAAACTTGAATTATATGCTAAAGAGGAAGGTAGGGATCCATCCGAGATAAGGAAGGCTATGTTCACACATTTAGTTATAGATGAGAGGAGAGAGGATGTGGAAAACCTTCTTAAAAAACCCGCCCTGAAGATATACTCTCTGCTAATGTCTTCAGAGCTCTACGAGATGTTAGGTTATAAGCATCCATTCGGTAAATTTTATGGATTAACCGATTACATACCTACAAGGTATACGAAGAATCAGATAATAAATGCATTAGAGAAAATACCTATAGAAATAGTTAGAAAGACATTTATATGCGGAACTGTTGAGGATGTAGTTCAAGAGCTAGATAAATATGCAAATATAGGTGTAGAACATATAGTAATATGGAATTTAACATACTTTGGAGATCCATCGAAAATAAAATCATCATATAATTTAATCGATGAAGTAGTAAAACATTTTAAATCGTAAAACCTAACAGCAATAATAGTAATAATACATAAGAATATCTAAGGCCATATATGGAAAATATAACATCATAATGATTAGAGTAAATGTATTTTCCCCAATAAATCTAATAACCTCAGCCATACTGCTATTATAAATGGGGAACCGAATAAGGCGATGAGCTCAAGACGAATAGCTTATTTATAATGTCGTAGTAGCTGTAGGAAAGATGATGGGTAGCTGAGAACTGGAAATAATAGTTTAAACGATAATCCTCTCCTAAATATATCAAGTTATTCGTTGAAGATAATAAAATTCGAAGTACCTATTATAGCTATTAGTTATGAAGCAATGAATACGGTATTCTTAATGAGAAGATATATATTCTACCTAGGATAGTATGCTCGTGCATATCAGTTCTCTTGAGTATCTAATTAATCAGGAAGACGATGAGATCAGGAAAATAGCATTTATAGCTAAAAAATATATGGTTAATGATAGTAGTGGACATGATTGGCATCACGTCTTAAGGGTTTTCAATCTATGTATTAGAATAGGCTCAAAGCTAAATATTGATTTAAAGGCTTTAAAAATAGCCTCTCTACTACATGATATTGGATTAACGTATGAAATTAAATTAAACGTAGATCATGCAGTGAAGAGCGCTCAGCTAGCTAAGGAAATTCTAGGTGAGCTCGGCTATTCCGATATATTCATCAATAAAGTCTATAGTATAATTTTAAGCCATAGATACGGTGTAGAGAGAAGCTCAGAACTTCTTGAGGCTAAGATTTTACAGGATGCTGATCGTCTTGATGCTATCGGAGCTATAGGGATTGCAAGAGCGTTTGCATATGGTGGTGCAAGGGGAGCACTAATATGTAATCCTGAAGAGGAGATCGAGGAATACAATCCATTTAAAGTAAAATCCACAATTATCCACTTCTATGAGAAGCTTCTAAAGATAAGGGATAGCTTAAATACCCAGGAGGCTAAAATAATAGCTGAGGAAAGACATAAATTCATGGAGGAATTCCTTAAACGCTTCATTAAGGAATGGATTGGAGAAGCATAACTACATGGAATTATATAAGTGTTAAGATAATAAAATTAAATTCAATAAATAAGACTAAACAGCTACATCATGAATATTCGTCCCTTTGCTTTAATTCCCCACAATCAATAACAAGAACAACATATTGAAGGGCATCTAAACTACATATAGTTTGAAGTTTCCTCGAATATGATTATTTAACTCGTACGCATCGGCTTAACCTAATAAATTATCTATTTGGAAGCTCTTGATTTCCTCTAATCAATATGACTGATTGTTATGATTTAGGATATTGGTTTCTATTATGGAATCCAATTCGACGTTGATTATTTTAGGTTATGGTTTAATTGCTATTTTTAATGCCTTTTTAGATGTTGTAAGCATTTGGAAGATTTCTCTTATCCTCTCTAGTGGATATGAGTCCGTTATTAGTGGTTTTACGTTAACTATATTGCTTGCTATTAGATTTAATGCTTGATGGAATTCCTGCGGTGATGCGTGAAAGGAACCTATTATGGATACTTCACCATAATGTAGGAGCTCAGTATTAACCTTAATTTCCGTATTTGGTGGGCATCCTCCAAACATTAAAACCCTACCTCCTTTTCTAACAAGATTTAATGCTTGCATCCATGTTTCTAACGTTCCCACACATTCAATAACTACATGTGCACCATACCCTTTAGTTTCCCTTTTTACGCATTCAATAGGATCCTCATAATTAATGTTTACTATTACATCTGCGCCTAGAGACTCCGCAACTTTAAGTCTTTCATCAACGGTATCAGTGATGATGATCTTGGATGCACCCATATGTTTCGCTAATTGTAGATGTAGTATTCCTATTGGTCCCGAACCGATAATAGCTACTGTTTCCCCAGGCCTTATATTTGTTTTTAATGCTCCATGAAGTACACATGCTAGAGGCTCTGTTACTGCCGCCTCCTCATAGGATAGATGAGGAGGAATCTCATGAAGATTAAGCTTAACTATTGATTCAGGAACCTTAATATAATCTGCATAAGCCCCCCAAAGCCAAACCCTATCTTCACAGAGATTAAATCTTCCCTCACGACACATTTCGCATTGAAGGCATGGAGCTGAATTCCCTCCCCGAACTCTCATACCCACACTAAATTTTTTAACTCCTCCTCCAATCTCAACAATATCTCCAGCCCATTCATGACCGAATGGTGATGGAAAACCTATAACACCGCTAACATATCCCCTCTGAAATATTTTAACATCAGTACCACAGGTTGTTGCAGCCCTAATCCTTACAAGAACCTCATCATGACCAATATTAGAAATATCAGTTTCCTCAATTCTAATATCTCCAATACCATACAACATGGCAACTCTAGATCTAACCATATAGGTAAGTTAAGAAGCCAACTAATAAACTTATAATTAGTTCTAAAATCCGTAAAACATAATTCTTGAGACTCTACCCAGGAAGATAATTCCACCCTACAGCCTACATAAACTTTCAGGTATGTATTCTAATGTTTACATATAGAGGATAGGTGGTGGAATCAGATATAGGTAATGGGGCATTAAATAAAACCATAAATCCTACTATTAGCGTTTACATAATAACATTGTATATTTAAATGCAAAATATAAATTTCTTGAATTCCTATCGGAATCGTGGAGGAAATAAACTAATTAATGTTGTAAGTTTAAATAGTTCAACTTTCTCTAGAGGTTAAATAACTCTTTTAAACTTGTAACGCCTTGTAAACTTAAACATATTTATTACCTCTTTAATTTATGTTTTCATTAGTTTTCATTACCTATTTTTCTATCAACTCATGTCTCATTAATTATGAATATTCTTAGCTTCATATGCATGGATGATATTCATTACTACATTTACTCTTCAATAGTTACATAATTGAAATCACTCCATAATTCTATTCTTAACCGTATTATCCTACTAGATTACTCTAAACTATGTTCATGCTTAAATTTAGTATTCTACATGAAGCTCTACAGTATTTATCATCATTGCTTAATATGATATCTTTAGCTGTAAGTAGTTAAGCATGGAAGCACTATTGAAAGATTCTCCGCATGGATAACAGCGTTCAGAAGAATAACTATAGGGTATGAGAGGCCAGCATCAACATTCCTAGCATTCATATAGATAGCATACATAATAATACTACTAAGAGTTTTCAGATGAGTTCGTTGTTAATCAAAATAATCTGACATTTCCATCAGAGCTGATGAAATCTAAAAATCTAAGCCATGATAGTATGACTACATATAGCTTAACTTAACACTTCCATATTCCTAGTAGTGAATTACTAGTCTATGTAATGCTATGAGTATTTAACCATATTCTTTTAATTCCAACCTCATCAAAACCTCTATCTTCAGTTACTATTGCTTGTAGTGCTTTGTGGCTTAATTCTTTAAGTTTCTTATGTTTTACTTTAATTTATGTATTGGTTTGTTGTTGATGAGAGGCTTATTAGGCGTGGTGAGCTTCTACTTGGCTTAGACTTTCTTGAAGGCTATGATGTTGAGCTTATGGATTTGAATATTGGTAAGGTAGGTCATCCCTTCAAGCTTACCGTTAGGTATGTTGAATTCTTTATGGTTGTACGTTATCTCTTCTCGATGCCTTATAGGCAGCTTGAAGGCTTCACCTTTGAATAGGCTTATCCATCAGTTGATTACTCATGGATTAGGAGACGTATATTAACGCTTAACCCATCTTTACACGCTGAGGGTTTCAGGAGGTCCTATTACTATAGCTGTTGACTCAAGCGGTGTTAGCATAAGTCTGGTGGATGGATTACAGTATACATGGAAGAAGAAGCGCTACATTAAGATCCACTTCGTAGTAGACGTTAAGACTAGGGAGGTTTAGCTATGGATGTAACAACAGATGACGTTCACGACTCAGAAGCGGCATTAATCAATGATGCATCTAGGGAGGGTTTCCGAAGCTGTTATGGATGGAGCCTACGATAATTCTGAAGTCTACAATCTCCTTAGAAGGATGGGTGTAAAACCCGTCATAAAGCCTAGACGTAATGCTAGAGATGATAGAGGTCCTGGAGAGGTGTAGGATGGTTAGGCTTATCGGAAGGATGGGTGATGAAGGATGGATGGGGATGATGGGCTACGGTAGACGTTGGGCTGTTGAAACAACATTTCCAACATTAAACGCCAGTATGGAGAATACTGCATGGCAAAAAACATGGAATAAAGAAAGAACTAGAAGCCAAGCATACATATACAACACGCTAATAAACCTATAAAGCAAAATCAAAAAGAAACATAAAATCAGAGAAGAAACCTAGACAACAAAGAATTAAGCCACAAAGCTCTTGTAGTCCCTGTAGTTCTATCGTTACTGTATGAATCGCATCTGAGGGTTTAAAACCTTGCTTAATGTATTTTTAGCATCCAAATACTCCCCTAAACCTATTGGTATTACCTCTATATATGGAAGAACAGCTTTATCTAGAAACTCCATTTTATCAATTGAGGATACATCATATTTCTTCTCGGAGATATATATCGGCTCATCAATTACAATTGTATTGGTTTAAAGTTGATGTTTTCTTATCAAGTCAATCCATAAACCATCAATAAACTAGGATGTTTCAAAGGATGTTCTAACATTCAAATATATGAATATACTTGCATCTATGAATATTTTCATTGATAAATTCCTCTTCTAAATCTATATTTACTAAATCCCCTAATCTAGCCCCCTTACCGGTAATTCTACTTCCTCTCTCCCTAATCCACTTTAAAGCTTCCTCAATATCCATAAACCTCTAATAGCAAGTTCATCTTCGGTACTATGATTTGGCCCTTAAGCCCAATCTTTAATCTTAGTTTAACCATAAGTTTCACTAAGCATAACTAAAAGTTAAACAATTAAAGCTTTACTATCCCTTGGATGGCTTTGTTAACTTAAGCATGTTTTACTACTCTATTTTGGTATTGTGTTTTCCATGAATTCTTAGATTTATGAAATCTACTGTTAAGCTATTGTTACAAGTATAGCTCCTAGAATAATAGCTATAGCGCCAATAATAAGTTTAGATGTTATTTTCTCTATATCTTTAAGATAGTAGTGGATTAGGAGGAGTATGAATAGAGGCTCTATTTGTATTAGTGGTGTAACAGTTGAGACATTACCATATTTAAGAGCATAAAATGCTAAGAGATGTCCTATACAAAGCCCTACGCCAGGCTTCCAGAATAGCTTAAAGGAATACTTATCAATTAATGTTGAACCCCTAGATATTATAGGGAGGGTGAAAATATAGAGGCAGAAGGCAGCAATATATCCAATAGCAACACCCATAATTGGCGTATCACATATATTTAATCCCTTCTTCTTAATAACATATGAGAAGCCAACAAGTACTGCTGCTAGAATTGGATAGATTAACTCTTTCACTCTACCCTTCAACTCTACATTACTACTATGTATAGCTCTCTGTACTATTATTGCTCCAAATACGACACATATTATACCTAGCCATAATCTAAATGTTAACTTCTCATTCAGTAAAGTTACTGCGATTAGAGAGCTGAATATAGGATATGAAGCATATATTGTTGCATTAATTGATGCTCCAATTTCCTCCATGCCTTTAAAATAGAGAAGTCTAACAAGCCCCGGCTGGAGGAAGCCTGCTAGTAGAAAGAGAAGTACTCCATACATATTTATAGATTCTAGAGGAGTTAATAGTAAAGCTAATGGTATGAAAATAACTGCTCCAACAATAGTAATAACTAGGGATACTGAAATAAAGTTCGATGTATTCAATCCCTTTCTAATAAAAACAACTGATACTGCCCAAATTAAGGCTGTTAATATAGCTAAAATAGAATCAATCATAATATAACTACAATAAATATTTTAGCCATCTTATAAGGATTATGCTTAGCCAACGTATCCTATTAACTCTAAAAGTTTATTTCGGTAGTTCTTACTCTGTATTGTATGGTTAAGGTTCCCTATTCAACTACATGTACTTCCCATATCTAAGTTTACAGAGTCAATTTACTAGCGGTAAGCTACTTAATAATGTAGGATTCTATGTTAATGGTTATGAAATAATTGTAGATTATTTAATCCTTTAATTAATGGTTTAAATGTATTTTAGCTGTATGCTCATGTAAGTTCTTAGTTTCACTTTAGCCCCTATAAATGTTGTACATTATCCATCTAGATCTTCAAGATGGATTCATAAGCTTATTTACTATTAAGCTCTAGGTCTTAGTAAGCTCTTTAATTCTACTACAGTTAAAGTAGCTTAGTTCTTCCAAGCGTAGTAACCACTTAATGAGTTTAACTAGTTAAATCACATAAAAGTTTGTAATGAATTCATGGTCTACTAATCAATATCTATAAACATCAAGACAGCATGAACATACCAGCCTATTTAAACTCTAGAGAAATAGAGATTTAAATAAGCTAGTAGTAATACTCTAGTAAATATTAAGTAAGAATAGTAGATTAGCTGATTAGTAGTGTTTAAGCTATGAATTAGCAGGTTAATACTTATTTAGACTATAAATTAGTAAAGCATTAATAACTCTTCTTTAAATATATTCTTATTTTTACATCTTCACGTCTTCCAGTTAGTTTTTCTTTATAGTCTTTTAGTAGTCTAGGAAGTTCCTCTAATAGAAACTTACCTACAATCCATTCATCCTCCTTAGAAACTACAAGTGTAAATCCTTTCCCAAATAAGCTAGAGTAAAGTATTTCACGTATTATTTCTGATAGTGATTTCCCCTGTTCCTCAGCAAGCTTTTCTAAAGAACTACATAGATCATCAGAAGCGTAAAAACCTATAATTCTCCCCATGTTAAACACCCCAGTACTTCAATACTGCAAGCTAGGATAAACTTCAAATTAATCACCTAGAATATATATTTACGTAGAATTTAAACTTCTCCCTACTTATTAATGTTATTTTGATTGTGAAGCTTAATAGGAAAGCTTGAGTTTAGATAAATTGTTGATTTGTGGAAACCTTTAATTAAGCCTATATCCTAGTATTATGGTTCCACATGTACTGTATACTACTACCTAGTCTTACCCTTCTTATCTTTACTCTTCTAAAGTTTATTCATCTCATTAATACAGCATATATTCACATAAATTTACAGAATCTTCAGAAAGGTTAATTAGGTAGATTTCATCTTGATATTTATGTATGTTACACATGTTGATAATGTTAGAGAGTATGATGTAAATATTAAGGGGGCATGTAAGGTTAGGGTTAAATACCTCCTCCATAAGGGTGTAGGTGCTGGAAGGATTCAGTTTAGACTTTTCACAATTGATACTGGAGGATATACTCCTCTTGAAAAACATATGCATGAACATGAAGTATACGTGTTAAAGGGGAGAGGGCTAGTTAAGAGTGGAGGTAGAGAAGCTATTATTGAGCCTGGTAGTGTAGTGTTTATTCCAAGCTTTGAAGAACATCAATTCATAAACATAGGGGATGAACCCTTACAGTTTCTATGCACTAAGGAAACATCAGAAATTCCTGAAGTCCTAAGGGGAGAGTTGGGATGAAAGCTGGAGTATATTATGGTCCTCTAGATGTTCGATGTGTAGATATTGAAAAACCTAAAATCGGCTTTAGAGAGATTCTAGTAGAGATGAGAGCATGCGGTATATGTGGATCCGATCTTATGGATTGGTATCTTAAGCCAAGAGCACCTATAGTTCTCGGACATGAACCTACAGGAGTAATTGTTGAAGCTGATAGCAGTATTGAAGAGTTTAACATTGGAGATAGAGTTTTCATACATCACCATGTAGCATGTATGAAATGCTACTATTGTATAAATGGAGACTATACATTATGTAGTAAGTTTAGAGAAACACATATTGTTCCAGGAGGATTTGCAGAGTACTTTAAGGTTCCGGAAGCAAATCTTATAGATACCTTGAAGCTTCCAGATAATGTAAGCTTTGAAGAAGGAGCCTTAATAGAGCCTCTAGCATGCTGTATAAGAGCTGTAAGAAAGGTCAATATTAAGCATTATAGTAATGCTGCTGTAATAGGTTTAGGACCTACAGGATTAATGATTATACAGCTTCTAAAAAATTACGGTGTACTTAAGGTTTTAGCATGTGATTTAGTAGATTATAGGGTTAGAGAAGCTAAGAGATTTGGAGCTGATATAGCTGTAAGTCCTGAAGAATTTAAAGATACTATTAGAAGTGAAACCAGTATTGGCGTTGATGTGGTCTTTGTAACAGCACCAAGTATAGAAGCATATTCTCTAGGAATAGATACATGTAGGAGTGGAGGAATACTATGTATATTTGCTCCTCCACCACCAAGGGAAATGCTACAGTTGGATTTAAATAGGCTTTTCTTCTCTGAGGTAAAGATAATACCATCATATTCAACATCTCATATTGAAACTAGAATAGCATTAAGCCTAATAGAGAAAGGTAAGGTAAACGTTAAAGATTTAATAACACATAGATTTACACTTGAAGAAATAGCTGAAGCCTATAAAGTAGCTGCTAGAAGTAAAAACTGTCTAAAAGTAGTTGTAACCAATTCCAAATAATGCTTATAATCAATATTTAGAAGCTAGTAGAAACGATTATGATTCCTCATTATATAAGGTTTAAATAGTAGTAATTAAAATCTTCTTACAAATTTTCTACCAGTAACCTGTATTGGAGTTATTACACATATTCTTACAGCTTCCAATTCAGCTTCAATATTCCTACCGGGCTTACTCATATACTTATTAAATTCTTGTGGAACACGATATTTATTAATTAGTTTCTGTAGATAAGGTATCATTTCACTTCTATCTTCAATAATTCTAATAGTACCAAATACTACTATACTTTTATACATTGATATGTCTGGAAGCGCTTCATCAACTTCAAAGCAAACATAGGGTTTTCTTCTTATACTATCCATCTTCAAACCTTTACTACATGTATGGAAAAATATTTCACCATTAGAATATACGTATCCAATGGGAACTACGTATGGCTTACCATCTTCAGTAACTACTCCTAATCTTCCAACTCTTGCACATGTAAGAAGTTGTTCAATTTCTTCCCAATTCATTTCCTCTGTAGACATATACTTTAGCTTATACAGCTAATAGATAAGTTTTCCCATAGGTTAATGATATAGGATTATTCCTGAAGCTTAATCTCTATGGTTAAAGTATTATTATCCTCATTTTCCTCAACTATACTGTTAAGAGGGTCTATAACTATACCTACTATATGGCTACTATAAGTAGCTTGATAGTTTAGTAGTAGAGTATGATTTGAAATCTCCATACTTCTTAAACCATTAGAAATAACATATTCCACTACAACATTTCTAGGAGAATCAATCCAGACATGTATCAATATAGTTCCAGAATAGTTTCCAAATCCAATATTAGATGTTGTAAAATCTATTTTATCTATAACTACGTATTGATATTCATTCCTAAAATATATAGTATAGTAAACCTTCAAGTACTCTACTATAAGGTCTGGTAGAGGCCTATTTAAAACATTTACTTGCAGTATGTATTCATTATTTCCCTCATTTAACTCATGAACCATATCGTATGGATCTACAGTAGCTTTTAATGTGTAGAAACCGGAGGTAGGGAAATCTATAAGAAACTTGGTATTTATACTACTATTAGCCGGAATAGTTATAGCTTCACTCTCATATATTCTACCATCAGAGATCTCTAGTAAAACTATAGTACTTACTTCAAATTCACCATAGTTATATATTACTACATTAAAACTATATAGAGTCCCATTATATAAATCCTCTACTGGTACTGTAAGCTTAACACCTAAATCAGGAAGCTTCTCTACAGGTAAAACCTCTAATCGAGCATCTTTAAAATTATTGTTTTTATCTAATTCCATAATCTCATTCTCTGGATCCACTGTAGCTCTAACTACATATTCACCAGCCTCCTTAAAGTGGTAGTTAAACTCAGCAATAAGACTCCTCCCCACATCTAAAAACTGAAACTCTAGTATTCCTACATATATAGGAGTTGCCGGTTCCTTCCCAGGTCTTAAAATCTCTAACTCAACCTTGAAGTTGTGAGCTGGGCAGTAGCCTATATTTGTAATATTTACCTTAATCTTTACTGTTGTACATGTTTGAATTCTATCAGGAGTAAACATGATATTTTCAATCTTAAGATCTGGAGCTGATACCTCATATTCATATTCAGCTTCATTATTATCTTCAAAAACCTCATTTACTCTATTATCCGGATCCACTATGGCTTTAAGCTTATATTTTCCAGGTTCTCGAAATACACATTTAAACTCTAAAGTTTCAAATTCTCCAGGTTTTAATATAGTATTAACTGTTTTCTCTACTTGAAGCTTATTGTTTATATAGATGTTTACCTTAGGGTTTTGAATAGAGTCCCATCCTATATTTCTAATAACAGTAATTAAAGGAATAGTGTCTACACATACCTTATTGGTAGTATAGAATAGGGAGATCTCTACTACTAGATCAGGTTTTTTAGGAGCTTCCCCAATTTGGGGGCTATCAAGATATCTACCATGTTTCTCCACTTGGTATGGTATAAGCTCCTTTAAAGCATTTATAGTAGCTTTATTCCATCCTTCTACGCTTAACTCATTTAGGTTTTTAATGAAGAAATGCTCAAAATCACTCCATTTATCTTTGGTAGCGTAAGCTTTCCTATCTTCTCTAGCTGCAGTTACGATTTTATCAACAATTCCATTAAGATTCTCTATGAAACCGCCGCTGAAGCATTGACCCATTTCAACCAGTATATGTATACCTCTATTATGTAGTGGCTTCAACATTCTGGCGAACTCGTAATCCCATAATTTCTCCCTACCATAAAGACATATGGATTCATGGAATGTATATTGGCTTACTTTCTGTCCATCAATATCTAAATCTACACCTACAATAATATTGTCGCTATCAGTATCTTCACCTACAACATGCCAATTACCTGAAGAATCTCTTCTTCTAGCAATAAATTTACCATTATTCCATTCAACTCTAAAATCTATTTGTCCATCTCCATCAAGATCATTCTCCCTCATAGAATGGTGAGTACTAGTTAAGCTGGATAAATCAATTTCATAGTTACTACTTGGATTATTATCCATGTTTATTTTACCAAGCTCTAATTCACTAATTTTACCATTTCCATCTTTATCACTTCCAATACCTATAAGCTCCCATTTACTATTGGTGAGGTTTAGCTTCCAAGCATAGATTTTACCTGTTTTCTCTACATGAATTATACACCATCTTCCTGTCGGGAAATTATCTACTCTATATTTATACTTTAGATCTCTAGCATCTATAACTATTTTATCTTCTCTATATTGATTACCAGGATCACCGTAACTTGGATCTAAAGGATTTGGAGTACCTATAACCTTTGTAATTTTATATTCTTCCCATCCATCCCCTTGATTAGGATCATATCCGAATCCATGATCTGTAATGAAAATATAGAGAGTACAGCATGAATTCATATCCTTAAGATATTTCTTAACGATACTATCAATACTACTTCGTGAGGCATTACCATCAACAATGTTTCTACCATTAACTTTAATTTCACCTCCATCGTAGTATAGTACTGTAATCATATCATCATTAAAGCCGAAGCTTCTTAGCTTCCTATATTTCTCCACTATATTGTTTCTATATCTTGGATGATTATTATGTTCATCTATTCCTCCACTTATTATAAGAGCTCTATCACAACTTTTCACACTTCCTATTAAATTAGGCTTTATATATGCTGAATCTAACAATGCATGATGGTATTCACCTGTAGGGTTTTCTAGGAATACTTGGCCTTCCCCTTCTTCCCCAACTACTCTATACTCCTCAACTTCAACTAGTGGAATATTATAGAGACTAAAAACACTGTATTTATCAGTATATCTTCTAACAACTCCACATACCTGGATAAGGCTTCCATCATAATTATTGGATGGAAGTACTCCATCTATCCTAATCCATGAACCAAAGGGGAGAGGTTCATCTAAAATTAAACGATTATAATCAACTATTAAGAAGGAAGCATTTCCACAGCCAAAATATCCACCATACCCAAAATAGCCAGCTACTGTAATCTTCCTACCTACATACTCTTCAAGATCATAATTTAAGCTATATATACTTACCAGTTCATAGATAGGTTTCACTTCCAAAACATTCCTATAATAGGTAAATACATAATATAAAACCCCACTAACCAATATGGCTATAACTAGTAAAACTACGATTTTAGACATTACTTCATATATATTAATTACTTAATAAATTTTATGCTGATAAACCAGGTGCTATGAACTTAAGCCACCTGGCTTAAGTTCAAATTTATGATGTTAATAGGTGGCGTTAATTTAATCCTATTAAAGTCTTTCAAGATATCTACGTGTCCAAGCTACAAGTGTTTGATAGGTTTCTAGTCCATTTCTTGTAAGCTTTACATATCCATTCTCGCTATCAGTTTCTATAAGTTTCTTTTCAGTAAGCCAGTTTAAATATCTTGTAAATGTTTTATAGTTTAGTCTTGAAGCCATTTGAAGCTGTGTTTTCTTCATTGCCCCCTCAATATATAAAGCCTCTATTATTCTGGCAATCACTACTAAATCTAAATGTTCCTTCATAAGCTGCTATCTACTATCTCAAGCTCTAATATAAGTATTTAGAGTATTAGGCTTGATAGTTAGGCTTCAACACCTATAAGCTTTAATAACTTGTTTTGAAGTCTATATATGTGTAGTATCCTCCAAACAAAGAAAACTAAGACGGAAGACTCGAAAATAAGCATTAAATAAGCAATTAAACCATAATTTAGCCTATGTAAAATTGAATATGTTAATAGTGTTGACGCTGATATTAATCCCGTAATGTACCATATCTTCGCCGCTTTAAACATTTGGAAAGCTCCTTCTAGATGTCTTCTACTTCTAGAAGCTTTAAACTCGAAAACTAAGGCTATGGATGTAACTCCTAGTAGTAAGCCTAGTATTAAGACTATTATTTGAGGTAAATAAACATCTACTCCATAAGATGTTATTAACATATCCGTCATACTTGTCGATGTCGATTCTACATGTCTATCTAGTGTTTTATTAACTTGAGCTATAGCCGGTGTAGGTATTACTGTTGTATTTATTGTGAGGGTAGTGACCGGTGCTTTTATAGGAGGTTGGGGTATATTCTCTTTACTTAGCATAGTACTTGGATATGTTATAGTAGCTATGATTAAATATAATGCTAATACTATATTTAATGCTATAATAACCCTAGCTATAGTTAAAAATGGTTTACGCATTAAAGTAGTTTTGTAAAAGCTATTTAAATAGTTAATGCATCCATAATACGTACTAAGTAAGCTATCTTAATCAGCTATTAAACCTGATTTTAAGCGATTTCCATGATCTCCTTTATGATTATGGTGGATTTGGTGTCCTCCATAACTTGAGTAAGTATCTCTATCTTGGTTTAATTACATGAGTTCAATGTTAAATCAGCCCTTAAATAGAGTATATGTTCTGCTTGCTTAATCTTCATCTCCCAGTTTGGAGTCTTATTTTATCTCTTGCATTCAGATCATGTTTAAATATACTGCTTAAACAACATATTAAACCATATTTTAAGCCTTTAATAATTCATCTCTAGTTAAAACTGTAGCTTCTTACTGAGTTCTACGTAGCATTATTAAATTATTTATAATCCAGTTACTTAAAGTAATTAATCTACAAAGTATTTCATATTGGCTAGTAGATGTTGCTATAGAATGATTTTGGTATGAAGTAGTAGCTTAGCTATTTATAATTGAAGTCTTCAATAAGCTTTTTTCTCTGCACCTCATCAATGCTTAGAAATGTATTATGTCTCTCAAGAGTGTATTCCCTGTTTTTGGCTATTGGGCATACTTCAAAGCAAACAGCACAATGAATTATTTTCCAGTTAGTGCTTTTTCTTAAGTATTGGTAGAACTTTAAGCATTTATCCCTATTAAATCCTTTAGGAGGTGGAAGAGTAGAATCTATGGCTTTTACTGGGCAGTTTTCAGCACATATAGTACAGTTAATGCATGGATTGAAATCTTCAATTTTTCCTGTCGGCTCCAGTAATGCATCAGTCATTACTACTCCTAGCTTAGTTCTTAGACCATATTCTGGAGTAATTATTAAGCCACATTTTCCGAAAACACCTATTCCAGCCTCATAAGCAGCCAATTTAAAGGAGAATTTATGTATACGCTTATCCATGCTAAGCCATGCTTCACTACCAGTCCAGTCTATTGGTGTAAATGTTTTAAACCCCTTCCTCCTTAAAAAGCCAGCAACTCTATAAGTAAGCCACTCTATAAATAGTTGTGATACTCTATAAGTTTTACCATCAACATCTATTGACTTACCTCCAAAATTAGCCGTTACAAAATCGTTTAAACCTGTACCTATAGCTAACACAATAACTGAATTACATTCAGACATAATATCTCTAGGATGTTGACTGTTAGTAGCATATATCCACGGCCTATTAGCTGATGCAATACCTATCTTCCCTCCCCCTAACTCCCTAAAGTAGCTATTAATCTCCTCGTTAAGTCCCATAAACATTTGCTGGCAAGCAGTCTTAAATATTTATCTCAACTCTAAAGTAATGTAATCATTAGTAGCCTGTAAACTATTATATGCAGTGTTTCAGATAAGTTGTATGGTTAAAAGAATTAATAATTCTGAAGCTATGGATAGGTTTAGAATAAATCCTATAATAATCCTAGTAGTACTACTAATTCTTCTAGTAACTACTAGAAGTGTTAGAAGGGCTAGAAGGATTATGAATCTTATTAATAGAGAATTTATGGAGGATATAGCTGACTCTAGAGGGAGAATTGAGGGTTTCAAAATGTTTAGTAGTCTTAACAATACTTTAAACGGAGATGTTAAACCATTAAGCCATATTGCTAAGAATGTTAGAACGGTTAAGGTGAAGAGTGAAGTAACTGAAAACTCCTTAACTAGTAGTTCTGAATATCCAGATTTGAAAATGGAAGCTTTAAAGTCTCCTAGTGAAATTAGAGATTTAGATGATACGTTAATGAGCTATATTAAGATCAAAAAATCTAGGATAAGTATATCTGAATGCTCGAGAGATCTTGGAATTCCATCTAGTGAAGTTAAGAAAACTCTAGTTAGACTTCATGAAACAGGAAGAATTAAATTACAGTGGGGTATTGAACATGATGTAAGACTAGTACAATCTAAACATTCTAAAACATATAGTAATAGCCTATAAATACTTTAAGCTAACCTAGTGATTTATTACTATTAAAATAGATATCTTAAACTTTCCTTCATGGTTCCAAATTGAAAGTATCTATGAAAACTAGCTAGATTTCTCCTTTACTTATTTAACCTAATTCTCTTAGGGGTTACGGAGGCCTCAACATCTTTCTTCTTAATAAGCTACATAGATACTTTAAGATGTTTATCTTCACATCATAATAACCTATATTTAAGGTTTTTATTCTTTCCTAGAGAGAAGCTTATGCCTTAGAGTTAAGTATTTCTTATTATATAGCCTAATAATGTGTAAAGTTAAGCTCTAAATTCTATGTGTTTACTGCATACTAACTTGACAGTATCATTTATATGGCTTTGTTAACTTAAGCATGTTTTATCACCTCTATTTTTGGTATTGTATCTTCTATGAATTCTTAGCTTTTATTTTCCTGTTAATCCATATTTGTTCAGTATGTATGCTATTGACTTCATAAGCATTAATACATGTTCACTGTCACATCTATCCTTCATGCATGGTATGTAGTTATCGAATAGCTTAGTTCTATCCTTAATTCTAACTTCTAAACTATACAATTCATGTTTTAATTTTAATATTCTCATGATGCTTTATAATAATGAGCTCCATCACTTAATACAACTATATTTGAACCATAAGTAGTTTTAATCTTTTAAGGAATGTTAGTGATGTAAGTATGTTGCAGCATCGCAAACCCATACATATAGAATTCTTCTTAATAATGGCTCAAACGCAACATAAACAATCTTACTCTTAGAACCTACACTAATAATAGTATCATCAACCATAACAATCCTAACATCCCTCCTATCAAAATCAAATAGGAAGCTTAAAGATCTAAACCACGATAATATAGATACATAACCTAAAATAATGAAGCTTAAAATATCTGAAGCCATCCTAGAAGAGCGAAAATATATGTAAGCACCATAACAACTAAAGTAAATGGAGTTCTCTCCTAACAAACTTAACAAATTTAACCATATTAACACCATAAATAAGGGAGAGAACTCCCAAATAAATCTAAAGTTAACAAAGCCATTTATATTTACGAAATGTTTATTAAGGTTTTATTTATTTCTGATTGGTGGATTTATGGTTCTCATGAGTAAGGATGAATATATCGAGAGTTTAAAGAAGCTTAAGCCAAATATTTATAAGTATGGTAAACTTATTGAGGATGTTACTACTTATCCTGAGACCAAGTATACTGTTTATGGTGTTGCTGAGCTTTATAGAATGGCTTACGATTCTAAGTATTGTGAATTAATAACTACAAAATCAAATATTACTGGTGAAATAGTTAATAGGTATACTAGTATTATGGAGAGTGTTGAGGATGCTATAATTAACTTAAAGCTTAAACGTTTAGCCTTCCAGAGAACTGGTACATGTACTGGTGGTAGATGTGTTGGCTGGAGCTGTATGAACTCTATGTGGGCGACAACATATGAAATTGATAAAGAGTATGGTACTGACTATCATTCAAGACTGAGAAGCTGGATTAAATATGTTCAGGAGGAGGATTTAGCTATTGCAGGTGCATTAACAGATCCTAAAGGTATTCGTGGATTATCCCCATCCCAGCAGCAGGATCCAGACATGTATCTCAGAGTTGTGGAGAGAAGAAGTGATGGCATTATTGTTAATGGAGCTAAGATAATGATTGCAGGTGTTGCTTCATGTCATGAAGTATTTGTTATGCCTACAGTAGGTTTAAGAGAGTCTGAGGGGGATTATGCTTTGGCATTTGCTGTTCCAAGGGATGCTGATGGATTAACAATTGTTGAAGCTAGACAGCCTAACGATTCTAGGAAGAGTGAGAATGGATTTGATAAGGCTGTA
>JAWBQF010000004.1:0-136019 GCA_038845975.1 Methanomethylicia archaeon
GTAAAACCCGTCATAAAGCCTAGACGTAACGCTAGAGATGATAGAGGCCCCCCGGAAAGACGTAGAGCGGTTAGACTTATCAAAAAGGTGGGTGATGAAGGATGGACGAGAATTATAGGCTACGGTAGACGTTGGATGGTTGAAACAGCCTTCTCAACATTCAAGCGTACCTTCGGCGATTACTGCATGGCTAAGGAGCTAACAACATAGCCAAAGAGCTACAATAAAAGCATACATATACAACACAATCATAAACCTATAAACACAAACCCAACACCAAAACAAAGAGCAAACACACAACAATAATTAAGCCACAAAGCTAATATTAATACTGCATGCCCCATTATTGATGTCCACGTATTTTAAATACTTGCTTATAGAATATGTAGGAACGTATTTCTAATTTCAGCATTATTAATGAGAATTTCAATATTAATGTAGACTAAAGAAAATGATTGTTACAGTCTCATTATAAAATATTACTAGCAATAATATGTGTTTACAATAATGGAGAAGAAATTTAGTAATGTATTTAAAGGTTTATTGGTATCTAGTAGTTATGTTCCCTATTAGGGATGAAAATCCTTCAAGAACCACCCCTATAGTTACATGGATGATTATAGCTGTAAATGTTCTTATCTTTATTTACACTTACATTATAGATGGTGGAAACTTTGAAAACTATATTTTAAGCTTTGGAGTCATACCTGAGAAAATTCTACGTGGGGAATCTATCTATACGCTTTTAACCTCGATGTATATGCATGGAGGGTTAATGCATATATTTGGTAATATGCTTTACCTGAATATTTTCGGGGATAATGTTGAGGATATATGTGGTCACTTAAAATATTTAGCTTTCTATACTGTCTGCGGTGTTTCAGCTTCACTAATCCATATATTCCTAACAAGTAATCCATATATACCTGCAGTAGGTGCTTCAGGAGCTATTTCAGGTATTTTAGGAGCATACGTTATACTTTACCCACGTGCAAGAATACTAACAGCTATCCTTTTCAGAATAATATACTTTACAAGAATTCCAGCATTCCTATTCATAGGATTCTGGTTTATAATGCAGCTACTACTTAGCTTCTATGAAATACTCGGCTATGCTACAGGTATAGCTATTTGGGCTCATATTGGAGGCTTCATAGCAGGGGTAATACTCTCAATACCGTTAAAAGCAAAACTTAAAGAAAGAAATCTATACTACTATAATTTAAGATATTTAAATGCGTTAAGATAGATAGCATTGATACTATCAAGTTACTGTGTTGCTGAAGGTCTTTTAGGTTTGGTATGATATTGTGAAGTTACACCATAAGCGAATAGTTTTATCTTAAAGCTATCTTTCCTTACTGGAAGTTGTTAAGAAATTTCTAAGTAAGTGTTTAATACGTTTCCCAATATGTAGATTATATCTATAACTTAACTAGTCATAGTAGGATTCAGTAAATCTATCAATTCTAATAAACCAATACCCTAAGAGCTTTATAAGCTACTTAACGAGAACAATTCTTAAAAGCAGTTTATAGCTGTATTTAGAAATTAATTTATGAATGGAATGGTGAAGAATTAAAGAAGAAAATTGAGGAAGTAACCGGTAATGCTAGTTCTAGCGGATTTAATGTTTTAATGAATTTCTAAATATTGTTAATAAGAAGCTTGAATCTACGCCTAGAGGTAAAACTTTAATTACCGCTAAGGCTCCTAAAAGTTGAAGTTATATGCAGCTTTGAACTTGATGGGTTTTAAAGTATTGCAGGGATACTGAAGCTGTATTAGATGTTGATGTTAGATCACTATTATCCCTCATTAGGAATAATATGAACTATGTAAATGTAGAGTTTAAGAAGAATGATGTTAATATTACATGGTGGAAATATTCAAGAGAGCTTAATGTAACCTTTAAAACTCCAAAATAACTAGATACTTCCTAGCATTCAAAGAGGAGCAATACTAAACTTCAACCGTCTTATCAGTCTAGGCAAGATATCGCTACAGCATAGTGTTATCTCCCAACAATATAACCTAATATTTTTCCATAATAAATAATGGAAAACGGAAATCTACATGATCTCCCCTACATATTTAGATACTAAATGTTTGGAGTAAAATATGAAGTCTGTAAATGCATTGAAGCGAGAAGCATCCTAATCGAGATAATCCTATTAGAGTAAGCTATTCATAAGGTAGCTTAGCAGCTGTTAACTTATTACTAGATACGTTCATCTCCAATCCACCATGGAGTTTCAGGATTCTCATCAACATAGAGAGCACACCACTCCCTATCTTTATTCTTAAATCTGTAGATACGTATATGATATACTGTTGTAGACTGGTAATTGTAGAGTTCAATATAGAATCCATCAATAACATCTATGGATTTCAAACCCATGTCAACCACCTCACCATAACTAAGCCTACACTTAATCCTTTCACCATTAACAGCAGCTTTAATAGTCAAATCATCAACAATACTGGTAACATCATTAAAGAAATCGTATTTAAACATCATTGACAAAACTCTATATAAGCCTAAACTCCTAACACTTTTAATATCAGCTTTATCTTTAAGCCTATCATATAGCTCATCAATTAAACCCATAATAGCTACCATAAATCACTAATAATTCTAATTTATATACTTCATCATAGTAGCATATTTAACATTAACTTGCTAATGATAAGTAGAAGCTGGAAAATATTAAATAGATATAGTGAAATTTATAGTCAGCATACTGTAGTAATTATTAGATAAGAGTGATGTTATTGAGTAGACTGAAGAAGTTGTAATTCTCAAAGCTACAATACCCTCAATTTCAAACTTAGCCTTCCCACTTGCACAAGACTCCCCTACAGCCTTAATTATTCAATTCCATAATGGTTTAGGGCAGGGTTTAGAATCCTCCAATCTGTAAACCATTTCTCTCTGTACTCCTAGGATCTGAGGGAAGCCTTATACTTCACATATACGCTTGTTTCCATTTCTAAAGGAGCTGTTGTTGTCGATACAGCCATCAGGATTCATTGATGACATCGTATATATTGGAGGTTTTCTTAATGTCTCCATATTCAACATAATTTAAGACGTCTTTCCCTCATACATTACTACGCTTCTAATAATTGTAGCATTAATTGAAATAGCATTATTAATAAGCAGTTAATTATGAAGCTACATTCAAGCCCTAATAACTACTAATAAACATTACGAATTAAACAACTAACTCTAAGATGGATTGCCTACTGTATACTAGTAGATTGGTTAATGCTTTCCACAATTAAAGTCAGTAAATTCTTACTTCTAGTGGTTTCATTGCTTTTGGATTTATTGTTTAGGTTTTCACTTACCTGGAAGTAAGGTTTACGTTGTCAGTTTGTTAACAGCCTCTGTAAAGAGGTATGCTTCAATCATAGTTAAGCATTATTGCTAAGTCATAACAATTCCTACTTTAAATCGATATTTAAGGCTAAGATAGAGTCTAAAATATAGTGGTTCCTACCCTTAAGGAATCCATATCTACTAATCATATCAGTATATGGAATACTTCTACTTAAAATTTAGAGTTGATGGAATGTCTCCCTTATGCGTAAAGTTTATAAGTATTAATTTATCGAGTTTGATATCGGTGATGATATGTGTTAAGTGATGAATATTCATCTATGTTGCCGTTTAAATATTGGATAAGACATATAGCTGCTGTACCTAAAGGTTTTCTACGCTATCATGTACTTGAACTTCTAAATGAGAAGCCTCTTTGCGGCTCAGAGATTATGAGTGAAATCGAGAAGCAAACTAATGGTTGCTGGAGGCCTAGCCCAGGCTCTATTTATCCTCTGTTAGCTTGGCTTCAAGATAATAGCTACATACGTGAAGTATCGACTGTGGAGGGTGGAGTAAAGCGTTATACATTAACAGATAAGGGAAGGAAGCTTCTTGAAGAGCAGAGAAAGGTTAGGGAGCTGCTTAAGGATAAGTTTTTTGCTCAATCATATTTTAACGTTTTATTGTTCAGCCTCCCAGTAGGGAAGGCTGCAGAGTTACAGGAATCTTCTAGAAGACTTCTTAGAGCTTTCATTAATATAAGTGTTAAGCTTAAAGAGAAGTTTTCAGAGCAAGTTTTTAGGGAGATATTAAGAACTTTAAATGAAGCTGCAGATAAGCTTGAAGAAATAAATAGGAGATTAGAGGCTGAATAGAATGAGTGATGAAGTAATTGTAGCTAATAAATTAACGAAGATCTTCAATAGAAACCTAGTTGCAGTCGATCATGTAAGCTTCAATGTTAAAGATGGGGAAATCTTCGGCTTTCTAGGTCCAAACGGTGCTGGAAAAACAACAACAATAAATATGCTTACAACCGTTTTAAAACCAACAGAAGGAACAGCTTCAGTATTAGGCTACGATATTGTTAAGCAAGCTAACAGGGTTAGAGAGGTGATTGGTGTTGTACCACAGGAATATACTGCAGATGAGGATTTAACAGGATATGAAAACATGATATTATGCGCTGATTTATACGGAATACCGCGTGATATTGCTAGGAAGAGAGCCCTAGAATTGTTAGAGCTTGTAGAGCTAGTAGGCTTTAAGGATAAGAGGGTTGAAACATACTCTGGTGGAATGCGTCGTAGACTTGAACTTGCATGTGGATTAATTAATAGACCGAAAGTATTATTTCTAGATGAGCCTACTTTAGGCCTAGATGTACAGACAAGAGCTGCAACATGGAGTTATATTAAACGCTTAAAGAAGGAGTATGATATGACTATCTTTATGACTACACATTACTTAGAGGAGGCGGATACCCTATGTGATCGTATAGCTATAATAGATCATGGAAAAATAATAGTAGTAGGTACACCAAGCGAACTTAAGGACAGTATAGGTGGAGACATAATAACCATAAGCATAAAGGAAAACATAGATGTAACCGAAACCATTTATAGCGTTGGAAATGTTAAAGAGGTTAAAAACGAGAACGGTACTTACTGGATTAAGGCTGAGAAGGGTGAAGTATTAGCTCCACTTATTGTTGAAGCATTATGGAGGAAAGGATACACAGTAACAAAACTCTCAATTACAGAACCAACTCTAAACGAAGTCTATCTAGAATATACTGGTAGAGCTATACGTGACATTAAAGAGTCTAGGGAAGCCATTAGAATGCAGAGAATAACTTTAAGGAGGGCTAGAGCAAGATGAGTAGAGTAGATGAGTTTCATCCAAGCCTAATTCGAGGATTATGGGCTTTAACTCTTAGAGAACTTAAAAAATGGCTTAAAGACCCAGTTATGCTGGTAATGTTTATTCTTCAACCACTCATATGGATGGGTCTTCTAGGGAAATCAATGAATATTCAGGGATTATTCCTATCCGGAAATATAGGTAATATTAGTATTCCCAGTATTCAAGTACCTGGAAGCCTTTTAAATCCTCCAGTAAATGGAGTTATAACTATTCCAAGCATAATTATTTCAAAGCAGCTTCAAGAAATGTTTTCAAATATAGGTTTAAACATTATGCAGAATACCTTCGGTGTTACAGATTATTTCAGCTATATGGCTGTAGGTATGATTTCAATGATTGTTATGACTACAACAATGTTTAGCGGTATGTCTATAGTTTGGGATAGACGTTTAGGATTTCTAAACAAGGTTATAAGTACTCCAGTATCAAGAACAGCAATAATATTTGCGAAAATCCTAAATGCAACGTTTAGAGCTATATTTCAAGCAACAGTAATCCTAGCGTTAGCATACATACTTGGACTACAGGTAAGCCCAACATTTACATGGCTTAACATAATTGGAGTATACGCCGCCATATTCCTGCTTAGCATAGGGCTTTCATCCGTCTTCCTTGCTTTCTCAATAAGATCAACCAGAATGGAGAGACCCATGCAGTTTGTAAGCTTAATCACTATGCCTCTAATGTTTGCAAGCAATGTCTTCTTCCCAATCTCCCTAATGCCAAGCTGGATGCAAATCATAGCTCGTGTAAACCCACTCACATATTTAACAGACGCTATTAGACAGCTAACAATACTACCACTAGACCCATCAACCCTAATAATAGACTTCACATACCTCAGCATATTCGCATTAGTCCTAGCTACAATCGGCATAATACTATCATGGAAATACTTAACAAGATAGAAACATGCCATTATGAAGAGGCTAGAAAATATAGCTCACCAAGTTAACTAATTAAATCCATGAAGCATATGGTTAAGCTATCTATGTCAGGCTAATCCTAACCATTAGAGAAGCTACTGAAAGAATTAGAACCCAGTAAGACTAAGGCTTAGCAAGATAAATTCATAGCAAACTCATGAGCTCTTCTGAAATCAGCTAGTTAATACGTAGTGCATATGAGTCAAAGCAGAAACCTCCATAAAAAGTTTAAACCAGCTTAAACCAATCACCTAAGTTTATGAAGATAGAGAAACCCTTCCCTACAGATTTAATAGCTTTAGACATAGCTTCACAACAAGTAAATGTGTAAGCACCATAACAATTAAAGTTAGGTTTCCCTAATAAGCTTGATGATATTAGACATGAATTCACCGTAAATAAGAGCAACCTCTAAATAAAGCTAAAGTTAACAAAGCCCATTTTAGAGTAGTAAAGTTTTTATGGTCTTAAGTACTAAGGTACTTTGGTTCCTATGGGGAGGAGGGATATCGAAGTAATTAAGGTTGAGCTTCCAAGGTGGTTGGCTGAAAGGTTTCGTCGATATGTTGCTGAGAAGTATGGGTTCAGGAGAGGCTCCCTTTCTAAGGCTATAGCAGATATGATAGAGAGAGAGCTTAAATCCAAATGTGATTTGGCTTCAGGTACGGTGGATGCCATAGTTGGCTTGGGCTTACTATCAGATTATGAGTGGAGTGGTGAGGATCTTGTTGAAGCGCTCAGAAGGAAGTACAGCCTATCTGATAGACGCTAATATAATCCTTGAAGTTCTTTATAAGAGGAGCCGCTGGGAGGAATCATATAAGCTACTGAATAGAGTTAAGGATGGCTCTATAAGAGCATTAATGTTGCATTTCGCCATTCATGGGATATCAGCGATACTTGGGAAGCCAGATTTAGTAGCTAAGCTAATTGCAGAGATCCTAACATGGCGCAACTTAATTATAGTCGACCTACCAATATATGAAGAACTGGCGGCATGCGAGCTGGCCAGTAAGGTTGGACTAGACTTCGATGACGGACTGCACTACTACTTCGCGAAGATTAGAGGTATACCGATTGTAAGCTTCGATAAAGACTTCGACAACCTCGATATCAAAAGAGTTGAACCGCATGAAATCTTAGACTAAAGCATTCTATAAATATGCGATAACAATGTAGAATAATAGGTTGTATTTCTGAATAAATTTGTGGAAGTATTGCTAAAGAATATTAAGAGCTATATATGAGAAATAAATATGGTTTGATGAATATTACCTTTACTATGTTGTGATTCTTGAGCCTAAAGGTGGGTTTTATCAGCAGTTTCAGGATAAATTGATATTTTTAATACCTCAGCAGATTTAACGGGATGTGCATCGGGAATCAGCATGACGGATATCTATATCAGCCATCTACAAAGATTTGGATTAACAATGTTTGAAGCTTATAAGTTTAACGTGGGGAAATATTTTATCCCTAAAATGTTGGGAGATTTTAGACTCAAGTCTTGATGCTCTGTTAATTTAATTCTTCTAAGTTATTGTTGAAGGGGTTGTTTGTTACATGATTTTCCCGCATATATTTATGGTATTCTTCCACGATGTTTTGGGGATTGGGTTTTCAATTTCCACATCATTCACCCTTCTCTTTAGATCTTCATCTATTATGTATATGGGGCTGAAGCTTTTCAACATCAGAAATGTTTACCGAAAAATGCTTTGTGGCTTAATTCCGAAATTTTGCAAATTCAAGTTTACATAAAGTACGGAAAAGCTTAATAAACATTCCTATAACCATAGTATTTAATGATATAGATTACGAGAAATGAATATTAAGCCACAAAGCTCGAAAAATTTAAAATGGTTTATCAGTATATACTTACAGATGTCTTTATGGCTAGGAAGAAAAGCAGTATTTATGTTGATGATGAGCTTTGGCGTAGGTTTAAGAAGCATGCTATAGAGAATGGAGTGGAGTTAAGTACTTTACTTGAAGAAATTATCCGTGAGGAGCTGATGGATAATGTGGATAAAGCCCTAGAGGAGCTAGCAGGCCTGGAAGTCTACGAGTTAGAGTTTAAGCCTATCGAGCCTAGGGAGGGAGCTGTAAGTGAACTTGTTAGGGCGATGAGGGATGAACGGGCAAATAGTATATCTAGAACAGCATAATAATTAAGAGGTATGCAAAGAATTCCACAGCGCCTAATCTAAACGCATAAAAGATATAAAGTTCTAAAGTTCTTTAGTAATTAGGGAACAAAATGGGTGGAATAAAAGTTTACATATCTGATGAATTGGAGCGTAAATTTAGGGAGGCTGCTATGAAGCTTTACGGCTATGGTAAAGGTTCATTAAGTGTAGCATGTGAGAAGGCGATAAGTATGTGGCTTTCTCAAGTTTCAGAATTTCTTGATATTGTGGAGTCGGTTGAGGATCCAGTTGAAGCCATCTATGGAATGCTCTCTCACATTAAAAGGACTGGGGTTGAATTACAGCATGAGGCCCGAGAGATCAGAGCAAGAAAAACTCTTAGATAAAGTAGTGTTGATAGACTCAAACGTTTTCTTGGAGGTAGAGTTAGCGGAGAGCCATGCGAACGCTTGTAAGCAGTTTCTTAGGAGGGTTAGAGATGGCTCCATTAGGTCGGCGATTACTGATTTTCACGTAGACTCTATAGTGATTGTTATGGAGAATTATGGAAAGGGCTGGAAGGATATAGCCATATTCCTAGCATCGCTTCTTCGTTATAAGGGGCTGATAATTTATCCAGTAAGCTTAAGTACCCGTATAAAATCTACAACCCTCATGAAAGACTATGGCTTAGACTATGACGATGCCCTCGCAGTACAAGTTCTCAAAGATCTATCTACTTCAGTAATAATCTCTTATGATGAAGATTTCGACTCAGTTAACTGGATTAAAAGATATGTTCCTGAAGAAGTGATATGATGTCTATTTCCTCCCCATTAAAAGGAGTCATGAAAGAGATAAAAACTGTTACAAAATCAACCATTCCAAGATTTCAAATATTTCTGAACATGCTTAAGACGCTCAAACGCGAGAAGAATTTAAGAAAAATTGTTGAAAGAATCGAGAAGTTCTTCGGATACTGTTACTTTTAGGTTTTGAGGGGCTTTAGGAAGCTATCTCTTGGAGGTGATTTTTGTAGATAACTTATGTCCGTCAGCTGCTGTGAACCCCTTGAATGAGCAGCTTCCTCAGTATTGAGGTCTCTTGTGCAATATTAGTTTTAATAAACGATCTTGAAGTACTACTGTCAAATAATACATTCAACCTCTCCTCCTTCCTCCCACCTTTAACCAGTAAATCTTGTCCAACTATACCCAAATTTTCACCTTAATGTTTAATTTTCAAACATTCATTTTAACTATGAATTCATCTTGAACTCATCGCAAAACTCCAGATATGAGCTTAAGCATGCTAATAGTTATCTTACAATATTATGTTGAAATAATTAGGATTTAACGGTTAAACTTAAGTAGTAGAGTTTTGCAATGACTTCATTAAGAAATTTAGCTAGCATACTATTACCAGAACCATCAAGACCAAAAGGCAGATTATAGACGTAAAATAGACGTCATGCATAACGGCTTACTACCTTATTATCCTCCTATGAGCAATCTTAGCTTGAATTATCTCTAGACCTTGTGTACCAACTTCATCCTCTAAAGTCTTTATTGCTTGTAGAGGTTCTATTACGTTATTTCGTGGTTAAGTCGATTTTAAGTTTCTATGAGTAAGAGGATTTTATGCCTTAGGCTATGCATACTTATAATAGGAATGGAAGGATGCTTAGCATCATGATGTTTCCTATGCCGTGTGCAATTACTGGTGGGATGATGCTTCCGCTCCTCTTGAATAGGAGGCTGAACGTTATTCCAGCTACGCTTCAATTATGATCGGATGACAAATCCATACTGCGGCTCCCATACTCTTCTTATCCAGAAGCTTCCGGGAAATGTTTGCTTTCCTACATGATCTGAACATTGCTTCAAGCTCGTCTTAACATTTAGATTCATGTAGCCTAAACAGCTTCAAAACTGTTATTGAACATTATTTCAGGCCCAAGTAGAATCGATGATATTATGACTTCACCTCCCATAATAGATCTACTCTTTGTTTATGAGTGGTTAAACTGTATAAGGGGTTTCATAGCGAAATGTACTAGGAACTACTACTCTAAATACTACCAATATATAGTTTAGTGGGGGATCACCTTAATCTTAGATTTAGAATCCTTCCTTCATAGATAAGAACCAATTTTACGATAGACCATACGATCTTTAGCCTTCCAAACATGAGCTTAAAATTATCTAAATCCGATTTGTTTATAGCGCCAATCAATGGTATCAACGTAATATATGTAATGAGGAATATGGAGCTAGCAATAATTAAATTGAGGAGGCTATTAAGAGGGGAGAATTGAAGAAGAACAACTATCGGTATTGCTGATAGAAATGATGCTAAATATATTCTTAAAGATGCTTTAAGATCGAAGTTAACGTTTATCCTCTTAATAGCTATGAATACAGCATAAGATAATGAGGGGAGGGATGAAGTTAATAATGCAAGTATCAATCCTGAAACACTATACAGCATTGTAAGCAGGGGAGCTAATGGGATGAATATGGATAGATTTATTAGATTCGATTTAAGGATGATTCTAGTCTCCCCTATACCGCTAAATAAGTATCCGAGAACTATAGAGCCGAAGCCAGCGTAGAGGAATTGTAATATGTAGAGGGAAAGGAATAATGGAGCTAAATTATAGCTACACCCATAAAGAGTATATACAACATCTCTAGATAAAATCGCTATAATAATTGCAGCTGGAATTATAAGTAAAGCAGTATATTTCACTGATAACCTAAAGACTCTTTTAAGCTCATCACCATTAGGATTCACTTTTGAGAAGACTGGAAATAGTACTCCTAGAGGAAATACTAATACGTTTATCAAAGATGATAGATTTGTTGCTATGATAAAGTTTCCAATCTCAAAATTTGATGTAAAGTAGGCTAATATAATGGTCCGATACTGACCTAGAAATAGATCTAATAAAGCTGAGAGGTATAGGGGGAAGCCGTATCCTACCATAAGCTTTATGTTGTATTTGAAGCTATTGTTGGAAGGGCTTCCTAATCCTCTATAATATTTGAGGAGGATAAGGCTACCTACAAGAGTAGCTATCGTATAGCTTAAGATATGGCCAGTTAATGCTCCAACAACACTAAACCCCAATACTACCAGCAAGGGAGATAGAGTTGTCCTCATAATGGATTGAATATTCATTATAAGAGCGCTTCCCTCCATTCTATCCAAGCCCACAAATGATGAGTTCAAAGCCGTAAAGAAGCTCTGGAACAGAATCAGAAATGATGCTATCCTAATAAGAAAGCCTATTTCAGGCCTATTCAATATATAAGCTGCAAACATGTCGGAGAATACGAGGCAGATTATTGACATGAAGATACCTATTAACAGCTTGAAGAGAAGTCCTGATTTCAATACGCTTACTACAAGACCGTTTTTACCCTCCACCCTGAATTTAGCTGAAAATCTAGTCAGAGCTGAGCTTATACCAAAGTCTATGAGTCCTGCAAAAATATATGGTACTACTAGGGAGAGTGATAATAAACCATAGTTCTCAGGTCCTAGAAGCCTTGCAACTATTATAGAGCCTATAGCTAATGTGATGAGGGATAGAGCATTACCAGTAAAGAGGAAGAAACCTCCTCTTGCAGAGTCCTCAGCTATCTCAACGAGTTTATTAGACATTCCCTATAAGGATGGATAAAATTGTCAATATTCTTTTCTCTTCCCAATAAGTCACAGTTAGATTGCCCAATTGTTGTCTTTATGGAGCTAATGAGCATCAATGTCAAGATTATGCTGATGGATTCCAGATCATACTGCTTAAATACTGAGCTTCTTTAGTACTAGACAAGCTAAACCCGCCTCTTTAAAATCTTGCTTATCCATTTGGTTACGACCCATTTTTACCCAATAAAGCCTTTTTGCTCGCTTATGCTTTGTGGCTTAATTCTGAAATTTGCAAATTCAAGTTTACATAAAGTACGGAAAAGCTTAATAAGCATTCCTATAACCATAGTATTTAATGATATAGATTACGAGAAATGAATATTAAGCCACAAAGCTGAGCTTATTAAAGAGCATCTTCTAATAACCTATTGGCACCATAAATAAGGGAAGGTACCTCAAATAGAGCTAAAGTTCATAAAAGCCGCGGTAGGGGATTAAATCATAATAAATTCCAGGAATTTATTGCTGGAAATGTTATAATGATGAATAGTGGAAAGCTAACACTAAATGAATATAGATTTTGAAGTGTAGATTTTTAGTTTAAGGAAGATATGGATGTAATTACTTACCTAACATGCTTATGATGAAGGAAACCCTATTGTCTCTAAGAGCTATTCATGAAGCTCTAAAGGCTGAAGTTGAATAAATAATAGTAAAATGCTAGTTATCTAACAAGGTAAAAGCCCTCAGTTTAGGGGCCTATTTAAAATGTTCATACAATGCAGACTGTGATGAAGCCATGAATATACTAGTATGCATAAATCATGCGTTTACGCTAAAAACTGTCTTGATATAATCTAAATTCAATATTATGAATCCGTGAAGCTAAGAAACTAGAATCCTAAATCTTAGTTGTTGAAGTGTTAGTTAATGATGGGTTAGTGTGGTTTAATTAAGTTATTGTAGATTATTAGTATGACTTCTATGTATAGCTAAGGTTAATGTTAAGTATTGTATAGTATTGTTTTTTCTGTTTTTGATTTTATTGCTTGTAGTACTTCTCTATGTAGTATTTCGAGGAGTTTTCTCCTATCCTCCATTAAAACTATATCACTATATCCATGAATAACCATTATGTGAGCAAAGGGGCTTGGAATTCCGTTCGGCCCTATTGTTTCTATTTTTAATTTCCCCTCCTTAACCCATTTTAATACTTGTTTTGCAGCTTGAATATCCATATGGTCTTCAAGTATTTCCCTATAGGTTTCTTTAAGTACTGGGAAGTCCTCCATGTCTTCAACGATGTTTAGTATTGCTTGAGCATTTAGTTGTAGTTTATTTATTGTCTTCTCATATCCCATATATCTACGTAGTATCATGAATGATCTAACAGCACAATGCCTAAATATTCTCTTAGTAAGCTCAGTTCTCCTAATAGCTTTTCTAACAAGTTCCTCTATGTTTTCATCATTTACTTCTTTTAGTAGTGTTGATATGCTGAATTTAGCCTGTTTAGGTATTGTAAGCATGAAGCCATTATCTGTAACTGTAACTCTAATACTGCTACTTATTAGTTTTGATAGACTGTAAGCATATGCTCTACTTAAAGCATCATTTGCTCTCCTTCCAAATAATGTATGGAATATTATGTTCCTTCTTGTTTCTTCGTCGTATATTTCAACTAGAATCAACTTATCTGATGGTATTAAGCCATGTGTAAACAGTATTTGCTCTCTTATATAGTTGTAAATGTTTTCAGCAGCTTCTCTTTGAAGTCTATAGTTGCTAATAAGCCAGCTTAAAACCTTTTCCTGTGGTTCTCTTAAAATTTTCTCAGCTATTTCTCTTCTAAATGCTCCTACTAGAAGTGCAGAGTCGAATGCTAATGGGAGCATTTCGCTAAACCATGATGGAACTGTTGGCCTCTGTCCCTCAGCAGGTTTTACAATTGCCCTAGTACCATAGCTATCTATGAATTCATATGTTCTACCACCTAGTACAAATATGTCTCCTCTAGATAGTATCTGAAGAAAGTTTTCATCAAGCTCTCCAATATACCTTCTATCAAGAGTATATACACTTATTTTAGCTTCATCAGGTATTGTTCCGCTATTCATATAGTATATCATTCTAGTTTTACCTCTACCCTTCCTACCGAAAATTCCCTCCTCTTCATCAAGCCATATCTTACCATATACTTTACGGCTTTCAAGCTCCTTTCCATATCCCCCAGAAACATACTTTAAAACATTCATGTAATCGCTGTATGGTAGGTCGTGATAACTATAGCTTCTCCTTATAATCCTATATGCTTCATTAACCTTCCATTTTGATTCAAGAGCCATTCCAACAATATGCTGTACCAACACGTCAAGACAGTTTTTAGGTATTTTAACATTATCTATTCTTCTCTCCATAGCTGCCTTAGCTAGTACCGTACATTCAATAAGATCATCTCTATCTACAACTATAAGTCTTCCCCTACTTACTCGATGGGTTCTATGACCTGATCTTCCAACTCTTTGTAGTAGCCTACTTACACTCTTAGGACTGCTTAACAGTACAACTGTATCTATGTAGCCTATATCTATTCCAAGTTCAAGACTTGTTGAACATACAACAGCTTTCAACTCCCCCCTCTTAAGCTTTTCCTCAACTTCAAGTCTAATATTTCTACTTAGACTTGAATGATGTGCTTCAACATCATCTACATCAAACACCCCCTCAGACTCAAACATTTTCCTTAACTTATACACTACACGTTCAGTAGCGCTTCTTGTATTTGTAAATACTAGGACTGTTCTATTTTTCTTCATTATTTCGTTTAGGGTTTTATATATTGACTCGTTTATTATTTCTGGTGGGGTATAGATTAAATCTCTAGCTGGAATAATGACTCTAATATCGAATGGCTTAGTAAACCTTGCATCAACAATACTGCATGGTCTAAGATTACCGTTATCATCATACCCTACAAGATACTTAGCAACCTCCTCAAGAGGTGATATTGTTGCGCTTAACCCTATTCTTAGAAGTACTCTTCCAGTAAGGTTTTCAAGTCTTTCTAGTGAAAGACTTAAATGTGCTCCCCTCTTACTACTACATAGTTCATGTATTTCATCAACAACAACGCATCTAGTTGTTTTAAGCCTCTCTCTAAATCTCGGTGCTATAAGAGATATTGCAAGGCTTTCAGGCGTTGTTATAAGTATGTGTGGAGGCTTTATACTCATTTTCTGCTTTTCATTAGGTGTTGTATCACTTGTTCTTACAGCAACTCTTATTTCAGCGGGTTTATATCCAAGTTCTAAAGCAACTTTACCTATTTCCTCAATAGGATCTAGAAGGTTTCTCTTCATATCATTATTTAAAGCTCTAAGAGGGCTAACATATACAACATATATTTGGTCCTTAAGCTTCCCCGCCTCACCTAGCCGGTAGAGTTCATCAATCAATCCGAGAAAGACAGCAAGTGTTTTACCTGTACCTGTAGGTGCTGATATTAGAACGTTATGTGCTGCCTTAATTTCAGGTAGTGCCATTCTTTGAGGTGGTGTAAATGTTTTAAATGTTCTCCTAAACCATTCGGCAACATATGGTCTAAGCATACTATAAAGGTAACTATCTGAATAATTTTCATCCACATATCTTAAAACGCTAGTAGTCATTATGCTCACTATCAGATAAGCATACCTAAATTAAACTTTATCTATTCTAACTTGAATCTGAACTTAGAAGGAAGCTACAATAATACTAAACTACTCCAACTTTAAGTAGTATGTTTAGGTTTAGATTCTCTAGCTTTAATCATGTGGTATTATGGTTGGAGAACATGAATTTTAGAGAAAAGTTTTTATGATTGTTGAAGTACATCTTTTGGGGTCTACTATGGCTAAATGTCCTAAATGCAGTACAGAAGTATCAGCACCATTAAAATCCTGGATTTTGGCTCCTAAAGGTAGAAAGCCAGTTACAATGGGTCTCTATAAGTGTCAAAGCTGTGGAGCATATTTTAGAACGAAGGCTGCTTAGAGTATAACTAAATATTTCAACCATTATTTTTAGTGTTATATATGGTTACTCCTAGAGAGGTTAGATATGAACTAAATACTGAATGGGATGGACTTACGGGGGGTATTGTAAAGAGGAATGATAATGTTATTATATCCTTCGATACTCCAGTAGAGTTCGGAGGTAATAGTAGGGCTCCATGTCCTGATGAACTTTTTCTCTCATCAATAGCTGGTTGTTTAACAACAACATTCCTATTCTTTATGAGGAGGTTTAAACTAAGAATATTAAGCTATAATCTTAAAATTTCTGGAAGTATTATGTTTAGACATGGACGTTATGAATTTACTGACTTAAAAACTTGCTTCAAAATTAGAGTTAATAAGGGTTTAAAGAGTTCAGTCTTGAAATGTTTAAATCTTACTGTTGATTTTTGCCATATTACAAATGCTTTAAAGATGCATATTAAGCATGATTTTAACGTTGAGGAGGTTTAATGCTATCCATAGATGTATTTGTTCAGATATTAGCTGATATTATTGAAAACTATGGGTATCTCGGCATATTTATAGTATCGCTTGTATCCAATTCGATTCCATATGTAAGTTTACCGTATTTAGCTCTACTTGTATTTACAGCCCCAATACTTAACACTCCATTAACCATTACGCTAGCTATTACGGCTTCAGCTTTAGGTGCAACTATAGGTAAGTTAATTATACTCTCCATAGGTAGGGTAGCTCATATAATGTTATCAGATGAAGCAAAGGATAATTTAATGTTCTTCAATAAACTGTTTAGGAAGTGGGGTGTTATAGCTGTTTTTCTATTTGCAGCGTTACCACTACCAGATGATGTTCTCTACATACCTCTAGGAGTAGCTGGATATCGTGCCATACCATATACCATTGCTGTATTTATGGGTAAAATAGTTGTTACAGGAATGGCTGTGTTTTTCGGTAAGGCTTTCGTAAGTATTCTTGAGGAAACGTTTAAAACTCCTCTTACATTAAGCCTTACACTACTACTAGCAGTAACACTTATAATATCTTATGTAGCTATAAAAATAAATTGGAAAATAGTTTTTGAATCATATCACGATGAAGGAATTGTTAAAGGTACTTGGAGGCTAATAGATGAGATCGCCAAGATATTTAAACTACGCTAAATAGTTAGTAGTTAAGACCTACAGCAATTCTATATATAACTATATTGCTTCATATCCTTTTCTTAATGCTCTTAAATTTACTTCTATCCAAGGTCCTCCCATGCTCTTTATTACTTCTTCAACATCTTGAATATCTAAAAGTTTACTAAGTACTCCTGTTTTTAGTAGTGCTCCAAGCATAACCATGTTGGTTGATAGGCTACTTCCAGCCTTTAAAGCTATTTCTTCAGCATCTACAATATAGTTTTTCAGTTTAAACTCTCTAAACATATTTAACACTTCATCGATACTTGGAGCTTTAACCCCGGGAAGTGGAGGTCTACGTATCTGTTTATTGGCTACTATTACTGTGTTTTTATTAGCATATTCAATACTTCTAATAGCCTCTATAAGCTCCAATGCTACAATAGCATCCGCTAGTCTTCTTGGAACTAGCGGTGCATCAACATCTCCAATTCTTACATGTACTCTTACACTTCCCCCTCTCTGACTTAATCCATGGGTTTCTGCAACCAGTACCTTAATGTTTCTTCTTAGCACTGCTGATGCTAGAATTGATGCAAATGTTAGTAGTCCTTGTCCTCCAACTCCAGCTATAACTATGTTTAAACTCATACTACCACCATAGCTTTAACCATTCATCTTTTTCCTCAGTTACTTTAACAATTGCATTGTATGGACATATGTTAGCACATACACCGCAGCCCATACATAGTGTTGGATTAATTAATGCTTTTCCATCCTGTTGCTCTAATATGGCTGGGCATGAAAACAGGTCATAGCAGATCTTACAGGCTTTACATTTATCCATAAATACCTTGTAGAGCGGTTTCTGTATTCCTCTTCTAGTAGCTAATGATGATATGTCAAGTGCGCATTTCCTCCTCATAACTATTAAAGCTACCTTTCCCGTATTTCTAACATATTTTAATGCGTTATGTATTGCTTCAACGCTTTCCTGAATATTATATGGATCTACTGTTTCTACATATTCTACCCCGGATGCCTTAGCTATGTTTTCAATCACTACTACTGGAGCCTTCTCTCCCGTAGCATAACTTCCAGTTTCTGGTGTAGGCTGTCCTCCAGTCATTGCTGTTATTTTATTATCTAAAACAATAACCAGTATTGGGGCTCTATTGTAGACGGCATTTATTAATGCTGGTATTCCAGTATGGAAGAATGTTGAATCACCTATTATTGCTATTGGCGTTTTTTCTATTTCTGTATGTGCAAATCCGTTTGCAAGCCCTATACTACCCCCCATTTCTATAAGTGTATCTTGCATTTCAAATGGTGGAAATGTTCCCAAACCATAGCAGCCTATATCTCCACAGTATACTGGCTTTATTTTACTTATAGCTACTGCTTTTCTCAATGCGAAGAAAGATGCTCTATGTGGGCATCCTGGACAAAGTGTTGGTGGTCTTGGAGGTATGCTTATGGTAGGTTTAGGAAGTGTTTCAGGTAACTTATAGCTGTATCCCTTAAACTTTACAATAGCGTTAACTACGTTTTCTAATGTTAACTCGCCTATTTGAGGTATTAGATTCTTACCTTGAACCTCAATATTAAGCTTTTCCTCAAAAGCTATTTTCTTAATTTCCCCTTCAACTATTGGTTCAAGTTCCTCAACTACTAATACCTTACTAGATTTTGAAAGAGCTTTAACTATAAGCTTTCTAGGTATTGGTATTGTTGTAGCTATTTTTAAAATAGATGTTTCCCCAGTCTTATTGAGTATTTTTAAAGCATCCTTAACATAACTGTATGCAAGCCCGCTTGCAATAATCAAATCTTCAGAATCTACATCTTCAAAAACGTTAAACTCTATATTGTTTACATCCTCAACTATCATACTCCATCGTTTAAGCATTTCCTCTCTTAGCTTTCTTGCATATATAACATTCCATCGCTCTACATCTCTTTTAAACAATCCCTTTAACCTTGGTTTTGGCAGTTCTCCAAATATTACTGGTCCTCTTGTATGGCTAACTCTAGTTGTAGTTCTCAGTATAACTGGATGTTTCCATTTACTGCTGAATTCAAGTCCTGTCTTAGCCATATCCTTAGCCTCCATAGGTGATGCCGGCTCAAAAACAGGTATGAAAGCATGTAGCCCATAGTACCTATTATCCTGCTCATTTTGGCTGCTCCACATACTAGGATCATCAGCACTAACTATTAGAAACCCCTCTTCAACACCTGTATATGCACTAGTCATAAGTGGGTCTGAGGCAACATTAAGCCCCACATGCTTCATAGCTGTAAGCGATCTAACACCACAAATAGCAGCTGCATAAGCAACTTCAAAAGCAACTTTCTCATTAACACTCCACTCAACATAGAGTTCAACTTCATCTAAAGCTTCAAATAAAGCCTCTACAATCTCGGTTGAAGGTGTACCGGGATATGCTGAAGCTACTCCTACTCCCCCTTCTAATGCTCCTCTAGCAATAGCTTCATTACCTAAAAGTAGAGTACATGATCCAGCCGGTCCAGTAATTTTAGCCATTCAATGTACACCATCAATGTAATTGTTAAGATTATTTAAATTTTACTATATTAGTCAAGTTTAATTATCTAGTATTACTAGACTCAGTTGATTTAATGATGGGGTTACGTTAAGACAATATGTTAAGTATCTTAAGGTATCTAGAATTAAAACTAAAAGTTCTCAAATTAGACCTGGCAACTTAACTTTATCTTTTTAGGTTATTGTAGTATAGTATAAATAGTTTTAGTATTCTACTGCTTTCTTATTGTCTAGATTTTGTTATTGTGATGTTGTTAGTTAAAAATAAGCTTTTCAATAGGTGTGGAGAATTACTGAATATCGTGATTTTCCCGTAAAGTTAGGATGTTTGAAGTATTGAGAATACACTAATAGCATGTAAAGTCTTCAGCTAAGATGGAATAAGTATAATTCCATGTTATGAAATATATAAAAAAAGGATTTAAGATTCTTAGCCGGTAAGTATGGAGATAGATGTAAAGCCAATTCTAAACGCTTATATTGTAGCCTGCTATAATTGCTTTCTCATTTGCTTCAGCTCCTTTACCTATATCTCTTACAGCTTCAATTAGGCTTTCAAGTCTTACAATTCCTATTTTTGCAAGATATCCTAACATTACCATATTCACTAATTCCCTTAATCTTACTTCTTCAGCTTTACTTTGTAGCGGTACTTTTAAAGCATTTCTCTTAACATCTACTAGATCACTATTAACTATTAGTAGTCCGTTTTCTGATAGATTATTAATATATACTATAGACTTTGAATGTAGAACTATTATAGTATCAAACTTATCTATGAATGGTGACTCTATAGGTTCGTCTGAGTATATTAAGTATGCTATTACTGGTGTTCCTCTAACTTCTGCTCCATAGCTTTGTATTTGTACTACATTATATCCCTCTCTAAATAATGCATCAGCAAGAACTGTTACTGCGAAAACTATTCCTTGTCCCCCTATTCCAGTAACTGCTATTGATTTCTCCATACTAACATCCTCTTACCCTATTGATATATTCATAAACTCTACTTACAAATCCCTCCTCATCTCTATCAGCATATTCCCCAATAGTTATCTCCCCCCTTCCTCCAGTATTTATCAATATGCTTTTTTCTCTTAGCTGTCTTATATATGTGCTTACTGGTAGTTTAAGTTTTCTAACTATATGGGATGTGCATGGTGATACAACCTCAATAAATCTAAATCCTCTTTTACCCATAGCCTTCTTAATGCTTTCCTTAAGTCTATGGAAGTGAGCAATAGTCCACCTAGCAGAATAGTTTGCTCCTGCTGCAGCTACTACTGCACATGTATCAAATGGTTTTTCAATGTTTCCATAGGGTGTTGTTGATGTTTCAAATCCTATCGGTGTTGTTGGTGCTTGTTGTCCCCCGGTCATTCCATAAATCATATTATTAACCATTAATACTAGGAGATCAGCGTTTCTCCTCGCTGCATGTATTAGATGTTCTAATCCTATACTTGCAAGATCTCCATCTCCAGCTATTACTACAACGTTTAGCTCCGGTCTTGCAAGCTTTAGTCCTAAAGCTACAGGTATGGCTCTACCATGTAGTGTATGTATTGAATCTGCCTTAAAGTATGGATTTGGAATCCATGATGAACATCCAATACCGCTTACAAAAACAAACTCTTTAAGATTCTCATAGCCTAGCTCCTCTAATGCTTTAAGAAATGCATTCATAACTGTTCCATTACCGCATCCTGGACAGAAGGATGTTGGTAGTAGTTCAACACGTAGATATTTAACTGCGAAGTGGTCTCTCATCCAATCACCTCTAAAGCTTTAGATGCTATCTCGCTTGGATATATGGGTTCTCCTCCACCAACCTTATTTAATGATACTACTAGACATTTATTCTGAGCTATTCTTTCAACATCTAATACTAGCTGCCCCATATTCATTTCTGGAACTATAATAGCTTTAACTCTTTCAGCCATCTTTACGATGGGGTTATCAATGATAGGCCATAGTGTTTTAAGATTAATATATGATGCCTCAACTCCCTTCTCCCTTAATATTTTAACAGCTCCCTTAACACTCCTAGCTACTGATCCGAATGATACAAATCCTATAGTACTGTTTTCAATATTATATTCTTCATACTCAAAAACTCTTTTAGCATTAAGCTTAATCTTTTCTACAAGTCTTTTTACAAGTTTAAAGTGGGTTTTAAACTCTCTAGTATCTCTTAACCCCCATTCGTTATGTGTTGATCCTGTAACCATAATGTTAAGCCCCTTACCTATTAATGGCATTGGCGGTGCTTCCATAGGATTATCGGAGTGAAATGGTGGTTTACTTAAATCCTCAGTTATTTTCCTATTAACTATATTAAAATGTTCTGGAATTTCTACCGTTTCCCTCATATGTCCAATAATCTCATCAGATAATACTATAACAGGTACTCTAAGCTCCTCAGATATATTGAATGCTTTAACTGTAAGATCTAGACATTCTTGCGGTGAGCTTGGAGCTAATATTACTACTTGCTGATCTCCATGTCTACCCCATCTAGCCTGCATTAAATCTCCCTGAGCAGACTTTGTTGCTTGACCTGTAGCAGGCCCTACCCTCATAACATCAATAACTACTAGTGGTGTTTCCGTCATAACAGCATATCCTAAACCCTCCTGCATGAGGCTAAATCCTGGACCACTAGTAGCAGTCATTGATTTTAATCCACCCCATGAAGCTCCTATAATAGCATTTATAGCTGCAATCTCATCCTCTGCTTGGAAAAATATTCCCCCATGTTTAGGGAGCTCCATAGCCATATACTCCATAATCTCACTTGAAGGTGTTATCGGATATCCTGCATAGAATCTACATCCAGCTCTTAAAGCCCCCTCGGCACATGCAATATTACCAGATATAAGCATCCTCATAGCTTATCCTCCACAATATAAACTGCAAAGTCTGGACACATATACTCACATAATCTACATCCAGTACAACCACTACCAATAACAGTTGTATAATAATATCCCCTACTATTAGGGATTGTACTAATCTTAAAGATTTTCACTGGACAAACATCAACACATATACCACATCCCTTACATCTATCAATATTAACACAAGGCTTAAACTCCCTATTCATAACAATCTAAACTCAATATACTAAAAAAGTTTACGTTAATTAGCTTTGTGAAGTTAAGCATGTTTAAATTCATAGATCCTCATAAAACTTCTAATTGTATTGTTAGTATATTTCCCATTTTGAATGAGATTTATGGTAAAATAGTTAATAGAAGCTTCTCTAGATACAGTTAATCTTTTATAACTTAACATCTATAGTGTTCACTATTTTCTGCACAAAATATTTAAGCTTTCATTTTTCTTTTAGAATTATGCCTAAGTATGTTTGGTTAAGTGGATCTATTGTTGAGTGGGAGAATGCTAAAGTTCATGTATATGTTCATGCATTACATTATGGTACTGCTGTTTTTGAGGGTATTAGAGGATACTATGTTGATGATGTTATTAAGGTTTTTAGGCTTAAAGATCATTTAAAGCGTTTAGTAAACTCCGCAAAGATACTGTATATGAATATACCATATGCAATCGAAGATCTTGAAAAGGTTTCTATAGAGCTTGTTAGGGATAATGATCTACATGAAAACATATATATTAGACCTATAGCTTTTAGAGGTCTCGGCGAGTTTGGAGTTAGAGGTTTAAAAAGCTCTATTGAAGTTGCAATTCTAGTTATACCTCTAGGGAAATACCTTAAATCTGAAAAAGTTAAATGTATGATTTCCTCTTGGAGAAGACCTCCAAACGATGTACTCCCAGTTGAGGCTAAGGCTTCAGGAATCTATTTAAGTTCTAATCTTGCAGGTATTGAAGCTGCTCTTAGCGGATATGATGAAGCTATATTTCTCGACTATAATGGATATGTTTGTGAGGGTAGTGGTGAAAACATATTTATAGTTAAAAACAATGTGTTGATTACTCCTCCCGTATATAATTCTATTCTTGAAGGTATAACACGTAATACCGTTATTACATTAGCTAGAGATCTCGGCTATACTGTTATTGAACGTAAAATATCTAGAGGTGAGCTTTATACATGTGATGAAGCATTCTTTACAGGTACTGCTGCTGAAATTACACCAATAGTTGAGGTTGATCATAGAGTTATAGGTAACGGTGATGTGGGGGAGGTTACAGATAAAATTTCAAAGTTTTTCCGTGAAGTAGTTTCAGGACGTGTTTGGAAATATATGGACTGGATAACAGAGGTAAAGCTTAAATCCTAATCATGCCTTGGAGAACTCAAGTATTAAAAGTTAGCTTAAACAATCCTGAACCCAATGTAATCAGTAAAGCAGTATCTATTCTTCTTAATGGCGGCTTAGTAATTTATCCAACAGATACTGTTTATGGGCTTGGTGCAAATCCATTTGATACTGAAGCCGTTAGGAAAGTATATTTGGTTAAAGGACGCGGCCCTCAGCCTCTACCAATAATTACCGACTCTATAGAGTCAGCATCTAAATTCGCATATATAACTCCACTAGCTAGAAAGCTTATGGAGAGATTCTGGCCTGGACCATTAACAATAGTCTTAAAAGCTAAGAGTGAAGCTCCAAGAAAGGTTTTAGCTGGAGATACTATTGGTATTAGAATGCCAAACCATAAAGTTGCACTAATGCTTGCTAAAGGTATTGGAGGATTAATAGTAGGAACCAGTGCTAATCTTCATGGTGCTCAATCACCTAGAAACGTTGATGAAGCCTTAGCACAGCTTAATGGACATGTAGATTTGGCATTAGATTCTGGAAGTGTAATTCACGGTATTCCATCAACAGTTGTAGATGCTACAGGTAGTAAACTTAGAATTATTAGAGAGGGGGTATTGAAGGATGAAGTGTTTAAAACATATTTTCCTAATGAAATTTAACCAACATATCACTCAAATCTTAACTCTCCAACTAATCTAAGATTTAAAGCTAAAGGAACCTTATATTCATCTGTTAAGAATAATCAGCAAATTAGACTAATAGGGAGTTTAACTGAGGTGAATAATCCATCAGTATTGATAATATAAAAATTTATATTGATTTTAATGCTTTCTTTAATTCCTTAACGTTACTAATCCATTTCTCATCTCCTTCAATCCATGGTACTGCAACTAGGGATAACCGTACCGCATTTATTGGTTCTCCGTAAAATGCTCTACCTGGTACTGTTACTACTCCGTATTCCTCAAGGATCTTTGTTGAGAATTTATCACCATCTATTGGTGTCCTAACTAATACGTAGAGCGCTCCAAATACTCCATTACCTGGAAGTATAAGATATTCCTTAAGCTCCTCTATAAGTATTGTTAATCTATCAGCTAGTACCTTGCAGGTCCATGTATGTGTTATAGGTTTTTTAAGGAATTCTTCAAGAATTACTGCTCCAATAATGAACGATGCTGTTGGGCTGCTTAAATTTTCTCTTCCAACTATTGTATTCATGTTTTCAATCCATTCTGGACATGATAATGCCATTCCAAATCTTAATCCAGCTATAAGACATGTTTTAGATAGGCTTGAAAGAATACACATGTAATCATGATATTTACTTGAAATATTTCTAAATTCGTTTAGTTTTTCTTTGAGGAAACTTTCATCATAAATTGCCTTCTTTGAGTTTAATCTTAAAACTGTAAATATGTATGGTGCATCCCATACTACAGCTCCATCCTTCCTAATCATTATTTCAATAATGCTTTTTAAATCGCTTGGACTTGTATATCCTGTCGGGTTGTTAGGCATACTTATATAGAATACAGAGTCTTGAGTAGCTTTACTTTCAACATCCGATAAATCTATTGATAAATCTTCCTTTACATCAACTCTAACTTCTCTTAATCCATGTGTCCTAGTAGTTCCCGAAGCAGCGTCATACTCCCATCTTGGCATTAAAACATCTATACCCTCCTTAAGTGATCTTAGAGATGCTGCTAGAGCCTGTTGGCCACCAGCAGTTACAATAACTCTGTTTAAATCATTTTCAGATAATGGAATACCATGTATATTCCTAAAATATTCTAATACAAGCTTTTTAATTTGAGGTGTACCTCCAGTTGTACTATATCCTAAGCCCTTAGGGCTCTGGTAGAATGATTCAATAATTCCCTTCCTTAAACCCTCAGCTATAACAGCTAGGCTTTCAGGAAGATTTCTATTAACTTCAATTTCAAGCTTTGTGAAAAGATTGAATTCAGCTGGAAGTCTACCAACATTTCCACTACTAAAGTCAAATACTGGAAGCTTTCTCACTTCTCTTTCAGCAACTTTAGCCATAGCAGTACGAATAGCTGGTGGTGGTGGAGGAGGAGATAAATAGTTACGCTTCATAGTTTCCCAAGATAAAGCTAAATCATAGCATATAAACTTTTCTTAAATATAGCGGGCTTTGTTAACTTAAGCATGTTTTATCATCTCTATTTTGGTTTTTGTTTCTATGAATTCTTAGCTTTATCTTCTTGTTAATCCATATTTGTTAGCTATACTATTGACTTCATAAGCATCGATACATGTTCATTATCACATTTATTCTCCTACATAGTATGTAGTTATCGAATAGTTTACCTATCCTAATGTATTGTATTATCCTCTCCATTAATTCTAACTTCTAAACTGTATAATTCATATTTTAAGCTTAATACTCTACATGGCGTCTTATAATAATGAGTTTCACCACTTAACACAATTATATTAGAGCCGTAGATAGCCCTTATTTTCTAAGGAATGTTATTGATGTAAGCATGTTGCAGCATCGCAAACCCATACGTATAGAATCCCCCCAATAATGGTTCAACAACATAATAATCTTCCTCATAGAACCTATACTTATAGCATCATCAATCATAACAATTTTAACATCCCTTCTACCAAACTCAAATAGAAAGCTTAAGATAAACTATAATATAGATACATGATCCTACAATAATAAGCTTAGAATATCTGAAGTATTTAGATGAACTGAAGTATAAGCACTATAAAGCTAGAGTAAATGGACTTCCCATCCTATAAACCTAACAATTTTAACCATACTAACACTATGAATAAGGAAGAGAATCTCCAAGTAAAGCTAAAGTTAACAAAGCCATATAGCTAGCTCTATAAGTTTTAGATATGAGAGCTAATGATTTACTATAAGATATTTAAACTTTAAAACCTATATGAAGAGTTAAGTTCACAAAGCTGAATTATTTCGAAGTCTAAGTATTTTAACTAATATATATTACTTCACGTTTAGTCTGCTTAATGCTATAATAGTTGCTAACAAAAATCTACAGGCTATATATAGTGGTTTCATGGCTTGTAGAATATTATTATTTTCACTTCATTTATTCACTATTTCATGATTTGTTAGGTATAGCTTCTTAAATCCAACTCGTAATGTATTATTGTTATTACTTGAGAGGCAAAGTACTCTATTTTCCCAATGGAAACCGTTTCTATACCGATTCTTTTTAAGTATTCTTCGATTTCTCTAGGTAATCCTTTATGGTCGCCTATTACTGCTGCGAATTTGGATTGGAACTCAAAGTTTCTTATATTTTTCCCTTTTGGATGCATGTATATAACCTGTTGTTTCCTTACTTTTTCATCAATAAGCTCTTTAAAGCCTAACTTCTTTATAGTAATACCTGGCTCAGACTCTACTTCTCTTTTATCTCCTAATTTCTCTAATGCTATCCTTATATGTGAAGCTATATTTCTCTCATCAGGTGATGTACGTTTAATCTTTACAGAATCAAATATAATTGTTTTAGGAGGATTAGGTGGTCCATTCAAAACAACATATACTTTAACATCTTTCCTAATAGCATCCGAAATAAAAATCGCATTTGATATACATCTAGCTATTAAATCCATTCTACCTGCCCCAGGCAAATCATCAAGTCTAAACGGCTTCGTAACTCCATGAGTATATATTATGAATTCCCTCACATGGAATTATTTTAACTCGCTATAAATTAATTTTACCTAAATTGTTAGGACTGTAGTTATATGTTGTTGAGGAATGAATGTAATGGGTTATGTAGTAGTAACCATGAGTTAGTAGTATGCATGATGAAGTATGATTGTAGAGATAAATATTAAGAACTCATAGAAAACATTTTTAGCAAATATTATAATATCTTAAACTCATAAAGCTTGAAGTAGTAAGCTTAATATTGTGCTGTTCCCTATTTAGCTATGCTTAGATTAAAGGTATGTACTGTTGAGGAGATGGCTAGGCTTGACTTGAAGGCTACTGAAATTTATGGTATTAGCCAGGATATTTTAATGGAGAATGCTGGACATGCTGTCTACTTTACAATTCTTAAGGAGTACGGTGTTTCTGGAGTAAGGTTTATGGTTGTTGCCGGCCATGGAAATAATGGCGGTGATGCTCTTGTAGTTGCCCGTAAACTATATTCTAACGGTGGGAATGTAAAGGTGTTTATTATAGGTGATCCGGAAAGATATAGAGAGCCTGCTAGGAAAAACTATGAAGTTATATGTAGATTAGGTATTGAGAGGTATATAGTAAGAAGAGATGATGAGCTAAGTATTTTTAGAGAAGCTCTTAAATGGGCTGATGTTATTGTAGTAGGTATTTTTGGAACCGGATTATCTGGAGAAGTTACAGGTATATATAGAAAAGCTATAGAGGAGATAAATAGTATAGGTAAAATTGTTTTTAGTGTTGATATACCTTCAGGAATTAATGGGGATAATGGTAAAGTATGCGGGGTTGCTGTAAAGTCAAACTATACTGTAACTTTTGGACTACCCAAACTTGGAAATATATTATATCCAGGATATAGTTACTGTGGTAAGCTTTATGTTTCACATATATCCTATCCTCCGGAGCTATACAATACTGATGATGTTAAGGTAGAGATCAATATTCCAACTCCTCCTCCAGTTAGAATTCGATGGGGTCATAAAGGAATGTTTGGTAAGCTTCTAACAATTGCGGGCGCTAGAAACTATTATGGTGCACCATACTTTTCAGCATTATCATTCCTAAAGGCTGGTGGAGGCTACTCAAGACTAGCAGCTCCTAAATCAATAATTCCATTCATAGCATCAAAGGCAAGTGAGGTTGTATATATACCTCTAAACGAAACATCTGAAGGATCAATATCAATGGATAATTACGGCTTCATCATGGATCTAATTGAAAAATACGATATAGATATTGTTACTCTAGGTCCAGGAACGTCTCTTAATGAAGAGACTCAGGAGTTTATAAGGATGCTTACTAGAGATATTGTAAAGCCTATAATAATAGATGGTGATGGATTAACGGCAATATCAAAAGATCTAAATATTGTTAAGAATAGAAAGGCAGTAACAATTCTAACACCTCACCTTGGAGAAATGTCCAGGTTAACAGGTATAAACATTAAGGAAATCCAGGAGAAAATCATAGAGGTGCTACGTAATACTGCTCAGAATTTAAACTCCTTCATAGTTTTGAAGGGAGCCCATAGCCTAGTAAGCTATCCTAATGGATACATATACATAAACATGTCAGGAAATCCTGGAATGGCTACAGCAGGATCCGGAGATGTATTAACCGGAACAATAGCTGCTATGTATGGTCTAGGCTATGAAGTTAGAGATGCTGTAAGAATGGGTGTATTCATACATGGTTTAGCTGGAGACATAGCAGCTGAAAGAATAGGAGAGGATGGAATAACAGCTGAAGACATAATGAACCATCTACCTGAAGCTATGAAGATACTTAGAACAAACATTCAAGAACTTACAAAAAGATATCTACCTGAAATAATCTAACTAAAACTTAGGCTTTGTTAACTTAAGTTAGGACTGGTAGACCTAGGTTGGGTATTACTCAAATATTATATGGTGTATTGTATGTTCTTACTACTGGTTGTAGTGGATGCCTGCTAGGTTGGGTATTACTCAACGGCTCTTAGGGGGCTTAAGAAGTGGATGGAGCTAAACATATGGAAGAATACACCAATACCCTAATATCTAAAGGATACTCTATGGGTAAGCTTCGGTACAGCTATTATTGATAGTACAACTATTAAGACTAGGAAAGGGGAAGTTAATCAATTACGATGGATATAAGCATATTAAGGATGCCTAAGATTCATGTGGTTGTATTACGTGAAGCCCTACCATTAATCAAGTTGGATCTGGCAATGAGTATGATTCAAAATGCTTTATACCCTCCTAGAAGACTTAAGGATTAAACATGGTAAACCTAGAGAGGTTGTAGGAGATTCAGCATACAATACTAGAGAGATTAGAGAATACCCAAGCATAAGAAGATAAAAACAAATATGGATGTCAGTCCAAGGAGTAGATGTAAGCATAAACGTGGAGGATCGTATAGACTCGATAGAAGACATATAGGAGTATGGGGAGCACTGTTGAAAGATTCTTTTCATGGATAAAATCATTCAGGGAATAACAATAAGGTACGAAAGGCTAACATCAACATTCCTAGAATTCATACAAGTAGCATACATAATAATATACCTAAAAGTTTTGCAATGGGTTCAAATCCAAAACTTATTACAAACAATTCAATTGAAAATTGTAAATTTTTTCAATAAACAATTGAAAAAGTTTATTAGTTAGTTTTACTATATAGTTAATGGGAATTTTATGATTAAAGGAGGATACATGGGAAAGATTCTTAGGGTTGACTTAACTACAGAAAGGATAGTGGAGGAAGGATTACCTTCTGAGGATATTTTAAGGAAATATGTAGGCTGTTTTGGTCTTGGATTATGGTATTTAATAAGAGAGCTACCTACAGGAGTCAGCCCATTAGAGCCTGAAAACCCTCTAATCTTCATGAACGGTCCCTTTGTTTCTACAGAAGGAACGAAGATTGCAGTTCCATCACCAAATAACTGTACTGCTGTGACGTTAAATGCTGATACTGGATTTACAGCAGGAAGATCTCATTCACATGGATGGTTCGGTCCGAGATTGAAGGGGGCTGGATATGACGGCATTATTATAACTGGAGCCTCGAAAAAATGGGTTTATCTTTGGATTCATGAAGGCGAAGTTGAGATTCGAGATGCAGGAAAGTTTATTGGAAGAGATACTCATGAAACCGAGGATCTTATTAAGGAGGATTTAGGCTTTACTACGGATCTTCCAGGAAAAGTAAGTGTAGCTGCTATTGGGCCTGCTGGAGAGAATATGTGTGCAGGAGCACTCATAGAGAATGATAAAAACCATTCATTTTCTCATTCAGGTGTAGGAGCAGTAATGGGGTCTAAAAAGTTGAAGGCTATTGCAGTTAAAGGAGAGAAACCTGTTCCAATAGTAGATGAGGAGAAGCTAAGGGAAATATCTAGGGAATGGACGAAGGGTGCAAGTACATTAGGATTGTTTCCAATAGTTGGGCAGGCAGGAGTTCCAAGAAGTAATTATAAAGGTGTTCTAAATCTTGTAGGTTTATCTGCTAAAAACTGGACAACAAACATGCTTCCTGGCTTCGGTGAAGGAATGACTGAGAAGGGAAAAATAACTCCAAAACCATGTTTTAGATGTCCAGTAGCATGTTCCTATGAGGTTGAAGTAGTAGAGCCGGGTCCTCTAAAAGGTTATGTAGCTACCTTATCTGGTGGAGGAGAAAATCAAGAAGGAGCTTCCTCTATAGTTGGAGTAGCTGATCCTCCAAGCGTCTGGTATTTAACAGATTTAAACGACCGCTTAGGATTTGAAACAAGTACTGTAGGCTGCGCTATGGCTGTAGCATTTGAGGCTTATGAGAAGGGTCTTCTTACTAAAGAACAGACGGATGGCTTAGAGTTAAGATGGGGTGATGTTAAAACCATAGAGACGCTTTTAAGGAAGATTGCTAAGAGAGAAGGTTTCGGTAATCTATTAGCTGATGGACCTAAAATAGCAGCTGAAAGAGTAGGCTTACCTGAAGCTGCCGTTCATATAAAAGGTTCAGGTATGAATCTACATGATTGGAGGAGAGCTTGGGGAGTATTACTTGGGCAGATAGTTGGTGGAGGGTCTGGATGGCCTGCTCCAGGAGCTGATTGTTGGACTCCCGAGGCTGATGTGGGCTATCCTGTAAAAACAAATCCATTAACTCCATTTGGTAAAGCAGAGGAAGTAGCTAAGACTGGAAGGTTAAAGTATTGGAATGACTGTCATGGAAGTTGTTGGTTTGCAACTTGGGGTGTTCCAGGTATTCTTAAGTATACTAGTGGGGCTATTTCCGCTATAGTAGGATGGGACTTCACTCCAGAGGAAGCATTAATGGTTGGTGAACGTGTAATAACTCTTGAAAGAATCTTCAATATTAGGCAGGGTTTAACTGTAGAGGATGATCTAAATGTTTCTCCTAGAATAACAGATCCAGCTCCAGCTGATGCTGGCCCCGCAGCTGGAAAGAGTATTAAGCCATATTTAGAGGGATGGGTAAGAGACTACTATAGACTTATGGGATGGGATCCAAAAACAGGTAAGCCTCTAAGATCAACTCTTAGAAAGCTAGGATTAGAGGAATATATATCTTTCATATGGCCGTAAAATAACAACTTCATTTTTATAAACTCTTTTTTATATTATGGAGATAAGAAACATAAAGGTAGTTAATAGTGAAACTGGTAGTAGATCTCTTAATCCACCAAGTACTTTAAAGAGGGTAAACAATATACTTCCAAAAGTAGGTATAGAGAAGATTGAGCTTATAGATTTAAAATATACTGATAACATTCCAGTATTTAGAGTAAATGAATCAGAGAGGAAATGGTATTGTCATCGAGCTTTATACTACTGGTCAAAGCCTCCATCCCCCCTCAATAAGCCTCCTAGAGAGGCTTACGGTAAAGGTATAACTATTCATCAATCAAGAGCAAGTGCTATAATGGAGGCTATAGAGAGATATTGTGCACAAATTTTCCCTCATAGTAGGATTATTCATGCAGATTATGATGAGGTAAAGGAATATGCTATTCCACCCTCCAAATTTTCATTTCCTAAATTTATTCCTCCTAAATGCTGGTATTGTATGGAGAGAGAGTTTAGATGTTTCTCTAATCTTAGCAATGTATGTTATGAATGGACTTGGGGGTTTTCATTAATAAGGAGGAAACAAGTTCTAGTTCCATCTCCTCTGGTTTACTATCCATACATGTCAAAGAATGGCTACTCATTCATATTTAACGATACGGGCGGTCTTGCCTCAGGAAATACTCTAGAGGAAGCAATACTAAGCGGATTAGCCGAGGTAATAGAGAGGGATGCATTATATAATACATTTAATACTGAAAGTATAGATAATATAAAACTTCTTGAAACTAATGACTTAGATAATAAGTATCTTACAGAGTTCTTCAACAATATTCCTCAAGATAGGGTTTTCATTTTCCTTATTGAGAATAAGGTAAAAATAAATATTCCCACAATAGCTGCCTTCATATGCTATGTAGCTGGGAAAACAGGCTTTATTTTTGGAGGTTCAGGAACTCACCTTAACCTAGAAGTAGCTTTATTAAGAGCAATAACTGAAATGGAGCAACAAAAAGTTAGGAAAAAGATCTTAATAGAGTTTAATAAAAATGATTTATTGTCCTCAAGCAAAACTCTAATTAACAATACTGTTTCCACTATGCAAGTACATAGTAGATCTACAGAAGATTTAAAGATGGATATAGATCTATATTTAGAAGAGCTATCTAGAAGTAATATGGATGTTATTGTAGTCGACCTAACACATCCCAATATAGGAATACCTACCGTTAGAATTATAGTACCGGAACTTATATCCTATAGTGGAATACCTATCAGGCAAAGCTTCCTAATTAATATCATGAGGGCGGAGGAAAAACTATATAGACTAATTTAGCCTTGACTTACAGAAGTGAAGTAGCTAATATACCATTAGGATTTTGCTCTTGCTTCCTTAGTTAACAGTTATTTATCTGCTTCCTTATTTTACGTATGCTAGGAACAGTTTAACGACCTGAGCAGAATGATATTCGCTAAGAACATCTTAAACCTAGCGTATAGCTTACCTATACTATAAGCTCGGCTTAAACGTCTAGCCATATTGAGATTAATGGAAGACTGTTGAAAAGTGTTAAAGTCCTTGGAGAGTCTTCGAGACATACTTTCTGAGTCCTTGAGGTTAAGCTGTTGATTAATAAGGATATTGAGTCTTATATTTACAGTTAAGCCTAAACGTGGAAGGGTTAAGAGTAGATTCATTCAGGATAAACTCTCATTATCATTAAAAAAGAAGCTCTTCAGAAAAGCATTGTTCAAGATGTTGAGAATGTAAGCACAATTCGTAGGACTTGCTAATACCGACCGTAAATAGGTCGATGATTACAACATTGATGAATTTAAAAGTTACAATGTCATCGATGCTTGTTATGAACAAAGGGTAAACTATTTGAGAAGTTACATACTAGGTAAATAATGTGAATGCTATAATTAACATCTAAGAAAGCTCTTAACATCAAAGAGGAATTTAAGTGGAAAGCATCATTCCACGCTAATGGAGCCTCGTCTTACACAAGAACATGTATGAAAAACTAAATCAGCATGTAATTAGCTAATAGCAATAATTATTTATTAGGAAAACGGATCTAGCAACTTAGGAAGTTATATAGATTCTGTTGTTTATGTTAGTATTAGAAGTTTGGTTGGAGATCTTGGAGTATTCGAGAGGAATAAGGTTCCATTAGATGTCAAGGTTCTGGTATAGTATTCATATTAAATATTTAGTTTGAGGAGTTAGAGCATTATCTGTGGTTTAAGTCTAATAGTAAAATTATTGAGTTTATGTGGCTGTAGATGCTGGTAGGAATGAAATAATAGCTATGAAAGCCTATAAGAAATATCATGATATCAGAATTCTCAATGAGGTTTTAAGATAGTGTGATGGGAACAATATTCTTTATTGATATATATCATGACTTACCTTTAATGAACTTAAATTATTATAAACTATTATACGTTAAAAACATCTTTCGGTAATAGAAGTATAGTAGAATCAGTATATTCATCATTCAGCAGATAACAAGAGTAAAAGATTTAAGTACTTAAATATCTAATCTATATGGTTTTAGAGGATTTGTATTTACCGTTTCTAAATGGGAAGCATTTATTGATTAGATCTACTTTAAGGGATTTCGCCAGTAGAAGGCTTATAGCTACTGATGTTATGAGGAGGGAGAGGGAGGGGGATATTAATGGTACTGTTGAGGTTTTTAGGGAGCTAGCTAAGCTAGGCTATACTGGTATTAGGATTCCTGAGGATTATGGCGGTATGGGGGAGGATATATATTCATGGATAATATTAATGGAGGAGCTTGGATATTTTGATCCTAATATTGCAGGTATGATGCTTATACATACGGGCGCTGCTTCACAATGTATTGTCCACTTCGCTTCTGAGGATCTTAAGAGAAAGTATCTTCCACTAATAGCTAGAGGGGAAAGAATCTTAGCGTTCGCTATGACTGAGGATGAAATTCCTGGAAGCTGGTCCTCATACATGAAGACTAAAGCTGAGATTAAAGGAGATAAATATCTCCTTAACGGTAGGAAAACCTTTATTACAAATGCTGGTGTTGCTGATATATTCATAGTATTCGCTAGATTAGACCCTATGGAGAAGGGGGCTAGAGGTATAGGTATGTTTATAGTTGAGAAGAATTTTCCAGGATTCCATTTTGATGGTGAAATACCTGGATTAGGAACTAGAGCATTATCATGGGGTACAATAACTCTAGAAGACTGCGAGGTTCCGAGAGAAAACCTAATTGTAGGTCCACCTAAAGCATTCTCACTAGCCATGGATATGTTTAATACTGAAAGAATAGGGAATCCATCAATATGTAACGGTATTGCTCAAAGAGCATTTGATGAAGCTTTAGAATTCTTAATACAGAGAAGAGATCCTAGAACAAGTAAATCCTTCCTAGAAAGCTATCAAGGCCTACAGTTTAAAATAGCTGAAATGGCCTCTCTAATTAGATCGTCAAGACTTAACGTATGGTATTGTGCATATCTAATTCAAAACGAGAAACCATATGTAAAGGAAGTTCAGCTAGCTAAACTATTTGCAAACGAAATGGTTAGAAGAGTATGTATAGATTCAATGCAGCTTCAAGGTGGATACGGATACTCAGCAGAACTACTTACCGAAAAGCTAGTAAGAGGAGGAATGTTCGGAGGTATTGGTGGAGGAACATTAGAAATCCTAAAGCTAAGATACATATCTGAATTAATGAAGGAGAAGGGACTTAAACATCATGAAACCTCTAAATAACATAACCGTACTAGAGTGTGGTACAGGTTTAACAGCTCCATATACATCATCCCTACTTGGAGATCTAGGAGCTAATGTAATAAAAATAGAAGGACCTGAAAAAGATGCTTCAAGATCCTGGCCACCAGTAAAAGAAGGATTTAGTTACTACTATGCAGCTATAAATAGGAATAAGAGAAATATCACTATAAATCTTAAAATAGATAAGGGAAAGGAGGTTTTTTATAAGTTAGCTGAAAGAGCAGATATAATCATAGAGAACTTTACTCCAGGAACTGTTAATAAGTTGGGAATAGGATATAATGATATTAAGAAAATAAATCCTAAAGTAATCTATTGTCACATTTCAGGTTTTGGATGGGATAGTCCATACAGGAATAGAGCTGCCTTCGACTATATAATGCAGGGTGAAACAGGATGGATGAGCTTTACTGGAACTTCCGAAACTCCATGTAGAATAGGAATACCAATAACAGACTTCATAACATCCATATACACTCTATCAGCTATACTTTCAGCATTAATATACAGGGATAAATATGGTGAGGGAATGGAGATAGATATGTCAATGTGGGATTGTCAATTAACCTCATTCTTCGCTTTAGCATCCATATACTGGGTGGAAAATAGAGTTCCCGAAAGAATGGGGATGAAATATATTTTTGGTCCAGTATACCAGCCCTATAAAGCTAGGGATGGTAGATGGATAATACTGGGAATAGCAACAACACCACACTGGAGGAAATTCTGTGAAAAGTATGGATTAATAGATCTTCTAGAAAAGTATCCTACAATAATAGATGTTCAGATGAGAAAGGATAAATACAGTGAAATAGAAGTGAAAATAGGGAGGGTGATTGCTGAGAGAAATTCAGATGAATGGATTAAACTATTAACAGAGGATGGAATACCTTCAGGTACTATAAATAGTGTAGCTGAAGTACTAAATCATCCACAGACGTTAAGTAGAGAAATAATAGCTAAAACCATACATAAAAAACTAGGTGAAATAAAAGTAATAAAATCCCCATTTAAAACATCAAAGTTTAACGTAGAGATAAAAATCCCTCCATCCCTACCTGGAGAACATACAGATGAGGTAATGAGAGAGCTAGGCTACTCAGAAAAACAGATAGAAGAACTTAAAAACATAGGAGCAATAGGAATCTAAGTCAATGAATATATAAGATTACGCCCATTATTTCTCTCACTTTGAGTCACTGAAAGTTTAGGTAAATTTAACTCTTAACATTTCGAATATGTTCATGTATATATGAAGTATTTATCTATTTAATATTGTGCTATTACTATACTTTACTATGGAGCTTAGATATGAAATAGTAATTAATAACTTAAGTTCATGGAGATGATTGCTAGCTAGGAAATCTTAATCTACAATTAACAATCAATTCTATACTTCAAATTGAAACCTAATTGAAATTTAGAGATGATATACATACTAATTTTATAAAGATTTATTCAATGATTAAGCTTAAAACTTCTCTAGCTATTCTTATCCTATCTTCAAGGTTTTTCATTAGAGTATTTGTTGCATATACTGTAATACCTAGCTTCTCTATTTTATCTTTTAGATTTATATCTACTTTATCTATTACAAATACGTCAAGGAAATCTCTATATAGCTCCGCAACGCTATAAGCTGATGGTTCAAGTCCAAGTCCTTTAAGCATTTTATCAGCAGGTCCCTTAACAGCAGTTCCACTTATTATCGGGCTTACTCCAATGATTTTAGCTTTTGTCTCTCTTAAGGCCTTCCTAACTCCTTTAATAGATACTATTGTACCAATACTTACAATAGGATTGCTTGGACATATTATAACTCCATCAGCATTCATTATGGCCTCAATAACTCCATTAGCGGGCTCCGCCTTCTCTATTCCCCTATAGATTATATCTTTAACTTCATCTTGAAATCCCCTCTTAACAAAATAGTCTTGGAAGGACATGAATCCCTTATCTGTTAAAACCATGGTTTCAATTCTATCATTAGTTGCAGGTATTACTTTTACTTTAACATTAAGTCTTCTTCTAATAATGTCTATAACCTCTTGAAGTTTTAGTCCTCTTCTCAGCAGCATGGTTCTAAAAATATGTGTTGCTAAGTCCTTATCACCAATTCTAAACCATGTTTCAAAACCATATCTTGAAAGCATTTCAAGACAGTTAAATGTATCCCCCCTAATGCCCCATCCCTTAACATCATCAGCAATACCGGCTAAAGTATATATAATAGTATCAATATCTGGTGAAATGTAAAGTCCATATATTTCAACATCATCTCCAACATTAACAATAACAGTAATACTGCTTGGATCGGTGATTCTTACAAGTCCATCTAGGAATCGAGCAGCCCCAACACCACCTGCTAAAGCAGTAATTTTACTCATATTAAGTAAGTTATTCTACTGCTTTTAAAGTTGGCTGCTAAGCTTAGCATATTTTCTCATATAAGTTTACTTAAGCTTTTCTAAAAGCTGGCAGCTTTATAAATCTAAGCATGCTTAACTACTTCTATTTTGGTGTTGTTTACTATAAAAGTGATTTTAAAGCTTCATTTTATTCTTTTCTAATAATCTTTGATTGCTAACTGTTTCTACGAATTCTTAGTTATATTTCATTAATTCATATTGTAGCATGAATCTATTGATCTTATAAGCATGAATACACCTCACTCATCCTTCATGATGATGTATAGCTATCAAAGAGCTTAATTCTATTTTTAACTATTTTCTCTATAAGTAAAATTCCAAACCATATACTTAATTAGTATTTTTAGGCTCTATGATAACTCATCAATATAGAGTTATCTAGATCCATAGGATCTAACAACTTAAGAAGGAAGTTATAATATGCTAAGCTGTCACATTTGATCTATAAATAGCAATAATTTTAAGGAATGATGGAATCTAAATGTATTTGTAGTTCCATATTAAGCATTTCCAAGCAAGAACTCGCCTTGTGAACTTAAGCTATTAACTACATGTACTTTTCATATCTAAGTTCACAGAGCCCAAGAACTTAAAGCAAAATACATAACCCACCATAGAAATCCATGCTAATAATATCGTAATCTATAAATTCTAATCCTCCTAAAAATTTAAATAGCTTAAGATCTAAATTGTGATTATATGGACACATAACTTCTATTTAATCCATCCAGGTACTCCACATAAATATAGAATTGTAAAGAGCGGTATTGCAAGTAGTTTTCTTGAAGTTGTTAGTTGGGAGATATCGTCTAGTGGTCCTGGATGAGGATATAGTGAAAATAGAAGCATTATTATAGCCATTAGTGGATATCCTATAATATATGTTATCCATGCAATAATTATGGAGATTACTTGATGTTTTCTACCTCCAAACAATGCTCTTGCAACATGTCCTCCATCTAGTGAACCTGCCGGCATTAGGTTAAGCATAGTTATAATCATTCCAACCCATGATGCGAAGGCTACAGGATGCATTATTAGTATATGATCTTTAGGAATTCTTAACATAATACTTGTAATAAGCTCGAATAGTATTGGTGTTGGGTAAAATACAATTCTTTCCATTGGTGCTTCAGTTCTAGGTATAGGATATGATATTGATATTCCTATAAATGCAAACAATATTGAAATTATAAATCCTAGAATTGGTCCTGTAGCTCCAAGATCATAAAGTGCATCACGATTAGGCGGTGTCTCCTTATTAACTATTACAGCCCCAAGTGTTCCTAGAAAGAATGGTACTGGTATAAAATATGGTAGTGATGTTTGTATATTCCATTTTCTTGCAGCTAGCTTATGTCCAAGCTCATGAAGCCCTATTATCATCATTATAGCTACTGAGAATGATGAAGCACCTATGAAAGGATTACTCATTAATCCTGTTTCGAAAAGAGGTATAGAGAGATTGTAACCTACGAAGGTTGTTGTTGCTATCGTTAAGATAAGTAAAATTATGTTTACATATGTTTTACTTGGCTTAACTTTAGGTTTAGGTATTATAACAAGCCTAATTCTACCTTTAAAACTTCTAAGATAAGCTGTAAGTCCATACTGTTTTAAATGTTCATATACTTTAAGAAATGAATTCTTAATATCTCCTAAAGGTTGAACGTAAAATGTAGCTGTATCCCCATGTACTTCAAATTCCTCAACAGTAAAATAGTTAGTAATAATTCCCCATGTACTTTCCACTTTTATTCACTAATTAGTATTGTAGTAATTAAATAAAAATTTAACTCTGAAGCATAGTTTCATGACCTTAAATATAAAGACATACTTAAATGAAATAGTTCTATGCTAAAAATTAATAGTATAGTTTATTAGGTGTATTATGTATAGATCTGGACATATAATTACATCATTACTTGTATACATTACCATAATTCAGTACTGTTACTTTAACCTGTTTGGTGATTATTTACTTCCAATATATTTAATTGTAAATGTTTTTGGAGCTTTAACTCCTGATATTGATATTTATCTTAGAAGAATTGTTAAAGTTAATCATAGAAGTCTCTTAACCCATTCAGCTCTAATACCATTGGTTCTTAGTTTAATAGTAACTATTTATAGTAGCTATTTTCAACTATATCTCGCATTTAGTTTAGGTATATCTGCCCATTTGATTTCAGATATACCAAGCCGTAAAACCATTAATAGATTAAGTATTGGTTGGAGTAGGGTTTGGCTACTATTAAATAGTATAGTTTCCCTCCCAATATTCTCCTATAATTGGCTAAACATAATATTACCTAGATAAGTTTACTGTTTAATATTGTCTTCTAATATTAATTAACTATATGGTTGCTATGTAATTATTTCAGTTATTCTTGAGGAGTAGATAATTTTAAATCATCAATTTAACTATAGAATACATGTTCAGTTAATAAGATAATTTCAGTTGTAGAATTTATATTAGCTACTATGGTATTGCTCCAAGATTTTTTAAAGCTGTTATAATCATTTTTCTTGGAGGATATCCATAGGGTTTTCCATTATAGAAGTATATTCTATATCCTAATCCAATACCTCCCTTATATTTTGGATCTATATCAACTCCATTAATTCTAATTGTTGGTGAGCCTGGAAAACTGTATTTTTCAGCTTTTCTTATTCCTCCTATAGTGATAGCTTTCAATTCAGCATCTATTTTGTACTCATTTATTATTTCAATTATTGTTTTTAATGCTTCTTTCCAATATGGGCAATCTTTAGTATGTAGCAGTTCAATTTTAATCTTCAATAACTATCCCTCCATAATCGTACTGTGTTTCTTAGTCTTACTACCTTAATAAATTTCTATTTCAAATTGCTCAATCTACTTATCCTATGTTCTATTTGATACTGAATAATATTGGCTTTTAAAAACTTGATTATGCTTATTATTTTTCGGTTTTATTATTTATATATTGTATTCTGTATTAAGTTTTTGCTCTTTAATAAGTTCTGTGTGGCTACCATTGACGAGAACGGTGAACCGATGTGGCTCCTATTATTAGCCACAAAATCTTATTGAATAGCGTAAGTTATTATTCAACTCCATAGCAAGCTAATTGCTTGAACAGAGTAAACACATCAATATGCTAATGTATGAATTATTTAGCTTCTATGCTTAAACACTATGTTGCTATTAAATATGTAGAAAGGTTTTTGAGGGTTTAGGTTACTATGATCTATGCTTGAAGATCTTGAAAGCTATATTAGAGCTGGCCGTATAGCTTCAGCTGTTAGGAGGAATATTAAGGATATTGTTAGAGAGGGGGGATCTATTCTTAAGTTATGTGAGGATGTGGAGAACATTATTCGAGGTCTTGGTGGCGAACCTGCCTTCCCATGTAATGTAGGGGTAAACTATGTAGCTGCTCATTATACCTCCTCTATAAATGATGAAAGCATTATACCTCCAAAATCTATTGTTAAGGTAGATTTTGGAGTACATGTCAATGGATGTATTGCGGATACTGCTATAACTATTAATTTTAATCCTGAACTTGATTTTCTAATTAAGGCTGTTGAAGAAGCTTTAGAGAAAGCTATTGAGTCTATTAAGCCTGGAGTAAAGTATTCGGATATTGGATCTATTGTTGAGGATACTGTGAAGAGGTATGGATGTAAACCTATTAGGAATCTATGTGGTCATTCAATGAATAAATATCAGATACATGCCGGAGTAAGTATACCTAATATCCGATCCATTAATCTTGGAAGGTTTAAAGCTGACGGTGTATATGCTATTGAACCATTCACAACAGTTCAAAACGCAGATGGTGAAGTTATAGATGGTCCCCCTGGAAACATTTATCGTCTCCTAAAGCTTAAACCACCTAAAAATGGTTTAGCTAGAAATCTATTTGAACTCATAAAATCTAAATATTACACTCTACCATTTACTCCAAGATGGTTTATAAAAGCATTTAATAATAAGGATCTTAATGAAGCTTTCAAATCCTTAATTAAGTCAAAACATGTACTATCATATCCAATACTTATAGAAAAATCGAAAATGCCTATAGCTCAGGCTGAACATACAGTTATAATATCTAATGGTAATGTAATTGTAACAACTGAATAGCTCTTTATGCTCTAAACCTACCTGGTAATAGGTATTATCAACTCTAAAAGTTTTCTTTAATGTTAACTCCATTAAACTGTAAATATATGTATAGCAAAATTCAAATAATACTCTACATCTTCTTTAGCGATTTTAGCATTATTAAATGTTGTAATTCAATGTAGAGTAATCCTATAAGTCGTAGACTTACTTCAGCACTATAATGTTTTAAATGTTTACTAAAGCTCTGTGGCTTAATATTCGCTTTCTCATGTTTTTCGTTAAATACTATGATTATAGAAATCTCTACTATAATTTCCCATATTTTATATAAATGCTCTTTAGTAATTTCTATGTGGCTACTATTGGCGAGAACGGTGAATTGATGGGAATCTAATGTCAGCTACAAAACCTTATTAAGAGTATATAAATTTGATTTACAATTTCAAAATTAAGCTGTAATATCGTCCATTCTAATTCTCAACTATTAATGATTCTCTTTGCTGTTTTAATTTTTAAATGTAGATTAAGCTAAGTGGATGTTTAATTTTGATGATGTTTTGTTGTTAAGATTATTTATAAGTCTCCTCCTCAATTAAATTAGCTATGGCCACTATTAGGTTGAATAAATATAATGAGGATTTTATTCGTTTTCTAAAATCTATTGGTGCAAAATTTGATCCTAAGAGTAAGGAGTGGCATGTATCTCCAGATAGGATAGAGGAAGTTAAAAGTAAAATTAGGGAGTATAAAGTTGAGGCTGAGGTTAAATCTTATACTGCAAAACCTATTGAGGCTATCAAGCTAAGGGTTGGGAGTATTAGAATGAATCTTTCTAAAGATGGTAGATTTGCACTTATAAGAATGAATTTAATAGCAAATGTAAATGATATTATAGAACTGCTTGAAGGAACTAGGAAGACTGTAAAGTTTCGGATATTACCTCCTAGAAGATCAAAATTAGAAGCGAAGTCTAATTAATATTGATGGATTGCTAAGCTTAAATATGTTTAAGCTTTAACTTCAATGTTTAGATTAAAAAGTTATTTTCTACATATCTTAACATCGAAAACAGTTATTAATTCGTAAGGTGCAACTTCTAGAACTCTTCTAGCTTCTAGGATTTCAGCCTCAACATCGTTTCTCCTAAGCTCCATTAATAATTTATCTCTTTCTAAAGTTATTCCCTCATGGCTTGCTACATAAGTATAGTAATGTATAATTCCCTTCATATCTCTTAATGCTTTAATAGCTACATCTATAAATTCTATAGCATTATGGGGGAGGTTCATTATAATCCTGTTAGCAGTATTTTGTAGTTTGGAATTTATGATTTCTCTAGCATCACCATAAATCGGTATTATTTCACCTTTAAGTTTATTAAGTTTTAGGTTTTCATTAAGATACTTAATTGCTTCAGGATTTATATCTATAGCATATACTCTAGCTTTAGTTCTTAAAGCTATATGGAGAGCGAAGGAGCCAACACCGGTAAACATATCTATAACTGTCTCCCCATCCACTACCTTAGATGCAACCCTAACATGCTCATATGATAGGCTTGGATTAAAGTATACTTTCGAGATGTCTACCTTCATTCTACATCCATATTCTACATGTATTGTTTCAGTTCTTCTCTCACCAGCTATATGTTCAATAGGTCTAATCCTATATATTCCTTCAGTTCCTCCAGTTTTCATGTATACAGCTTTAACTGAGGAGTTAACAGCCATTATTCCCTCACCTATAATACTCCTATAGCTATATAGTTGATCAGGAATCTCTATGATTGCAATATCACCCACTATACTGAACGATCTTGGTAGAATTGCAAGCATCCATGGTTCAAGTTTACCGGATAATGCCTCAATAAGACTGCGCGGCTTCCTCAATTTAGGTTCAAATTCAAAACCTACAATGCATGCATTAGACTCAATCTTAAGAACCTCATCAACTTCTTCAGCTTTAAGCTCCCTAGTAATTGGAAATATAACTTTATCATTAACTTTAGCTACTTTAAATTTCTCATCTAATACGCCCATTAACTTTAATAGTTTCCGAACTTCCTCAGCTTTAATCCTAGAAACTCTAATTCCTATTCCCATATACGCCTCTACTCCAATGACTATAATTCAATACTATTATTATGTAGAACTAATTTATAAAGGTGAATGTCTAAGAACTCATAGTTTAAACTCTGGAATGAATGGGCGAAGTTTAAGAGGTAAGGAAGATATTAGGTACAGCTTAAACTATACTTTAAGGATGAACATGGATTAGCATTAGGATTGTAAGAAAGGTTTCAGCTCCTGAAGGATTAAAGCCGTTATTAGGGTTCAGCATTAGGTTTAATCATGCTATCTACTCATAAGCTGTAAACTCCGTTAACAGCAAGGTTTAGGAATATAAGGATAACCCTAGTTCTCATTAATCGGATTATGCTGAATGTTAATATTAAGAAGATTCATTAAAGTTTAATGTTACAAATATGATTCCTTTGGAATATTTTTGGCAGCAATATATATTGGTTTTTCTATTATTTATTGGTGTTTATGGGTTTTGTTGTTTTTGATGATGTATGTTTATGGTGTAGGTGTTTAGCCTCATTTATTCGTAGGGTTTTCGGTATTGAAATAGTTCCCTTAGGAAGGGTTGTTGAGGATTTTGGTGTTAAGCTTAATAAGGGTAGAATATATGTTTTTGATAATGGAGTTAATGAGGGATTTAAACCACTAATAAAACTAATAGTAAATAAGGGTAGGCTGAAATCCCTAAGAATTATACCATCATATATAGCGTATAGAGTAGCTAGGAGTGTAAATGTTAGGTGTGGATGTAACTATAGTAGGAGGACATATATTAGAAGAGTATTACTAGGTATTATATTTTTAGTATTTTTCATTCTTTTAAGCATTATATGGCATGATGTTTTAATAGGGATATTTATTCTTTTTTCTCTCCTTTTCACTATTATTCTCAACCTCATAATATACCTTATAAAACCCTCTAAAAGTAAGCAGAGATTACTCTTACTAATTTACGGATATGTTTACTTTTTTACAGCGAGAATATTAGGAGATATGCTAGGTGTAAGTATACATCCATTTTCTCGTCTTGATGGACTTCTCTTCATGATAATGATGTGGACAATAATATATGGAATACTATGTATAGTTAATTAAAGGGGATAATTAAAGGGGAGCGATAATGTTATTATTGGTTACTGTTGGATGAATATGCTGCTAGGTATAGGCACTGCTAAAAGCTTAAAGGATTAGAGGTAGATGGAGCTTGATGTAAGAGCGAGTAATTAATGCTAATATCTAAAGGATGATCTATTAGTAAGCCTTGTAAGGCTGCTATTGACAGCGCAACTATTAAAGCTAGGAAAGAAAGCTAGTTAGCTATGCATGGATATAAGAATATCGTAGACATGAAAATACATGTAGTTTTACCATCTAAAGCCCTGCCATTAAGCATTAAAATAGGTAGACAACAAGTCCAACTCTAACTACTTCATACCCTCCTAAGGAATGTGAGAATTGAGTATAGTAGGGTAAATCTATAAGTAGGATTACGGCAGATTCATAGATGCTAGGAGATGAAGGAATATTTCAAGCATAAAGGAATAAAGAAGCATAAATATTAATTCAAGGAATAAACTAAACATGGAAGACTATATAGACTTAATGGAAAAGTATACAAGAGTATGAGAATATGTTGAAGATTCTTCACATAGCTAACAGCATTTAGAGAATAACCATAAAATTTGAAAGACTGGCATCAACATTCCTAAGCTTTATACAAATAATATGCATAACAGTATACCCAAGGGTTTCGCGATGAGTTTTAAGGCAAAGACGTATTGAGTGGAAAATGAAAACATGTATAAGGTTATCATTAGTGGTATGATTCCTATTAATCTCTTACTTGGAGGTAATGTAATAATTAGAAAAGAGAAAAATATTATTTGTAAATATTCCAATTAGGTAAATATTCTTTAAACGACCTTATTAAAAGCCATCCTTATCCATAACTATGGATCTGAATACCAAACACCAATAGTAGTATTCATGATCTGTTCAATAAGGTTGCTGTACCTATCATTTTGTATTGAACTCATTGCAAAACTATTTAAGCCTTCTTCTTTTATACTTTCTTCATGGAGCTTCGTGAGCTTAGTGATTGTGAGTGGGAGCTTATTAGACCTTTGCTTCCTCCTATGGCTAGGGTTGGTAGACCTAGGATAGATGATAGGCTTGTTGAACGGTATTTTATATGTGCTTGTTACCGGCTGTAGATGGATGGATATGCCTTCTAGGTATGGGCATTACTCAACAGCCTTTAGGAGGCTTAAGAGATGGAGCTAGGTGTTTGGAGCAGATACTTAATGCCCTGATATCTAAGGTTTATTCTACGGGTAAGCCTTGATAGGGTTACCGTTGATAGCACGACTATAAAGGCTAGGAAAGGGGGAGCTTGTAGGCTATGATGGATATAAGCATATTAAGGGTACGAAGATTCATGCTGTTGTATCGCCTGAATCCCTACCCCTAAGCGTTCAGGTTGGGTCAGGTAATGAGCATGACTCAAAACGCTTCATAAAGCTCCTTGAAGATGTAAGGGTTAAGCATGGTAGGGGTAGGCCTAGGAGTAGACCTAAAGAGGTTATAGGAGACTCAGCATATGATGCTAGGAGATTAGAGAATACCTCAAGCGTAGAGGAGTGAAAGCAAACATAGATGTCAACCCGAGGCGTAAGCCCAAGCATGGAAGACCATACAGGCTCGATGGGAAGGCATATAAGAGCATGAGGAGCGCTGTTGAAAGATTCTTCTCATGGATAACATCATTCAGAAGATTATCCATAAGATACGAAAGACTAGCATCAACATTCCTAGGATTCATACAAATAGCATGCATAATAATATTGCTGAGGGTTTTCAGATGAGTTCATTAAAAAATAAAATTAGGTTATTGATTATTTTTTCCTAGCTATAATAGCTATTGCTACCAATACTACTAGGTTTATAACTAGTAGAATGATAGCTATTGTTAGTAGATTGTTTAATGATGATATTGCTGAGGCTAGCTGGCTTGTTGATGTCTCTAGACTTGTAGCAAGCGTAGTAAGCTGACCTGATAATACTCCTATCTGACCTGATAGCCCACTAATTTTGTCCTCAATGCCTTTACCAACTTTCTCAAACCCCATCTCTATAGGCTTTATGTTAAGTACATCAAAGAAATGCTTCTCAGCACTTACAAATGATACAACTCCACTATATCCTGCTATTGTTAGCTCGTAAAGTCCAGCCTTCAGCTTAGCCGTAAATTCTGCTGGTAGTATTATTGCAAATCTTGTTGGAGTAATTTTTTCCCCATCACCTATCCTAATAATTTCTCCTGTTATTGGATCCTTAATTAGATATTTAAGTCCTAATGGTGATGGACCTTTAAGCTCAATTACAAATGTAGATTCACCACCAGGTACTACTGTTGGAATTCCTATACTAACTATTTCTATCTGTTCAGGTTTTCCAAAATACCATTTACCTGCGCTAAATGGATATGTTGGATCTCTAAAAGCTCTTAACTCAACATACTGTGCAGCTGGATCAAACTTATAAAGATAGAATGGACCATTACTTATCACTATATTCCCATAGCTACTAAACCACTGTGATGCGGCATCATAACGTGCTTTAGCATCATCCCTTACAGCGTAAGATTTACCAAGAACCGTGAAAACATTTTCAGGGAAGAATTCTGTGGTTTTCATTTCATTAATAGTATTCGTAACCATCATTGCATGATCCTTCAATACTAGGGATAGCCATGGAACCTTAAACTTATTAGCAGCAGTCTCGGAATATGCTGCTTGCTTCTTTTCAAAGACAACTTTATCCATTGCTGCAAGAACTTCCCAAGGCATTGCTGTTATTGCACCTGTAGAAGCCGATGTAGAGAATGAAGTTAAAGCATAGTCTGCAATATAGTTAATATCAAAATGCCAGTAATCAATATAAACCTCAATGCTATTACCTATAATTCTAAATCCCTTAAATGTAGGAAGAACTTCTCCAAAAGTAGCTGCTACGGTAGACTCTAACGCAGACTTATTAGGATCATAGGTCATATCCCATATCTGATATATTGCAAACAATATATCTGCCCATGTTATTGATTGACCATGATGCCATTTAGAGCCTAAATACTTCGATAAATCAAATACAACCTTACTCTTTGCAGTAATACCTTTACCTACAGCAGTCCATGATTTCGATTTAGCATCCCATATGAAAGCATCTTCAGGTACCGTTAACACTCCATCAGGTCCCTTAGTTTCAACAGTATAGCTTGCTCTAAATGGTATTGGTAATCCACTAAATGGATTTCTCCAAACTGCAGGATCATATACTGCTCTCCAAATATCAACACTATAAACATCATCATGTCCTCCAATAGGATTCCAAACTGATCTTTCAGTCCAAACCCATAAGTGTCCTACGGTAACCGTAGTCTTACCAGGAATGTATACCTCCCTAGGGTTAAGGGGAGATCTTAATCCTGTACCAAGATCTAAAGTTAACCCCTTAACATCTTTTCTTGCAGGATTTATATCAAGTCTTGTAGCAACCCAGATTCTAACTGCTTCTTGAATAATCATTTCAGAGCATTTTCTATATAGCTCATTTCTTTCATTTTCACTCTTAAATTCACCCTTAAAAATCCTTTTACCTAAATTGTCAATTGTTGAGTTCTCATATTGCCACCATCCAGCCTCCTGGTAGCCTGGCATCCACCCATACCATGGAGCACCAAACTGATTAATAGTTGTATAATCATATTTTTCAGGCGCACCTTTACCCCAACCTTCAGTATATATATGCCATTCAAGATCCTTAGGATCTGTTGCATAAATAATTCCTATTGCCTGACCAAACGGCATATATAGTCTCTCAACAGTAAATCCTATTTTCTCTAGTTCTGATGCTAAAGCATCACCTATTTCTCTTCTCTCATCCTCTATTCTTATTATGAACTTTACAGTTATGGGTTTACCTTTATAGTACCACTTACCAGCCTCTTTAACAGCACCAGCCTTAGTTAATGCTTGAGTAATTATAGTATTAGCAAGTACTGGATCATATTTAAACTCATATCTTGATATAATATCATATATAGTAACATAGTCAGGATCATAGCTTGATAGGAAGGCATACATAGGAGATGCGAAACCTTTATAGATTGTTGATACAACATATTCACGATTAATTAGATAGTTAAGCGCAAATCTTACCTCTCTTATTGAAAAGGGATTTAGTTGACCTTCGGGAGCTGGTGCTGGATTTAAACCGAAGTCAACAATTCCTGCAGGAGCATAATACATATCTATTTCAGGTATACCTCTTAATTCTTCTGCCTGAGCTGGCCTTAATCCAAAAATATAGTAGTCTACCTCTCCAGCTTTAACTGCTTGAGCTGCAAGTTCAAGTGGAACTCTTTTGAACATAATAATATCACTAGCTGGCCCTATTTTTTGAGCTGAAACAATATTAACTAGTACCGTAGGTACTAGAAGCAGAATTAGAACTAATAGTGCTAATCTATGTGTGTTGTTCACGGAATCACCACATCTACTATAAAAACATATATTTAAGCGTTTCTAATAGAAATTTGGCTTTGTTAACTTAAGCATGTTGATTATTCTATTTTGGTATTGTGTTTCTATGAATTCTTAGCTTTATCTTTTCATCAATCCATGTTTCATTTATCATGTATACTATTGATTTCTAGGCATTAATCCATTTTTATTATCGCATTTATTCTTCATACATGGTATGCAGTTATCGAATAGTTTGGTCTTATCCTTACTATATGATTCTCTCCATTTAGGTTTTTAACTTCTAAACAGTATCTTCATGTTTTAAACTCATAGTACATGATATAGTAATGAGTATCGCTTAATACAACTATATTAAAACCATAGATAGCCTTAATCTTTTAATGTTAGTAATGTAAGTATATTTGAAACATCAAATTCATATATACAAAATTCTCCTTAATAACGGCTCAAAAGCAACATACATAATCCTATTCTTATACTACATTTATAATAGTATCATCAACCATAATCCTAACATCCCCCTATCAAAATCAATAGAAGATTAAGATAAACCATAATATGGATACATAACCTAAAACAATAAAAATTAAAATATCCGAAACCATCCTAGATGAACGAAAATATAAGCAATAAACAACTAAAGTAAATGGAGTTCTCTCCCAACAAATCTAATAACCTTAGACATAAACACACCATAAATAAAGGAGAAAAACCCAAATAAAGCTAAAGTTAACAAAGCCAGAAAATTAACTTTGTGAACTTAAATCATCAACTGTACATACTTACCGTATCTAAAGCTCACAGATCAAAGCTTGCCTACTAACTTAAGTAGAATATCCTAGGATAGATATTGATTTTAAAAAGATATAATTAGATTTAACCATACTGCTATAGCAATCCATAGCATACTGGAAGATACTATTATCAGCAAAATGAGTAAAGAATAATCTTAAAGCTAAGTTGGCAGAATACTACGAGTTATCCGAAACCTTAATTAAGTTAATAGCTAAATCCCTTAATTAATGATTTCAGAAGAGTTCCTAGAAATTTTAAGAAAACATGAATTCAATATAACAGCAGATATACTTAAACTACATTAGACATAAATATGTGGAAATTTCATGAGTTACTAAAAGCGGGAAAAGAAACTCTATGAGCTTAGATGTAAGATATATGTAGTTGATGGTTTAAGTTAGCAAGATATAATTATCTTATGAACTTAACATATTATCTTAGAGTTTATGATAAGCTTTTACTACCCTGATAGATTAGTATTATCTAGTAGTAGATTCTATGTGATTATGATATTTATTACAGGTAATAGTAACTTATTGGTATGGTTTATTGGCTGTTTAACACTTCTCTTAATGTTTCCTCTAGTATATCTATGGCTTTCATAAGCAGTTCTTCTGTAATTACTAGCGGCGGAGATATTCTTATTGTTGATTTTCCAGCACCTATTAATGCTATACCTTTCTTGAAGCATTTAATTATTATTTCCTCCATTTCCTTTATTGCTGGCTTCTTTGATTTCTTATCTTTTACGAGTTCAATACCTATCATTAATCCTTTCCCTCTTACGTCACCTATTATTTCGTAATTCTCCATTAGCTCGTTAAGTCTCTTCATTGTTTTCTCTCCTAGCTTTAATGAGTTTTCAAGTAGTTTCTCATCCCTTATTACGTTTATAACTGTTAATGCTGCCATACATGAGATAGGGTTTCCACCAAATGTTGAGGCATGTGCTCCCCTAGGTAGATTCATAACATCCTCTCTACCTACTGTTACCCCTAATGGTAGTCCACTAGCTACCCCCTTAGCTATAGCTATTATATCTGGAGTTACATTCCAATGTTCTATTGAAAACCATTTACCTGTTCTACCCATACCTGCTTGAACTTCATCATCTATGAATAGGATACCGTATTTTTCACATAGTCTCTTAGCTTTAATCCAGTATTCCGGTGGTGGAACTATGTATCCACCTTCTCCCTGTATTGGCTCTGCAACTATTGCGCATACTTCATCGGGGGGAATATATTTCTGTAAATAATACTCATCTATGAAGTCTATACAGTAGTAGTTACATGATGGATATTCCTGTTTCCAGGGACATCGATAACAATAAGGATATGGTATATGTTCAATGCAAGGAACAAATGGATGAAACCATTTTCTCTGGATTGGTTTACTTGAAGTTAGAGATAAAGCTCCAAGGGTTCTACCGTGAAATGAGCCTATATATGCTATTATGTATGGTCTTAACCCATTAAAGTATCCACGTGCAATCTTTATGGATGCCTCAATAGCTTCAGCTCCACTATTACTGTAAAAAATCTTCTTATTAAAGTTACCTGGAGTTATTTTAATAATTTCCTTCGCAAGAGTTACAGCAGGTTCATATAGAAAATCCGTTATTGAGTAGTGTTGGAACTTTTTAGATTGCTTTTCAATAGCTTCGATAAGTCTTGGATGACAATGGCCAATAGAGCATACAGCAATGCCTGCATTTAAATCTATGTATTCATTACCATCAACATCAACAACAATAGCTCCATAGCCTCTCTCAATAACAAGAGGATACCATCTAACAAATGACTGCATTAAGAAATTTGAATCTTCATTAATAATTCTTAAAGCTTTAGGTCCAGGAGGCTCAACAATAATTTTAGGATAATACGTAGACATTTTACTCAATACTAGAAACGTACAAAGATATATAAATGTTTTCGAAATATAATGCATATACTCCCATAAATAGTACGGAATTAATACTATTTACAAGGTATAGCATCAAACATCGTACTAGAACATTAACATATCAAGCCTTACAGATCTAAATATAGGAAGTTTTCACATTACTTCTATAATTCTCCTACGCTATTTTAAGTTATAAGTGAAGTTAGACATTTAAAGAAGGGTATATTTAAGCATTTAAATTCTATACGTTCTTGTATTTCTGATAATTGATTTATTACTGTTCTAGCCTACATGGTATATAATGGTATTGGTAGCTAGCATTATAGTAGAATTTAACCAGCTTAAATGGAAGCTACTATTTAAGGTAACGTGTTACTGTAACTTAGCGACGATCTATTGTTAAACTTAGATTTTACTGGTTTCATATAGGTTTTTAAGAGAGTTTGCTACATTACATATGGGTTATTATGTTGAAGCTACTTCCTAATGAGAGTTTAAGATTGGAGTTAAAGCCACATCCATTAGTGTTTTGGAAGTTTTATTGTTTAAGCTTTTATTTCTTATTTCTAGCTTTTGAATCTGTGTATTGGAAAGCACTACCTATATATATGTATGAGTGGATTAGTAGATTTATTCCTAGTAGTTATAATATTACTGCTATTGTTTTATTTCTTGGAAGCTTTATTGCAGTAGCTGTTATTATTGGATTACTGGAAATCTCCTTAAAGCTTGTAATTCTCCTTACTGTAATGGGGGTTTTAGGTGTAGTTATTGTTGAATACTTTAATCTTGGATTTAATGGCTATACATTCATATATGTTATTTACAGTATACTTATTATTGGATTAACAGATATCTATAGGAAAGCACATAAATACTACATTACAAATTTTAGAATCGTATCAGCTAAGGAATTTATTACTCATGAATTTCGTGAAGTAACATTTGATAAAATTAGTGATATTGTTCTTAAGCAGGGGGTTTTAGGAAGAGTTTTTGGTTTTGGGTCATTAATTCCTATAACGACTTCAGGTTTTGGACTTGGATCAGATTTCAGCATAGCTGGAGGGGGAATATTAAGTAGAGGGGTAGGAGTGGGAATTGGAGGTGGTAAAAGTGTTAATATTCCACGTGGACGAAGCTACTTTATACTATATGGTGTTAGAAAACCTAGAGAAGTTTTAAATTTAATATCTCAAATAAGGTATGAGTATATAGAAGCTCCTTATCTTAGAAAGATATCACAAGATCTGGAAAGAGTTATGATGCAAGTTGCAGGAACTAAGCTATTAAAATGCCCTAAATGCGGAGTAGATATTATTGGAGATTCTAACTACTGCAGTAATTGCGGATTTAAATTAAAGAGTTAAAGCTTTAGGAATTCCTGAACTGATATTTTCCTAATTTTAGGAATGTTTATAGCTATTGGTGTTAATGTATAGAGCTCAATTTCTGATGCAGCCCACTCTAATAATTTTGCAGCAATTTCTAGTTTTGCTATTTTCACTCTTCTATCTATCTTTACTCCATACTTAGAGTATTTACCGATTCTCTGCCCTAAATCCATTCCAATCATACCTACGACTCTAAGCCCTAAAGCCTTAACTATAAATACTCCACGGTCACCATCAGTAAATCCACCGAAATTATATACATATGGTCTAGGTTCTACTTGAGTTGATCCTAATGGATTCTTTAGCATTGGAACATATTTTAATAGCTTCTCAATATTATCACCGTGAGCATGAACAATAATCATAGATCCATTTCTATTTGCCTTTATAATATCTTTCAATAAACCATCTAGATCCGTAACTATAATATTGGGTATTATTCTACTTTTTAATAGAAAGGATGTTGCACCATTAGCTGATACTATGAGGCAATTCTTAATCTGTTTTAGAATTGAGTGGGATTCCTCAAGTGATGGCCCAGCACCTACAACAATAGCTTTACTATAGTTTTTACCTAAATCATATAGAGTCTCTATGAAGCCATGATTTTTCGAAAGAAGATTACTTAGGATATCTGTTGCTTTTTGATCAAACTCAAAGCTTAAGTTAAGTTTAAGCCTTATGTAATCATACCATTGATACCATTTGAACTTATCAGTAAACCAAGCCAATACATCACCAACATAGAGTGAAACTAGTAAATTTACTATTACTAATGATTTAAATCTCTAATCCAAGCTTCTCTAAAACATTCTTAAACCTCTCTATTTCATTTAAGAGTTTATTACCTTTTTCAGTTATGATGTAATATTTTCTCCCATTATTCTCTATTCTCTTAAGTATGTTTTTACTTATCAATTCATTTAGTAGAGGCTCCAAACGATCATAAGGTATTCTTGAGCCATACATTATCCTAGTTATTGGAGCTTTACCCTCATCTTTCACACATTTTAATACATCTCTAATAATACTTAGCCTACTTCTTACTTGTCTACGCAAACTATTCACCTAACTCTTAAACCAAGAAATAATGTTAGAAGACCTATAGGCCTAAGTGCTTCTGATAAAAGCATTATTTCAGGTAATGCATGATATATACTATTAATTTCTACAATATGATGTAGTGCTAAAATAATGAATCCGAGACTAACTAGAAATGATTTACGTTTAAAGCTTTTATATGCGAGAAAAGAGAGTAAAATGAGAGAGAAGACATGAATACTGAATGTGAATAAAGCTACTTGATGGCTTTCTTCTCTATGAGGTATGTAAGAGAAAAGAATCATTAAACATCCAAAAGCATCCATAAGAGATGCGCTTAGATATAGATAAGTTAATACTGTAGGTGTTTCTACTAGAGGTAGGAATGCAAGCATGATGGAAGCTAGTGAAATCATAGCAAAGCCAAAGCCAAGAAATCCAAGCATATCATCAAGTGTACTCCAATATATTCTTAATAGCCTATAGGATATGGAGAAGGCAAAAATAAAGGATAAGACCTCAAGTATAAGCGTTAACATTCCAAATACATCAATCATAAATACTAGCTTCAAACATATATAAAAACATTATCTAACCATGGTTTTGGCGTAAAATTTTGGAAAGGCTTATTTTTGTGAGTTGTGGTTGTTTTGGGTATGGGAAGGCGTAGGAAACGTTTTAATTGGGCTTTGTACGAGAATCTCTGTAGAATTGAGCGTGAAGAGGCTTTTGGCTTGTTGAGGTGGGCTGTGTATTCGCTAGATCCACCTTGGGACTGCAGGTGGAAGGGAATTGGACGTAAACCTTACGATGCTAGGGCCTTAACTGTGCTTACTGTATGGCAGGAGATTGAAGGTAAGCCTGAAAGGGCTTACACGGCTGACCTTGAAAGAAATAAGGAGCGACTGCACATGCTTGGTTTGGAGCATGCGCCTCACAGGACAGCCCTATACCGGACAAGGAAGAGGCTTTCTGATGAGTATATGGAGAAGCTGAACAGGAGAATCCTTGAAAGGCTTAAGCATGCCGGAAAGGTGAGTGCAGATGCCACTGGAATGCGCATGTCAAAACGAGACTGCGCATGGTCTTCAGCCAGCCTAAACGGCAGAAGGGAATACACTAAACTCCACAGCTTATTCAACCTTGAAACGGGAACAGTTAAAGCTTTCAAGGCAACAGGGGAAATGAACATGAATGTAAACACTTGCCAGACCTCCTAAAACGCTTAGATGATATGGAATGCTTTGTGGCGGATCCAGGCTACCTTTCCAGAAGAAATTGCATGCTAGTCGCTGAAAAGGGAGGTAAGCCATACATTAAACCAAAAAAGAACAGCCTAATGAAGGCTAAGGGATGCTGGATATGGAAGAGCATGGTAACCCTCTACAGGATGCACCCACGCATATTCAACCACTCCTACAAGCTACACCAACGCATAGAAGCCGGATGGCATTCGCTAAAAAGCATTGTAGGCGACCTAATAAGAAACAAAACAATAAAAACCATAAAAACGGAAATATGGGCAAAAATCATCTGCTACAACCTCATCTGGACAATCAGAGGAAGACACAAATTTTGAGCCAAAACCCTAACCATTCCTCGTCTTGCGAACTTTAGCTTTATTTAGAGCCTACTTCCTTATTTATGGTTAAAGTTATTAGGTTTATTGAAAAGAGCTTCATTTACTCTAGTTTTATAGTGCTTATATTTATTCATTATAAGACGGTTTTGGATATTAGGTTTATTATTGTAGAGTTTTCATATTATGGTTAGATATTTAATTAATAGAAATATTAGAATTGTTATTTGATGATGTAAGTTAGGCTTTAAGGAGAATTGTTATGTTTCTTCATTATTAGGATACACTTACATATGGATTACAATACCGTAAACATTACATCTCTTCATTCCTTAAAATATTAGGCTATTAACTCTAAACAACTATATCAACTGATAAAGCACTTTAGAGCCATGTAAAATACTAATTAAACATAAAGCATATAGTTTGAAATTAAAAACTTAATGGATAGAGCTAAACTATTCAATAATTATATGCCATAATACGAGGTAAAGCATTATTGTGGATATGTATACATTCTATGGATCAATAGTATTATTATTGTTTTCTTGCTGTTGCTATTGATGTTAGTATTGATAAGCTTTTGAATGCTTATAGGCGTGGAGAAAATATACAGTACATTTAGGATAAAGCTAAGCCATTGATAATTGTATTCCATAGCGAAGAATAAGTATGATAGGTGAATATGTAAACATACTAAACGAAACATGGGTTGATAAAAAGATAAAAGCTAAGAATTCATAGAAGAACATACCAAAATAGAGATGATAAAACATGCTTAAGCTCAAGGTGAGAGAAAGTCTATTTCTAATGGTCTAAGCATGTTAAGGATTATAGGATTTGCTAAATCTTAGTTTAAGCTATTATGGCCTATAGTATGTACAGACTGTACATATTGACTGTGAACAAGCTTTTTATAATTTGAGATTTAAACTATTCTGGACAAATATGAGAAGAACAGTACTGGTAGCTACACTATCTGTACTAGTGGTAATGGCAGTAATAGGCTCATGGGCTTTACTAGCAGCTCAATCTAACATAACAAGTACTACAAGTTCCAATGAATTAAACATAACAACTCCTCCAATATGCTGTAGGGGGATACCCTTAGGTAAGATACGGAACTGGTGGGGAGGTATACGTGTTGAGCTTAGTGAAGAATTTAAGAGTAAGGTTACCAACATAGTAAAAAATGACCCTGATGTTCAGAAGCTACTTGATGATGGGTACAACATAGTATCTATTAGGCCAATATTTAAGGTAATTATAGATGCTAATGGAAATGTAGTAATTAAAGCGGTAAGTGCTAACGTACTACTTCAAAAGAATAAAGTAGGATGCGTATTAGTTCAAGTAGACTTAGAGCAAAACAAAGTAGTAAATATAATTATCTCAACTAAAACAATAATTCAAAAATAGAATCTAAAATTCATATATTTTTTATAATAATATTCAATTGTAGAAACTAGGTAAGGCAAAAGTTATACCTAAATTGTATAGCAGCCATTAAGTATATACTGTCTGTGAACTAGATTTATAAGTTACTATTAATCGTTATGTAGGATTACTATGGAGTATACTATAGAAACAGTAGATTTATTGAAAACTTATGTTTCAGGTACTGTGGAATATCCAGCTCTTAGAAATGTTAATTTAAAGGTTGCAAGAAGTGAATATGTAGCTATTGTTGGGCCTTCAGGTAGTGGTAAAACAACACTTCTTAATCTTATAGGAGCACTGGATAAACCAACTAAGGGCGAGGTATATATTGATGGTATACCGATATCTAAGCTAAATCATAATCAACTTGCAGAGCTGAGAAGTAGAAAGATAGGGTTTGTTTTCCAAACATATAATTTAATACCTTACTTAAACGTTCTAGGTAATGTTGAGTTACCTATGATGTCGTTAAATACTCCTCCAAAGCTAAGAAGAAAAAAAGCATTGGAAATTCTTGAAACACTCGGATTAGCTGATAAAGCATACAAAAAGCCTAATGAGCTTAGTGGCGGTGAACAGCAACGTGTAGCTATAGCTAGAGCATTAGTAAATGATCCTGCTATAGTATTAGCTGATGAACCTACCGGAAACCTAGATTCTAAAACCGCCTTAAACGTTGTTGAAACCTTTAATAGGCTAAACACTGAAAGAGAGGTTACAGTAATACTTGTAACTCACAATCTTGAAATAACAAAATTCTGTCATAGAATAGTTTATTTAAGAGATGGAAGCATAGTTAGGGAGGTGATTCAGAGAAAATGAAAAGAACAATTTTCCTACTAGCTATACTAATTCTAGCTCAAGTAGTAGTGTTGAATGCTAATGGGAATTTATTTAAGGTAGTTAATGTAGTATGGGGATCATTAGATTCGCCCATAGAGGTAGCTCCAGGAGATTTAAACGTACCAGTAACCATAACCTTACAGTATACTGGAACAAATCCATTAACAGCCATTGAAGCATACATATTTCTCCCAGGGGGATTTACTTCAACTAATGGTGAAAAAGTTATAAAAGTGTTCTCTACAGTTCCAGGAGGAAGAATAATTCAGTTACAATTTAGCTTAAATTTAGATTCTAAAATTAAGCTTGGAGATTACGCTATAGCTATGATTATTAATGGTATTAGCGGCTCCTCAATAATACATACTGAATCCTTAACCTTTACTCTTCCAGTTAAGGGAAAAGTATCAATAGACTTTATACCGAATCCATACAATATTAAACCAGGACAAATAAATACCGTAAACATAACATTAAGAAATAGTGGTGCGTGTAAAGCATTAAAGCTCTCAATATCTTTCTCTTCATCTCAAGCATCAATAATAAACCAGACAGTCTTTGATTTTGAAGAACTTAACCCTAACTCCACAAAAAACTTAGTAGTCCACCTATATGTTTCATCAACATTCTCCTCAACACCAATATATTTAACAGCAAGTATAAAATACGTAAATGAATACTCATACACTATGATGTTAATTAAGCAAATTCAAATGTACGTTGTAAGACCCTTAATACCATTACTAACCATTAATACTTCGAGAGGAGAACTTCAATCAGGTACTATAAACATTATTGATTTAAGCGTTAAAAATAATGGGGCTGAAGCTGTTTATGATATTATTTTAACAGTAAGTACTCCGGGAGGAATTGGATTAATAGGATCAGATGGAAAGTGGAGTCTTGGAACTATTGAGCCGGGAAGATTCAAGACTTTAAATCTTACACTGTATATCCCACCATATCAGTCCTCATCTACTATGCAGATTACATTCTCTCTAAGTTACTACGATTCTACAAATAACTTTAAAACTGAATCTAGAACATTAAGCTTCCTCATAGCTCCATTAATCCAGAAATCTCCATTAACTATTCAAGTAACCCCATCTGAAATATATACTGGAATAACTAATAATGTAACGTTAAGAATTACTAATAATGCTCTATACGATCTTAAAAACCTAAAGATTACATTATCATCTTCTCAAGCTATTTTACTTGATACTGATAATATATGGAGTATTGAAAAGCTTCCATCAGGAAAATATCTTGATATATCCTTGAAACTATATCCTCAATCAGCAACAATAACCTCTATACAATTAGCATTATCCATATCATACTATGATGAGCTTAACATCCTAAATCAAGAAGCTAGAAGCATAAACTTACTGGCTAGGGGATTAGTTGACCTTAAAGTTACCAATATAGCAATAGCTCCTGAAACAGTTGTTTTAGGACAACCATTCTCAGTTTCAGTTACTATAACTAATACCGGGACAATAACAGCCTCTGGAGTTTCAGCTACTATTGAGCAGGAGCCATGGTTTAGAATTGTAGGACGTCAAACAGTATTTATTGGAGATATACAGGTTAATGTGCCGACCTCTTTTACAATGTCATTTATAGCTTTAAATATAACACAGCCTACAGCAGCACGTACTATAAGTATTACTCAGAGACCTATTAATATGACAAGACCATTCAACATAACAGGTTCTTCGAGAAGTATTCAGCCTACAATTAAGGTAACTCTATCCTACATGGATAATCTTAGAACACGTCATACACAAACACTAGAAATACCTATAACATACTCCACCACTACGATGCAAACATATACTACAAGACAACAAACCCAAACTACAGGCTTCCCCATAAGTAACGTTTTAGTATTAGCAGTAGCTGTAGGAATATCATTTATGGTAGGATATTTAATAGCTAGGAGGAGAGTTAAATGAGACTAACAGATACCTTACTTATCAGCTTTACACATCTAAAGGAGAGAAAACTTAGAACATCCTTAACCATTCTAGGCATTACTATCGGCATAGCAGCCATTATTGCTTTAGTTTCACAAACAGCAGGTATTAGTGCTAGTATTACGGGAACATTGGAGAAGCTAGGTCCAACAACAATAATGGTTTCATCCGCTAATCCCCGTATTTTAAGGCTTACAGATGTAGAAACATTTAGAATTAGAGAGATTCCAGGTGTGGCTGAGGTTATACCTGTAACTTTTGATAGAGTATTTATACAGGTTTCAGGTGAAACTCAGCAAGTAACCTTAATAGGTATTAACGCAATAGGTTTAAATAATCTTGTAGGTGAAGTGAAGCTTAATGAGGGAATAATGTATTCCGACTCTATAGTTCCACAAGCAGTTATAGGTATTAATATAGCTAAAAATACAGGAGTAACTATAGGCCAACCCTTAGTGGTTCAGAGAGGAAATAACTTCATATCGATTCAAGTTGTAGGTATATTATCTAGCTATGGAGCCTCAGCATTTTTATCGGTTGATGATGGAATATTTATACCTCTTGAAGCTACATCAAGCATGTTTAATAAGCTAGCATACGATATGGTCTTTGTTAAGGCAGAATCAGTAGAGTTAATAGATGGAGTATTAGAGTATTTACAGGTAATTTATGGTAATGATATTAGAACCATAAGTGTTGCACAGCTTAGTCAAACAGTTAGTTCAATCATATCCTCCTTAAGTCTATTTCTAGGAGGAATTGCTGCAATATCTTTAAGCGTAGCCGGTGTTGGCATTATGAATATTATGTTTGTTTCAGTCTTAGAGAGAACTAGAGAAATAGGAGTACTCAAAGCTATAGGATTTAAGAATAGGGATGTATTACTCATGTTCCTCTCCGAAGTAGTAATAATAGGAATTCTAGGAGGAATTTTAGGAGTAGTATCGGGAAGTACATTATCATATTTTGTACCAAGCATTTTATCCAGTATGGCACGTGGAGCCATGGGTGGAACTCAAGTTAGAACTACTCAAATTAGAGCTGTAGGTCCATCAGCAGCTCCAGGAGCCATGCCGGGAACTATGACTACACAATCACCATCTTTATCGTATACTCCAATTGTAAGTATAGATATAGTAACTATATCAATATTTCTAGCTGTAACGGTAAGTGTGGTTTCCGGCTTACTTCCGGCCTGGAGGGCTTCAAGAATAGATCCTATAAAAGCATTAAGATATGAGTAGGAGAAAATGTTGAGAATACCATTGCTTATCGGATTCGCCTTTATGTTTGTAGCGTTTCTAGTACCTATAGTAATGGTACTACCTCTAAATGAGTATTCATCTAAGATTATAGGTAATGAAGTCTTTCAAAACATTATATATGGTAAAAGCTATAGTAGATCTTGGGGTATTCTATGGAGTATATGTGAAAGGGAGGGGTATGTGATAGATAGTAATGGATTAGGAAACCTTAAGAAGACTCCAAGAAACATTGTTTTAATTAAGGGTGAAAACATGGTAGTGGTTAATGCAAGTTATGCTGAAATCCCAGTTTTCATGAATTCTGAGAATGGAAAATACTTATTTACAATCTATGATCTTAAAAATCCAACAATAATTGTGAAGAAAAATACACGTTTAAGAATGATTGTAGTTAATATTGATAAAGATACACCGCATAGCTTAGCAATAGTATCAAATCCACCACCATACCCATACTTAATACATATTATACATTATAACATAGCCTTTCCAGGAGCATCAACACCTAAACCAATGATTGGATTACCGCCAGTAAGAGGTAATAATTATCCAATATGGCTAATGGAGTTTACAGCTTCATCACCAGGAACCTACTACTATGTAAGCTTAGTTCCTGGACATGCAGCACGGGGAATGTATGGCAAATTAATAGTACAGAATGGAAACCAGTAAATCCTTTTAAAGCTATTTTATAATAGGAAAACTTGTAAGCTAAACGCATATCTTATCCCATAACATACTACGTATTAGCTATATTGAATTGTAAGGCTTATAAGGATGTTGTTTTTACATTAATATGTGATTTAAATGAAGATTGGAATTACATCGCTAAGTGCACTGATAATTGTTGATGTACAGAATGATTTTTGTCCAGGTGGAGCATTACCAGTTCCAGAAGGAGATGAGATTATTCCTATCTTAAACAGATACATTGAGGTTTTCAATTCTAGAAAACTACCTATCTATGCCACAAGAGATTGGCATCCGGAGAATCATATATCATTTAAAACAAGAGGGGGGCCATGGCCACCACACTGCATTCAAAATACATGGGGAGCTGAGTTTCATCCAAACCTAAATATTCCACCACACAGCATAATAATTCCTAAAGCTACAGAGCCTGATAGAGAAGCATATTCAGGATTTGAGGGAACAAATTTAGAAAATGATTTAAAAAATAGAAAGATAAAGAGGGTTTTTATAGGTGGATTAGCTTTAGATTACTGTGTTAAGGAAACGGTAATGGATGCTTTAAATATAGGGTTTGAAACAATACTTCTTGAAGATGCTTCAAGGGGTGTAAATATTGATGATAGTGAAAGAGCAGTTACTGAAATGATTTTAAACGGGGCAATAGCAGTAAAGCTTGAAGATATAAGGCTATAATATTTAAACTACTATTTACGGGATAGTTATGCCTAAAGTCTATGCTACTAATAGGTTAAACTTAAAATATTTTAAGGAAGAATATATATCTATTGTTGTTGATGTACTTAGATGTAGTACAACAATTATTACAGCAATTGAAAACGGTGCTGAGGGAGTTATACCTGCAGCTACCATTAAGGAGGCTAGAGCATTAAGAAAAGTGTATGTAAATGCTGTTCTAGCTGGTGAACGAGACGGCATACCACCAAAGAGGTTTAATCTAGGTAACTCACCACATGAGTTTAAGCCAGAAGCTATTAATGGTAGACTAGTGATTTTAACAACAACTAGTGGTACAAGAACAATAAAAAGTGCTAGTAGATTAGGCCCTACCCTCATAGGTGGAATTATCAATATAAAAGCTGTTAGTGAAGCTGCATATAAGCTTGCAGTTGAAAGGGGGAGGGATATAGTTATAGTTATGGCTGGAAGAATAGGATTATTCTTCCTTGAGGATTTTATAGGGGCTGGCTTAATAGCTAATGAGTTGGAGAAGTATAATGTTGTATTAGATGATGTAGCTACAGCATCTTTAAACCTAGTTAAGAATAGTGATTGGAGAAGTTTAGCTGAAAAATCCGAGCATGCCAACTATCTTGCTAGTATAGGTTTCGGAAGAGATGTAGTATATGCTCTAACACCTAACATTTCAAGTACAGTACCAATATTGATTAATAACATCATCACTAAGCTCGGAAAATAACTGGAGCAGCTTAGATTAGTCTTATAAAGCTTCTGTGCAAAAATTTTTATACAACATTACTTTACATTAGGCGGTGTTTTAATGTTTGAATTACGTCTCCATGGTAGAGGAGGACAAGGTATTGTTACTGCTGCTGAACTTCTTGTTAAGGCCGCATCTATAGAAGGAAAGTGGGGTCAAAGCATTCCTATGTTTGGAGCTGAACGTAGAGGAGCTCCTGTTATTGCCTATGCTAGAGTATCTAATAGACCTATTAGAATTCATAGTCAAATTTATGAGCCTGATGCTGTTGCCGTATTCGACTCTAGAATTATTGAAATTGTTAATGTTACAAGCGGATTGAAAAATGGTGGAGTTATAATTCTTAATACAAGTAGGGGGGTTGAGGGGCTGAAGCTAAATGGTTATAAAGTTGTTACTGTTGATGCTACCAGAATCGCTGTTAATCTTAAACTTGTTACTGCTGGTTTCCCTATTGTTAATACAGCTATGATTGGAGCTATAGTTAAAGCTACAGGCTTAGTAAAGCTTGAATCAGTAATTACAGCTATTAGAAATACGTGGAGTGGAGGTTTTGCTAATGGAAACATTAAGGCTGTAGAAAAAGCATATGAGGAGACCGTAGGGGTTGATTATGGAGACCCTTGAAACACCATTATCAAAGCCTTCAGAAGGATCAGCTGGAATTACAGGCTACTGGAGAACATTCAAACCAGTAATTAATAAGTCTAAGTGTATAAAATGCTTACTATGCTGGATCTACTGTCCTGAGGGAACCATAATTAGAGTGGATGATGGTGTAGAGGTTAATTACATGTATTGTAAGGGATGTGGTATATGTGCAAATGAATGTCCAGCTAAAGCAATAGAGATGGTTTTAGAGGGAGAAATATGAGAGTTGTTTTAACAGGTAATCATGCTGCTGCTTACGCTGCATTACTATCAAGAGTTGAAGTTGTAGCGGCATATCCTATAACACCACAAACCCAAATTGTTGAGAAGCTAGCTGAGTTTATTGAGGGGGGAAGGCTTAAAGCTAAATATATAAGAGTTGAGTCTGAACATAGTGCGATGGCTGCCATAATTGGTGCTAGTGCTGCTGGTGCAAGAACTTTTACTGCTACAGCTTCACATGGACTTGTATATATGAATGAAATGGTTTTCTGGGCTGGAAATGCAAGACTACCTATAGTTATGGCTATAGTATGTAGAGCCTTAGCCCCGCCATGGAATATTTGGACTGAACATACAGATATACTTGCTCAAAGAGATACTGGATGGATTCAGTTTTTCTGTGAAGATAATCAGGAAGTTTTAGATACTGTTATTCAAGCCTTTAAAATAGCTGAAGATGATAGAGTTTTACTTCCAGTAATGGTTGGTCTTGATGCATTCATACTCTCACATACAGCTACTCCTGTAGATGTTCCAGAACAGGAGGATATTGATGGATTTCTACCTCCAAGAAAGCCTTTACCATTCATACTTGATGTTAATAATCCGTTAACCCATTCAAACATGGCATATCCTAATCAAACAATGGAGTTTAGATATAGACTTCAGAAAGCAATGGAGAGAGCTATGAGGGTTATAATGGAAGTAGATGAAGAATATGGAAGATTAACCGGTAGAAAATATGGTGGATTACTAGACTGTTATAGATGTGAAGATGCTGATTTAGGGGTTATAGTTATGGGATCTTCTGCAGGTGATGCTAAGGAGGCTATAGATAAACTACGTGATGAAGGATATAAGCCTGGAGTCATTAGGATTAGAGTTTTCAGACCATTTCCAAGGGAAGAACTTAGGGAAATATGTAGAAGATTTAAGGCTATAGCTGTTATTGATAGGGATCTATCCCCAGGTTTAGGTGGAATACTCTATACTGAAACACTTACAAGTCTATATGATTTAAAGAATAGACCAATAGTTCAAAACTATATAGCTGGATTAGGTGGAAGAGATATTAGTGTAAATGATTTTAAATTAATTGTTAGGGAATTATATAGAAATATTGAGGAGGGAGTTGAAATAACTCCTATAAGATGGATTGGAATAGAGGGAGTTAACTATGAGTTTAAAAATTAAAGATCTTCCTATTGAGGATTATTGGCTACCTGGCAACCCATCATGTCCCGGATGCCCAGCCTCACTTGGATTAAGATTACTTATGAAAGCCCTTGGACCTAAAACAATAACCATTATACCTGCATGCTGTTCAACAATAATTCAGGGAACATATCCTAAAACCTCAGCAAACTTTCCAATACTTAACATAGCGTTTGCAGCTTCAGCAGCTGCTGCTTCAGGCATTGTTGAAGCATTAGAGCTTAAAGGTAAAAATAACGTTAATGTTGTTGTCTGGGCAGGTGATGGTGGAACTGTAGATATAGGACTGCAAGCGCTTAGTGGTGCTGCAGAGAGAAATGAAAATATTATTTACATATGTTATGATAATGAAGCGTATATGAATACGGGAATACAGCGTTCAGGCGCAACTCCCTACGGTGCATGGACAACAACAACCATTACAGGTAAAAAGGAACACAAGAAGAATTTACCGCTAATAATGATTGCTCATGGAATACCATATGTAGCAACAGCATCAGTATCCTATCCTATAGACTTTATAACTAAATTGAGAAAGGCATCTAAAATTTATGGAATGAAGTATATACACTTACATTCTCCATGTCCAACAGGGTGGAGGTTCCCATCAGACAAAACAATAGAAATCGGTAGATTAGCTGTTCTTACAGGTACATGGATATTATATGAAGTTGAAAATGGAACATTTAAACTAAATCCTCCAAGTAATATCTTAATAGATAAGAGTAAAAGAAAGCCGATAAGAAACTACATAAAGATTCAGGGAAGATTCTCTCATTTAAATGATGAGGATATAGATGAGCTGCAAAAATATGTAGATAGACAGTGGGAAACCTGCTTAAAGCTTCTATCTATAGGTAAAGTCTATTAGACTATTGTAGAGCATCATGTAAAATATTGAATTTAAGCATGATATAGTTTAGAAGTTAGGAATCTAATGAAGAGAATACAACATATTGGGTTAGAATTAAACTATTCGACAATTATATACCGTGCATGAAAGATAGGTGTGATAGTGAATGTGTATCCATGCTTATGGAGTCAGTAGTATAGCCACCATTTAATTCATAGAATATACAATACCAAAATAGAGGTGATAAAACATCTTAAGTTAACAAATCCCATAAAAATAACTTAATATTTAAATATTTTTATTCTATTTATTAAATGGTGCTTATGTGACTTGGGAAAAACCTTGGTTTAAATTTTATCCTGTAGGTATTTCAAAAGAAGCTAAGATTCCTGAAGTAAGATTAGATGAGCTTTTAAAGAAAACCGCACAAGAGTTTCCTGGTAGAGTTTTTCTAAGATTTATGGGGGTTAAGTTTACATTTAGATATGTTGATGAGTTAGTAGATAGATTTACAACTGCTTTAGCTGATCTTGGTGTTAAAAAGGGAAGTGTTATTGCTATAATGCTTCCAAATTGTCCTCAGTTTGCTATAGCATATTATGGAGCCTTAAGAGCCGGGGCAATAGTTACGACTTTAAACCCACTATATACTGCTAGAGAAGTAGAGTTTCAGCTGAATGATAGTGAATCAGAGATACTTATAGTTTTAGATGTACTTTATACTAGCATCATTAGAGATATTAAAAATAAGACTTTCATTAAAAAGATAATCATTACAAATATTGCTGATTTCCTACCGCCATTAAAGAGGATGCTAGGCAAGTTTTTAAAGAAAATTCCTCAAGCTAAAGTTGAAGCAGCACCAGATATATATCTACTAATGAATTTAATTAAAAAATATAGGCCAAATCCACCTAAAGTGGATATTAATGTAAAGGATGATGTTGCAGTACTCCTATATACAGGTGGAACAACAGGTACTCCAAAAGGAGCTATGCTAACACATTACAATATGGTTGCAAATGCTATACAATGTAATCTATGGTCTGGAACCAGAACCGGAGCAGAGGTTCTTATTGGCGTTCTTCCATGGTATCATGTTTACGGTCAAACAGTAGTATTGAATAGTGCTGCAGCCATGGGTGGAACGGTAATAGTGTATCCAAGATTTGATGTTGAGGAGATAATGAGAGGTATACAGGAAAATAAAGCTACATTATTTCCAGCTGTTGCAACAATATATAATGCTATTAATAATCATCCAAGCGTTAAGAAGTATAGTTTAAGTAGTTTAAGAGCAGGTATAAGTGGAGCAGGCCCGTTACCACTATCAATACAGGAAACATTTGAGAAGCTTACAGGAGCTTTAATATGTGAGGGATATGGATTAACAGAAGCAGCACCAGTAACTCATTGTAACCCTCTTAACCCAGAACTTAGAAAGGTGGGAAGTATAGGTATTCCACTACCAAGTACGGATGCTGGTATTATGCATATTGAGAAAAACGAATTTCTAAAACCTGGAGAAGAAGGGGAAATCGTGGTTTCAGGACCACAGGTTATGAAGGGATACTGGAGGAAACCTGAAGAAACTAGAAAGACATTAATTGTTATGAATGGGAAAATATGGCTACGTACAGGAGATATTGGGAAGATGGATGAAGATGGATTCTTCTACGTTATTGATCGGAAGAAGGAGTTAATAAAGTATAAGGGATGGTCTATATATCCGAGAGAAGTAGAGGAAGTACTGTTTAGTCACGAAGCTGTAAAAGATGCAGCAGTAGTAGGAATACCTGATCCTTCGGTTGGTGAGTGGATTAAAGCATATGTTGTATTAAAAGATGAGTATAAGGGAAAGGTAACAGTAAATGATTTAATAGAATGGTGTAAGAAAAATCTTGCTCCATACAAGATACCTAAAGAAATAGAGTTTAGAGATCAATTACCAAGAACAATTGTAGGGAAGCTATTGAGAAGACTATTAAGAGATGAAGAAATAGCAAAACGTAGAACTACAACATAACCATTATAAAATATACTTAAATAATAAACCTTCTTTATGATAGAATCTCAAGACGCTTGACTACTTAGAGTAAATTAAAGAAGACGTTAAACCATATAATTCCACCTATTTAAAATCTAGTTAGAATTTAAGAAGTCAAAGTATCACATGCTATTTTATTGCATTCTTCCATTCAATTTGCCCTATTATATAGGGTTGTTTACTGTATTGAGCTAAGAATACTTAGTTTTCTATTAAAGATAAATATACTGATTCTACTATGTTTCTCTTACTAAAAGATGTTTCTGACATGGTTTAAATTTAGTACTTACATGCTACTCTATAATTGTCCTGCCAACCTAGATTTCATATTTATGTGCTGATAAGTAATGAATGTAAAGTATGTAAGCTTAATAATATTTAAAGTAGATGTATACAGATAAGTCAAAATAATTTATTAGTTTTTAAAAGTATTGAGTAACATAATAAATGTATAATTTAGATGCTGGAATTATAGGAATGTGTTAGAAAGATGAAAATAATAAAACTTCTAAAGATCACAAAGCCCTCTAGTTTTAACGATAGGCTTATATACTATTACTAAAAATACTTTTTGGTGTTCTATATGTCTTGGAATGAGGATTTTCCATCATGGTGGCGTAGAAGAAGAAAAAGCATACTTCCATCTTTTGAGGATATATTTGCAGAGTTTGATAGAATATTTGAGGAAATGTTACGTGGAATAGGTGAGGAAATTCCTAGAGGTTTAATTAGAGAAAGAAGACTTCCAGATGGTAGGATAGTCCGTGAAACTGGACCAATAGTATGGGGATATTCAGTAACTATAGGCCCTGATGGAAAGCCACAAATAAGAGAATTCGGAAATGTTAAGCCTAGAATTAAGGAAACACCGTTCGGCGCTAAACCATCAGTAGAGGTTTTGGAAGAAAGAGAGCCGCTAGTTGATGTCATTGAGACAGAAGACCAAGTTAAGATTATAGCAGAGCTACCAGGTGTAGAGAAAGATGATATAAAGCTTAATGCAACAGAGAAAACACTTACAATATCTGTTGATACTGAGAGAAGAAGATACTATAAGGAGCTTCAACTACCAGTAGAAGTTGATCCTGAAAGTGCTAAGGCATCATATAAAAATGGAGTATTAGAAGTGCAATTAGTAAAGAAAATTAAGAGTAAACCAGGAAAACATATTAAAATAGAGTAACATCTAAACTAATCTTAGTGACCATCTTTTTCATCCTAACTATTACTAGGATAGAGTCTATCTCGATATTGTATTCATCAACTATACTTCCTAATCAATATGAATTACAGATGATAGCTCACAGAATCTATGAATCCTACATAGAGTTTCATAGCTTAATAGGTAAAATCCTACTCATACATCTTAAGCTACATCCAAGAATAAGTTAATAAACTGTAATCAAATATAAATGATGTCCTCATCCCCTGAAGAAACTATAATTGCTAACCATACTCAATATCAGAATGGGAATATACCCAAATAAAACTTCCAAAGTTGATGGGGCAATTATTTAAAATGGAAACATTTAAGTGTATGTAATAAATTAGGGCATGGTGAGGCTATGAAGTTTATTGAAATTAGATGGCATGGTAGAGGTGGTATGGGAATAGTTACTGTTGCAAGAATACTTGCAGAAGCAGCGCTTCTGGAGGGAAGATATTCACAGGCATTTCCTCATTTCGGCCCAGAATGTAGTATCTAGGCCTATAGGCCTAGATACTACCTGGAGCGTTCAGGAGCTCCTGTAGATGGATTTACTAGAATTGCAGATTTTCCTATTGAAATTCATAGTCAAATTTATAATCCTGATGTTGTTGTAGTAGTAGATCCAACATTGATTGGAGTTATTGATGTTACACATGGACTTAAAAAGGATGGGAAATTAGTAATTAACTTTAGAGGGAAACCAATCGATATTAGGAATAAACTTAATATTGATAAAAGTATAAAGGTTTTTGTTGTTGATGCTAAAAGAATAGCTTTAGATATTTTAGGTAGACCTATCTATAATACACCTATGCTTGGTGCTACTATTAAAGCTATTGAAGGACTTGTTTCATTAAAATCAGTAGTTGAAGCTACTATGAGTAGGTTTAAGGGAGAGTTAGGATTAAAAAACGTTGAAGCTATTAAAAGAGCTTATGAAGAGGTGATTTCCGATGAGTAAAACTGGATGGCGTAGCTTACCAGTTGCAGGTATTATTCCTAAAGCTGGCTCCAGTTTAGAATATAAGACAGGTACATGGAGAGCTTTTAAACCAGTAGTTGATGAGAGTAAATGTACGTTCTGCTTATTATGCTGGATCTATTGTCCTGATGGAGCTGTTAAACGTTTTGATAGTAATAGAAAGATTTCTATTGATTACGATTACTGTAAAGGATGTGGTATATGTGCTTCAGAATGCCCTGTTAAGGCTATAAGTATGGTGGAGGAGTGAGTACTATGAGGATTATTGGTTTAACAGGTGATGAGGCTGTAGCTTATGCTGTTAAGCAGTGTGACGTTGATGTTATTGCTGCATATCCCATTACACCACAGACAATCATTGTTGAGAGAATTAGTGATTTTGTTGCTAACGGTGAAATAGATGCTGAATATGTATGTGTTGAATCAGAACATTCAGCTCTCTCCGCATGTATTGGTGCAAGTGTAATGGGTGCTAGAGTATTTACTGCTACAGCTAGTCAGGGTCTAGCTTTAATGCATGAAATACTCTATATAGCTTCCTCTCTTAGGCTACCTATTGTTATGGCTGTTGTAAATAGAGCCTTATCTGCACCTATTAATATTCATGGAGACCATTCTGATATGATGGGGTCTAGAGATTGTGGATGGATTCAAATTTATACTGAAAACGCTCAGGAAGCATATGACACTACAATTCAAGCATTTAAAATTGCTGAAGACCCCAATGCATCTCTACCTGTAACTGTTAATCTTGACGGTTTTATAATTTCACATTCAATGGAGAGAGTTGAAATCCTAAATGATGAAGATGTTAAAAGATTTCTCCCACCTAGAAAACCTTTATATAGACTTGATGTAGAAAACCCAATAACTATTGGGTCACTATGCTTTACCGATTACTACTTCGAGTTTAAAAGACAGCAAGCCGAAGCCATAGAGGAATCATACAAGACAATAATGAGTGTTATGAATGAATATAGTAAAGCATCAGGTAGAAGCTATAAGTTTATAGATACATATGGTATTGAAGATGCTGAGGTACTGATTGTCTGCATGGGAAGTACATGTGGAACTGCTAGATTTACAGCTAAAAGACTAAGAGAAAGAGGAGAGAAAGTAGGAATTGTTAAGGTATCACTATATAGACCGTTTCCAAGTAAAGAAATAATTGAAGCTATCAAAAATGCTGAAGCCCTGGTTGTTATGGATAGAGCTGTAAGCTTTGGGGCTCCCTCAGGACCGCTATGCTCAGACATTAAAAATACACTATATGATGCTGGATTAAGAATAAAGATTTTAAATATAATCTATGGTCTTGGAGGAAGAGATGTCTCACAAAGTGATGTAGAGCAAGCGTTTAAGCTAGGCTTTAAATTAAAATCAGGAGATGTAAAAGATAAAGTCTTATGGCTAGGGGTGAGAGAATAATGGTTACCCTTAGGGAATTACCAATTGAGGACTATATCGTATCTGGACATAGAATGTGTGCTGGATGCGGATCAGCTATTGCTGCAAGAATGGCTTTAAAAGCTGCAGGACCAAATACAATTGTTGTAAATGCTACTGGATGCCTTGAAGTAGCAACAACAATTTATCCATATACTTCTTGGAGGATTCCATGGATACATGTAGCCTTTGAAAATGCAGCTGCTGTTGCAAGCGGTATTGAAGCAGCCATAAGAGTATTAACTAGGAAAAACTTGATGAAACAGAAGCCCAACATCATAGCTTTTGGAGGAGATGGAGGAACCTTTGATATAGGAATTCAAGCATTATCTGGAGCATTAGAGAGAGGACATAGATTCCTATACATATGCTATGATAATGAAGCCTATATGAATACTGGAATACAACGTAGTGGAGCAACTCCACTTGGTGCTGCTACAACTACAAGTCCCTCAGGCAGAGTTATACCTGGTAAGAAAGAGTGGAAAAAGGACTTAATAGGTATCGCTGTTGCACATAATATTCCATATGCAGCTACAGCATGCATATCATATTGGAGTGACTATATTAATAAGGTTAAAAAGGCCTTAAGCTTTAATGGACCTACAGTTATCCATGTTCTTTCACCATGCCAGCTTGGATGGCGTTTTGATCCTAGTGAAACAATAAAATTAGGTAGGTTAGCAGTACAAACCAGGATATTCCCAATATATGAGGTTGAATATGGTAAATATAAATTAAATATTAATGTAACAAAGCCTTTACCAGTTATAGAGTATATAAGGATACAGGGTAGATTTAGGCATTTACTTGAACCACAAAACAGCCATATTATTGAAGACATACAGAAAAACATTAATTTACAGTGGAATCGTTTACTTAAACTTTGCAGTATAGAGTAATCACATCTAAATTCAATACCTATTTTAATATCTTCATTTATACAAATAACTTATAATTTTTACTTGAAGTTTTGTATGATAGACTGGTTTAGATACTACTTCTAATGTTATTAGAAATTTAACCTTCAACTACTGTTAATATTATAGTAACATGGTTATCAAGCTTAATAATTAGCTAAAATTTAATATTTATATGTAGTTTAGTGATGTTATGCTTGAAAGACTTTCATGCAGTATTTTAGCTGGTGGAGATTCAAGTAGATTTGGATCTTATAAGGCTTTAGCAATAATTAATAACAAGTTTTTAATAACACATATTATAGCTAAGCTTATATCTCTAATACCAGACATAGTAATTACTGTAAGTAATGACAAACAGGAGAGAATGTTAAGAGATGCTATTAAAGAATTTAATGTTAGAATAGTTATTGATAAGCCTTTAGGAATTAAAGCTCCTATTGTTGGCTTCTATACAGGACTTATTGAATCAAGAAATGATTATGTTCTACAAGTTGCTTGCGATATGCCAAACATATCAATAAAATGTATTAAGTATATGTATGAGGAAGTAATAAATCATAAGTATGATGCAGCTATACCAAAATGGAATAACCATATTGAGCCATTGCATGCTATATACAATAGAAAAAAAACTATTAAAGTAGTTGAAGAAGTATTGTATTTAGATAAAAGACTAGATTTTAGAGCAGTAATAGATAAAATTAGTAATAAAATATTCATTCCAATTGGTGGAAAATGTCCTGAAGAAACATTCTATAATATTAACTACAAATATGAATTACTAAAACTGAATCTTCACTGTGATGATTACTAATAGTAGGCTCTAGATTTCTTTAAACTTAAGCATTCTTAATTATTTCATCGTAGGAAAATTCACGAATCCATTATTTCTAGTCATTTTCATAGCATTAAACCATTAACTTAGAAGCATTGAATCACATAGATGAGACTATAGTAAAGTAAGATACTGCTATATTTTCTATTTTATGTTGAAGCAGTTCTTCAATAGAAGGCTCTTATTCATATCCAAAGTTCACTACTATCTTTAAGATAAATTCTCAATAGAACTATATTATGAAATAGAATAAAAAGATTATATTTGATTTAATGTTATTAACCTAAAGAAAGATTAAAGATAGAGAATGAAGAACATCTATAATTAAGTGAGAAATGAAATTATATACTTTTACGTTCCTTAATAAGATTTTGTGGTTGCTAGTATGCAGATTATTTCTAGGATTTCCATTACTGCTTTTATTGAGTTTATGTTTCTTGATCTTCTACATGTTTTGAAGGCTGTTAAATATAGGCTTACATTATCCTTACATATTTCTCTATGTATTGTTAGCTATTGTCTTAGTATTGATGCCTTATTCTTATAATTATTTACATGGCATTTATCTTTAATCCATTCACCATCTGAATGGTCTACGTATTCATGAATATATCCTAGCTTGCTTAAGCCCATGTACAAGTTGAAGCTATCCATGTATATCGTTGAGCTCTTCTCAACCCGTCTACCTAAGATCTTAAGAGCTGCTTGGATTCAACATTGCTTAATGGAACATAATCCCCTGCTCCTACCAGCGATTATGAATACGTTGGCTTATCGTAACTCCATAACCCACGTCTTCTCATACTCCAGTCTTGATGGTGTTTACTATTCTAGGTTTGGTCTTATAAGATATGCACCATTAAACTCAATCTTACCAGTCCGTACTTTTAAAGAGAGAATTATAGTAAATATATGGTTCTATGGAATTGCTTGGAGTTTTGCTTAAACATGATTAAATCTACTAAGAGTAAGTAATGGATTCTTCTTTCTTAAGAAGTTTCTAGCTTCTACTCTATTAGGTTTTATCAGCTGTTTCCCAGTTGCCTTGAAGATATACTACATGTCATAAAGCTCCAACATTTACACATTTTAACTTCATTTGCTGGTTCAGATGTTACAGTTTCCCATTTTTAGGGCTTATTAATCTTGAAACGTGTTTGTCACACTGTTATTGGTATGTTTGTGTTGGTTTATATGGGGTTTCAATCCTTATAGTTTATGTGTAGAGTTACTTGTAGGGTTTGTTTAGGGTTGAACCTCTTATTAATTCATGTTTAAGGGTTATTAAGCCCTTTACAGTTTAAGTTGAAGTTAGCTGGCGGCTTAATAGATTATTATCTTGACTTAATCTTTAGAGTTTCTTAACTGCTCATGGATTCACATAAAAGCCTATGGAGATATTGACATATGCTTTCAGAATTAGAATAGATTTAAGGTTATAGCGTGGATGAGGATGGAGCTTATGGGTAGTAGAGTATTCATGTTTTATAGTTGGTGTTGAACGTGAATTAATATTTGTAACAGTCTACGTAGTCGTACAGTCTTAGAAGTATTGATGATTGTTGGAAAATTAGGTTTGATGTTAAATACGTAAATGATGAAGGGTCCTAGTATAGATGTTTGAATGGATTAAGCAAAATAACATGAAAACCTTAGAATATACTTGAACAAGTATTCAAATCATTAAACATAGAATTAAAAAATTCAATAATTTCAAAGGAAAATAACAAGAACAATAAGCTAGCTACATAGCTTCACATACATACACAACCTAACAACAAGCATAAAACAAGGAGTGATGATAGTGTGGCAAACATCTTGAAACTACCTTGTGAGCTCAAGCAATCAATTACATGTACTTCTCACATCTAAAGTTCACAAAGCCCTTAAGGCTATTTAATCTCAGATATTCATTCAACATTGTAAACATTGTCTAAATAACAATTTCAAAAATATCTTATCCTTTCAATACTATTTAGACTTGTTCATTCATTTCATAACTAAAGTTAGGATTTCTAAGCAGAATTTTATAACGGCCACCATGACTATTTAGTAGCACGACCACATCGAGTACAGAAAACAGAGCCTTCAGGTATTTCAGCTCCACAATAGCTACATTTTACATATTTTACTGATGGAAGTAATGTAAATCTCCTCTCTCTAATACCTTCATATTTCTTAGCTACTAGAACTGCTACTTCAAGCAGTATAATCATAGGTATGAATAGTGCTAAATCAGCTAATGGACCGCCATTAGGTGTTATAATCGCTGTAAGTATAAACAATACTGCATATATGTATCGTCTTCTTTTAGTTACAATGGTAGTATCTATAAAGCCAAGCTTTACAAGAATAACAAAGATAACTGGTATCGTAAATGATAGTCCAGTCATTAAAACTGTAAAGAATATTACATTGTAGAAATCAATTACAGAAATGAATGCTTGAGCACCAACTATATAATAGAATGGAAGCATAGCCCATATTAAGAATGGACATAAAATGAAAAAGCCGAAAAGCCCACCAACAATGAACAGTATTGTGAATGAGGTTATGAATGGATATATCATTTTTCTTTCATGTGGATATAGAGCAGGATCTATAAACTTGTAAGCCTCATACGCTATAACAGGCATAGATACAATTACACCGAATAATATTGATGTTAAAACATAAAGTTCAAGAGGAGCAGTAATCTCTACAGCTATAAGCTCTATTCGAGTTGAGTTTAAGGAATGGAATAGAAATGAGGATTCTAAAATATATGATCTAATATTTCTAAGAATTAAGCCTATTAAAGGCTCATAGAAGCCTAAAGGATCCTTTATAAAGTCGATGTTTGCCGGAAGAACCATCATTGCAATGGATGACATTAATAAACAGTATACTACGACTTTTAATCTAGCCTTAAGTTCTTCAATATGCTCTGAGAAAGCCATTTCATTAGACAATATAGACCACATTAAATGCTATCTACACTAAGGTTTTAAACTTTTAGGCCTAGCTTAAACATGACTTATTTTCAATAATATTAATAAAGCTGTTTAAGCTAAGCTTAAGATTAGTTAAATTGCGGTAAACTACTAAACTACCTAGCACGTGTCTTCTCAAGTATTTCTTGTACTATTTGTTCACGTGTTTTACCTTCAGTTTTTATACCGAGATTTTTAGCAATTTCTATTATTCTTTCATCTGTTGTTGAAGATTTTTTAATTTCATCCTCAATACCTTTAGAAGCCTTTTCAAACTCCTTCTTCGCTAGTCCTATTGATCTAGCAAGCTCCGGAAGCTTCTGAGGACCCCATAGGAATATAACTACTATTAACACAATCACGATAATCCATTCCCAATTCATTATCGCTAACGGTATCACAATTCCACCTAAATATAACTTTAGAAAGATGAATTTAAACTTATCTATCTTAATAGTTAATTACTTATCATACTAGACTTAAATTAGAAGTTGTAAAGCAAATTAAACTATTTAAACTTACATATTGGGTGTTTTAAATTGTTTCATGCTAGATATGATTATTAGTGATATGATGTTACTGGACTTATCAGATTTAATTAATAAAATTGATGAGTTCTTTAACGCTCTTGAACAGATAGCATCAGAATTTTTCACTCGTGCAAATCTACTTATCTTAGCAATTGCAAGAATATCCTATATTACGTTAGCTACAGCCGGCTTTCTATTGTACTTTTCAGGTATTGATAGGTATAGAGGGAAAAATCTGATGATAGGTGGACTAATCTTAGCATTAATAACAGAGTTTATGGGGGCAGCATAATTATACATCTAAAGTCACTATGGTGTTACATCTAACCTATATCTTATCCTTAAAAGCTAACCATTTTTAGCTTATTGGAAATATTCTTGTACTCTTAACTTTAGCCTTCTCCTCATAGCTTAGATTCCTGCACTTCTAAGGTCTTCTACAAATTATTCCAGTATCTTTAAGTATATTTCATACATGACCCTTATCTCTTAAAGTCTTTTACTAAGTGCTATAATGGAATCCTAACATCTCGGTTATTTCTAGGTATAAGACTGAATCTTTAGAATTAACCATACTCTTTCTACTCTACTTGCTTATCTTTACTTTCATCTTAATTTTAAACTTATTCTTGGGAAATTATACACTTTATAATGCTCATCCTATTTGTATATGCCTTCTAAATATAAGCTTTGATAAGATTCCTGTATGAGAATCCCATCAGATCTCACTATATGTCCCTTCTATACTCATGAAATCTTGGTTTTACTTAGAAAGTCTTTTAACACTACTTTACTAATCTCAGAAAACATAAGCCTCTAGATCCCTAAAATATAGTATTCTAGCAAATATGTAAGCATCATATTAAAATGGACTTAACTGATTACACTAATTTAAATGCTAGAGTGATTAAGCTGCATTAATGTCTCTACTCTACTTACTACTCTATACATATTCCAGTATACAGTTTTAGTTAGTTTAACAATTGCTGATGCCAATAATTCAGCTGTAGTTCTATCAAGGATTTCACTCACGCTTAAACCATTAATTTTACAGATAGATAGTAATTCCTCACATACTCTAAATATTAACCAAGACCTTAATAGTATAACTTTAACATACTTTCCCTCATACTCTTTAAATAACCTAACAGTACTAGCCAGTAATTTTCTAAAAATTTCTTCATTTATATGATTACCATCTATGTTTAGGAGGTGTTGAAGATGTTGAAAACATAGCTTAATACATTCATTAGAGTTTATAACAGCATCTACAAATTGTAGCTTATTTAATTTTCTCTCAGCAATGATTAATACTTCATAAGCTTGGTCAAAAGCAGCAGTCATCTTAACTCTACTGAAGTTCTCATTAGAGTTTATATAATTACATCAAACTAAGCATAATTATAAGTTAACATATTATCACGCATGAAAGTTACTATCATACCATAATGTAATTATATTAACTTTACTTGGAGATGCTTCTTCATTCTTAGAGAGGATGTTTATGATTATCCAAGTTCTGAATGTTTACCTCATATAATAGGAAATTCTAGTAATTGCTTATATACAATATAGCTAGATAAGATTATCCGGTAAAAAGCATTGTAAATTAAATAAATGGTCTTGTAAATAGTTAGTAAGCTTTTTAATCATTAAAGAATATTATAGTAGAATTATAGATACATAGTGATAATTATATAGTATAAGTTAAGTATACTGATTATGAGGAAATGGAAGGCAAATATACCGGAATCAGAAGGAACATACATATTAGTTATGGAGGTAGCTAGTGATTTTAATATTAAGATAGGATGTCTTGGAAAACATGAATTAAAAGAAGGAATATACATGTACGTAGGTAGTGCTAGAGGACCTGGTGGATTGAAAGCTAGGATTTATAGACATTTAAGATTAAATAAAAGAATAAGATGGCATATAGATTATTTAACGGTAAATCCAAAGGTTAAGATTAAAGCTGTATTTTACCTTAAATCCAAGACTTTACTTGAAACCATAGTAGCTAGGAGATTGCTTAGCAGTAATTTTTTTGAAGGAGTAATAAAGGGATTTGGATGTACTGATAGGAAAAATAGCTATACACATCTGTATAAGTTGAAGAATATAAATTCAATTGAAGAATTAATGAAAGAATTAATGAGAATAGTTGGAGATATATGTCGTGGAGAACAAGGATTCATAATTATTAACGACACTACGTTGGTGTAAGATGAGATAAGTATTAGCTTTCACTCATCCTAATTCTTTTTACCTCGTTTATTATCATTAAAAACGGTGAAGCATATATATGTACTAGTGGGCTAAATGGAACATACATTACTAGAGTCTGTACAAGTATTGAATGAAATAATAGTAGGTTAATGTCAGGTATATGTTCTAATCTTAATGTGAATCCTGGAGGTATTACAATTACTTTTTCCTCAGTAATAAATGGAGAAAACCTCATCAAATTCCCAGTTACAATCACTAAAATTAACAAAAGAAGAACAATATAATTACCTAAACTTGAAACTGATCTTAAATAAATTAACCTATACATTACTAGGATTATTAGTGCTGTCATGACTACAATTCCAAGTATTGTTGGAAGAGTATATTTAAGAAATTCCTTAGGCGCTATCCATGTAAACCATTCTAGGGACCATACTCCAAAACCGCGAAGATGCCCAAATATTATGAAAAGCACAGGTATATGAAAAGCTATCCAAGACACTATCCAAAGCTTATATGAGCCTCTTAATAGCTTAAACTGCAATACATATCTTGAAATAGTTGATATTAAAGATTGTAAAACAATGGATAATGTTAACTCTTTAAGTGGTAATACATTATCCCTAACAAAAACGCTATATGTATGCTTAATCCATGAAGATATTTTAAGAGTTACACCTAAAGTAAAAACTATATAAGTAATTAATGGGAGAATTCTAAACGTAACTATTTCCAGATACTGAGAAAGCATAACTACACAACTAGAAGTAGCTTATAAAGTTACTTCTTTCACACCTATCTCATTAACTTAAGCTATCAACTACACATATACTATACATGTGAAACTCAAGAGTCTTCATATTTACCTTATGAACTTTAGCTTTATTTTAGTTTCTCTCTCTTATTTATGGTGTCAGTATGGTTAAAGTTGTTAGGTCTGTTAGCGAGAACTCCATTTACTATAGCTTTATGATGCTTACATATTTCCATTCATGTTCATCTAGAATGGCTTCGAATATTTTAAACTTCATTACTACAGGAGTTGTACATCTATATTATGTCTTACTTTAATCTCTCTATTTGAATTTAATAATAATGTTAGGTAATTACAGTTAATGATACAGGTTTAGGGAATAGTAGCTTAATGGAGAGAATAATATATTAGAATTGATAAAAATGTATAAGTAACTATTTGATTTCACAATTCATGTATTCGTCATAAAGAATCCTTCCTTATAATAGTTTTAGATATTAATAGTTTAGTTTCCATATTCTGAATTCATATCTTCACCTAATAATTTTAAGTATATTAGCACATATCCAGGATGAAGTGGAGAAATCTACATAGAAATTATTGACTCATAAATACTTATATTTTAATGATGGATGGAAATGATGATTTTGGATAGTAAAGTTGTGGAGTTAAAAAATTCAGTTACTCCTTAAAAGATAGTACATATGCTAGTGGAATTGATAATAAAGTTATTATTCCTAGAAGCCATGCTGCCGGTGCCCAAGGTACTTCAGGATATGAGTATGGATACTTTACATAGGACATTCCCAATACTCCGGATATTAATGTTAAAACACCAATGATTGCTAGAGCTACTAGAGGATTCTTATTAACTTTTAGCTGTAATTCTGAGTTTTCTAAGGTTTCATGAGACCCTATAATGGCTAGTTCAACTATTGGAAATAGTTTAATAAACACGGTATAAATTAATGCTGCTATAGCATATCCTCCAATTATAAGTGAGAATTCAACCCATGTTGGTATATATATACCTAGTGGATACGGTAGCTCCGGTCTTAAAAGTACAGGAATAACTATTATAATCCTCTTAATCCATAATCCAATATTAATTAGAGTAGCAGCTAAAACAATAAGCTTTATACTGAAAAATTTAGGTATAAATGTATAAATTGAAAGCATAATAAATGGAATAGCTAATGTTATGATTACTACAAACCAATATAAGGCTGCATAATCTCCGAAAAAGAGAATGTTTGAAACCTCTTTTTCACGTGCTGGACCCAAATATCTTATTGTAACCTGCTCACATATCATGAAGTATATGTATATTGCTAAAACAACTCTAAGAAAATTGGATAAAATCCTAAATATTTGAGGAGTTATAAGAAATTCCCACTGGAAAATTTTTCTGAAAACAGCAGCAACCATTATAATTGTTGCAACACCTGAAGCAATAGCTCCGGTTACGAAATAAGGCCCGAAAAATGGATTATACCATCCAGGCCTAACCATTAAGCCGAAAACCCAAGATACAACAGTATGAACACTTACCATTATTGGAAGTATTACTAGAGCAAGCCACCATGCTGCTTTCTCATGAGCTTTCCTGGATAATACATCATACTTATATCTTAATGAAGCTATTTTATACAACCATGATCTCTTTATAAGATGTTTAGCACATAATGCTATATCCTCCCTCATCGTTACATAAAGATATATTATTGTTGCTACTAGATATGTTGTTATTGAGGTCATATCCCACACTAGAACTGAAAGCCATCTTCCATAAGCAAACATATTAAGAACTCTTTCAGGCCTACCTAAATCAAAAAGTACATTCATAAAAGCTATAATTAGGCTAACAGCTGTTAATAATTCAGCCATTCTAACAATAGGCTTAAGAACTACAACTCTTAACAGTCTGACACCAGCAGAAATAGCTATACCAGCATGACTAACACCTATTAGAAAAACGAAATTAGCTATATATAATCCATAAATAACATAGTCTCTCATACCTGTAACTCCAAGTCCATAATATAACTGAATATACCAGGCATATAGAAACCACACAATAGTTACCGCTAATACCGAGATAAATATGTAAAATTTCCTTGATGTATATGTAAGAGGTCTTAATACTTTACTAAGTTCATTTCCACTATAACTCATTTAGATCCCCTATTAATATAGTAAATACGTGGCTTATATCCAAGATCTTCCCTAAGTCTGAATGATACGTTTTCCCTTATGAGCTTTGATACTTCGCTTTCAGGATCGTTTAAATCACCGAAATATCTAGCACCTGTTGGACATTCAACAACACATCTAGGTTTTAACCCACGTGTAACTCGATGAGGACAGAAAATACACTTTTCTACAACTCCAGCAGGTCTAGGTGGGAGAGCATTAGGATTTAGCTCACCTTCAGGTACTTGAGGCCAAACCCAATTAAAACGTCTAGCATTATATGGGCAGGCAGCCATACATAATCTGCATCCAATACATCTCCTATGATCTATCCAAACAACCCCAGTTTCAAGTTTAAAGGTTGCACCTACAGGACATACTTTAACACATGGTGGGTCATCGCATTGCATACATTGAACAGGTATATACCATTTACCCTCTTCGGTTTCGCTATAGCATTCATCACCAACATCTATATCAAGTATACCACGAGGTAAAGCGTAGACCTTAATATAGCTGAATCCAGAATTTCTACCTATATTATTCTCCTTAATACACGCATACATGCATATCCTACATCCAATACATTTAGATAGATCTATTACCATAGCGTACTTGGGAAATACGTTATTTTTAGAATCTATACCACTAGCTTCACTGCCAATCTTAATGGATTCTGTAAAAATTTTTGATGTAAGTAGGAGAATGGGAGCTGTACATAGTATTTTTAGGAAGCCCCTCCTACTTACATTACCCATTGCATCACCCTAAGTTAGGTTTAGCTAAAAAAAATATTAGAATAGCTATTAGTGCTAATAATAGAATGATATATTGGTATTTTGGAGGAATTGGGCTTGGAGTAGTTAATGGTGGCTGGAGAGTAACATCTTCCAGTCGTGATGGACGTACTATCCATGAGGATTCCCATGTATAATTAATTGTAGTGTGAACAGTTTCACTCCATAGATTAGGCTCTTTAGCATGGCATTGACTACACTGTATTGCTTTATCTTTAATTATTGTACCGTTTAGTAGGCATAGTGCTCCATGGTTTGGTTCAATGGGCCAGCTAACAATATGGCAGAGAGAGCATACCTTCGGTTCATCTCCAAGTTTACTATGATTACCTAAATATATGTATCTATGACATCCATAGCAATAAGGCTCTTGTGGTGAAACATATGGTGGAATGCTTAATGCTAGTATTAGTACAATACATAATCCTAGAAGTAGAACTATAATAAGACGTGGGTAATCAGTAAGTACTTTAACAATACTCATAAAATCACCTCCTATAATAGTTTAATAATCATAATTACACCCCATCTAAAGATTTAGAAATAAGCTCAGTTAAATCACATATAGATACTTTCTCATCAATACCCTTAATTCTTGCAGCATCCTCAAGCATTGCTAGACAAAATGGACACTCGGTAATTACTCCTTCCACATTTAAATCTGTAAGCTCCTCAAGTCTTACAACACTAATTCTCTTCTCCTCAAGTATTTCATACCAATAATTCGCACCACCACCTCCACAGCAAAATGTTTTCTTTCCTCTATTTCCAGCTTCCTTAACCTTTAATCTTGGAATGTGTTTTAGAATAGTTCTAGGCTGATTATATATGTTGTTGTATCGTGCCAGATAACATGGATCATGAAGTACTACTACAGTATCTATTGGTTTGCCTATCTTGATAGCTCCCTTCCTCATAAGGTTTTCAATAAGCTCAGAGTAATGATAAACCTCAATATCTAGTAATCCAAATTTTGGGTATTCGTTTTTAAATGTATTATAGCAGTGTGGGCAAAGAGTTAGTATTTTCCTGACGCTATACTTCTTAAATAGTTCAATATTATTTAATGCTATTTCTTGAAATCTACTTTCTTCTCCTAGTCTCCTTGCAGGATCACCGCAGCATGTTTCCTCAGCTCCAAGTACTGTAAAGCTTATATTAGCAGTTCTAAGAATCTTTATGAGAGATTCTGAAATTTTAATAGCTCTACTATCATATGAAGCTAAACATCCAATCCAAAGTAAATATTCAACATTAGGATTTTCCTGAATAGTCTTAACGTTTAATTTAGCTGCTAATTCCTGTCTATCCCACTGCGACATTCCTAAGCTATTTGAGGAATGAGCTAGATTACTTAGTAGATCGCTTTTCTTCTTATCAAGTCTGGAATTTCCTACAAGCCATCTTCTAAGGTCAACTATAAAGTCTACATGACTTATCCATGCAGGACATGTGATCATGCATTTTCCACATGTTGTGCAGGACCAGACCTCATCTTCGGATATTATTGAGCCAGTTAATGTCTCAACATCTCCAGTTATGAGTTGTTTTTTAAGTTTTTGAATTATCATTCTAGGCTTTAAAGCTCTTTTTGAAGCTACAGCAGGACAAACTTCGTCACATCTTCCACAATTAGTACAGGAATCAACCATAAACTTTCTAGGCCAATCAAGATCCCAAACATTACCTACACCAAATCGAATATTCTCCATCGCTTCAGGATTGCTTAATAACTCAGACAGTAGGAATGGAGTTGTTATTGAGCCTAATGGTTTATCAGATTGAATAGCAATATTTCCTGGTACAGCTAAAATATGCCATAACTTAGAGTATGGAATAGCTGCTATAATAATACATGCTGCAATAACATGTGACCACCAAAACAATATATGAAGAGTTTCCGCAGTATTAACTGGTATACTAGTTAAAAATAGTGAGATTATAGAGCCTACAGGAGACCATGCAGAGGATAATGAGGAAAATATAAGTTTAAAACTTTCAGTTAATAATCCTGATAGCCCTAGATATAGTAAAGCTACTAGAGCTAGAAGATCTTCCATTCCAGTTTCAAGCTTCCAAGGTCTAATAACCACTCTTCTAATTAATGCTAGGCAAACACCTACAATGAATAGAATACCGGAAATATCCATAATTAAGCTTAAATATTGAAAATAGGAGCTGCCGAAAATTAACACTAATGGAAGGTTTAAATTAAATAGAAAAGGAAAACCGAGAATAACCTTTCCAAATAGGAGTATTAGGAAGCCGTACATAATTAGAAAATGTGAAATACCAATATAGGGATCATTTAATACCCTACCTTGAAGAAGAACATCCCTTAAAAACTTAATATAATTTCTAGAAAAATACTTAAACTGATTAATAAACCCAGTAATACCATAAATCTTAACTCTAATGTAGAAACCATAAGTAAACATCACCAACGATCCAATAGCTAAAGCATACATTAACGTTGGTGATGGGGGGGTTAAATTCATAGTGAAGTTAGTTGAATCAACATTTATATAAATTTTTCCTAGATTTTACTAAGAATTCCATGATACTGTATTAATTATTAACGCATAAAATATTTTAAGATAATTCTGTAAATGTTTAAATACTAATATATTCAAGTTTATTCATGGTTGAGCTAGCAACTACCGATTTAGCGCTTAAAATCTTATCTAGATATAAGCTATGTAATAAATGTCTTGGTAAACTATACTACGATCCCGGATATGTTAAGGATGAAGAGAGAGGGGAATCGGTAAAGATTGTCTTATATATAGAGGCATTTAAATACATTCAAGAAGACAACTACAATCATGGAATAGAAATTCTTAAAACATTAGCTGAAAATGGTGATTTTCACCCAGCATATTTAAGCCTAAAAGAGCTTAATATAAATATGGAAAGGGGAGAGTTTCAATGCGATTCATGTACTGGAAAAATAGATTTAAACAGTCTTAAAGACAAGAATGAATAGGTATTATATGAGGTAATTTTACGATAAAATTTAACAATAAACTAATTACATGTTACTAACTATTATTGTTTAAGCTAGGAATACTGGATTATATTAAGAGTTTATGAATTATATATTATAATCCAATTATATAAACAATATTTAAAGTCAGCAATGAATAGCATATAATTATTATGTCTCTAGTATATCATGTCTATGAAGTATAGTTCATATAGTCTTTATACATGCTAAAGCTTTAAACTATTCAACAAGAATTTGATTATAAATTTCAATTTATACGCTATACAAGCAAATCTTCAAGATGTGGAGCTGGTTTACTATTTATGTATTGATGAATAGTAAATTACACGTAAGTTTAACTAAGTTTACGTGTATGGCTGTAAGTATTAGAATATAATTTCATGATGCTTGATATGGGATATAATCATGCTGTTCCAGAAATGCTACCAGATGCTTTATTTAGTTTCTAATTGCTTCTAGCAGTATATAGCTGGAAAACTTTACGTAAATTCTTCCTGAATCAATTGGATAAGATTTTTCCTAATGTCAAGAAATACATCACTAAATATGCTTCTAGGTTTCGGTAATATTGCTGAAAGATCTATTTCCTTCTTTACTGTTGCCGGTCTTTTTGTTAAAACAATTACAGTATCAGCTAGAAAAACTATTTCCTCAACATTATGACTTACAAATACTGTAGTTTTCCTATATTTTTGATGAATTTTAAGAACTTCAAGCTGAAGATAATATCTTGTTTGAGCATCAATATTTGCAAATGGTTCATCCATTAGTAGGACATCAGGGTCTATAGCTAAAGCCCTTGCAAGACATGCTCTAGCTTTCATACCTCCTGATATTTCATGAGGGTAATAATCTTTAAATTCATATAATCCTACAGCTTTAAGGAGATTATAAACAAGCTCCCTACTAGATTTTTTATTAATACCTCTAATTTCCAATCCAAAGAAAATGTTTTCCTCAACAGTTCTCCAAGGATATAGTGTAAGGCTCTGAGGAACATAGCCTATTTTATGTCTATATGTATTAGGGGCTTCATTATTAATAAGTACTTTACCAGTATCTACCTTCTCGATACCGCTTAAAATTCTTAGAAGAGTTGTTTTACCACAGCCTGAAGGACCTAAAACTCCAATAAGCATTCCAGGTTTAGCAGTGAATGATATATTATTAAGCACTTTAAGATTATTAAAGGATTTACTAACACCCACAATATTTAGCTCAGCCATATGACCACTTAAACCTGTCTAACAAAGCCTTTCTGCCACTTTAAAGTCTTAATCTCAATAACTCTAACAATTCTCTCAAGAATAAAACCTATTACACCAATAACTAACATGTATGCTGTTACTGCAGATATATCATGTAAATACCTCATATTCATTATTTGAAGACCAAGACCTGGAGGACCAAACATTTCGGCTGCGACAACACACATCCATCCAACACCTACACCAGTTCTAATACCGCTTAGCATGGATGGAAGAGAAGACGGAAGAGCAACCTTAACTAGAATGTCTAGATCACCAGCTCCTAATGTTCTAGCTATCTCTACATATTCTAACGGTACATTACTAAATCCTAGAAAGGTATTTGTAAATATTGGAAAGAAGGAGCCTATAAATATTATTAGGGAGGATGCTTCAAAATCACTTCTAAAAGATATGAGAGCGAATGGAATCCATGCTATTGGTGGAATAGGTCTAATAATTTCTACTATAGGTTTAATAAGGGCTCTTACTGAACGATACCATCCAGACAACGCACCAATAGGAATAGCAACTACTAGAGCCATGGCAAATCCAGCAATGAAGTGGACGATGCTATGATATGCATATATTGGGATTTTATCTATTAATGCATAGATGGAGAAAACAACATCAACAGGTCTAGGTAGAATAGCAGGAAGAATCCGGATTTCTGATGCTAACTCCCATAGTGAAATAAATACGGCAATAGATGTTAACGATATTAGGCTATCTCTAAACTTCATATACTGTCAACTATCAAATAGAAGTTAACTTATAAGGTTTCCTTAACAGCTTCTTCATATATTGACTTGTTAAGCAGATCATTAATTTCTGGTTTAACCTTTATTGATCCTATATTATACATTGCATTAACAAACATAATCAACCCTTCCTCAGCTTTACTTGGATCCGGATTAAATATAATTTTTGTTTTATTATCTGTAAATGTCTTCATCAATACGTATCTAGTAAAAGTTATATTATAGCCCCAAAGCTCAGAAAGCTTTAAAGCACCAATTTCAATAGCTTCAACGGTATTCTCAGCAATATATTTCTCAGCCTTTACATGTAGTTTAACCAGTAATCTAGCTAAATCCGGATACTTCTCGTAGAATTCTCTACTTATAGCAAGTACACAGCATGGATGATCCAATACCATATCACCGCTTGAAGTAACTATTTTACCAATATTTTTAATTTCACAAATTTCGGGAGTTGGTGAGGGGGCAAATATAGCATCTACCTTTCTAGTTGATAATAATTCAATTTGTTCCTGAGGGCCAGAAACCGGCTTAATATAGACGTTTACATTAGGATCACCTAAATCTCCAGGTTTTAATCCATTATTTTTAAGCCAGCTAATCATGATTGTATGTTGAATACTACCTGGAGGATATGTTGCAATTACTTTTCCAATCAGGCTTTTTGGACTAGTATAGTTTAATTCAGGATTTACTACAAGCGCTGAGCCATGATATTGAGCTATAGCAACTATAATAGCCCGTGGTACAGATCGGCTAGATTGCTTAGCTTCAAGATATTTAGCTACAGCACTAATAGCCGGAGTTGCACCAACATACATGACATCAATATCACCAGCTAAAAATCTCTCAACTTGCGGTGGACCACTAGGAAACGACTTCTCAATAATAGTTACATTATATCCAAGCTTAGCAGCTTCAGACTCAATCCATTTCTTACTTAGCATAATGAAAGCCGGTAAATGATGATCTGAAGGCTGATATGAAAATTTAATAGTAACATATCTAGACTCTACCGGCTTATTGAATGTTATAAGAAATATTGCTATTGAAGCTATAAGAATAACTGCTACGATCATAATAGCTTTACCTATGTTCTTCAATGCAGTCACCTAAACCCTAAAAGGGATGAGGTATATAAAAATTTCTAAATAGTATATAAATAGAGCCTTTTCAAATACAAATGGATAGAAAAATATCCTTACAGTATTACTATTTGATTTCCTACAACTTTAAATATGTTTATTTCATTGTTTTGAAATGTTTAATATGAATTAAGTATTGAAATAAGGAATTATATGTGGAGCATAATTAAGCAATAACGTTTCCAGAAGCGCTACTAGATAATACTAGCTGATAGTGTTAAACTGTGATGCTGCTCTTTTTATTGATTGAACAATATCGTTTTCGCATACATTAACTGAAACAAGAGGTATATCTATAAAATCCTGTAGCATCTGGATGACTATTGGTGCTGCAACTATAGCTTTGGCTCCATCTTTAACTGCTTTTATAGCAACCCTATATACATCATCAAGCGTATTTACAGAGTATCCTTTAACCTTTATATTTAGCTCTGTAAGCTCTCTTGAAGATAAAATTCTTTCAACAACTTGTCTAGTAGCTAGAAGAGCTATAAAATCCTTCTCATAACTTTCCCTATTATGAATACTTTTAAAACCATTTATGATTGCTCTTAAAGTATAAATTCTAATACCGCCTTTCCCACTTACAATCTTCTTTAAAGTACTTAATGGAACACCTGATATATTTGAAAAATCACGAAGCTTAACTCCTGAAATTATTAGAGCTCTTCTAAACTCTTTTCCAAACTCAGCATCTGACATTAAAGCAGCATTAACCAATCTCTGAATTATAGAACTCATATAAACTATTAACTATAGCTTTCTTATATTTCTTCATAACAATAGCTTTACTACTTGCCGATTTAAAACCTAAAATAATTATTGATTAGAATTGTTATGATTCTAATCAATATAATGGTAGTATGGATTTTACAGATATGTCTTGAATGTAATAGTTTATTTTAATACATCTACACGATAAACTCACTACAAAACCTCAGTAGTATTATTATGTATACTGTTTGGATGAGTGTTGATACTAGCCTTTCATACCCATAGTTACTCTTCTGAATGATGTTATCAATGCGAAAAGCCTTTCAACAATGCTTCTCATGCTTTTATATACCTTCTTAATGAAAGCTTGTAGTCAAAGTTATTAGTTAATGTTTATCTACAGTATAAACCATTTCCCATCCTTCATTACTAGCTCATTATCGAAGTATATTTCTCCATTTACTCTTAAATCTTTAATCATATCCCAATGTATTGCTGATTCATTCCTGCTTAAAGTTTCACTATAGCCTCTTCCTAATGCTAAGTGTATTGTACCCCCAATTTTTTCATCAAACAATATTTCCTTAACACTTCTAGTAATGTTGTAGTTAAGACCTATACCAAACTCACCTATTCTTCTAGCTCCTTCATCTGTATTTAGCATTTTTTTAAGAAATACTTCATTAAATCGGGCTTTACACTCAGTAACGACACCATCTTTAAATTTTAAATGGATGTCTTCAACTATGTTTCCGTAAAAAACTGCTGGTATGTCAAATTCTATTACTCCATTAACGCTGTCTTCAATTACTGATGTGAAAACTTCTCCATCAGGCATGTTTCTCTTACCATCAGCAACTACAGCGCTTCTATTTTTAACGCTGAACTCTATATCAGTATTTGAGCCTATAATTCTAACTTTATCTGTTCTATTAAGCCTATCTTTAATTTTATGTAGTTCCATAGATGTTTTTCTCCAATCAATAAGGCAGGCATTAAATACAAAGTCTTCAAACTCTTGAAGAGACATACCTGCTTCCTGCGCTAATCCTTCAGTTGGGCAGTAAAAGATAACCCATCTCGTTTTTTCAACACGCCAATCAAATATAGGTTTTAAAACTTTCATTCGCATACTGATTTTTGATGGATCAATAGATGAAAGCTCCTTTACATTTAATGGAGCTCTTAAAGCAATATATACATCAGTATTTTTAATCTCAAACATATCGATTTCAGGGAAGAATTGAATATGCTTGTCTTGAGCATACTTATAAAACATGTACTGTCTTCCAGGAATTTCAACTCTAATCCATGGATAAGCTCCTTTAATAAGAGCATTCTTATAAATTTCCAATGCTAAATCTTTAGCAGCTAAATCAGCATATATTAATACTTTATCATCACTTCTAACCTCCGTTGAATATTCAAGAAGTAAATTAGCTATTTTAACTATTCTCCCATCAACCATTCAAACCACCAAATAGCTAAGCTATTAGAATTTTCAATCTTATATATCTTCTTAATTAATGATGGATGCTGAAGCTTAACAGCTACTAATTCCTTACTAAATGCGTTAATTATATATTTAATAGCTAATTAGCATGAATATGGTTGGATCTATATTTAAAATAAGGAAAGTAACTGTTGGACCTCTTGAAACAAACTGTTACTTATTAATTAATGAGAATACAAATAACGCTGTAGTTGTCGATCCTGGATGGGATTCAGATAAAATAATTAGGGTTCTCAGGGATACCCATATTAAGTACATTATTGCTACTCATGGACATTTCGATCATGTTTCAGCCGTTAAGAAGCTAAGAGAAAGTAAGGGAGGAGCATTTATGATTCATAAGTTAGACCTAGAAATACTTAGCCACGCTAGGATTAGCTCATATCTTTTCCTAGGAGCTAATATTGATGAGCCGCCAAGCCCAGATATAATTCTTGAGGATGAAGTAGAAGTAGAATTTGAAGAACTTAAACTTAAAATAATCCATACACCAGGTCATTCTCCAGGTAGTATAAGTATATACATTAAGGAATTAAATAGCCTGCTAAGTGGAGATACATTATTTAGGGATAGTGTAGGTAGAACTGATATTCCAGGTGGATCATGGGAAGAATTAAAGAACTCACTAAGAAAACTACTTCAAAACCTTCCGGATACAACGGTAATATATCCTGGTCATGGTCCTGAAACAACAGTAGGTAGGGAGAAAAGTATTAATCCATTTGTTAATGAGATACTATTCAGCAAACATTGAATTTATATCTTCATAGTTCTAAATTGCTCTTTATATTGCTTTTTATAATGTTACTAATTTATTGATAGTGTTGTTTATATTAGGGCTCTCATCAGTCTCACATGTCAAGTTTAGCGTTTCACTAAGCTTCTTAGGAATTATTGGAAACCAATATCTGAAAACTATAGACCTAATTCGTCTCCATATAGTAATACTACTAAATCATGGTAATAACATAATAAATCTTAAATCACTAATTTGATATTTTAGACATTAGTACTCTATAAACTTTAATGTGGAAGTATATGTTTGATTGGTTAAGTTCACAAGGTGGAAAGCGTATTAGAAAAGTTTAATAGTACTAGAACGATTAGGCTTTAGGCAATATATGAGAGCACTGTTTCTAAATGCTTGTCCAAATTGTGGAGGAGATATACTGGATGAGAGGCTTTCACTGGGAGTACCTTGCGAGAAATGTCTTCCAATATCAATTAAAGAAATAACCGAGATATCATCAGTAGTAGGTAGTGAGAATTTTAAATTTAAAGTTTATGAACTCCTAAAAAGCCATAATACACTAAGCGGACTTTCCAGTCTGTTTAGTGTTGATGTTAAGCTTAAGGAGTTAGATGAGTTGTTTCATAAAGCTACGGGAAGTAGGCTTTGGAGTGCTCAAAGAGCATGGGCTAGAAGGGCGCTAGCTGGTAGAAGTTTCGCTATAATAGCTCCCACCGGTATGGGTAAGACAGTTTTTGGAATTGCATTATCAGTATATAATGCTTTAAATGAGAAACGTAGCTACATTATTGTTCCAACAGCAATTTTAGCTGAACAGGTTTACAGTAAAATCAATATATTTATTGAAAAGCTTAATCTAAACATTAAAGTTTCACGTTACCACTCAGTTTTAGATGGAAACCAAAGAAAAAAGGAGCTTAACAAGATTATTAACGGTGAATTCGATATATTAGTCACTACTTCAAGCTTCCTCACTAACAATTTTAATATAGTTTCAAAATACTTATTTAACCTAGTTTTTGTAGATGATGTTGATTCTCTATTAAAATCTTCGAAAAATGTAGATAAAGTACTTATGCTTTTAGGTTTAACTCCTGAAATTATATCTAATGGTTTAAAAATTGTAGATCTGAAAGCTAAACTTTCAAAACTTCAAAAACGAAAAACAACCTCTAAAGAAGTAGACAGTATAGAATCTGAAATTGAACATACTAAAGAGGCAATTAGCGACTTCATAAATAAGGTAAAGACAGGAATTCTCATAGTTTCAGGAGCTTCAACTAAAGCTAGAAGAACCAAGAGAGTTAAGTTATTCAATGAGTTATTGGGATTTGAAATAGGATCAAGAATAGAGTTTATTAGAAACATAGAGGATATATATGTTCATGATGTACATGTAGTTGAGGATAAGGTTATTGAGCTTATAAGGAAGTTAGGATCTGGAGGCATTGTATTTATTCCAATGGATAAAGGGGTAGAATATGCTGAAAAGCTTTACGGAAAGCTTATAGAGAGCGGTATTAATGCTGGTATCTACACTAAATCTAAAAGGAAGCTTATAGAGGATTTCACTAATGGTAAATATGATGTCCTAATTGGTATGGCTTCCTATAGAAGCCCATTAACTAGAGGTATTGATATTCCACATAGAATTAGGTATGCTATATTTGCTGGAGTTCCAAAGTTTAGAATTAGCCTTGATATTGAAGAGGAGTTTAAACCTTCACGTGCATTAATATTACTTGCAAATTTAAGAGATTTATTGGAGCAGAAGGAGCAGGATTTAGTGGACAAGTATATAATGGATCTTAGAAACTTAATAGCAATTATTGGAAGAGATGACATGAAGAAAATAGTTGATGCTGTGAAACAGAATGTTAAGCTTACAGGCTTCCTTGAAAGAGTTAGAAGGAAGTTTATTGAAATAATTTCGTTTTTAACAAATCTAATAGGAAGAGAAGATATTAAGGAGAAAATTAAGCTAGCACCTCACCTGTCAATAAGCTCCGAGTTAGGTAAGCCGTATCTCGTAGTTCCAGACGCTGTCGCATATATTCAAGCATCAGGTAGAACTTCAAGATTGTATCTTGGAGGAGTATCAAAGGGTATTTCCATAGTTATTATTGATGATGATAAAGCATTTAATGGATTAGTAAAGGATGTTAAATGGTATGTTGAAGAAATAAATTGGAAAGATATCAAGGATGTTAATATTACTAAGTTATTGGAAGCTGTAGATAGCGATAGAGCTACAATAAGAAAGCTAATGGATGGAGTGATAAGTCCAGAATTTCAGGATATAGTTAAAACAGCACTTCTAGTTGTCGAGTCGCCTACTAAGGCAAGAACTATAGCGAAATTCTTCGGTAAACCTAGTAAAAGAACTATTCATGAACTAACTATTTACGAAGTAAGTACTGGGGACTTAGTTCTTAACATAGCTGCTAGTGGAGGACATGTCTTCGATATCCCAACCTATGATTTAGGAGGTAATAGTTTATATGGTGTATTAAGTATTGATGGAAGATTTATACCGGCATACATCACTATTAAGAGATGTTTAAAATGTAGGAAAACATTCACGGAGCCAATAGGAAAGTGTCCATCCTGTCAATCTCCTCTAGAAGATAAAATGTGGATTATAGAAGCATTAAGAGATGCTGCTTGGGAGGCAGATATGGTTTTAATAGGAACTGATGCTGATGCTGAAGGGGAAAAAATAGGATGGGATATTGCACAAATGCTGATGCCGTATACTTCAATGATTAAAAGAATTGAATTTCATGAAGTAACAAAAAGAGCATTAATAAATGCATTAAAAAATATGCGTGATATTAACCATAAACTTGTAGAAGCCCAAATAGTACGGAGAATTGAGGATAGATGGATTGGATTTGAGCTCAGTAAGAAGCTATGGTCTAAATTTAATAATTACAGGTTATCAGCTGGAAGAGTACAAACTCCTGTTTTAGGCTGGGTTGTTGAAAGAACAAGTGAAACTAGAAGAAATATTCAGGATTTCTTCGAGCTTACATTAGAGAATGGAATTAAAATAGTTTTAAAAAAGCCATTAATGAAACATGAGGAAGTTAAAAGAGAAATAGATAAACTTAAAAATTTAACATGCATAGTTAAATGGGTTTTAAAGGAAGAGGAGGAAGTTAATCCGTCACCACCATTCTCAACAGACTCACTACTTAACGAGGCAGCATCAACACTAAAGTTTAATGTTAGTAAAACTATGGCTTTAGCTCAGGACCTATTTGAAGTAGGCTTAATAACATATCACAGAACTGATAGTATAAGAGTTTCTTCAATTGGGCAGAATATAGCATTAGAATACATTAGGGATAAATTTGGTGAAGAATTCTTTAAGCCACGTGAATGGTCGAGAGAGGGGGCACATGAATGTATAAGACCGACAAGACCTATAGATACAGCGAGACTTAGACAACTACTAGCATTAGGTGTTATAAGACTTGCTAAGAGATTAACAGATGATCATCTAGCATTATATGATATTATATTTAAAAAATTTATTGCAAGCCAAATGACACCTACAAAAGTAGTTAAGCAGAAATGTGAAATAGCTATTGAAGACTACATTGAAAAAATTGAAGGTTACATACACATAGTTAAACCTGGCTTTAGCCTTATAAAACCTCTCCACTTAATACCGGAGGTCAAGGAAGGCGCAATAAAGATATTAAATGTACAGAACTGGAAAGCTCCAACAGTTAATTTACTAACACAGGGAGATATAATAGGACTAATGAAAATTAGAGGAATAGGAAGACCATCAACATACGCTAAAATTATGGAAACACTATTTCAGAGAGGATATATAAAGGAAAGCCCTAAAAGAAACATAATTTCAACAAAGAAGGGGTACATGGTTTACATTTATCTTTCCAACGAGTTTAATGAATTTGTATCTGAAGAAACAACAAGAAAACTTGAGGAAATAATGGATTTAATAGAAAAAGGAAGTATTGATTATCAAGATGTTCTACATAAACTATACAGTGAAATAGTAAGTATAAGAATAAGGTAAATCGTACTCCAATTAGAGCGACATAGAAGCATTTCTTCATTCTTACTATCCTATATGTTTAAGCTTGAGTTTTCTTTATTTATAGTGAATTGTAGCTATTTGCTTGTAAATATTATAATTTAGATTTCATCTAATAAAGTTTAGTTTATATATTGTTGGTTTATCTGGTTAGGTTTGCGATGCTTACGATACTCAAATACAAAATTTATCACTCTAATAAATAATATGAGTTGAACTATTTTAAGAATAAAACCATTAACAGAATCTAAGCTTCTAAACGAACTATATAAGCTTTCCAAAATCTTATATATTGTTTCCCAATATAGACACTACCCACCTTTACTGTCACTAGCATAAGCTAGTTCTACTCCTCCCATAATCACATTACGATATAACTCCACTATAAGAATGATCTAATTCAGCTCTACCTTACATATTAGCGAATACTAGCTCTTATCAACTATGTTTAGAATTAATTGTTGATTTCAAAATGTTAATTTGATTAGCTGTTAATCACCTATATTGGAAGAGTAGTTAACAATTTTAAAGCTAATCATCATCCTACACTAAACTTCTACGATATAACTATGGGGTATTCGTAAATCCACATAGAAAACATTATACTAATGCTTAGTCTCAAATATAGATAGCCATATTAATCATAATAATAGTGCTGAATGACTGTCTAAATGTAGGTGTTATGAATTCATATACTATGGAAAATTTTAAGTGCTTACAATTATATTTCAACTTATGAGTTACATAAATAATGTAGTACTAAAACAAATCGAACTAGAGGAAAAAGAAAGGGAAAAAGCTAAAAAAGGGCTTGAAAGAAAGAATAAATTTGAAACATTATCAGGCATTGAGGTTAAACAGTTTTATAAACCTGAAGATATTAAAAATTTAAATTATGAAAGGGACTTAGGAGATCCAGGTCATTACCCATTTACAAGAGGTATTTATGAAACCATGTATCGCGGTAGACTCTGGACTATTAGAATGTTTTCTGGATTTGGAAGTCCAAGAGAAACAAATTCTAGATGGAAGGACCTAATAGCTCATGGTGAAACAGGATTAAGCTGTGCCTTCGACTATCCAACACTTTTAGGATATGATTCAGACGATCCATTAGCAAGAGGGGAAGTTGGTAGATGCGGTGTTTCTGTATCATGTATTAAAGATATGGAAGATCTTTGGAGTGGAATACCTATTGGCAAAGTTACTGTAAACTATACTATAAATACTCCAGCAATATATATTCTTGCATGCCATTTCGCTCTAGCTGAAGCTCAAGGCTACTATTTAACTGATGTTAGCGGCACAACACAAAATGATATGCTTAAGGAGTTTATAGGTCAGAAATCATATAGATTCCCTCCTGAACCACATGTTAATATTGTTATTGACATTATAAAGTTCTGCGTTAAGAATGCGCCCAGATGGCATCCAGTTAGTGTAAGCGGCTATCATATAAGAGAAGCTGGAGCTACACCTATTCAGGAGCTTGCATGGACAATTGCAGATGGCATAACCTATATTGAGAAATGCATAGAAGCTGGATTAAATATTGATGATGTTGCACCAACATTTTCCTTCTTCTTTGCATGTGGGGATAACTTTTTCGAAGAAATAGCGAAGTTTAGAGCTGCTAGACGTATATGGGCTAAAATTATGCGTGAGAGATTTAATGCTATTAAGACCAAATCTTGGACTCTTAGATTTCATACACAGACAGCAGGCCATACATTAACATATCAATATCCAGAGCTTAATATTGTTAGAGTAGCAATACAGGCTTTAGCTGCAGTTCTAGGAGGAACACAGTCACTTCATACAAACTCATTTGACGAAGCAATATGTGTCCCTACTGAAAAAGCAGCTAGAATAGCGACTCTTACTCAACGTATTATAGCACATGAAACCGGTGTAGCTGATGTAATTGATCCATTAGGAGGTTCATACTATGTAGAGTGGTTAACAAATGAAATGGAGGAGAAAGCATGGAGTGAAATAGAAAGAATAGAGAGAATGGGCGGGGTTATAGAATGTATAAAGAATGGCTACTTCCTCATTGAAATTGCGAAATCAGCAAATGAATATAGAAGAAAAATGGAGAGGGGGGAAATAGAGAAAGTTGGGGTTAACATACTTCAACCAGCTGAGCTAAAATACGATTTTAAACCTTTGAAAGTACCTTTAGAACTTGAAGATGAGAGAAGGAAATTTCTAAATGAATTTAGAGGAAATAGAGATCAGCAAAAAGTCAATTATATACTAGATAAGCTAAGAAAAGCTGCTGAGAAAAATGATCATTTATTCCCAGTAGTACTTGAAGCTGTTAAAGCTAAAGCAACATTAGGAGAGGTTATGTACGTATTTGAGGGGGTTTATGGAAGATATCGTGAACCCACAATCTTCTAAGTGAGGTAGCATGGAGAAGAAAATTAGAGTACTTATAGCTAAGCCTGGACTTAATGGGCATGATAGAGGAGCTAAAGTTGTAGCTAGAGGACTTGCAGAAGAAGGAATGGAAGTTATATATGCTGGATTATGGAATACGCCTGAGCAAATAGTTGAAACAGCCATTCAGGAGGATGTTGATGTAATAGGTTTAAGTATTCTCTCAGGAGCACATGATGTTTTAGTACCGGAAGTTTTAAGGATTCTAAGAGAAAGAGGAATTGATAATGTTATAGTATTAGTTGGAGGTACTATTCCACTTGAAGATATTAAATTTCTAAAGGATTATGGTGTAAAAGAGGTTTTTCTTCCAGGAACACCAATTTCAGAAATAGCTAAATTCATAAAGCAAATAATATACAAAACTGAGTAAACAAAATAAATAAGAGTAAAATAAAGAATAATCATAAATCCTAAATGGACTTATAAAATACCAAATATTAAATACAGATTAGAATAAGCAATAACATCAAAAGAAAACTAAAAATCAATATTGAACCATATAAGTACTATGAAATTAATCAATGCTATCGATTAAACATGCTTAGTTAGAAGACAAAATCATATGATGGAATATATAATTTAATTTCTAAAATATAACAGAAAATACAAACTGATACAAGTAAACTTCAACAATAAGGTATGGTGTAGAAGCTATAATAATTACTCAATTCCATATATTAAAATTCTTTCCATTAATTATTTTGATGCATTTATTGATAATATATGGTTTAGTTTAACTATAATTCAGTAGCAAGTTAACATCTATGTTAGGAATTTATGATGAATGAAGCATTTTTGATATGAGTCTAATAATTTGTTTAGTTGCGTTATAGGATGTTATTTCGGATCTCATATATGATTCTACTATTTTTCCAATTTCTAAGTCTTTATATAGCTTCTCTTTAATAATCATGTTTAACTCGTATAGAACATTATCTGTAAGCTCGGACATAAAGCGTTTTCTATTAAGTTTTGTAAAAGTATCCGTTTTATAGAGGAAGTCCTTATGAATCTGTATTTGATGATATAGCTCCTCTACTCCTATTCCGGTTAAACCAATGGTTTTCACTACTGGAGGTATCCATCCTTCTTCATGTTTTCTATATTTAAGAAGCTCTACTAACATCATAGCTACCAACTCAGCATTTGGATTATCTGATTTATTTATAACATATATGTCTGCAACCTCCATTATACCTGACTTCATAAACTGAATTTCATCACCAAGCATGGGTCCAAGTACAAGTAGGACTGTATGTGAATAGTTTGCTATATTCACATCAAGCTGCCCAGCACCTACACTTTCAATTATTATAGTATTGAAACCTGCTGCTTCAAGAATTCTAATAGCTGGACCTAATGCTCTTGCAATGCCGCCATATCCTCCCCTTGTAGCCATACTTCTAATAAAAACTCCATCATCAAGACTATGTCTTTGCATTCTAACCCTATCACCAAGTAGTGCTCCACCAGTAAAGGGGCTTGTAGGATCAATAGCTATAACAGCAATACTACATTTTGACTTTCTATATATTGATATTAACTTATCTATGAGTGTGCTTTTACCAATTCCAAGAGGACCAGTTACACCTACTATATGAGATTTTCCACAGTATTCTCTTAATGCTTTAAGTATATAACATGCTTCAGGTTTAAAATTCTCTATAGTCGATATTGCTTTAGCTATTGCTTTCTTATCACCGTTTAGTATATCTTTAACGATTTCCATTTCTATCATGTCTCATTTCAATTACTTCATCCTTATAAAAGTTTTCTAGCGGTTAAGATGTATTTTTAAATATGATTGATAGAATTAGTTAACATTAGATATCTCATCTTTACTAATAAAATTAAATCTACGAACATACTTCATGAATTTAGCTTCTAATATTTATTTAAAACATGATTTTAAGATTTACCCTTACATATAGGGGAATTTTGTATTAATCTAGGCTGTGATTGAGAATTTTACTTCTAGTATTTTGAATAGATTATATGCTTCATGAGTTAAGATCAACCTATTCTTATGGCTGTGATTAGTAGAGTTGGAAAAGTTAAGAAGACAGGTATGACTATATTTATTAATCTCTTCACACGTAGTTTCCAGTATTGAGAAGAATATTGTGATGAAGTTTCTTTAAGTTCTCTCTATTCTTATTTTGTTTATTCTTTGCTATTATAGGAAAGACTATAGAGTAGCTGTTGAAAATTATGAAGATTTGTGAAGGAACTAGTGAAATTTAAAGGATAGTAATTATAATGCAGCTTTTAAAAAAGTTTTGAAGTGGATTTATTAGGATTAAGCTAGCTCTTACTCCCCCTTAAACTCCGGTTTTCTCTTTTCAAAAAATGCAGTTATACCTTCAATCACATCTTTTGAAGAAATCACCATTCCAAATGCTTCAGCTTCAATTCTTAATCCAGCCTCTAATGATGCTTGAACGCCAAGATTTAATGCATACTTAGCGCATTTTAATGCTATTGGTGGACCTTCAGCAAGCTTTCTTGCAAATGCTTTAACTTCCTCTTCAAACCTATCTACCTGAACAACCTTATGCACTAATCCAATTCTTAAAGCTTCATCAGCAGTTATTCTATCACCTAACATTATTAGCTCTTTAGCTTTCGCTAAGCCAATTATTCGTGGAAGCCTCTGTGTTCCTCCCCATCCCGGAATGATCCCAAGCTTGATCTCAGGCTGACCAAGCTGGCTTGTTTCTGAAGCTATTCTAAAATCACATGCAAGAGCTAATTCTAATCCACCACCTAAAGCATATCCATTTATAGCTGCTATAACTGGCTTCGAAATCTTTTCTATCTTCGATATTACCTCCTGCCCTTTACTTGATGCTTCCACAGCTGTTACTGGTGTTAAGCTGGAAAATGATGTTACATCAGCACCTACACTAAATGCTCTATCACCTGCACCTGTTATAATTATGCATCTAACATCTCCATCAGCTTCAAACTCATCTAGAGCTGTTGAAAGTTCGTTTAGTAGTTCTATAGTCATAGCATTTAGTCTATGTGGCCTATTAAGTACTATCCAACCTATATTACCCTCCTTTTTCACAATTATATTTTCAAATCTTCTTACCTCAGACATTATATCTACCTATTATAGATGTGGAAGCCTTGACCGGTTTTCTTGCCAAGTCTACCCTTACTAACATAGTCTTCAAGAAGGGGGCATGGCTTATACATTTCTTCACCGTATTTTGAATACATATCTCTTAGTTTACCTAGCACTACATCTAGACCTAATCTATCTCCTAATTCACACGGTCCTGAAGGCCAGCCAGTACCAAGCTTCATACCAGTATCTATATCTACTGGATCTGTAACATCTTCATGTATTAGCCAGGCAGCTTCATTAATTGCTACAGCATATACTCTATTTATATCATATTTTCCTGCAAGCGTAAACTTTATTCTTGGTCTACCAGATAACCAATCATAAAAGCCCTGACCGGTTTTTTGACCAAGCTTACCCTCATTTAGTAGAGGTTCAGCTAATGGACATGGCTTCATTCTTTCACCGTATGCTTCATACATAACTTTTGCAACGCTTGCTAGTACATCAAGCCCTACATAGTCAGCAAGCTCAAATATACCCATTGGAAATCCTGCCTTATACTTAACCGATGCATCAATCTCCTCTATTGTAGATTCCTTTCGATATACAGTCCAAAATGCTTCATTGAATACTGCTCCAAGAACTCTATTTACTATAAAGCCTCTAACATCCTTTCTACATGTAACAACGGTTTTACCCATTTTTTTAGCGAGTTCAGTAATAATGTTCATAGTTTCATCACTTGTAAACTGTCCCTTGATTACTTCACATAGCGGCATTAACTGCGGTGGATTGAAAAAATGCATTCCAGCAATTTTATCCGGTCTACTTGTAGATTTCGATATTTCGGTAATGCTTAGACTTGAAGTATTAGTTGCCAGGATAGTATGTTTAGGAGCTAACTGGTCAAGCCTAGCAAACAGCTCCTTTTTCAACTCGATTTTTTCAGGTATTGCTTCTATAACTACATCAGCACTTCCAGCAACTTCCTCTAGCCTTGTTGTTGTTTTGATACGTGAAAGAATAAGAGATACATCTTCAGGTTTAATTCTTCTTTTCTCAGCAAATTTTTCAAGACTCCATTTTATCTTTTCAATAGCTTTAGCTAAAATCTCATCGCTTACATCAACCATTACAACATTATATCCAGCAGTTGCAGCGATTTGAGCAATACCGTGACCCATAGTTCCAGAACCAATAACAACAATATTTCTAACATCTTCAACCTTCATAAAATAACCCCATTCAAAATTGAATGTATTGGAATTATATAAAGTTTTCCAGATTAAATCGGTGTAAACTCATAGGTTAATGCTCCTTCCTGAGATATCTTAGCCTTTAGTTTAACTTTCATTCCGACCTTTATATCTTCTATTAACGCACCTGTAAGCCATGCTAAAACCCTTACACCATCCTTAAGTTTAGCTATAGCTATAGTATAGGGCTCATACTCCTGGAATGATTGGGGCTTAACTACAACATGAGTAAATGTTTCAATTTCTCCTTCACTACTTATTGGTATCCATTCAATATCTGAGGAGTAACAGTTTGGACAGTCTGCTACTGGTGGAAAGTTTAGTGTTCCACAATTCTTACACTTTGTTGCAAGCACTTTACCCTCTTTAAGTCCATCCCAAAACTGCTTAATCCTACTTATTGGAATATCATAGCTTAAACTCATAGGTCTAGACTTTAGAGTTGGCATGGTTGACATAGTAGTTACCTCCTCAATATAGTTACATAGCAGTAATGTCCAGTTCCACCTACATTATGAGCTAAGGCTATATACTTTCTAAACGTTACTTGTCTTGATCTTTCAATAGCTTCCCCTCTTAACTGTTTTGTTAATTCAGCAATCATTGAAGTACCTGTTGCACCTATTGGATGGCCTTTTGCCTTAAGTCCTCCATCAATATTTACCGGTATTTTACCATTAACTTCAACCTCCCCCTCCCTAATCAGCTTTACACCTTCACCTTTCTTACAGAATCCAAGATCTTCATAGGCCATAAGCTCAGCTATTGTAAAGCAGTCATGAACGCTTGCTAACTCTATATCTTTAGGTTCAATATTAGCCATTCTATAAGCCATCTGGGATGCTTTAACTGTAGGATATAGTCCAACATAGCTAGATCTCTTACTTAGATTAATAGTACCTGATGAGTATCCTAATCCAGCAATCCATATTGGAGTATCTATCTTAAACTCTCTAACCCTATCCTCTGATGCTAATACAATAGTAGCAGAACCATCAGTTATAGGACAGCAATCATAGAGTTTAAGAGGCCAAGCAATAACCATTGATGATAAAACATCATCTATAGTTATGGGCTTTCTAAATTGAGCATTAGGATTCATAGCTGCATACTTATGGTTTTTAACAGCTATTAATGCTAAATCCTCCTCTGTTGTTCCATACTTAGCCATATGAGCAGTTGCATGTAATGCATAGTATGCTGGAAACGTTACACCAAAGTTATGGAACTCCCATAAGTAACATCCAGCTCTACCCATAAGTTCAATAGCAGTTATAGTATCAACCTCCCTCATCTTCTCAACACCAACAACAAGAGCTACATCAATCTGACCACTTGCAATAGCTGAATATGCAGTAAAAAACGCAGCACTACCAGTTGCACAGGCAGCTTCAGTTCTAAGTAAACCCACACCTGATAAACCACAATACTCAGCTATACTTACTGCTGGTAACGGCTCCTCATACCAGACCCCAATAGATCCTAAAACCATAAGCTCAATATCTCTCTTATCAACTCCAGCATCCTCAATTGCAGGCTTAATAGATTCAAATGCAAGCTCATTAACATTTACATCCTGTCTAACTCCAAACTTTGAATGGCCAACACCGATAATTGCAACACGTCTAAACATTAAAATCACAATTTAAGACTCTATACATTCTTATATTCTTTATGTTAAATCAAGACTTTAAAGATTGTTAGAAGGATAAAATAGGAGTTTTCAAGGAGTTGCTTTATGATAAATAGCCGTATAGCTACTATTTATTCGTGAAATCCATTGCTATTTCCTTAATTCCTAAGGGAAAATCGATGAAGTCTAAATTAATACTATCTGGGAGTATTAGATTGAATGTTTAATTGCCTTCCTTCTGTATCTATCTCTCCCTTTCTAATTCTTGTTGAGGAAATTGGTTTACCGTTTTCTGCTTTAACTAGTTTAATAACTATTATATCTAGTTTTTTAAGTCCTTTCTTTTCTCTGATTTCATTTATTTCTAAAGCTCTTCTCTCTGTTTCTTCACTTACAATTATAGCATCTAGATCAGGTATGCTTACTGCTGGTCCAAACACATCACTTATCGGTACTATTTCTACTCTATCTAACCATCCTTTAGCTGCTAGAAAATCTCTAATTTTTCTCTCTCTCTCTTCATAGCTCTCAATTAAGTTATGGTATTCCTTATTTTTTATTAAATGTTCATCAGCTAGCCCTATTAACACCTTATCTCCAATAGTAAATGCTGTTTCAATTATTACTTTATGCCCTTTATGTAGATGATTAAATGTACCACCTAAACATACATAAGCATATTTCGACATATAAGCAATAATTATCTACTTAAATATTAATCTTTTCAAGTAGTAAATACATTGCAGTATGTTAACATTAAATGATCTTAATATATAATAGCTTCCTTTAATTTTATTTATAGAGTTATATTTCAAGATCTTTTAATTTTAGATATGAAGAGTTCTTGATTACATTATATTAATCCTTAAGAGTATTATTAAATATTAATGGTGAATAGGAAGAGTTTGGAGACTTATTTGGCAACATATTTAACCAACTTAAAAGATACAAATACTAGAAGTATTATTTTCTTCTATATTGTTTAGGACTAAAACCTCTTCTAAGCAGAGCTTCTAATAGAAGGTAGCCAAGTATATTGATTGCTATAAATGAACCGATGAAGATACTGATTAATCCTATCTCTATAGGAATATTGAAGATAAGAGATAAATATCCACCAACAATAAATGTTATTATAACTGTTTCTGCAAAACATCCTAGAATTCTACGTTTACGTGTTAAGCTACCTCTACATATATGGTAGGCTACTGTGCAGGCTATAAGGTTTGCAGCAGAACCACCAATAATATCTATAACTCCTAATCCACCATAGAAGTTTGCAGCTAGACAGCCTATACATGTTCCAATAGCTACGGGCATGCCGAACATCATGGATAAAGGTAATAAAGCATCTGCAATCCTTACCTGATAAACTCCAAAGCTTATCGGAGCTAAAGAAGTAACAATTACGGCGTAAAGCCCAGCAAAAACACCTGTATAAGCTATCTCTCTACCTCTAAACTTAAAAACTCCAACCATATGTAACACAAAATAGAAAATATTTACACCTCTTAACTCTTACTAAAATCTCCTTGATTTAGTGATAGAGAATACCTGCTAACCGACTATTAGCCATATATATACTCCCATATCTAAATTCGAAGAATAGATAGAATACTTTGGATAAGCTAAATTGGTTAAATAGCTAAATCATAGGGAAGCTGGTAGTTATGATAATTACTGTTTAGGTTTTGAAGTAAATTTAGAAACATGGTAATGTTAAGTTTAACTAATTAGAGAATTCAAGATATATGTTGTTTAAGTATGATTATGATTTTGATGAAGATGTGTTGGGGAAATCACTAAGAAATTTAAGCAGAGAATTAGAGTATTCTTCAACCTAATAAAATCAAACTCCAATAAGCTATATTCTAGATGATAAAATACAATTAAATACTGGAATCTATTTACTAAGCTACTCATATCATCTACAACTATCTAAGAAGAAGTTAAATTGTCATACCTAGAAAAAGAAAGAGGAAGAAATAAATAGAGATGGAATGAAGAATAGACATAAAATAGGTCTACTTATTTCCTCCACCTAAATGTTATTAGATTAAAGATAGGGATTATGAAAAACCTATATACCATAGAAATGTTTCGATTTCGCTCTAAATCTTCTCTACTCTTAAGTTTTAAAGAGAATTTAAGTTTTATTTTTAAGTTTTTCTCTTACATATGAAATTAATGGTAGAAGCCATGCAAGTATTGTTAGTATACTTAAAGCTGCTGCAATAGGTCTTGTAAAGAATGGAGCTACTTCCCCTCTAGTTTTAATTATGCTCATCATGAATTGACGTTCAAGTATAGGCTGTAAAACTATTCCTAAAACCATTGGAGCTGTTGGAAATCTGTTTTGTTCCATGAAGTATGCTATGATACCTAGTATAAGCATTAAAGCTACATCAAAGAGACTATTATTTATCGCGTAAGATCCAATAATACAGAATACAAGTATTGCAGGCATTAATATGTTTCGTGGTATCTTTAAAAGTAGACTGCTTAATCTTATTGTAAGATAGCCGAATGGAAGCATGATTATATTAGCTAGTATGAATATAGTGAATAATGCATATACGAGATCTGATTGCTGCTGAAATATTAATGGTCCAGGTCTAAGTCCCTTCATCATTAAAACACCTAGAACAATAGCAGTAATAGAGTCCCCAGGTATTCCGAATACTAATGTAGGTATCCATGCACCTGCAAGTGAAGAATTGTTTGCAGACCCAGCATCAACAATAGCCTCAATACTACCTTTACCGAACTTATCTTTCTCCCTGGAGAATTGTTTTGAAACACCATATGCAACCCATGCTGCAATATCTGCTCCAGCACCTGGTAATGCACCGATAAATGTCCCTATCAATGATGATCTTACAAAGTTTATCTTATACTTTCTAAGTACAGATAAAACATCTCTAAGTATATATTTCACTCTTGTTTCAGCTATAGATTCATAAACTTTTTCACTACTAACCTGTCTAATTATTTCAGGTATACCGAATATACCTATCATAGCAGGTATAAACGATACTCCGCCTAGAAGCTCAACATTACCAAATGTAAATCTAGCAAATCCATATGTTTCATCTAAACCTATAGATGCCAGAAAGAGACCTAATAGAAGAGATAATGCACCTTTAATCGGTGAACCTGTTGAAACTGCTACAGCAGTACTTAACCCGAAGGCACACAGCCAGAAATACTCAATAGAGGTAAATGATGATGCAAACTCTGCAAGTGGAGGAGCAAACAGTATTAACATCAATACACCAAAAAGCCCTGATAAAAATCCTCCAATTATAAGGTCAATACCTAAAACAAGTCCAGCCTTACCCTGTTTTGCAAGCTCATATGAATCCTGAGTAAAAGCAGCTGATGCTGGTGTACCTGGTATTCTTATTAGTGTTGCAGGTATATCTCCCGCGAATATTGCTAATGCCGACATGGTTATAATCATAGCTAATCCTGGAAGAGGAGGAAGCCAAAATGTGAATGGGACAAGAAGAGCTGTAGCCATAGTAGCTGTAAGTCCGGGGATTGTTCCAATAAAAAGCCCATATAAAGCAGCAACTACAATAGCGAAAACAACTTCAGGATTTAAAATCATTGATAAAATTTGGAAAGCATCAATCATCTAAACACACCCATAGGCAAATTAATCTTTAGTACAATACCGAATAGGAAATAGGTACCGAACGTGATTGATAATGTAATTATAATATTATGATAGATCGGTACCTTCATTAACATCATAGTAACAAATAAGATAAGAAATATTGTTAATATATATCCTAAAACATTTACGAGATATATATATGCAATTACACCTAATATAATCGATATAGCATTATAGAATCCACTACTCCTAAAAATATTTGAGAAACTAGGGAAATCGATTTTAAAATCCTTCTCTAATAATCCTTTAATAGTGAGAACTAATGCAAAAATAATTATTAGTATTGAAACTATACGAGGGAAAAAATCGGGCCCGGGAAGTCCAGGCCCAGCTTTAGGATAATCTAGTGTATCATAGTATATACATGCTCCAAACACTATGAATACGATGCCGAATATTACATCCCTTATATTCATAGCTTATTTACCGTATGCTTCCTTTACTAGTTTACCTACTGATTCATAATCTTCAGCTAGGAATTTTGCGAAATCACTTGATCCCCTCCAAACCATTCCGAAACCATTAGTATTCATGAAGTCTTTAAACTCCTTTGAATCATATATCTTCTTCAACGCATCCTCAAGAATCTTTACTATATAGTCAGGTGTACCTTTAGGAACTGCAAATCCTCTCCATGCTCCATAACTCCATTTCATTCCAAGCTCATTCAATGTCGGTATATTAGGCATTGCTGGATTCCTCTCATCAGCCATAACAGCTAAACATTTAACCTTTCCAGCATCAATTAATGGCTTAGCTTCAGGTAGACTACATGTAGTTATAGCAATTCCTCCAGCAACAACTTCCTGGAGTGCGGGCGCTGCACCTGTACTTGGAACCCAACGTACAGAGTTAGGGTCTAAACCGGCTGTTTTTAACCATCCTATCCTTGCTATATCCCATACTCCACCTAAAGCTGTACCTGAAGCTGTAAGTTCACCTGGATGCTTCCTAATATAGTCTAAAAGTTCATGTACATTATTCCATGGAGCATCAGCTCTCACATTTATTGCTGCAGGATCAAAATTTATCTGTGCAATAGGTTTAAAATCAATATATGTAACATTAGCAAACCCCATCCATTTAAGCATACTTAACTCCCAAGTTATTATTGTAAGCGTATACCCATCTGGAGGAGCTGTTGCTCCGGCAGTATGTCCTACTGCACCTCCACCACCAACTCTATTCTCAACGCTTACAGGTACTCCAAGCTCTTTTTCAAGTAGTGATGCTACCATTCTACTTATCCTATCAGTTCCACCTCCAGCAGCCCATGGACATATTATCACAATAGGCTTAGATGGATACTTTGGAGGAGCGGTTACAGTAGAGTAGTACCAATAACCAGCAGCAATAGCAACGATAAGCAGTACAACAATAACGGCAGCTATAGTGGACTTCGTTATAGCTAACCTATTCACAAATAGTCACCATAATAATGAAAGATAGAAGTTTATATTTCTTTCGCTTTCACTGGAATTGCCTCTGTTAACTTAAGTAGAGTATTCTAGGTAGAACGTTTCTTTAAAGTAGAAGTAGTTATGACTTAGCAGTAATGATCTATTTTAATATTTAAGTATGACTAGGCTATAGTAGTACTTAACCATCCTACTATAAGCAGTAAACATATATTAAGATACTTCCACACAATCTAAACAAATAAGTATTGAGAATGTGTAGATGGAAAATCATTCACCATATTATTAAGAAGTAGAAATTAATAAATATGGCTTATAGGAACTAGGTGTTTAGTCTAAGTATTGGTAGTGAATAGGCTGTGAAGTTAGCTTATAGATTAGGAGTATTAAACCTGAAGACTTCAGGATACTTATCCGTAGCTATTGCTGCAGTTATTTGGGGTTCTAATGGAGTAATTGTTAACTGGATTCCTCTTAATGCATATGTTATTGCTTTCTTCAGAGTATTATTTGCCAGTTTAAGCCTCTTACCTGTAGTGTTCCTAGTATGGAGGTTTGAAGCATTAAAGGCAGCTCAAGCCTGGCGAACTATGCTGACTTTAGGAGCATTATTGGGTTTAGGCTGGGGATTCCTCTTCTCATCAATGAAGCTAATCGCTATAGCTAATGCTGTTCTACTAAACTATATGGCACCAATCTTCACAGCCATACTTGCACCCATATTTTTAAAGGAGAAAATTGAAAGAAACACTATAGTAGCACTAGCTATATCTATGATGGGTGTTATGCTAATTTCATATCAAGATACTTTTCAAGGTAATCTAAATATTCTGGGAGTAGTATTTGGATTACTTGCTGGGTTTGCTTATGCTGGCTTTATCATTCTATCTAAGAAGGCTATGAATAGATTTCCCAGCTATATTGTAGCTTTCTACTCCTACCTAGCAACTATACCGTTCCTCATTCCCTTCCTAATAGGTATTGATCTATCCATGAATTTAACATCCTGGATTCTTCTAATAATACTAGGTAGCTTCAATACAGGTTTTGCTGTTACACTTTACCTCTATGGGCTTAGATTAATTAAAGCTCAGAAAGCTGTAATCTTCACATATTTAGAGCCTACAAGTGCTATGATTTTCGGCTTTATCTTCCTAGGTCAACAGCCAACATACATCATGCTTACTGGCGGCTTCCTAATTCTTCTCGCAGGATACATTGTAGCCTCAAAATAGATATTATAAGTTAATGGCTAAATAGAATTAAACTAACCGGTTAGACGTAAAGCCCACTATAAACTGGTTCTTAATAGTTTTAGCCAATCTATTTTATACTTAGAAAGTGTCCCCTATCAATATCCTGAACTATCTAATCTAAAGACAACTAAGAGTATTAATCTTTAATTTTACTTAAGCATCATCCTCCTATACATCAGATTACTCCATAAAATAATAAATGAAATAGACTATTCTTCTACATCTCAATAGTGTTTACTCTCTTAAAGAAGCCATAACTACTAATTATATCAACATAGGGTAAGAATACCTCTAAATAAAACCCTTAAAGTTAACAGGGTGCTTTTCATGTCGATAAGAATTAATAGTATCTTCATAGTATATATGAGCTGAAGATGCTGTACTTAATTAGATACAGGTTCTAAAATGATAGCATGACTTATCTTCTATGCATGTGAAAGAGAGTTATCATCACATTAGTAAAGTTTAACTAGAATATTTTGTTAAGTATTTTAATGCTTCAGAGTATTATGATTGTGGAATTATGGAGTATCAAAGGTTTCTAACTCGAGGCTTTAAGCCCTTTAATCCTTTAGAGTTAGCAAAGGAAACTGAGAAAATAGTAACTAGGGAGGGAAATGAAGGTTTAGAGAGGAAATATACAGATTTTTATTCTGTTCCTGTTTATAGAGGTATAGCTACTGGGTATGCTGTTGGATGTTGTTTAAGATGTATTTACTGCTGGAGTAATTGGTCTAGAGATTTTCCTGAAAGGTTTGGTAAGTTTTACTCTCCTAGACAAGCTGCTCAGAATTTATTTAAGGCAGCTGAGCAGGGAATAGTTTACTCTAATTATTGGAGGATACTTATCCCTAAAATTAGTAAGCTCCGCTTATCTGGATGTGAGCCTACTATTGGAAAAGAGCATTTATTAGCTGTTCTCAGCTTTGTTAAAGAATCAAAATATCCCCTTTTTATTTTGGAAACAAACGGAATAATTTTAGGAAATGATAGAGATTATGTTAGAAAACTTGCTGAATTTAAGGGTAAGCTCTACGTTAGAGTTTCTTTCAAAGCCGCTACTCCAGAAGGCTTTACTCAGAGAACTGGAGCAATGGGGGAATTCTATGAATATCCCTTCAAAGCTTTAAAACATTTACTTGACGAGGGAATTTATGCAAGAGCAGCAGCAATGACTGATAGTAGAATAATGCCGAAAGAAGAGAGAGAAATCCTAATTCATATGCTTGATGAAATCGACCCAAAAGCAAACTATGCTAAAACTCTAGAGGAGGAAGTTATTGATGCATACGACACAACAATGAAGAGATTAAAGGCCTTCAAAGATAGGGAATATGCAAGAAAGCTTATACAGGAATTCCTAGAGATATAAGCAAACATTCCTAATGCGATAGCCCTTACAGTTGGAGGCTTACTTGATGCAAAGTTCAGGTAATTTATGACTAAGATAAAAATTATAGCTTTCCTCTCCTCCTCACCTAATTTAAAATCCTGAAGAAACCTTCAAGATTAGGCATTATCTCCTCTACGAACATTTATAGAACTGTGTAAAATATCCCAAAGCTAATACGTGTTATACTGGAGAGGAAAGGTGAATAGTTAATAGATTAAACAAGATTTCTTTCTTTAATGTTTTATCTTCCATCAATGATTTTAAAATCATCTTTACCTCATTTTACTAAGTTTATTTTACATTAGAAAACTCTTACACAATATTTTTATGATAAGAATACTAATAACTCTGAGGGAAGTTGCCGGAAGAAATACCGTGGCCTTTCAGTAGGCTTTATGATAGATATGTTAATCGAGTATTCGTTAAGTGGTTTAAGCAGATAGCAAGTGAAATTAGAGATAGCCATATATCAGGAACTATTCTTGATATAGGTACTGGTCCTGGACGTTTACCTATAGAAATAGTTAAGCAGGTACCTAATGTTAAAGTGATTGGAATCGATATTTCAAAGAGTATGATTAAGATTGCGAGAAAGAATGCAGAGAAGGAGGGAATTGATAAAGTTGAGTTCAGAATTGGAAGTGCTTATAATACTGGTTTTAAGGATTTATCTGTAGACTTGGTTTTAAGTACAGGGTTAATTCACCATTTAAAAGAAGCTGTTAAAGCTTTTAACGAAATATATAGAATCCTAAAGTATAAAGGAGAAGCCTGGATTTATGATGGACGTAGAGATGCTACAAAAATTGAAATTGAGGAAACTATTCGAAGTATGGATATGGAGAAGGATCTCCCACTACCCTTATGGATAATAGAGAGAATTTGGCCCTACATGCATATAGGATGTAAAACAGATGTTTACATTACTGGTAAAATTGGAGAAGCTCTCAGGAAAAGCTTGTTTAAAAGCTATAACATTGATAAGAAAGGAGCCTACATAAAGATCACGCTAAAGAAAACCTAAAATCACTGAAATTATTAGAAACCAGTAATCTATTCTCCCATAGCTTTTATCCTTAATGTTCTAGTGTAAATTTAGAATTGGTTAGGGAAACTGTTAAGAAGAAGCTTCTGAACTTTAAGAGTAGATTTTAAAGATATTATAGTTAAGTTGATAGAACATAGCTTAAATAGTGAAAATATTTATGGGGAGATAGATAATTAATTTTAAACATAATTTCTGCTAATAGATTTATAATCCTCAATTAAAATGATAAGTATGAAACGAATTTCAAAGATTCTGTTATTGATAGTATTAGCTTTATCTAATTTATTATTTCTCAATTTGACTGCGGATGAGATAAACTATGAAGTAACTGGTCCCCAGGTTAAGGGTTTATGTAGCTTTCTTGAGTTACAGTATATTCATGAAGCTGGTCTGCTTAGAGCAGCTACCACAGTAGAACCTGAAAGGGAGAGAATCTATATTGCTTCAGATAACTTATTGGCTGCAAGAGCTCTAACCCTACTAGGAAGTAAGCTTGGTGTAAAGATACTTACCGTCTTATCCCAAAAATACAGCTTCGGCTTTAACTGTCGTCATGAAGTAATTCTTGGATTTAACATACCTGATGAATTCTATGCTTTAAGACAGGAAAAGATTGGTGAAGTCTACTCTACAGCATTAGGCTTAAAATTTGAGATACTCTATGAGAAGCCGGATAAGTCAAGAATTATTTATGATTGGCGTGAATATGTAGACCTCACTATTTATAGAGCTTTAGACTACATTATAGAGGGAAGAATAAGCGAAGCTGAGGAACTTTTCAGAAACATACTCTCAGCTTGGGATGGAAATGGTTTTAGAGATAAAGCTCAGAAGGAAAGTGGAAGATATGAAACATACAAGATTGCACTTGCACTCTATCTCTACAGAGTTCTTATTGAGGTTAATGGTAAATGTCCTATTGAGACTGAAACCATTAATAAATGGTATACTATCCTAAGAAGAATGCAGACAGTAAATGGAGGCATAGTAACCCACTATGTTGTTAGAAATGAAGTTATTGAGCCTTTAGGAGATGCTAATACTGAAACTACAAGTATTACAGCTATAGCTCTTAGCAACTTACCTTCACTCTTCAGCAGGAACTCTAAGCTCTACCTATTACAGATAGATGTAATAACAGATTCAGACTGGACTAGTGTGAATTTTCCTAATGGTCCTATTATAATAGCTTACAATGGGTCAATTCTTACAGGTGGAAATGCGTCTGAATTAAAGTATTACTTCGATAATATGAGGGTATGGATAAGTAAGAAGACATATGATACGACTAAAGTAACCTTGCGAATAACTGGAATAGCAATTAGGGGCTCTAATCTAGGAGGAATTGTGATAATGAAGGGACATATAGGTGTTACTGAGGTAGTATTAAGGTTTTGGGATGGAGGAGGGTTCATCTATTATAGCTCGGTTAGACATGAAGGTATTAATCAGAGTGATCCAGTATCTAATCCGAGATTCTTTACCATAAATTATGATTTTCTCTATGCCAAGCCAGTTGGTACAGCACTCCGTGAATCTATTCCACTAGCAATGCAGAAAAAAGTATGTGCTTTCTACTATCCCTGGTATGGTAATGCTAGAGGACCTAGCCGCTGTTTCTTTCATTGGGAGGGTGTAGATGTTGATTCAATCGGTTCTTCAACCCATTATCCGATGCTAGGGCCTTACGATAGCTACGATGAGAAAGTTATAGAGACGCATATGCTATTAGCTAAATCCTCAGGTATAGATTATTTCATTGTATCCTGGTGGGGCATAGATACCTTCGAAGATAAAGTATTCCACAGTCTCCTCAATGTAGGTGAGCAGTTAGGCTTTAATATAACAATATACTATGAATCATATAGAGGATTATCCCCTCTTCTAGATCCTACCCAGATAGTTAATGAGCTTTCCTATGTAGTTAGGAATTATGCTTCTTCCCCAGCTTTTCTGAAGGTGAACGGTAGACCAGTTATATTTATCTATGCTGTTGAAGCATATGGGAGAGATCTGGATTTCTGGTTTAAAGTAAGGCGGAGCCTTGAGGAACATGTTGGACCCGTATATCTAGTAGGTGATTTAAGGGATCCACGGTATATTCATGTTTTCGATGCTTTCCATACATATATCGAGCTTAACCTAAACGTAATGGAGGATGTATTCAAAACCTACAGGCAAAAAATGAGTATTGGATTAAAGGATCTTGACTTAAATCAAGCTATTAACATCATACTGAGTAAAGGAAACCCAACAATACAAGAGAAAGCACTCTGCTTCACAGTAGTTCCAGGCTATGATGATAGGAAGATTAGATATCCTGGAGCTCTTCTAGATAGAAGAAATGGAGAAACCTATAAGGCCTACTGGCAAAAGGCTTTGAAAGCAGATCCAGACCTCATCCTAATTACAAGCTGGAATGAGTGGCATGAAGGTACGGAGATAGAGCCAAGTAGAGAATACGGCTTCACATATTTACGGCTAACAGCTATATATACTGCTCAGTTTAAGAAAACTAGCTTACCATACATAGAGAAGCCTAAATTAATTTTGAAATATCTACCGAGAATAGATAATGGTACTCTAAGCCTAAACATCAGTAGTCAAGATTATACAGCCTTCATAATTACAATTAAGATTATACTTAATTCTAGTTTAGAGGCCAGCTATATGGAGGGCTACCTTACTTCCACTATACGGCAAGATAATCTTGACGTGATAACCGTAGTATTCCCCGTTCTGAAGAGTGGAGAATCTGTAACTATGAGGTTTCAACTAAGAAGACATTTACCTGATACTGTGAATATCAAAGAGACAACTGTAGAATACTATTCAGCTAATGGGGAAAGATTTAAGCAGGAAGTAGGGGAAGAGTATTACCATAGGTTAACTGTAAGAGGACCAAGTGATTTAGCTATTACTATATTCGGTCAGCTCTATATTGCTAGAAATGGAAACATTAACCTCTGGATGAGGAGGCAAGCTGTGGAGGTACATGTCTTAAGTGAGGTTATCCAAATTTCAGATAATGAAAGACTAAGATTTACTGGATGGAGTGATGGTAATGTGGAATCTAGAAGAATAGTGAAGCTGGAAAAACCCTTAACTCTTGAAACTATATATCAAAGACAGTTCAGACTCATATTTGAGGATACTTATAACATTATCTTAATACCTAGCAGTATGGAGGAAAACTGGTATGTGGAGAATTCAAATGTAAACATTTCAGTTAAAGCTATACAATATATAAACAATTCAACGAGGAAGGTACTTACATCATACTTTATAAATGATGTAGAGCATTCAGTTTCCACACAGGAAGATTTATTTATCATTAGGATAGTAATAGACCAAGCTGTCAAATTGAAGTTTAAATACGTCACACAATACTTTATTAAAGGCTATTCCAAGTTTAGCCGTGTCCTTGGTGAAGGATGGTATCCTGAAGGATCAGAGGCTATACTAAGTGTAGATAATGATTCTGTTCCTATGGAGGGACTTCTCGGTCTAATAGGTGGAACATACAATGCAGATTCAAAAACCAAAAAGCTTAGAGTAACAGGTCCAATGGAAGCCCACTTCGCATGGACTCCAAACTATAGACTTCCTACAACTGTTTCACTATTTGCTATTGGTCTATCCATAGGTATACTCTCCCTACTTATTGTTAGAAGACGCCGTAAGAGAACTTCTAGTACGGACAGCTAGCTACATGACCATGATATAGTATATTTCAAATAATACTTTTAATAAGATTTTTTGTAGTTGGTTTCTGATTCTTTTCTATGAATGTTCTTAATCTTCTTTCAAGTAAGGCTTTGTTAACTTAAGCATGTTTATTACCTCTATTTTGGTATTGTGTTTCTATGAATTCCTTAGCTTTTATTTTCTTGTTAATCCATGTTTGTTTAGCTATACTATTGACTTCATAAGAATTGATGTATGCTCATTATCACATTTATCCTTCATGTTATGTAGTTATCGAATAGCTTAGTTCTATCCTAATATAATGTATGATTCCTCCATTAGATTCCTAACCTATAAACTATATCATGTTTAATTTTAATATTTTACGCTTATAGTATTAAGCTTCATCACTTAATAAACTATATTAACCGCAGATAGCTCCTAATTTTCTTAAGGAATGTTAGGGATGTAGGTATGTTGCAACATCGCAAACCCATATGTAGAGAATTCTTCTCAATAGTGGCTCGAATACGACATAAACAATCTTCCTCATAGACCCCACACTTATAATAGCATCATCAACCACAATCCTAACATCCCCTATCAAAATCAAATAGCTTAAGATAAACCACAATAATATAGATACATAACCTAAAATAATAAAGCTTAAAATATCTGAAGCCATTCTAGAAGAACGAAAATATATAAGCAATAAACAACTAAAGTAAATGAAGTTCTCTCACTAATAAACCTAACAACTTTAACCATATTAACACCATAAATAAGGGAGAGAACTTCCAAATAAATCTAAAGTTAACAAAGCCATCTACGATGATTAAAATAGGATTAACCTAACAGTTTTCATATCACTATTCAATTGCCACGAACTCTGGCATTATTGGTAAAGATATTGTGGAATGGGTTGAAGTATTCTTAAGAAAATAATTTAACTATGAAACATATTGCAACTCTTCATCAATTCATGACTAGGGTCTTGGTTTCGCCGAGACTCCAGTAACAGGGGAATTAGGCTGGTATAAATATAAAAATCTATAGGTAAAATTGATAATTAAATGAAAGGTTGGTGTGAATGTGAAAAATAATAAAAGAAAAATACCTGGCATGCTCTGCATTTTATCGGGAATTGAGTGGGAGACCTATTTTGACAGACATAATAAATCGTCCAACTATCTCTTGGAGTTTAGGCTTTCTATAAGCTAAGCGATATTTTCTTCCATCTATTCCGCAGACGAGTTTTCCCGGAATAGATATATTACTTTAGTCTTCATCGAATAGGCTTTATTCTCTTTGAGCCTCTCTTGGGCCTTCTCAAATAATCCCCTATAGATTATCGCTGGCACTTTGACTAAAATTCACTCTTCCATCGGCCTTAAATTCTCAACCTTTTTCCTTGATCTGTTCGGCTTCTTACACTTTCTCCACCAATAAAATTCCAGTGTACATTTCTCTGGTTAGCATTCTGTAGATAGTCGTCTGATGCCGCCAACACTTTACATTCAACTTTTCCTCCTAACAATTCTATCGAACTTTGTAGGGATTTTCATCTCGTTCAATCTCTTTTGAATCTGGTAAATGTTCAAGCCATCGTTAGCGAGCTAATTGAAAACCATTCTGACAAATATGATTGTCAAGAGGAAAATAAAAAGAACTTTTCCGTCTTACTTCTCAACTTTTGAGCCGATTTCCTCCAATATCTTTAAAATTTGTTCTTTGAGTATGGGAAGTTTCTTTTTGATTGTTTCCCAAACCAGTTCCAAATTTACGCCAAAGTATTCATGGATTAACTTATCCCTCATACCAGCGATATCTTTCCAGGAAACTTCCCGATGCCTCTTTCTCAGCTCCCTACTTAACTTCTTTGTTGCCTCACCAACTATCTCGAGAGCTCTTAAGACCGCATACTGTTTCTCTACGTTTTCAAAAAATGCTTCTTTGGTTACGCTCTCGGTAAATTTCTCTATCTTGGATATGGCATCTAAGATATGTTTTAGGTACGCTTCATCTTTTTTCATAGATTACCTGCATCTCCTTTTTTACATCCTCTATTATGCAGGGGTTTAGAGTACTAAAAATTCCAAGATCAACCTTCCTTTTGAAGATCTTACTTAACTCATTTTCTATTCTAACCAAGTCGAGGAGACTCTTCCCGCTATTTTCTTCAAATTCAATGGCTATATCAATATCGCTTTTTCTCTTTTGCTCTCCTCTAACAAAAGAGCCAAAGATAGCCATAAAAACTATGTCGTTCCTCTGGCAGATCTCGAGTAATTTCTCCTTTAAGCCTTCTTTCCTTAGCTCTTTTGGTAAATTTTCTATTTCAATTTTTATGTTCATGTTGCCACTTACTAAAAGACTCCCTAAATTTAAGCCTTTTCCTCATAAAGTTTTCCGAGTCCTTCAACCAATTCTTGGATTGGGTCTAGAGATTCTTTAACCATTCTTGGTTTAAAAATTCATTAAACTTCTCATCTGAAATTAAAAGGTGCATAGAGACACAATACAAAACAGAGATGATCAATATGCTTAAGTTCACAAGTCTAGTTCTACTCTGCAAAGAATATTAATAAGAGAAGACTGAGTAGAGTGGAAATGATAGGATTACAGGAAGTAATTACGATCGCAGGTGTTGTTGCAGGCGCAATCATGGCATTGAAAGGAATTCAAGAATATAGACGTTCCATCATGTTTAGACGGGCTGAGTGGCTTTATTCGCTCTACCGCGATTTTTACATGCTTGGAGCGTTAAAAGAAGATGATGTTAAGGCCATGTTTGACTACTACTTAAAACTCTTTTATAAATCTAAGCTTACAATTGAATATTTATCAAGAATGGGTTTTGAATACTTAGCGGAATATTTAGAAAGATATAAGCATTCTACAGGTGATGGAATTGAGGGAGAAGATTAATAAAATCTTTGTTTATGGAACACTTGAGAAAACAGAGTTCTTCATAGATTTAATTAGTGCAGGAGAAATAAGGTATGTTGGGAGTGGTAAGATTCGGGCAAAACTCTACGATTTAGGAGAATATCCTGGAGCAGTAGAACATAAGGAAAGCTACGTTTATGGTAGAGTATATGAAGCCCAAAATATAGATAAGGTTTTACCGTTATTCGATAAATATGAGGAATTCTACCCAGATAATCTGGAGAGTAGCCTTTTCGTTAGAAAAGTTGTGAGGGTAACTATGGAGAATGGGGAGAGTTTAAAGGCCTTCGTCACATTTACAGCAAAGAATGTGAGCTTCTAGCCATCTTTACCCTTCTTGTGATATGCTTCAACTCTCTTTGATGCTTTACTTTCGTTTGGTAGTTCCTTGCTCATACAAGACTCTACAAAAAAGTGCTTAAATGTTGAGGATGTTGTTTTAACACTCTAATGCTTACTTTAGCTTACGAACCTCGACTAAGTTTCACAGCTAGCTCCTTAAACAGTTTGTAGTTCTATGACTAATCGAAGAACTTTTATTTAGCCTTGCGCCTAGGCTTAATGAGCTACTAACGCTTAAAACTATTAAAAGAATGAAATGAGTGAATAAAATGGATGTGATGAGGAGAATAAATAAGCTTAAGGGAGCAGGAGGAAAATAGTTAAAGACATTATCAAAACAATGGAAACCAGACTTCAAAGCTTAATATTGAAACCTATGTGAAGAGTGGAGAGTAATACTGCTACTACAATGGAGCTGTAAGCTTTGCTGTTGATGTTGTTAACGGCTTTTCTCAAAGCTGCATGTCGTTACAATTTTGCCTCCTGCCACGTTTAAAACAATATTTACGTAAAATATATAATTGTCCTAGCAAAAGTATTAAATGTGAGGAGGACTACTAGAGCTATTACCGTCTTTATCCTTTTAATCGTTATTGTGTTTTTAACATACCTCGGTGTTCTTTATGTTTCTGCAGCTTCTGCAAAGTATAGCATATCTAAGGCAAGCTTATTGGAAATCCCTGATCTGGTAGAGGTCTTGCTTTCAAGACGGCTTGACTTGGAGCTATGCTTAGATATAGAGGGTCATGGCTTACTATCAGTTCCAGTAAGGTCTCTTAGCGGTCAGCTATACCTGGAGGACAAGTATGTTGGGAGTATTAGAAGCAGGGAACCTTTCCAGATTCCAGCCTCAGGTACTAGAACAATTTATATTATTCTCCACTTAGATCTTTCAAGCATTTCCTTAAGCGACATTCAGTACATTATTAATTCTATTTCCTCTCATAATGGTGAGGTGAAAATAAGTTTTGATGGTCAAATTGAACCAGTAATTCTATTCTTTCCAATAGTCATCCCAGTTTCATACCAGTTCTACACCTTAACATCTTCAAACGCACCGAAAATATCTAGCCTATCTTGGCATCCAACATCTATCACCTTAGGAGAGACAGCTGAATTCCATGTTACTGTTAGAAATGTATTTCGAGCAACTCCTATAGATGGTGTACTTGACGTAATTGTTAAGGAGGATGTTATAGGCGGCTTTGATGTTGATGCTAATATTTATCATTTCTCCGTACACTTATTACCTGGAGAATCCAAGACATTTAGCGGATCCTTTAAACCTTATAAGAGAAATATTACTAGAGGATTCTTCCTGAAAGTCCAATGGGGATCCAGCATTCTAGCAGAGCAGGAAAACACATATCCTCCAAGGCTTTCCGTCGCAAGTGGTGTCCTAAGCCTTGTTGAAACCTATTGGACGGTAGATGGCTTAAGAGTTACAAAGTGTAAAGTGGGAGAAGAGGTTGTAGCACACATTATTTTGAAGGCAAGCAATGCTCCGGTTGAAGGTACTGTAAGAATAAAGATAAGAAAAGATTTAGTGCTACGACCAGACGAGGACATTAAGATTTCAAGCTTCACTATATCCCTTAGAAAAGATGAATTAAGAGAATACACCTTAACATTTACTCCAAGCGAACCTAGTGGAACAAGTCTACGTGGCTACTTCATCGAGATTGAGGGAGAAATATCGTGGACTATGCCAGATGCTTACCCTCCAAGATTAACCGTAAGTAAAGATGGAATACCATCGGTAGTTAGTGCATGGTGGACAACATCTGCAGGTACTGTTACAGAAGTGAAGAATGGAGAAACCGTTCAAGCACATGTCTGCATTAGAGCATTAGGAGGAGATTTACAAGGAGCTATAACAATACGAGTGAGAAAGGATCTTGTTTCATTACTTGATGAAGATTATGAAATACAAACATACACGCTATCTCTTAAAGAGAACGAGCAGACGGAGTTGACAGTAGTATTCATAGCTTCAGAGGTAACAAGCCCATTTTTTAGAGGTTACTTCATTCAAGTAGACTTCGTCACGTGGGGTATTTCGTGGACTATGGAGAGCTCATATCCCCCTAGGCTAAAGGTAAGTGAGGCACCTATTGGAGGCATACCTTTACTTCAGAAAGCTTGGTGGACAGTGGACAATCAGGTTGTCACAGAGGCAAAGCAAGGACAGACCGTGAAGGCACATGTATTAGTTAAGGCAATTGATGGAAACTTAAAAGGCATATTAACAATTCGCATCCGTAAAGATTTAGCGTTACTTCCAGACGAAGACTATGAGGTGGAATCCTTCAGTATCAATGTACCCAAAGGCCAAACCGTGGAGTTAACTGTGACCTTCCTTGCATCAGAGAAATCCAGCTTCAGCTTCAGAGGATACTTTATCCAAGTGGATTTCAACTCTTGGGAGACATCATGGACTATGGAGAGCTCATATCCTCCAAGACTGAAAATTACTTAAAAGCTTCATTAACTATGACGATATTAATATTCATGAATTATTCGATCCGATCTAAAATATGAGAAATTCATTCCTTTTTAAACTTGAACGACTTCAAACTCTACGGAACTGTTTTTAATCTTGGTTCTTCAGATGTAAAAATGATGTTCCAAGCATCTATTTCCAGTCCTCCAAAATCATCCTTAACCTTACCATATTCTTCATCAAGTATTCTATGGAAAGTTTGGTATAATAGTTTAAACCGTTCCTCCTTCATAAGTTACCATAAACCATATATTACTACTAATTGAAGACCCTTCTCTATAAATGTTTTCACATCAATTCCTAACTCTGAAGTTACTTTTCTAATTCTATTATCAAGCTCATCCATCGGGATGTTTAGTGGAAGATTACTTATAAGGGAATTTAGGTATTTATGCTTTTGCCGGTGGTCTTCCTAGGGTTTGATGTGGCCTATCCAGTTATACCATAGGGTGAAGAGCCTTAGGAAGAGCTCGACCTTAAATAGCCTCCTCCTCGTCTGGAAGTTATGATAGAATCATTTCATTCGTCCTTAAGGCTTCTAAACCATCGTTTCACAGCATTCCTAAGTCCAAAGCCTCCATTGAAGCCCATAGAACCTAAGAGCTTCAGGATACCAAGGGCCTCGATCGACGAGGATGAGGGGTTTGTTAAGACATGCATTAAGAACTTCCTTTAGGAATAGGTCGGTATCTAGAATGCTTCGCTGCCACAATACCCTTATAGCAAGGAGCCCTTTGTACGTCATTACTGCCCACACATAGAAGTCCAGCATCCTTAAGCTTTGTCTATGGCTACGGCCTTTTTCCTCTTAGGCTTCATATCGAGCCCTATACCTTCCATCTTCTGAACCCCGCTTCCATACCTACGTGGCTCTCCTCTATGGCTCGGCATACGTATGCTACCTATAGCTTAGACCAGCCAAATATAGGAGACAAACCCTCACCTTAAGCCTAACCGAAACCTATTATGCCTAAAGATCCCTTTATCCTTCAGAGCTTTGGGGAGTCTACCTATAACATAAACCACCCCAGAAGAATAGACCCTTAAAACACCTCAAAAGCAGAGTTAACAGTATCTCTTTTTTGTTAGAATCTTTATTTTATCTATTTCTTTGATTTCCATTTTCTATATGGTGTTTCTCTATCTAATGATGTGTGTAGTCTTATCAATTATAGTATTCCATTCAGTACATAGTCTCTAAAGCTTCTAAACATCTTCAAGTAATCTATAAAGGATGCTTAAATATATCCAATAAAGTTCTATGAAGCTTACACTCATATAGAATGAAGAGTAAGCTTAATGAATAATTCTATTATAACTTGGGAAAATTAAAGCTTTGTGGCTTAATATTCATTTCTCGTAATCTATATCATTAAATACTATGGTTATAAGTGCTTATTAAGCTTTTTCGTACTTTATGTAAACTTGAATTTGCAAAATTTCGGAATTAAGCCACAAAGCAAAAATTAACATTACAAATCTCTAATAGTATACAAGCAGTAGTAATGATTTAAACTACTATACTTCACGTCATATTAATGCTTACTAGCTTCTCTATTGTTTCAGCTATTTTCAATATGTATGCTTGTGCTTTTCTTGTTAGCTTTCTTGTCTCCCCATAATGCTTTACATATTCCTCATCATCCTCACCTCCCATAATTGCTTCTAATAGTTTTCTCCTTATGTTTACTGGTGGATAGCTTAATGGCTTAACATTATCTTCAACATATTTTCTTAATGGTATCTTATACCATTCAGACTCTATAGCTATTGATGCTGCTGTGTTTATTATGGTGCTTAAAGCCTCAACACCCTTACTTGTTAGTTTTCCGTTTTCTACGTATTCCCCAAATTCCTCAATTCCCTCAACTATGTATTTGTATAGTTTCTCCCTTACATTTAATAGTGGTAGGATTGTTGGTTGTTTCAGCTTGAAGTTTATCTTATCTATGTTTTCAATCCATCTATATGCTTCATCTTCATCCATTCCCAATATTGACTTTAATGCTGATGTATAGTTTTGACTGTTAACCTCTCCTGTTATGCATATTTCTTTAAGCTCACTATACGTGAACGATATGTTTAGCCTTACATGCTCCTGAAGCTTCACTACTGGATTTCTTAATGTCCCCCTTACTATTTCCCTATCTACCTCATTTCTTATTGATGCTAGTGTTGGTGGGATTTCAGGTGTTTGAATTATGAATTCACCAGTATTCATCTCCGTAACTATCTTTATGAATTCATCCTCATACCTTCTCTCAACCCCTAAAACATTCATCATGTCTCTAGCCTCACTACCTGAAAGCCTCATAACAATCCTAACACCTGAATTCGTAAATACATCAGGAGTTATTAGTGATGGATTCTGAGTAACTGCTATTATGTATACTCCATACTTCCTCAACTCCCTATATATTCTATCCAGTATACTATGCCTTAACCCTATTTGAGCTACTCTATGAGCTTCATCCAGAACAATATATAGATTACTTATCCTACCCTGCTCTGCAAGTATGAATACTAGGTTTAGGATTAAATGTATTGCTAATGTTTTCTCCTCATCACCTCCTAGACTACTAAGATCTACAGCTATCCTCCCCTTCAACTCTGGAGCTGTAGGCTCACCAACTACATCTAGCGCCCCTCCAACAAACGGCTTTATCCTACTCCTCAACGCTGCATATAAATTCCTCTCCTCCTCCCTCCTACTTATCCTCATGCATGCTTCAAGCATAACATCAAGCTTTGAGAAACACTTACCACCACTTCTACTCGAAGTAAATGCTGAAAGTATAGCTTCCTGAGCAGGTGTTACTACATCTTCTCTTCCATATCTTACTCTAAGCAGTGATGTAAATACATCTATAGCATTATCTTTAAGCATGTTTGAGAATATGTTTAGCCTTAGATCCCTAACTGATAACACCCTATCAGCTATAATACTCATCTGACCTGTCGGATCAATAATTAATACGTTATGTTTAAGCTGGCTTACTACATGCATTACCAGAGTTGTCTTACCGCTACCTGTAGCTCCAACAATAATCCAATGATAATTTATGAATGGTATATGTAGTGGATATGTCTTCTCAAGATTTCTCTGCAAGGTATATCCTAGAAACAATCCATCATTAAATCTCTGCTTATACTCATATATGAATTCATGGTCTGGATATGGGTAAATAATTGATGAGAGCTGACATGATGGAATAAGGATTCTAAACCTCAATACATGGTTAGGTCTAGATTTAACAGACTTTACATTATCTCCATTAACTACCGATGCTAAAACCCCCTCACCACCAGCATGAATAATCCTAACAGATGAAAGCTCATAATCAAGCTCCTGGTTAACCCTCCTTAACAAATACCTTTTCAACCATCCTACCTTATCTACATCAATAACCGTTACCCCACATGTTCTAAGCTTAATATCGTTAAGGGATTTAGATAGCTTAACTATTCTCCTATCATCTACTTGACGTAAAGACTCAACAACCCTACACTCATAAACCAACTCTCCACCCCTATAAGCCCTAAACCTATTAAATGAGAGGTTAATACTTGTTATTGGTGGACTACATTCCTCAAGTCTTGCACCCATCCTCTCAAAACAATTCCTAATATCATCACCATCAAAAACATACAGATACTGCTCACCCCTAAACACAACTATTCTAAACCTCCCAGATACATTCTGAAGCTGAAAAGCACCACAACATAAAACCCTAAAACAAGACCCCTCAAGCCTAATACTAACGGGAATAAAGAAATCAAAAACAAAAAACAACATAATAATTAAAACTAGTAAAACAACATTATAAATCCCAGACATATTAAAGGGTAAAACATGAATAGGCAAGGTAAACATCACTAATCCAAGCATACACATAAATATCTTCAAGATATCACCAACATAAACCACTAACAATATAATTCATAAAATATAAAAAACACTAAATATGGTGGAGATAAGAGGAGTTACATGGAAAGCTTCAGATACATATTCAAACACACTTCTCCTAACGACCAAAACCAGATCCTTTAAGGTGATTAAAGGAATCTAAAACCCCATCTAAATATTCAACATCCTTAAGGTACTGCTTAAGGTTCATTGGAAGACCTGAATTAACTTCAATATATACCTTCCAACACCCAACGCCTAAGCCAAAGAAAATCTTCAGCAGGGAAGATTTAGAGGGATTTTATAAAGAGTTACTAAGCCTCAATATGAAAGCCTTCCCCCTACTGGCTGCATCGAGTAGCCTAATGAGAGGATATTTAGAATATTGGTTGAGAAGTTAAGGGAGAGCTCGGAGACGAAGATAGGAGGTCAATTAGGCAGTAGGCAATGTGGCTAGATTTGCTGGCCTATTGGAGGAGGAAAAAAGGAAGCTATTGATGTATTTCCCGGAACATACAAAGTTGGTTTGGCGAATGCCCTATCAAACCTAGCTAAGGAGATGGAGAGCATAGATGAACAGGTAAGACTTGAGGAGATTGGCGAGGAGATATTGATGAAGCCTGTAGAGGAGTTAATTGGGAAATGATCAATCGATGAATGAACTGCTGGAAAATAAGTGTACAATTTTGAGGAATTGATAGATGAAAGCTTTAAGAATAACAGAAATCAAACAAGATGACAAAGAATAGAAGGTCTTAGACATTGGTAGGATTGTTTAAGGAGACAAGATACTTCAGGAAGATGCCTTTAAGGATTCAAGATGAGGTGGTCGCTGAAAAACAAAGATGAGTTCAAGTGAAAAGTTTCCGTGATAGCTCATTAAAATAAAAGGCCAAAGAGTATAATCCTCTTTAACTTATTTTTCTAAATTATCATAGATGTTGGTGGAATTTGCTTGAACTTTATCTCATCTTCCTTAATGTAAATTCCATAGCTCTCCATTATATTCAATCCTATGATTACATCCCTCGCTAAATCCTCAATAACCCCAATAACCTCCATCTCAGGCAAAACATACCCATCAACTTCTAGATAAACTGTAGTATGTCCAATGAGCTTAGCATACTTCCCTCTTACTGCTAAAGGTATTTCCCTTGGCTTTTCAAAAAGCTCATAACCTATCTTCTCTGCAAATCCCTTACTGAAATAACTCCTCCTAGATCCGGTATCGAATAATGCCATAGCCTCCACTACTTTACCTTCCCTATGCACCCTAATCTTCCTTTCAACCTTAACCATAAACCTCACACATTAAGAGCAAACTCTAAAATATAAAAGTTTTAGAAAGAAGTCAATCCCCCTATTAAACCATGAAGAATAACATTGAAGAATTAAATAAGATATTATATTTTGTAGTTATACCAAGCTTTAGGTTTCCATAAAATGATAGGCGTATACTTAACATCAGTTCCGGGAATGTTACTTTTATATTTATCAACAAGTTTTCTCATCTGAATAAGCACTTCTTTTAATTTTTCACGGCATTCTTTACTAATAATTTAAGCCATTCATCTATATGATGAATTTTCCTAAACTATTTTTAACAATTCTCTCCATAACAACTTAGAGGAAAGCTCGATAAGTTTCTAAGGGATAAGCGTAATAGATTACCTCTATCTTCTGTTTCCTCCTACTACCCTTTTCCTTCTCAAGCATCTCAATTATCCTCTTATTAAATTTTCTGCTTAACTAGCTGATACTGTTACTTTTAGGTTTATGTTATTGCTGGTGGCCTTCCTATGGTTTGATGCAGCCTTATCCAGTATACCAGAGGATGAAGAGCTTGAGGAATAATTCGATTTTGAATAGCTCCTTCCTGTCTGGAAGTTGTTATAGAATCTTTTCGTTCTATTCTTAAGTGTTCGAAACCATCTCTCTATTGAATTCCTCAGCCTGAATGCTACATGCCTCCATATTAGACCATGATTCTTAAGAGCTTGAGATACCATAGCCTCTTATCTACGAGACTTATTAATGCATACCTTCAGAACTTGCCTCAGAAAAGCATCCAGGATGCTTCGCTGCTATGAAGTCCTTATGGCTATAAGCTTCTTGTCTTAACATCTATGACCATACATAGAACTGATATCAGCCTCCTTTAGCTTCGTCTATGGCTACGAGGCTTCGACTTCACATCAAGCCTTACCTCCTCAAGCTCCTTCACCCAACGCCATACCGTGGTTTACATCAACACCTATAGAAGTACGCAATATCCCTATAGCTTAAGCCCGCCATATATAGAATGCATTCAGCTTCCTTCTAAGCGTAACTTTATTACAGAAGACCCTTTTCCCTAAGGGCTTTAAGAAGTCTATCTATGGAAACAACCTTCAACAGATGGCTTCTCAAACTCTTCAAAAACCTAAACGTAACAGTATCACAAGTATTAGTGCTAACAGTTTTAAATCCATAATATCTATAACTGAATACGCGTCTTCACCACAAGAGATAGTTTTAGAGTTTCCACAATAATTGTGCTATGCTGGGATAGCTTTAAGTTTATTGAGAAAATATACTTAAGGTGAAAATCAATGAAACACATTTCAATTTCTCTTTTTTCAATTTTATTTTTTATTTCTATTGTTTATGCTCAAAACTCCATAATATTTAATCTATGTCCAGAATCTGTTTGTTTAGAGACATGGGAAGGTTTTAATGGGGATGCTATTGGAAACGCTTCCTTCGTTAATGGAAAATTTGATTTATGGATAAATGATACAAGCGGGGGATGGGGGTTAAGCAAAATTTCACGGGGCTTAATGCCACATTATTGGGGCTTAAGATATGCATTATTAGAAAATGAAATTGAATTAACCCTTAAACAAAACCCCAATATAATACTTCAAATAGATCTAAAGTTGATTGATTTTAAAAATTACACAGTTTTAAATTCATCAATGAATGTAGCAATAGTTTTTTTCTTTGATGGATTTATAACAGATTACCAAGTTAAATGCTATCAAACTGAAATTCAATTTTTCAGTTATTACGGAGATAGAATACAAAAAGGACAACAATGGTTTTTTACATGGAGAAACGATTCCATAGCGCAGTTTAAATTAGATGATAACCTTCAAAAAGAAACATTTAAACACTATGAATTAAATATAACCCCATACATTAAAACAATGATGCAATACTATGGATTAGAAAAAATTAAACTAAAACATATTGAAATCTTTACAGAAGCATATAAAGGATATTGCCGTTTTGAAGTTTATTCCGTAAAAATATCAATAAATGAAAATAATTCCGTATGGTATCAAGACCCCAAAATGTTTGGAATAATAGGGTTTTCCTTCATTTTCATTTGCCTTTTAATCTATTACTTTAAAAGAATACGTTTAAAAAAGAGGGGGAGGGCTGAAGGCAACAGTGTTGCTTGCCTTCATTACCCCTTGTCAAATGCAGCAAATTTAAATACATATCATAAGGTATCAGATAATACCCATTGAATACTTCTGCTTTTACAATTGTTAGCGTTGAAGCCATTAGAACAATGGATATAATTGTTAAAGCAATTTATTTCTTTCAATTTAATACTTGATTTTTAATGTTGAAAACTTTATAAATTTATTAGGAGGCCTATGTAGTAGATATTGGGTTATGTATGGGATTTTTGAAGTGGAGGGTTGTGTATGGTGTTTTATGGTTCTTAACAGTTGTTGTTTACTCTATTCCTTGGGTTTCAGTAAATGGTAAAGTATATACTGGATGGTCTTTTACAGTACCATTTTCATTTACATATGTTATAGGAATTGTACTTGGACTTATAGTACTACTAATATGTTATAAGCCAGTCTCTATGACGGTAATGGCTGGAATATTAATGATATTAGGAGTATTCGGTGCCTTATTTGGCTATACAATTATGAGCTTCTACATGAAGTATTAGGAGCTAAAGCAACTACAGAGGCAGGTGGTGGTTTAGCATTCATTATATCAATAATATATACTGTTGTAGGAGCTGTTGCTGGTAAAAGAATGATGAAGAAAAGGTAATTAAACAATATTTATTAAACCCTAGTTTCCATCAAATTCCACTCATCAATTAAATTATGTTGAATGCTAATATTAATAGATTATTTTAATTACTAATCATCTTCCTGGTATAGCTCTCATGAACTTGAATCCATATTCTTCTAGCTGTAAGAGTCTTGTCTCTATTATTCTTCTTATTCTGGAAACCTATTTAACCTCTAGGTAAACCGTAGCTTGTCCGATAAGCTTTGTATATTTTCCCCTCACAGCCAAGAGTATAATCTTCGGCTATCTAAATGATTCATATCCTACTCTCTCAGCAAAATCTTTACGCCACAAGTAATTAAATAAACATGACAAATGTCCAGAGAAAGATAATAGGAAAAATGATTTTTCCTGCAAAAAAGAAAAAGTCATTTCATTAATAGACGAGTTAAAGAAGATAAGGTGTAGGCTTTACGCCTTAATGGAAAAAGAAGAACATGAAAATTAAAATAAAAACATTTACTGTCAGATATGTCATCGTAGAACTTATTTTACCGGAAAAGTAGTTTATGAAAGCAAGAGACCAGATGTATTGAGTAGAAGCGGGTTGTGATACCACTATAAAGTCAAGACATGACATGCTTGGAGAAAAATACAATCAAAGAAGAAGAATGGGAAATTTAAGCCTAAATCCAGTAATTTGGATTTACTTCTATTTAAATTTAATCTGAAGTTATTGGGCTTTGTTAACTTAAGCATGTTTTATCACCTCTATTTTTGGTATTGTATCTTCTATGAATTCCTTAGCTTTTATTTTCCTATTAATCCATGTTTGTTTAGTATGTATATTATTGATTTTATAAGCATTAATACATGTTCACCATCACATCTATCCTTCATGCATGGTATATAATTATCGAATACTCTAGTTCTATCCTTAACATATTGTATGATTCCCTCCATTAATTCTAACCTCTAAACTATATTAATGTTTTTTAATATTCTGCATGATGCCTTATAGTATTGAGCTCCATCACTTAATACAACTATATTCCATAGATAGCTCTAATCTTCTAAGGAATGCTAGTGATGTAAGTATGTTTGCAACATCACAAACCCATATGTAGAATCCCCCTCAATAATGGCTTAAACGCAACATAAATAACCTTCTCTTAAAACCTACTTACAATAGTATCATCAACCATAACGATCCTAACATCCCTCCTATCAAAATCAATGGAAGCTTAAGATAAACCACGATAGTATGGATACATAACTCCTAACAACAATAAGCTTAAAATATCTGAAACCATTCTAGAAGAACGAAAATATATATAAGCACCATAACTAGAGTAAATGGAGTTCTCTCCCTAACAAACTTAACAACTTTAACCATATTAACACCATAAATAGGGGAGAGAACTCCCAAATAAATCTAAAGTTAACAAAGCCATAAAGATTATGGTAAAACCGGAAGATTATTTGTTTTTAATGTTCTCAATTAAAGGAGTTGGAAAAAGACGACTCGAGATGCTTACAGATAATATGTTAAAGCTGTGTAAAGACTAGGGAAGTTTGGATTAACGGAAATCTTTATTTAGAAAGATGTGTGATTTTCGCGTCAACATCTACCCAAGAGTGTGGCGATGACTCTTCATTCTAATAGAAGTTTAGGTTGAAGGTTTTGTTCCTAAAGTTAACTTTGAACTCATGTGTTTCTGCAATACTCTTCAATCCTATTATTAAGGGTACGTCTTCCCTCTCCGCTATGGCTATCCAAGCCTCTATTTCAGGGGACTCTATACCTTTTAAATCCATGAACTTTAAAGTAGCTCTTACAAGCCTAGCTGAGATTTCCATTTCAGATGTAATGCCTGTCAGCTTCACAGGGGCAAACTTTTCTAGCTGAAGCATTTTGAAGAACCTAAAAGGTAATAAGGAAACAACGGCGCCCGTATCGTAAACCATGGGGAAGGGACCGATCCAAAATCCCTTAGACTTGAATAAAACTAATGTTCTGTAAATGTAGCCTTTCCCTATTTCTAAACCATAAACCTTCCTTACAGATTCTGAAACTTCAGGTCTAAAGCTAGCCTCTGTTATCCTGTATTCCAACCTTAAGGACAAAGGGTTCACCGGAGAGTATGTAATCTATTATAAAGTCTTTGCCAACTTTTTCCTTAGCCTCATCGTAAACCTTTCCAAACTCTTTACCATATGCTATAACCTTACAGTCTTTAACAGCAACATACATACCGGGATACTTCTCTTGCAATTCAGAGTAATGGGAATTTAACCACTCAAAATCCTTAATCTCCCTAAACATTCAAACCATCAAACTATAATTCGAAACACACACTTAAATCTTTGTGAGAAAAGAAGTTACGGAAACTTATGCGTCAATCAACTCTATCATCTAAATAAAAATTCTTCTTTGTTCCTTTGAATAATATCTCAATCATATCTTCCTAAACTCATCAGCATGCTTTCAGACATACTAGAAATGCTTAAAGAAATCGATAGAACAGAAAATGTTTAAAATATATTTAAAGAGTAGGAATTTGCATGGTCCAAAATCTGATGAGCTTTCCCATTCAACACTTATGTCTTCAAAAGGAGTAGCAGGAAGCTAGGATAAAATTCGGAGTAAAGCTGAAAGTAAAAGACTTAGGAAATTGGTTCTGCTGCGAGATGGGTAGGCTTGGAGTCTCAGATAGATATGTAGATGCATTTTGTGAAGAGTGCCGAGAAGCGTATTAGCAAGGCATTACACAGATTTCAACCCAGAAAAACTAAAGAAATTTATGGTAAAGCTAATCTAAAGGTTTTGAGTTAAGGTTTAAAATCAATGTTCATAAAGTTTACTTTAGCCCACCGATAAAAAATTAAGTTATTAAAAGCGATTAATAAAAAATAGCTTTGTGGCTTAATTCTTTATTGTTTAGGTCTCTTCTCTAATTTTATGTTTCTCTTTTTTGATTTTGTTTTATAGGTTTATTAGCATGTTGTATATGTATGCTTTAGCTTCTAGTTCTTTCTCTATTCCATGTTTTCGCCATGCAGTATTCTCCATACTGGCGTTTAGTGTTGAGAACATTGTTTCAACAGCCCAACGTCTACCGTAGCCCACCATCCCCGCCCACCCTTCATCACCCACCTTTTCGATAAGTCTAACCATCCTACATCTTTCCGGAGGACCTCTATCATCTCTAGCGTTACGTCTAGGCTTTATGACGGGTTTTACACCCATCCCTCTAAGGAGATTGTAGACTTCAGAATTATCGTAAGCTCCATCCATAACAGCTTCAGAAACCCTCCTAAGCTTAGATGCATCCTTGATTAATGCTGGTAGCACCTCCGAGTCGTGGAAATCGTCCGTGGTTACCTCCATAGCTAAAATCTCCTTAGTCTTAACGTCTACTGAGAAGTGGATCTTGATGTAGCACTTCTTCTTGCCGTGTACGCACGTAACCCATCCACCAGGGACGCTAACACCGCTCGAGTCTACGGCTATAGTGACTGGCTCGTTGGAAACCCTCAACGAATCGTATAAAGATGGGTTAAGCGTTAAGATACGTCTCCTAATCCATGAGTAGTCTGCTGATGGAGGGGATAAGCCTGTTCAAAGCCCTAGTGAAGCCTTCAAGCTGTCTGTAAGGCATTGAGAAGAGATAACGTACAACCATAAGGAATTCAACATACCTAACAGTAAGCTTGAAGGGATGACCTACCTTACCACGATTCAAATCCATAAGCTCAGAATCA